>NZ_JBSGAQ010000002.1:0-658486 GCF_053600815.1 Mycobacterium sp. NPDC004974 | reverse complement strand
CGATCGAAAAACTCTCGCCGCATCACACGTGGATAAGCCGGCGGCACCTGCAACCTCCCTAGTCACGGAAATTGCATTGACCGTATGAATCTGCCGCCGAAATTCCGCCGTAGCGTTACGCGCGCGATCAGCTCATTGCACGCGCCGGCCACCACATGCGCTCGCCCAGCAGGCTCATCGCAGCGGGAACCAGATAAGTGCGCACCACCGTGATGTCGAGGAGCAACCCGATGCCGATCGTGGATCCGATCTGCACCAGGTTGAGCACCGTCCCACTCGTCAACGCGAACATGGTGATCGCGAAAACCACTCCGGCGGTGGTGATCACGCTGCCGGTGCTGCCGAATCCGCGGATGATGCCGCTGATCACTCCACTGTGGGATTCCTCGCGGATGCGGGCGGCGAACAGCATGCTGTAGTCGGCGCCGACCGCGACCAGTGCCATGAACGACACGGGGAACACCGACCAGTCCAGGCTGATGCCGATCAGGTGTTGCCAGATCAGGGTGGACATCCCTGCCGCGGCTCCGAAGGACAGCACCACCGCGGCGATCATCAGGACCGGGGCCACCAGGCTGCGCAGCATCACGATCAGCACCAGGAGCACGGCCGCCACCGCGACGACGCCGAAAAGTGCGAAATCACGCCAGGTTTGGTCGACATGACGTTGGGACAGCGAGGCCAGGCCGGTTGATTCGATCTGGGCATGTTCCAGCACGGTTCCCGTCGCGGCATTGTTCGCCGCGGCGATGACGTCGGGTACCGCGCCCATCGCCTCGGCGCCATACGGATTCACCGCCCAGACCACCATCATGCGTGCACTGCGACCGTCCGGGGAGATGAGCAATTGCTCACCGGCGGTGAGGCGGCGGTCGGTGCGGCCCTCCTCTGGCAGGTAGAAGCCCCGCCCCGCGCCGGTGCTGGTGTCGGCCGACATCCGATGCAGGAAGTCCGAGGCGCGTGACAGCCCCGCACTGAGTTCGGTGGTCAGTGTGACCATGGTGTCGGTACCGGTCTTGACCTGGCCCAGGCCCGCGGTCAGACGGCCCAAACCTGTTGTGAGTTCATTGATCCCGGACAACAGCCGACTCAGTTCCTGACGGGTCTGCTCGGGGGTGCGGGTGCCGAGTTGATCGAGCATGGCCCGCAGCTTCTTGATCGCCGCCCGTAGGTCGGGCAGCGTGTCCAGAGCCGTGGTCACCGGTCCTTCGGGGACCAGGGGCGCGACGAGGGTCAATCCGTCGATTGCCAGCTGGGCGCGTCCGCCGGTGGCCGCGTTGAGGTCGGCGAAGGCCTGCCTGGCGCGCAGGCATGAGCTGTCCGCCGCGCAGGCGGCCGACGGCTCCGGCCCGGTGAGCGGATCGAACACAGCGTGCAATGCGGCCGTGGGAGCCGCCAATCGCTCTCGGGCGGAGTCGATGTCGTCGACCACCCGATCCAGGGAATCGGTGGCGTTGGAGATGCTGCGCACGGCGGTCACCACGTCCAGTGACCCGCCGGAGAGGTTGCCGACCACCCGATCGGCGGATTCCAGCGTGCCGAGCAGGTTGCGCGCCAAGTCGACGAGGGACCGGGCGCCGTCGGTGAGTTCGGGGAGCCTGGCGGCCGCATCCGCTGATCCGTCGTGCAGTTGGGTCACGCCGGAGGCGAGGCGCTTCAGCTGCGGGATGGCCTCCTCGATGCGGTCGTGGGCATCGGCCAGGCCGGCGCCGACCTGCGCGGTCTGCGAGCCGATGGCCGTCTCGGGCAGCGGTTTTCCCTCGGGCCGGGTGATCGACCGGACGTAGGCCACCTGCGGAAGGTTGCCGATCGACATGGCGATCAGATCCAGGGCGGCCAGGTCGTTGGTGTTGCGCATGTCGTGGTCGGTCCGGATGGTGATGAACTCCGGAGCCGCCTCGTTGACGCCCCAATGGCGGTAGACGGCCTCGTATCCGCGCTTGCTGTCGGTGGCGCGCAGTTGCATCGCGTTCTCGTCGATGTTCGGTTCGAAGGTGAACAGCACTGAGCTCATGGCGATGAGAAACGCCAAGGACGCCGCGACGAGCGCCGGTGCACGACGGATGATGGCGGCGCCGCGCTTGCGCCAGCGTCGTTCATCGAGCGGGCGGGGCTCGGCGTATCCGCGCCGCCCCCACAGCGCCATGATTGCGGGGGTCAGCGTCAGGCTGACTGCCATGGTTATCGCGATCGACAGGGCGATCGGAGGTCCCGCGGTGCGGAACATCCCGATCTTGGTGAATACCATGGCCATTCCGGCACCGGCGATGGTCAGCGCGGAGGCGATGACGATACCCGCGGTGTGCGCACCGGACCGGGCAACCGCGTCGTCGACGGCCAGCCCGCGGCGTCTGCCCTCGTGATAGTTGGCCAGCAGGAAGATGCCGTAGTCGGTCCCCGCTCCCAGCACCATCGCGGTCACCAGGGCGATAGTGAAGTTCGAGACGGTCAGCAGATCATGGCCGCCCAGCAGGGAGATGACCGGCCGCGCGACCGCCAGCGAAATGCCCACGGTGAGAAGGGGAATCATCGAAGTGATCAGCGACCGGTAGACAGCGAGCAGCAGCAGCGTGATCAGAACCACCGAGACCACCGTGATGATGGCCAGCGAGGTGTCGATGGCGGAGAACAGATCCGACAGAGTCGGTGCGGCCCCGGTGAAATGCACATCGAGCCCCGATGGGCGGGGGAGTGCATCGACTGCGGCGCGGACGTTCTCGGTGGACCGGTGCGCACGGGTGGAGCCGACGTCGCCGGTGGTGGCGACGATCAGGTGGATGGCTTTCCCGTCGGGGCTCAGGCCGATTCCCTCGAGCCCCGGCGTCCCGTAAGTGTCGAGCACATACGCGACGTCGTCCTTGTCTGCCACCAACCGCGATACCAGATCGCGGTAGTACGCGGTGTCGGCCGGGTTGAGGACGCGGTCGCTGGACACCACGATGCTGCCGACGGCGGTGGTATCGGGGACGCCGAAGTCGCGCGACATCTGCCGCAGGGTCTCGGTGGTCGGGCTTTCCGGAGTGAACGGCGCGGAGTGCTCGGCCACCGTGCGTTCCAGCTGGGGGATGGCCAGGTTGAGTACGCCGGCCAGGGCCAGCCACGCCCCGAGAATCAACCACGCATGCTTCGCGCAGACCCTGGAGAGTTTGCCGAAGACCGCCAGATTGTGCATTCGGGCATCGTAGACCAATCGGTCTATGAGTGGTCGACTAGGATGGACCAACTGGTCTATTTCGGAAATGGAGAGGGTGGCGGCGGTGGCAGGCCCGCGCGAGCGTCTCATTCAGAGCGCCATCGAGCTGATGCGTGAGTACGGGGTACACGCGACGGGTCTCAGCGATCTGCTGGAACGCAGCAACACCGCTCGCGGGTCGATCTACCAGCACTTTCCAGCCGGAAAAACTGAACTGATGGAACAGGCCACGCTGGAGGCCGGACGGATCATCACCGCCAGGATCCAAGAACTGACACAGACCTTGCCTGCCGAGGACGTCATCGGCGCCTTTGTCGCCGGGTGGAAGCAGAACCTGATCGACAGTGACTTCACTGGGGGGTGTCCCATCGTGGCGGCCGCGCAGGCCGGTCCGGATGCGCTCGTGGTGCGGGAGGCCTCGGCCGCGGTGTTTGCTGATTGGTCCCGGGTGATCGCGGAGTCGATCGAATCCAAGGGTGTTGACGCCACCACCGCGGCCTCCCTCGGCAGCTTCATCGTCAGCTCACTGGAAGGTGCCATCATCCAGTGCCGCAGCGCGAGGTCGCTGCAGCCCCTCGACGACGCCTGCACCAGCCTGATGTTGCTGCTGCGTGGGATCGGTGCGGACTGACTGGGGGGTTACCCCGCGGTGCCCAATTCGGACCGGGCCCGGCCGATCTGTTCGAATGCGTAGTCGGCAACCTCGGTGGTGGTCATGCTTGCGCCGGCCGACGCAAGTGACCGGTAGCGGTCTTCACCGAGAACTTCTTTCAGATCCGCGATGGCGGCGTCGATCTCGGGGAAGCCCGCGCGCGCCATCGCGGTCGAGGCGAAGCCGCTGATGGTGGCTGCCGGTTGGTGTCCGCCGAGCCGGTCGAGCAGTACGGTGAGCAGTCCCAGTGCGTTGCGCATCAGTTCGACGGTGCCGGAGTCGTAGTAGTGCCGGATGGCTTGGGTGATGTAGTCGAAGGCATCGATCAGCTGGCCGCGGTCGGCGGCGAGCCCGGCCAGCAGGCAGGCGAAGATCGATGTCTGCTGTCGATCGCCGCTTTCCTGGGCGAGCTGCCACCCTCGGCGGAGGGCCTGGTAGGCAACTGCGGGCTCAGTCTCCCGGCGGGCCCAGCCGTACCCGAGCAGCGCGGCACCGGCCAGGGCGGGGTTGGCGAGGCTCTCGGCGTCGGTGGGCAGCCGTGCCGACTCGTTCATCGCTTCCGCCGTGGCTCCGCAGACAGCCAATGTCACCGCCAGGACGGTCTGGTTGGCGGTGTGGCGCTGGGGTAGCCGAGCGATCGTTGCCCGGCACCACTCGATTGCCCGGTCGGGCCGGCCCGTCGTGTTGTATCCGGCGGCCACCACGCACGAGAACTCGTCGCCGACATCGTCGAATTCTCCGCTGCCGATCGCCGCCCGGCTGGCTTCGGCGTACTCGTTGAAGTCGTCGACGCGTCCCAACGCAGCACAGTTGGTGGCGCCCACGAAGAGCTGAGCCAGTCTCGGATGGTGTGCTGTTTGGGCCGCCGGGAGGATCTCCTCGACCCAGGCCAGGGGTTCCCACTGTTCGAGGAAGTATCCGATGTAGATGGCATTCACCGCGACTGCGGCAGCCGCGTCGAGATCGCCGTTGTCGGCGCCCCATCGAAACGCTGTCCGCAGGTTGGGCAATTCGGTTGAGAACCATTCGTAGGCCTCGCGTTGCCTCGGGCTGTCCCACAACGCGAGCACTTCGGACTGCAGGCCCGCGAAGTAGTGTGCGTGTGCTGTGCGTACCGCTTCCGAATCGCCCGAGCCGACGAGCTGCTCCTCCGCGAATTGACGGATGGTCTCCAGCATCGAGAAGCGAGTGTGCGATGTTGTGGGGTCTGCCACCAGGAGCGACTTCCGGACGAGGGCGTCGAGCAGATCCAGCGTCCCCAGTTCGTCGTCGGAGCCGGCGACGGCGCACGCCGCAGCCAGGTTGAATCCCCCGTTGAACACCGAAAGCCTTGTCAATACGGACTTTTCATCGCGGTCGAGCAGGTCGTAGGACCATTGCACGGCGTGGCTCAGCGTCTGGTGCCGTTCCAGCCCCCGACGCGAGCCCACGAGCAGCCGGAAACGGTCGTCCAGCCGATCGCGGATCTCGGAAGCCGTCATCGACACCATGCGTGACGCCGCGAGTTCGATCGCCAGTGGAATTCCGTCCAGGCGACGGCAGATTTCCACTACCGCGGCGGAGTCGACCGGCGAGGCGAATGAGGCGCGGGGCGAGACCGCCTGAGCTCGATCGATGAACAGTGCCGCGGCCGCGGAACCCGGGCCGTCGCGGATGTCCAGCGATGCCACCGGCCACAGCTGCTCGTCTTTGAGCCTCAGCCCTTCGCGGCTGGTGGCAAGGACCGTGACCGCCGACGACTGGGCGAGGATCGACTCGATCAGATCGGCGGCCGCGTTCAGGACGTGTTCGCAGTTGTCGAAAACCAGGATGCGGGAGCGTCCTTGGAGGGCCGCGGCAATGCTCTCGGTGACGGTCAACCCGGCTTGCTGGGTGATTCCGAGAATGGCCGCGACCGAGTCCGGGACCGCGGTCGGATCACCGACCGCGGCCAGTTCGATCACGAACGCGCCGTCCGGAAATGCGTCGAGCGAGCGGGAGGCGACCTCCAGTGCCAGCCGGGTCTTGCCGACCCCGCCGACACCGGTCAACGTCACCAGGCGATGGGATTTCAGCACCGTGTCCAACTCGGTCAGATCAGCCTCGCGTCCGATGAGGCTCGTGGTCGGAGCCCGCAGATTCCCCGGTCCGGAAGTGGTGGTGTTCAGCGGCGGGAATTCGGTGCGCAGGCCCGCGGCGTGGACCTGGTAGAGGTCAACGGGTTTGGCGATGTCGCGTAACCGTCTCGACCCCAACGAAATCAGGTCGACGCCGCTCAACAGGCCCGCCGTCACCCCGTCGAGCAGGATCTGTCCGCCGTGCCCGGACGCCATGATTCGGGACGCCCGGTTGAGGACGGCGCCGAAATAGTCGTCGTCGCGGTGTTCGGCTTCCCCGGTGGCCAGGCCCATCCGTACCGGCAGCCCCAACTCCCGCTGTGCGCTCACCGCCGCTTCGACGGCGGCGGACGGCGAGGCGAACGCCGCACAGACGCCGTCGCCCGTGTGCTTGAAAAGTGTGCCGGCCTGCTCGGCTATCGCGCGGCGCAGCACCTCGTCATGCACCGCCAGGGCGGCTCGCATGCCGTCAGCGTCAGCTTCCCACCGTCGGGTGGAACCTTCGATGTCGGTGAACAGAAAGGTGGCGATGCCTGCTGGCATGTCGACGCCGTTCTCAGCGCGCTTCGATGAATCGCATCGGCGCTCCCCACGCTCGATCCGCTGGGCGTTTGGACATCGTAGGTCCGGCGGGCGCGGCTGGACTCGGGATTGGTGGTGCGGGTGGCCTCGGTGTTTCTGTAGTCAATCACCTGTTCACGGCGATTTCGGAGGGTGTAACCGCGCCCGTCTTGACACCTGTCAAGTGGCGCCGGTTACAGTGCCCTCATGCAGATCCGCGAGCATGCCGAGGCCAACCCCGAGAAGCCGGCGATCATCCTCCATCCGTCGGGCACCGTCGTCACGTTCGGTGAGCTCGAAGCTCGCGCGAATCGCCTGGCCCATTACTTCCGCCGGCACGGGCTGGAAGAGGGCGACGTGGTCGCGATCCTCATGGAGAACAACGAGCACATCCACGCCGTGATGTGGGCCGCGCGCCGCAGCGGCCTGTACTACGTGCCGATCAATACGCATCTGACCGCGGCCGAGGCGGCGTACATCATCGACAACAGCGGAGCCAAGGCCATCGTCGGCTCCGCGGTGCTCAAGGACATCCTGAGCGGTCTAGAGGCGGAGCTCCCCAACGGCCTGCCGGACACCCTGCTGATCGCCGACGGCGAGCTCGACGGCTGGCAGCGTTACCCGGAAGCTGTCGCCGACCTGCCTGCCACCCCGATCGATGACGAGCTGGACGGGGATCTGCTGCAGTACTCGTCGGGCACGACGGGCCGGCCCAAGGGCATCAAGCGGGATCTGCCGCACGTGCCGCCGTCGGAGACCCCCGGCATGATGTCGGCGTTGGTGAGCTTCTGGATGCAGCCGGATTCGGTGTATCTGAGCCCCGCGCCGCTGTATCACACCGCGCCCTCGGTGTGGTCCATGCAGACCCACGCTGCCGGCGTCACCACGGTGGTGCTGGAGAGGTTCGACGCCGAAGGCGCGCTCGACGCGATCCAGAAGTACGGCGTCACCCAGGGCCAGTTCGTTCCGGTGATGTTCACCCGGATGCTGAAACTCCCTGAGGACGTGCGGAATTCGTACGATATGTCCAGCCTGCGACGCGTGATGCACGCCGCCGCCCCGTGTCCGGTCGAGATCAAGAAGCAGATGATCGACTGGTGGGGGCCGATCGTCGACGAGTACTACGCGTCCTCGGAGGCCATCGGTGCCACGGTGATCTTCGCCGAGGACTGGTTGACCCACCCGGGTTCGGTCGGCAAGCCGATGAACGGTCTCGTCCACATCCTCGATGAGGACGGCAACGAAGTCCCACCAGGTCAGGCCGGCGAGATCTACTTCGAGGGCGGGGCCGATTTCGAGTACCTCAACGACGCCGAGAAGACCGCCTCCTCGCGTGACTCGCACGGTTGGAAGACGGTGGGGGACATCGGGTATGTCGACGAGGACGGCTACCTGTACCTCACCGACCGGCGCCACCACATGATCATCTCGGGCGGGGTGAACATCTACCCGCAGGAAGCCGAGAACATGCTCGTCGTCCACCCGAAGGTGATGGATGCCGCGGTGTTCGGCATCCCGGACGACGAGATGGGACAGAGCGTCAAGGGTGTGGTGCAGACCGTGGACCCGGCCGACGCCACCCCGGAATTCGCCGAGGAGCTCCTCTCCTGGCTGCGCGAGCGTCTGACGCACTACAAATGCCCGCGGACGATCTCGTTCGAGGCCGAGTTGCCCCGCACCGATACCGGCAAGCTCTACAAGCAGGGGCTGATAAACAAGTACTCGTGACCGTCCTGGAGCTGCCCGCCGGCATCCGTGTCGGGGTCGACACCCCGACCGATGCCGCGACGTTCACGCTGACCGAACGCCCCTGTGACGACCGGCGGGTGGTCACCGTGGACTCGGTCGAGCAGGCTCTGGACGAACTCACCGAACGGTGTCGGACGTGGCCGCAGGCGGCCGCGGTCTGTGACGATGTGTTGCGGTCCCTCGACCCGGCCGGGCCGACCCGGGCCGGGGTGATCACCGAGTCGCTGGCGTATTCGACGTTGCAGTCGGGACCGGAGTTCGGCCGGTGGCTGGCCGAACGGGGACCGGCCACCGCGCCGCAGCTGCCCGAACCGGTGCAGGCTCATCGTGAGGGGAACACCCTGCACGTCCGGTTCAACCGGCCCCGGCGGCACAACGCGTTCTCGACCGACGCCCGCGGCGCACTTCTGGAGGCCCTCGAGGTGGCCCGGCTGGATCCATCCGTGGACGAAGTGGTGCTCGGCGGCAATGGCCGATCATTCTGCAGCGGCGGCGATCTGGCCGAGTTCGGCTCGTTCGCCGACCCGGCCAGCGCGCATCTGGCCCGTACCAGGCACAGCCCGGCCCTGGTGCTCGATGACATCACCCAAAGGCTGGGGCGACGCTGCCGCGCCGAGGTGCACGGCCAGGTGCTGGGCAGCGGCCTGGAGATGGCCTGCTACTGCGGGTGGGTCAGCTGCGATCCGGATGCCACGATCGGCCTGCCGGAGCTGGCGCTGGGGTTGATTCCCGGGGCGGGCGGCACGGTGAGCATCACGCGTCGCATCGGCCGGTGGCGCACGGCGTATCTCGTGCTGTCCGGGCGCACCGTCGACGCGGCCACGGCGCTGGCCTGGGGCCTGGTAGATGAGGTGGTCAGTGTGCCCGTGGATCGGTGAGAGCGTCAGTCGCTGAAGTCGATGCGCACCGAGACCGGATTGGTCTCCAAGGCCTTGACGACGCGCGCACCGATCGACCCGAACTTGCGACCCCGCGTGACGACGTCGTCGTCGGGCCGGAACTGTGCGATCCCGGTACGCCATCGGTTCCCTTGCCGCAGACGGACGTTCGGGTTCGCGGCGATATTGCTGCCCCAGCCCGATCGGGTTCCGTGCTGGCAGATCACCCAGGCACCCGTGGCGTCGAACTGGGCGGAGACGGGCACCCTCCGCAACTGGCCGGTCTTTCGCCCGGTGGTCTCCAATTCGGAGGCCAGGGCGGTGCGCACGCCCAGCTTCCCCAACACGGTGATGGTGGGGTTCAGTAGATAGCGCCCGAGCGCCCGCTCCCTGCGGAACTTGCTCAGGGTCTTGTCGGGTTGAGTGCCGGTCATGAGTTCCTCCTTGCGCGGAAGGCGTCGAGCCCGTTGCCCTTCAGCAGCCGCAGTGCGGTGGTCAACGGGCCGATCGTCGGGTCCGGTTCGCGGCCCGCGCCCAGCCGGTGCAACTGGGTGGCATGCCACTGCAGTTCCAGCGCGCTGAGAAAGGTCTTGGCGCGGGCGGTGTTCGCGAGCCGCGCGGGCAGCCGAGGCGAGATGTCCGGAACTCGGAGGCGCGCCTGGCGTGCCTCCAGGAGGCTGTCGGCGGCCGCTGGGTTGACGGTCGTGGGCCTGCCCAGCCCGACCACGTCGGTGGCTCCCGACCGGACGGCCTCGCTCATCGCTGCCTGGGTGCGGAAACCACCGGTCACGGCCAGCGGCACGGCTCCGGAGACCTCCCGGGCGGCCAGTGCGTACTCGATGAAGTACGCCTCACGCGCCTTCGTGGAGGCCGACTGCACCACGGGCCTGCCTTCCATCGCGGGGGATTCGTATGTGCCACCGCTGATTTCGATCAAGTCGATATCTTCGGCGCTCAGCGCGGCGATGACGGCGCGCGACTCTTCCTCGGTGAAACCGCCGCGCTGGAAGTCGGCGGAGTTGAGTTTGATGGCAACGGCAAAGCCGGGGCTGACGGCCGCGCGCGTCCGCCGCACCACCTCGAGTGCGAAGCGCATCCGGCGCTCCGCATCGCCGCCCCAGCGGTCGGTTCGCTGATTGGTCCGTGGTGACAGGAACTGGGCGACGAGATACCCGTGCGCGCCGTGTATCTGGACTCCATCGAAGCCGGCTGCATCGGCGATCGCCGCCGTCCGCGCGTACCTGTCGACGGTGGCCTCGATCTCGTCGTCGGTGAGGGCGCGCGGCGCCTGCCACCCGGGCACGTTCATCCGGATTGGTGACGGCGCGACCGGCTGAGACCGGGTGGCCAGCGGATTGGCTTGTCTTCCAGGGTGGTTCACCTGCATCCAGATGAGCCCGCCGCCGTCCTTGGTGGCCTTGGCCCATCGGGACAGTCCGTCGAGGTGGCGGTCGTCTTCGATGACGACGTTGCCCGGCTCGCCCAGATGATCGTGGTCGACCATCACGTTCCCGGTGATCACGAGCCCGTACCCGCCCGTTCCCCAGCGCCGGTACAGCTCGATCAGCCGATGGTCCGGCCCATGATGGGCATCGCCCAGGCCTTCGCTGAGCGCCGACTTCATCAGCCGGTTGCGCAGGACCTGGCCACTGGCAAGCGGCAACGGGTTGTGAATGTCTGGCATGGCCGTCTCCTCGAAATGGCGCCGGGGGATGCCTTCGCGACGGTAGTACACCGATCGGTCTAGTGCAACGTGTGGGTAGACTGATTGGTCTAGTACGTGGTGGGGGTGCTGAAGACTACGGAGGCGACGAGCGCGATGTCAGCACGAGACACCTTGATCACGAGTGTGACCGGGTTGTTGCGGCGCAGAGGTGTCGCTGGAACCGGCGTCAGTGCACTGCTTGAGGACAGCGGCGTCTCCCGGCGGACCATTTACCTGAACTTCCCGGGCGGCAAGGAGGAACTCGTCGCGGAGGCGACCCGGGTTGCCGGGCAGACGCTGACGACGTTGATCCGCGCGACTGACGACGGACGCGACCCTGCCGAAGCGGTGCGGGCATTCATCGACCAGTGGAAACTGCAACTGGCGGAGACAGAGTTGCAGGCCGGCTGCCCGATCGTCGCGGCTGTCCTCGGTCGCTGTGAGGCACCCAGGGCCGCAGAGGTGGCTGCCGAAACTATCCAGGACTGGCAGGCGATACTGGCCGAGCGGTTGGTCCGGGCCGGTGCGGACGCGGATGCGGCTCGTTCCCTGGCGAACATGTCGATCGCAGCTATCGAGGGTGCCATCATCATGGCGATTGCGGCTCAGAAGACTGATGCCCTCGACGATGTCGGCCGGCATCTCGTCGAACTCACCAGGCTGTACCTGCCAGGCGCCTGATCTACTGCTTTAGCTCGCAACGGATTCTGGTGGCTGGTCTACAGTGCCAGTTGTGACTGGTGGCCCGTATTTCGATGACCTGGCGGTTGGTCAGGTATTCGGCACCGCGCCGTCGATGACGCTGACCGCCGGTGCGGCTGCCACGCATCAGGCGATCCTCGGTGACCGGCTGCGGTTGGCGCTGGACGCCGAGCTCGCCACCGCGGTGATCGGGGAGCCTGGTCCGCTGGCGCACCCCGCGTTGGTCTGCGATGTGGCGATCGGGCAGAGCACCTTGGTGACGCAACGGGTGAAGGCGAACCTGTTCTACCGGGGCCTGGCGTTCCACCGCTGCCCGGTGATCGGGGACACCCTCTATACCCGCACCGAAGTGGTTGGCCTCAAACAGAATTCGGCCAAGCCCGGACGGGCGGCCACCGGCCTGGCAGCCCTGCGGATGACGACCGTCGATCAGAAGGACCGCAAGGTACTCGATTTCTACCGTTGCGCGATGCTGCCGCTGTCCAGCGACGACATCGACACCGGGCATGCCGACGATCTGTCGGCGATCGGAGCCGGCGCCACCGCACCGAACCCCACCGCCGGCTGGGATGCGGACGCTTTCCGGACCCGGGTGCCCGGAGCGCATTTCGCCCCGGCGCTGGCCGGTACGGTGCTGCACAGTACCGCCGACGTGGTCAGCAGCGCTCCGGAACTGGCTCGGCTGACACTGAACATCGCTGCCACCCATCATGATTGGCGCGCCGGGGGAAAACGTCTGGTGTACGGCGGGCACACCATCGGGCTGGCCTTGGCTCAGGCCAACCGGTTGCTGCCGAACCTGGTCACCGTGTTGGGTTGGGAATCCTGCGATCACACCGGCCCGGTGCACGAGGGTGACACGCTGTTCAGCGAGCTGCACGTGGAATCGGCCGAGGCCGGGGAGCTCAAACTCCGTTCGCTGGTGTACGCGGCCGGCGGACCCGACGGTGGCGACGACCGCCAGGTGCTGGACTGGCGGTTCAGCGCGCTGCAGTTCTGATGACACCGTTGGCGATTCCGCGGGCCCTGCTGAGGCAGGCCCAGACGGTCGCCGACGACTTCACGGCGCGCACCGGCGTGCCGGTCGATGCCACCGAACTGCTGACCGGCCGCGCCGCACTGTTGGACATCGCACCCCGGGGGCAGGTCTCGGCGGGTGGTGCGACGAGGCTGCTGGCCACCCGCGACGGATGGTGTGCGCTGACCCTGTCGCGCCCCGATGACGTAGCCGCTGTTCCCGCACTGCTGCAGCAGGATTCGGTGAAACCTGATCCGTGGCAGGCGATCCGGTCCTGGGCGGCGGTGAACCCCGCTGCGGAGGTGGCCGACCGCGCCCGCCTGCTCGGACTGCCGGTGGCCGTGCTCGATGAAACCGCGCCCGCGTCGCCGGTGGTCAGCTCTCTCGGACCTGGCCGGACCGGTCCGATGGCCGAAATGCTGGTGGCCGACCTGTCCTCGATGTGGGCCGGGCCTCTGTGCGGACAGCTGCTGGCCCGTGCCGGGGCCACCGTGGTCAAGGTGGAGAGCCGGAGCCGTCCGGACGGGACCCGTGCCGGGGTGCCGGAGTTCTTCGATTGGATGAATCGTGGAAAGCTCTCGTACGCAGTAGATTTCGATGATCCGCGAGAGCTGGCTGCGCTTGTCCACGTGGCCGATGTGGTCATCGAGGCCTCGCGGCCGGCCGCATTGAGCCGGCGCGGGCTGGGGCCCGACATCACCGCAGCCCGGCCCGGCCGGATCTGGCTGCGCATCACCGGGCACGGCACCGCGGGGGCGAAGGCCGGCTGGGTGGCGTTCGGCGACGACGCCGCAGTGTCGGGTGGCCTGGTCGGATACCGCGAGGGCGCACCGGTCTTCAGTGGTGACGCCATCGCCGACCCGCTCACCGGACTCCACGCCGCGGCTGCCGTGGCGTCCTCGCGGGAACGCGGCGGCGGCGAGCTGATCGAATTCTCGATGGCGGCCGTGGCCGCCGGATACCGCTCCTGCAACGGCGATGAGACCGACGTGATCCCGCTGCGGCCCGCCGCGGGTCTGCCCGGGCGGGAACTCGGAGCCGACAACGAAGTGGTTCGCCGGTTGGTGGCCGAACGGACCGATGCTCCATGCTGATTCGTCGTGCGACGCTGCTCGACGGGACGGTGGTCGACATCCGGGTCGGTGACACCATCGAAGCCGTCGCGGAATCACTGCCGCCCGAGCCCGGTGAACAGGTACGCGACGCCGCGTTCGGCACTGTGATTCCCGGACTGCACGATCACCACCTGCACGTGTACTCGGCTGCGGCCGAGCAGGATTCGGTTCGGGTCGGCCCCGCCGAGGTGGCCGACGAGGCCGCGCTGACCAGAGCGTTGAGGGCCGCGGTCGCGGGCAGTGACGGCTGGATCCGCGCTGTCGGTTACCACGAAACGGTGGCCGGTCCGCTGGACCGGCACGCTCTGGACCGGTTGATCCCCGATGTCCCGGTGCGCGTGCAACACCGCAGCGGCGTGTTGTGGACGGTGAATTCGCCAGGGCTGGCTGCGCTGGGTCGGGATGATCATCCCGACGGGCGGCTGCGCAGCGCGGACCCGACGTGGTCGGAGGCCCTGGAACGGAGGCCGGCGGCGGTCGCGCAGTTCAGCGCCCGGCTGGCCCGCTATGGTGTCACCGGTGTCACCGATGCCACGCCTGACCTGCAGCCCGGTGATCGGCCTACCGGCCTGTGCCAACGTGTGCACTACCTCGCGCCGGGCAAGCGCATCCTGCACGATGACGGGCTCGACCTGGATGCGTTGACGGCCTGGATCTCGCAGCGGCACCGGGCCGGTGAGCCGGTGGCCGTGCACTGTGTGACCGCAGCCCAACTCGTCGTCACGATCGCCGCGCTGGGCGCCGCGGGCAGCCATCCCGCCGACCGTATCGAGCACGCTGCGATGGTGCCGCAGGACTGCATCGATGAGCTCGTCGCGCTCGGGATCACCGTGGTGACCCAGCCCAACTTCGTGGCCGAGCGCGGCGACCAGTACCGCACGGATGTGCCTGCCGCCGACCAGGATCAGCTCTGGCGGCTGGCAACGCTGGTGGCTGCGGGCGTGCCGATCGCGTTGTCCACCGACGCACCGTTCGGCGCCGCTGACCCGTGGGCCGCGATGCGTGCGGCGGTGCACCGTCGCACCCCGCATGGGGTGGTGCTCAACCCGCGCGAGCGGATATCGGGCCGGCGTGCACTGGCGCTGTTTCTGGGCAGCGCGGAAAACCCGGCCAGGCCACGGCGTATCGCACCCGGCGAGCCAGGTGACCTGTGCCTGCTGACCGATTCCCCGCAGCGGGTGGTCGACGCGCTCGACGCGGATCTGGTGGCCGCCACCATCGTCGGGGGTTTGGTGGTGTTCGAACGGTGAGTGTATGGCGGGTACCGGGCATGCCCGCGTTGTTGGCATGCGCCGGATTGGGTTTCGCCGGGTTCTCCTTGCTGCTGCCGGTCGCCCCGATGTGGGCGGTGCACATCGGCGCCGACAACCTGGGGGCCGGTGCGGTCAACAGCGTGCTGATGCTGTTCACCGTCATCGCCCAACTGTTGGTCGGGCGGCTGTTGCGGAGGGCCGGTTGGGCCGTCGCGCAGGCACTCGGGCTCGTACTGCTGGGGATACCCGCTGTGCTGCACTCGCTGACCGGTTCGCTGTGGCAGGTACTGCTTCTGGCGGCGTTGCGGGGATTGGGCTTCGGCATCCTCACGGTCTGCAGCATCAGGGGTATCGCCGCGCTGATCCCCCAGGAACGCCGCGGCCGTGCGATCGGCGCGTACGGGCTGTCCATCGCGGCACCGCAGTTCGTGTTGACCCCGCTGGCACCGTGGCTGGCCGAGAACGTCGGGTACCAACTGGTGTTCGCGCTGGCCGCTGTCCCCCTGCTGGCGGTGCCGCTGGCGTTCACCCGCCCGGCACCGACGTTGGTAGACGAACCGCGTTCGGACCGGCTCGACGGCATCGGCGGGCTGGTCGGTCCGATCGCTGCGCTCGTGGTGATCACAGCGGCCGGCGGTGCGATTCTCACCTTCGCTCCCCAATTGGGTGGTGCGACAACTGCGCTCGGGGCGTTGTTGGCCATGACCGGCATGGCGGCGTTGGCCCGGTGGCTGGTAGGAGGGATTGCCGACCGCCATGGCGCGGCCGGATTCATCGCCCCGATGCTGGGTGTCGGCGCGGTCGGTCTGGCGGTGATCGCCTTGGGTATCGGTATCGGCGGGTCGTTGGTGATTCTCGGCTGTGGCCTGCTCGGTACTGCCTACGGCGCGCTCCAGAATCTCACCCTGGTGCAGGCCTTCGCCGCGACGGGTGAGCATGCCCGCGGCGCGGTCAGTGTGGCCTGGAATGTCGGATTCGACGCGGGCACCGGTCTGGGGTCCCTGGCGGTCGGGGCGCTGGCCACCTCGTTCTCGTTCCCGACGGCGTTCGCCCTGATGACGGCCGCGTGTGTGGGCGTCGGGCTGATCTGGGTGTTCCCCCGCCAAGATAGGTATGGATCAGAACCGGGCGCCGCTACTTGACGCGCTACGTATGGCCCGGGCAACGGCCTGCCGGTTCACCGGGTGGTTCGAGCTCCGCCGTTGACCGCGATCACCTGGCCGGTGATGTGGCGCGCTCCAGGTGAGGCGAGGAACGCCACGGTGTCCGCAATATCTCCTGGTGTGCCTGCCCGTCCGGTCGCGGTGGCCGCGATCAGCTCGGCCCGGCGTTGCCCCGAGAGCTTGTCGCGGAAGAACTCGGTGTCTCCGATGTAGCCGGGCGACACCACGTTGGCGGTGACACCGCATGATCCCAGCTGGCGCGACAGGTCGACGTTCCATGAGGCGACCGCCGCTTTCGCCGCGCCATAGGAGCCCGAGCCTTGGTCGGCGGCGATCGAACCGATGGTGACCACCGAACCGCCGTCGGAGAACTTGTCCAGGCACGCGGTCGTCATCACGACTGCCGAGAGCACGTTGGCCGTGAAGTTCGACAGCCATGTGTCGGCGACTGTGCGCAGGGACTGGTCGGAGGTGCCAGCGTCGAAATCGCGGTTGCCGCCGGCGTTGTTGACCAGTACGTCGATGCTGTCGAGGGATGCGGCGAACGCTTCGACCGAATCGAGATCGGTGGCGTCGAAACACGAGACTGTGATGTCTCCCGGCAATTCGGCCGCCGCCTGGTCGAGCGCATCGCGGCGCCGGCCAGTGATGATGACCGAATCTCCGCGGGCGGCGAAGCGTTGCGCGATGGCCTTACCGATTCCGGTCCCGCCACCGGTAACCACGACGAGACGTCCCATTATCACTCCTTGATCCACAGTGCGAGGTAGTTTGTTTAGACCTAAACGTAACAGATCGTTTAGAGCTAAACGAGGTGATGATGTCGCTTGATCCGGATGATTCCGTCGATGCGATCGCATTGGCATGGGCCCACGAACGTCCAGGCACCGAAGTCGGGTCGATCGGCATCGTCACGCGCATCTGGCATGCCGCCAAACTCCTCGGCGAGGACCGGCGACGTACGCTGGCCGCCGCCGGGGCGGACACCGCCGTTCTCGACCTGCTGTCGGTATTGCGCCGCGCCGGCGCACCGTACCGGCTCACGACACGGGAGCTCGCGGACGCCACGATGATCACGGCCGGAGCGATTTCCCAGCGCGTCGGCCGGGCTGAACGCGACGGTCTGGTCGTCCGCACCACGCGCGGCGACGGGTCCCGCAAGGTCGATGTGGAGCTCACCGCGGCCGGCCATGCGCTTGTCGAAGAGCTCGTCGATCGGGTGCTTGGGCGCGAAGCCGAACTCGTCGCCCATCTTGATGTGGGTGAGCAGCAACAGCTCGCACGCCTGCTGCGCCAGCTGCTCGACGGTCTCGACCTCAAGCTCGACAAGCAGAAGATCGGTCAGGTCGGCGACAGCAGCTGACGTGCTGATCAGGTGGCTTTGGCTCTGAGGCCGTCGATATCGGCAAGGTCTATTCCGCCGTAGCGGGTGGCGATCAGACCGTGCCGTTCGAAGTCTTTGAGGATCTTGTTCAGCGACGGACGCTGTACGCCGAGCATGGCGGCAAGGGTGCGTTGAGTGAGCGGGACCGAGCCGTCGATGGCTTCGTCGAGCAGTATCTGGGCAACCTGGGCTGGGAGGGGGCGACCGAGCATCGCAACCAATCGGCTCTGCCCGGCCGACACCCGCTGGGCGACCGAAGACAGCCAGCGGCGGGCGATGTTGGGGTGGCTGGTCAGCAACCGATCGAACGTGGGGCGGTCCAGATACAGGCACGTGCAGTCACCGATGGCGCGCGCGGTGTAGGCGATCGGCATATCGAGCAGCAGGGCGATATCGCCGTCTACGTCGCCGGGGCGCATCACGTCGACGACGACCCGGCGGCGGCCGGAACCGACGGCCAGTTCGATCTGGCCTTGACGCACGATCCAGACTCCGGTGGGTTCTTGTCCGGCGGCGAACAACACTGCACCGGAGGCGAACTGCTTGGCCACAAGGGTTCCTGCCAGGGCAGCGACATCCTCGCGGAGCAGCGGCGCCGCTGGACCTCGGCCCACGCATCGGGCGACCCAGGCGGCGTAGCGGATCGGCAGGTCGGGTGGGCTCTCGCCGCCGGCGAGCGTCTGTATCGCGTGTCGGATCGATCCGTGGTTGTCGGGCATCTTTCCCCTTCGGTCCTCCTTCGAGGGTGTCATCGTGCTGACAATCCACACGGACGAATGTCATCGTGCCGACAATGGTGCCACCGGCACAACCGTCGCAGCGCTGCCTTCTCGACGCCGAAGGGTGGTGGCGTTCTGCGCCATGTGCAACGACCCGCGCATCAACGCCGATCTGCGCCAGGGGCTCAAGGGTCAGTGAATGTTCACTCCGCCCACGACGCGACGGCCGAGACCGTGGACGGTGTGGCGAAGTTGGCACTCAGGGCTGAACTGACCTGACATCGGTGCGGGGTTGTCGGCGTGCGCGGCCGCGGATGGCATCCAGCGCGAAGGCGCCCGGTCCGGTGAACACCAAAAGCAGGAATCCGAAGCAGTACAGGATCGCGAACTCGCCGCCATTCTGTGGGTCGATCGGCCACAGCGCGTTGGGCTGATGCAGCCAGAAGTAGGCGACGGCCATCTCACCGGAAGCGATCAGCGCGGCGATAGGGATAAACAACCCGACCACGATGAGCAGGCCGGTGACCAGCTCGTTCAGCCCGGCCCACCAGAACGGGAAGTCGCCGACCGCCACCGAAGGGCCAACTGGCCATCCGAACAACTTCACGGTTCCGTTGAGGGTGAACATCAGTCCGAACACGATGCGGAACACACTCAGGACGGCAGGTGAGTAGGCATTCAGGCGGGTTTGCAGGTTCTGGATCATGAGGGCCGCCTTTCTTCCTTCTCAGGACGATCAGCGCGTAGGCGAGCAGCCCATCGGGGGAAGGTACTTCGAGGGAGTCGAGGTTCCGAGGACGACCTTCCTCGTCGGCGGACGCCACCAGATCGTTATGTCAGACGCTTGATCAGAACGTCGTCGAGCGGGGTTCTCAGCAACTGAGGTAAATATCGATCGTCTTCGCCACGACTGTTGTGGCCAAGTCGTTTTTGGCGCCGGGAGCTCCGCTGTCCGTCCTGGAGTACGTGTGGCCGGGCTTTGCCGTACCGACCGTGCATTGGCTCAGCGGAGCGTCACCGACCTTGTGAACGATGACCGCATAGCCCTGTGCCCGCAGTGAATCTATCGTGTCCTGCGCTGTTCCGACGCCGGACGGTGCCGCTGCGGCCGGCGAAGCCAGCCCGAAAGTCGCAGCGACCAGACCGGCGGCTGCAATCGTCGTGAAAGCAACCTTCCTCATCTTCGTGCCTTCCGTCCTGCACGGACAAACCATTCACCCAGTGAGCATGTTCGTCCAAGAATCATCGTTGTCGCCCCGCGCCCAAATTCACCGCTGGATTGACATCAAGCTGACAAACCTGGCGCGCGCCTGTTCCTTCGCTCATCGGCCCGCCCGGCATGTTCGCGTTAGCCGCGCTGCTGTCCTACTAAACGATCAAGTGACTCGCTCGGTTCAACCGTCGCATCTGTGGTCACGCGTCGACGCCAATGCCCCAGTACGCGACCGGGGTACGCGCAACGGTGCTGCGCGCTCTGTGGCGCGATTGGTTTCAGGCGCATGGGAACGACGCCGCCGACTTTGCGGTGCGCGCCAATGGCCTGGCGAACAGTCGGCGGATCGTGCCGCGCGCCGGGGGCAACGGTTCGATCGTGTGGGTGGCGAACGCGCGTTCGTCGGTGGCGGCCACCGTTTCGGTACGCGCTCGGGCGGGTGTTCGTTGTGTGAGAACAGGAAATGATCGACATGTCCGGGGGATACCTGGCCTTCGGGAGCGTGCTGAAGTCGTTGGCCCGCAATATGGCCCCCGCTTCCGGTGCGAAAACTGTGTCATCGCAACATCACTCGGTGTCGATGTTCGCCGGGGCGGCGTTGTCGGCGTTCGCCCGGCGCATGCGTCGAAGTCAATGCCGCGTTGACGCGCTGATCGATCCGGCCACCGCGGACCTCTCCAGCATGCCACCGGTGATGATCAAAGTCGGTGCAGACGAATTACTGTTCGCAGACTCGGAATTGGCGACGCAACGGCAGGCCGGTACGCATGCGGCGTGTGGCAGGCCATCGGTTAGATGGGCGACTTCGTCAAAGGCGTGACCGACGCGGCTGCCCGGGTCAGCCGGCTTGACGCTGCAGCGTGACCGAGGCGGTGTTGGCGTCGGCGTGGGTGGCGATGCCGCTGCCCTTCGCCGTCACGGCCAGTGCCGTGCGGTCCCCCCGGAACAGGTCGCGGGAGAACTCGCACGGGGAACCGTTCTGGTCATAGGTGACGCGGGTGATCAGCAGCAGGGCCGCCTTGGGCTTGATGCCCAGCAGGGTGGCTTCACTACTGGTGGCGCTGACCGCTTCGATGCGCTCGTCGGCCCGGCCGGTGACCAAACCGTATCGGGATTCCAGGATTTCGTAGAGCGAGCCGCCCAGCTGCTGGTCGAGCAGACCGGGAAAGGCGTCAGCGGGAAACTGTGCGTGTTCGAGCGAGATGGGGGAGCCGTCGGCCAGTCGGACGCGTTGGATCTCGATGACGTAGTCGCCGGGGCCCAGCCGCAGGGCGGTCTTGGTGGCGTCGTCGGGGGTGGTGATGCGCGTCGAGAGCACCCGCGTGCCGGCGACGTACCCCTGATTGGCCAGGAAGGCAGGTACGCCGACCACGTCGGAGAGGTGGCGCTCGACCTGCCCGTGGCTGATGAAGATGCCACCGGCCCGGCCGATCACCCGGTGCACCAGCCCGGCTTCCTCCAGCGCGGCCAGCACCTGGCGCAGGCTGGAGCGGCTGGTGCCGTAGCGTTCGGCCAGGTCGCGCTCACTGCCGAGCTTGGCGCCCGGGGTGCCCGCGTTGATATCGCCGACGATTCGCCTGCGCAACTCCTCGCTGTGAACTGCCACCCCGGCCCCCTGCCCGTGTATTGGTCCAGCCAATTCTATCCAGGTTGAACTAGAGTTCAGCGATCGCCATGTGAGATTCGGGAAGAATCTGTCCGCCGTCGACGACCAGCGACTGTCCGGTGACGTACGCGGCTTCGTCCGTGGCGAAGAACAGCGCCGCGTTACCGATGTCAGCGACCGATCCGAGTCGGCCGGCAGGCACCGCCGAGGCCATTTGGTCCATGTAGTCCTGGCCCATTTCGACAAGGCCCTCGGTGATGATGTTGCCGGGCAGCACGGCGTTGATGGTGATCTTCTTCGGGGCCAGCTCCATCGCGGCGGTGCGCAGGAAGCCCAGCTGGGCGGCCTTGGACGCGCCGTAGTGCGACCAGCCGGGGTAACCGGTGATCGGGCCCGTGATCGACGACGTGATGACGACGCGTCCGTGGCCACTGGCGGTCAGCGCCGCGAGTGCGGCCTGCACGATGTACACGGTGCCCTTGAAGTTCACCGCAAGGACCTGGTCGATGTCGTCGGGGGTGAGATCCTCCAGGCGCCCGGACGGGAAGATGCCGGCATTGGCGCAGACGATGTCCAGCCCGCCGTGCCGCTCGACGGCCGCGCTGACCACCTGCCGAGCGTCTTCGGGGCTGGTCACATCCGCGCGAAGGGCGCTGACCCGCCCCGGGGCGTCGGTGAGCGCGGCGACGGCCTCGTCGAGGTCAGCCTGGTTGCGCCCGGTGATGAGGACGTCCACGCCGGCGTTGGCGAAGGTCTGGGCGATGCCGCGGCCGATGCCCTTGCTGCCGCCGGTGACGATGGCCGAGCGGCCCTGAAGCGATGCGAACATTGTTGGGTTCCTTTGAGAGTCAGGTCAGGGTGAGTCCGTTGGAGCGCAGGTAGCGCTCGGCGAGTTCACAGCTACCCGCGGCGTAACTGATGGCCTTGGTGGCCGATTCCCTGGAGTGGCTGTGGCTGCCCATCCAGGCCAGCAGAAGCAGCCTGCGCAGCAGCACGAACGACGCCAGCATGTCCTCGTCCGAGGTGGGCAGGTCGCGTCGCGTGCGGTAGCCGCGCACCCAGGCGTCCTGCCATTCCGGCAGTGCCGGATCATCTTCGATGAACGACACCGCGGTGCCGAAATCATAGAAATACCAACCGAATCCGCAGTCATCGAAGTCGATGACGGTGATCTTGGCAGTTCCCGCCGGATCGGGGTCCACCAGCAGATTGGCCAGCCGCAGGTCAGCGTGGATCAGACCGTAGACATCGGGGCCGGTGCCGTAGGCGTGCAGCCGATCGTGCAGCAGCGCCTGGGCGCGCTCCAGCACCTGCTGCTCGGCCGTGCCGACGCCTTCGGCATCGTGCCAGCGCCCCCAACGGGGAGCCGCGCCCAAGCTGTGCTCCCAGTCCCAGGAGAACCGGCCGAACCCGGCCGGACGCTCCCACCGCTGCGAATGGTCGTGCAGTGCAGCGGTGATCCGGCCCAGCGTATGGAAATCGTCGAGGGTCAGCGTGCCCTCGTCGGGTTCGGCCCCGGCGACCATGCCGAAATGCACGGCGTGGCGGTCGGTTCCGTCGGCGTTGACGGTTACCAGGCGACGTCCGTCCCGGGTGGGCAGCACTGACGGGACCGTGACATCGCTGTCGGCCCGCAGTGCTGCCAGCCAGTCCAGTTCCGACTCGATCTCGTGGGGCTGGTGGTAGTTCTGCCGGTGCACCCGCAGGATGGACTGGGTGCCGGCGTCCTCGACGAGATAGGTGGCATTCTCGGACAGGTTCAGCAACCGCAACGTCGCGTCCGCCCCGATGTCGTACTGGCGTAACGCCAGTTGGGCGACATCGATCTCGTCGGTGATAACCATCAGTGATCCCGTCCTTCAATACCATCGAGCACCGCGGTGATCCGGTCCCGCGCCACGGTCACATCAGCGGTGCTGCCGCCGATGTACAGCCTCCCAGCGGCACCGATCATCTGCACGTCAACCACAGTAAGCCCAGGTGCTGCCCGCTCTGCCTCATTGGCCGCGACCGCGGCGAACAGCGCCGGGGTCATCTCGTACACCAGCAGAGACTGCCCCGGCAGGATCATCGATGCCTGCCGATTGCGGTTCAGGATCACTGCGTGCTGATCGGTGATGTTCTCGATGATGTCGTGGTAGAGCACCCGCGGCCGCAGCTGGTCTGATGCCTTGTTGCCGGTGCCGGCCAGGATCGCCTCGCCGGCCCGCCGCACATCTTCCAGGTTGGCCGAGTGGATCTCGAGAACACCGAATTGGCGTTCCACGTAGAGGATTCCGGGCTGGATGCCGGGGACCTCACGTAGGGCCAGGTCGATCACCCGCTCGATCGCCAAGGCGGGGGACACCTCGACGATCAGCGCGTGCTCACCCTCGTATGGGGGGTAACCCCGGGCCCGGGTCGGCGTTCCGAGGTAGGCGGCGAACTGGCGCTGCAGATCCTCCACCAACAGGTAGACGCGGATCTGGGTGCGAATCCGCGTGCTCTCCTCTGCTTCGGTCGGCATGGCTACTTGCTGGCGACCGCGAAGTGCGCGCCGAGCTCGTTGTGCGGACGCGGGATGACGTGCACGCTCACCAGTTCGCCCACCTGGGACGCGGTCTCGGCGCCGGCCTCGGTGGCGGCCTTGACGGCGCCCACCTCGCCGGTGACGATCACGGCGACCAGACCGTCGCCGACCTGCTGGCGATCGGTGATGGTGACGTTGGCGGCCTTGACCATGGCGTCGGCAGCGGCCAGCGCAGCCACGTAGCCCTTGGTCTCGATCAGTCCGATTGCGTTGCTGGACATAGGTGTTTCTCCTTATTTCTTGGGGTTGGTGTCGGGTTTTGCGTCGATGGATCCGATGATGAGTGCGTCGACCGGCGGTGGGGTGCCGGTGAACCAGCCCGAGGCCACGGAGCCCTGGGCCACGAGGACCCGTTCGCCCACTCCGCTGCCGAGGACGTCGAAGGCGATCAGCTTCGACCCGGTGCCGTCGATCTCGACCTCGAGGAACGCGCCGGGCGGGATGCCGTCGATCCGACGGGTGGACCACACGTTGCCGGTGACAACCGCTGAGATCATTTGCGCTCCTTCTCGATCGTGATGCCCAGGGTGCGGGCCTTCTCCCGGGCCAGCGGGGTGAGCACCGCCTTGCGGCCGAGCACGAGCGTGCCGCCGGCCATGTCGGCGATATGCCGTTCGGTCACCGCGCCGGTTTCGATGCGGTGAATGGCACCACCGCCTGACGACCGGGTCGACCCCGCCAGCCGGAAGCTGAGCCGGCCCGCTTTGAGGTCGGCCCTGGTCTTCGGGCTTTCGAAGAGCCGCAACAGCTTCCGGACGAAACTGTCGAGGTCTCGGTCGTTGCTCAACTGCACGGTCTCGGTGCGGTTCTTGCCGTCGACGGCGCGGGGCCCGGTGGGGTCCACACCGAACTGGTCGGCGACCGTCGGCGGGGCAGGTGGAGCCGGGGCCGGTGGTGGGGGGACAGCCACCGGCCCCGGAGTCTTGGTGGCGGCTCCGACATCCCGGACCGCCTCTCGCACCACGTCGCGCACGAGGGCGCGCAGTTCGTCCCGGTTGATGCTCACGCGGTGGCCCTCGCCAGTGCGTCCTGGGCTGCCTCGGCCGCCGTACGCACGTCGGCTTCGGTACCGGACAGGTAGACGCGGCCCGTGGCGCCGATCATCCGGAAATCGACCACCTTGATGTCCGCGGCTTTCTCGGCCTCGTTGGTGGCAAGGATGGCGTAGGACGCCGGGGCCACCTCGAGCACGAACAGCGATTCACCCGGCAGCACCATCGAACCGATCTTGTTGCGGTTGATCAGGAATGCGTGCTGGTGGTCGACGCTGGAGATGATGCGTGAGGCCAGCACGTTCGGCCGCACGGCGCTTCCGGTATGACCACCGAGCTCATCCAGCGCGGCGTCGGCGGCAGCCTTGACCGCACCGGTCTCACCGTGGAACTCCAGGTAGCCGAATTGCCGCTCTACCACCAGGATTCCAGCCTTGACCTCGGCATGCTTGAGCGCGACATCGGTGACGCCCTCGATGTCGAGGCCGGGTGCCACCTCGATGATCTGGGCGGCCTGGTTGGCACGGGGAAGAGCACCTTTGATCCAGGTGCCCAGATACGACATGGTCTGCGGTTGCAGCCGGTCGATGAAGATGAAGGAACGAAGTTCAGCCACAGCCCTACCTCTTGATCAGTTGTGCGAGTTCTTCGGCGACCAGCGCACGCAGTTCGGCCCGCAGTGCGTCCAGTCCGAGATCCGACGACCGGTTGGCAGTCGGGTACGGCCGGCGGGGCGTGACAGGCGCACCGTGACGGTCATTGGAGGCGCGCGGATACTCCGGCACCGGTCCGGCCGGTGAGTGCCACGGATTGATACCCGCGAAATTGCCCATGGGCACAGCGGAATCGCTGTTGTAGGCGATGCGGGCCCAGTTGATCAGGTTCTGCGGTTGCAGGTTCTCCCCGATCGAGCTGCGCCCGACGAACCCGGTGCCGATGGTCATCGACGGCGCCAGGTTGGTGTCCAGCCCGGAACTGCCGGTGCTGTTGCCCACGTTGACCGACACCCGCAGCACCGGTACCTGAGCGGCGAAATCGGTGATCACCGAGGGATTCTCGCTGTGGATCGCCGCCGAGTGACCGGCCCCGCCGATCCGCACCACCGCCCGGGCGGCGCGGATACCACGCGCGGCGTCGGCCGCGGTGGTCATGCCGAGCACCGGGGACAGCTTCTCGTGGGCCAGCATCTCCTCGGAGATCACGTCGTTGAACGGCGCGATCAGCACCCGGGTCTTGGCGGTGACCCGCAGCCCGGCCTGCCCCGCGATCCAGGCGGCATCGCGGCCCACCACGTCGGTGTTGAGGTGCCCGTCGGTGAACATGTAGGCCCGCAGGCGCCGTGCGCCGTCCTCATCGAGGATGTGCGCGCCGGCGCGGGTCAGTGCACCGTTGAGCTTGCTCGCGATCGCGTCCTCGGCGATCAGGACGGATTCGTTGGTGCACAGCACCGAATTGTCGAACGCCTTGCTGTCCACGATGCGCTTGGCCGCGGCGTTGATGTCCGCGCTGGCTTCGACGAACACCGGGACATTGCCCGGCCCGACACCGAGTGCGGGGTTGCCGGACGAGTACGCCGCACGAACGACGCCGGTGCCCCCGGTCGCCACGATGACATCGGTGCGCTCGTCGGCCATCAGCGCCTGTACCAGCGGGATGGACGGTTCCTCGACCACCTGGACGATGCCGTCGGGGGCGCCGGCCGCCACCGCGGCCTCGGCAAGCAGCCGGGCCGCATCGGCCGAGCATTGCTTGGCCCGCGGGTGCGGGGCGACGACGACGGCGTTGCGGGTCATCAGCGCCAGGATCACCTTGAAGTACACCGTGGCAACGGGATTGGTGGTCGGCGTCAACGCCAGCACCACGCCCGCGGGCCGGGGCAGCTCGATGATCTTGCGGGCCTCGTCGACGCGCGGCGATACATAGTCCTCGCCTCGGTAGTAGTCGACGATCCCGCGTGAGCAGGCCCGGTTCTTGGTGACCTTGTCGGCCACCACGCCCATCCCGGTCTCGGCCACGGCCTCGGCGGCGAACCGTTCGGCTGCCGCGTAGGCGGCGTCGGCCACCGCGTTGACGATGTTGTTCACCGCCGCCGCGTCGTAGTCGGCGTACGCTGCCGCGGCCCAACCGGCCCGTTCCAGCATGTGGCCGGCCTGTGCGGTACTGGTCATGATGCTTTACGTCCTCTCACGACGGTCTCGGCCCTGGCCACCGCGACGGCGAGGCGGTCCAGGACGTCCTCGCAGAGCTCGCGCGAGAGCAGGAGACCCGGTTTGAACTGCAGGACACGGGGATCCAGCGTCGAGAAGATCGCCCACACTCCGTTCTCGTAGAGTTCGCGCATCACGAACTTGGCGCCTTCGGGATGGTCGAACTCCAGACCGATCACCACACCGTTCTGTCGAATGCCCACGAACCAGTCCGGATGGTCGGCCTGGATGCGCTGCAGCCCGTGGTCGAAGATGTCGGCGATGTAGTGCACCATTGAGCGCACTTCAGGCCGGGTGGAGATCTCGAGCGTCTTGAGCGCGGCGACGCAGCCCAGCTCGGCGCCGCCGAAGGTGGAGATGTGGCCGAAGCCGTCCTCATCGAGCCACTTCGCGGCGCGATCGCTGAGCAGGGCCGCGGTGATCGGGTACATGCCACCGGACAGGCCCTTGCCGGTCACCAGGATGTCGGGCTCGATGCCGTGCTTGGTGATGCACCACAGCTCACCGGTGCGCATGAGGCCGGTCTGCACCTCATCGGCGATGTACAGGGTGCCGTGCTTCTCGGTGATGGCCTTGACGGCTTCCAGGTAACCCGGTGCGGGAAGCGGGAATCCGTAGGTGGCCGGGATGGTCTCCATGATCACCGCGGCGACATCGCCGGGGGCCAGCACCCGTTCCATCGCCTCGATGTCGTTGAACGGCACCTGGAGGAACTCGTCGGGCTGGTCGGCCAGGAAGAACTTGGCGAACCGGTCGTCGCCGGTGGCCACGGCCAGGCCGGTGTGGCCGTGGTAGGCCTTGACGATCGAGACGATCTTGCGGCGTTTGGTGGCGTGCCGGGCGCTCTTGAGCGCGATGTCGATCGCCTCACCGCCTCCGGACCCGTACGCCACCTTCGTGATCGACGCCGGTGCGGTCTCGACCAGGCGCTGTGCCAGGGCGGTGCGGGCTACCGACGGGAAGTGGTGGTTGCCGACGTCGAAATGCTCCATGCCCTCGGTGATCGCCTGCATCACTTCGGGATTGCGGTGCCCGAGGTTGTAGGTGCCACCGTTGAGGTGCAGATCGATCAGGCGGCGGCCGCCCATATCCCACAGGAAATATCCCTCGCGGCGGTCGATCACCAGATCGACACCGGTATCAGTCCAGAACTGTGTCTTGTCTGGATTCCAGAACGTCTTCGCCTTATCCAGCACTTCGGCTTTGGATTCGAACGTGAACGTGCCGTAGTCGTACATGCGGCTCCCTCTTCAGCTATGCGGTAGCTGTGATGGCCCTCACCGTAAACGGTCGCAACCATTTATGTCAATGGTTGCCGATAACGCTTGCCAACCGGTTTTGGTCGTGCCAATATGCCTTAGGTTCGCACTGTGGCCCAGGCCACATCGAGCATCCACTGTTACCTGGAAGGTATCCCGCTAGATGACCGATCAAGTTGTCGCTCAGAGCGAAACTGCAGCTCAAGATGTCCAACGACTGAAACGCAACGCCGTCGGCACCGTCGGCGTGATCTTCATGGCAGTAGCGACTGCCGCACCGATCACCGCAATGGTCGGCAACGTTCCGATCGCTGTCGGCTTCGGAAATGGTTCTCACGCGCCCGCCGGCTACATCGTGGCGACCATCGTCCTCGGCCTCTTCGCCGTGGGCTACGCGACCATGGCCAAGCACATCACCACCACCGGCGCCTTCTACGGCTACATCTCCCACGGCCTCGGCCGCATCGTCGGGATGGCCAGCGGTGGACTGATCACCATGGCCTATGTGGTGTTCGAGGCCTCGCTGATCGGGATCTTCTCGTTCTTCTTCCAGAACTTCATGCAATCCCAGCTGGGCGTCCATATTCACTGGATCATCCCTGCGCTGCTGATGCTGGCGGTCAACGCGATCCTGACCTACTTCGACGTCAACCTGACCGCCAAGGTGCTCGGCGTGTTCCTGGTGACCGAGATCGTCATGCTGGCGCTCGGTGCGGTGGCGGTGCTGTTCAAGGGCGGCGGTCCACAGGGTTTCGCGGCGGCCGAGATCGTCAACCCCATCGGTGCGTTCTCGCCCGCTGCTGGAATCGCCGGTGCCAGTGCAGGTTTGGGTCTGTTCTTCGCTTTCTGGTCGTGGGTCGGGTTCGAATCGACCGCCATGTACGGCGAGGAGTCGCGCAACCCGAAGAAGATCATCCCCCGGGCCACCATGCTGAGTGTCGTCGGCGTCGGCCTGTTCTACGTCTTCGTGTCCTGGATGGCCATCGCGGGCACCGGCCCGGAGCGGGCGGTGGAACTCGCGCAGGATTCCTCGACATCCTCCGAGATCTTCTTCGGCCCGGTGCGCGATGCCTATGGCGAGTGGGCGATCACGGTGTTCAACGTGCTGCTGGTCAGCGGGTCATTCGCCTGCGGGATGGCGTTCCATAACTGCGCCTCGCGGTATCTGTACGCACTCGGACGTGAAGGTCTGTCCAAGAACCTGCAGAAGACCTTGGGCGCCACGCATCCCACCCACGGTTCGCCGCACATCGCTTCGTTCGTGCAGAGCGGCATCACGTTGGTGATTATCCTGTCCTTCTTGTTCGCCGGCATGGACCCCTATGTGCACATGTACACGCTGCTGGCGATCCTGGGCACGATGGCGATCCTGATCGTGCAGTCGCTGTGCGCCTTCTCGGTAATCAGCTACTTCCACATCCGCAAGAACCACCCGGTGTCCAAGCACTGGTTCAAGACGCTGGTCGCCCCCGGTCTCGGCGGGATCGGCATGCTCTACGTCGTGTACCTGCTGTGGGAGCACAAAGACGCAGCGGCAGGCACCGCATCCGGCGCGCTGCTGTTCAAACTGACGCCGTGGATCGTGGTGGGAATCTTCGTCCTGGGCGCGGGCATGGCCACCTACTTCAAGCTGCGCGATCCGCGCCGCTACGAGTTGATCGGACGGATCGTGTTCGAGGACAACGTTGTCCGCGACTGAAGCTGTTCGAGGCGCACGTCATCCGCGACTGATCAGCGACCAGGCCGGTAGATGGACTCCTTCGAACGCGTGCTCTTGAAGTTCGTCCTCGCGTGGGCTCCCTATGGGGGTCCGCGCGAGGACGACGTCTGGCTGGAGTTCGGCATGACCGCCGAGCAGTTGTGTGTTCGGTTCGCCAGGATCGTCTCGGGTCTGGTCCCCAGGGCCAAGGGCCTGTCGGTCGCCGACCGCTGCCTGTTGGAACGCGCCTGCCGGTATCTGCGTCACCAGCGTGAATCAGCCAAACGCGGCGCGTAGATTCGCACACTGGCTGGCCATGAAGGCTTGGGCCACCGGTGTTTTCGCCGCGATCTGGTCAAACCCGTGGAACGCCCCGTACACCTCTTCCACCTGGCATTGGACCCCGGCGGCGCGCAGGCGTTCGGCGTAGGCCATGTCCTCGTCGTGGAAAAGGTCCAGGGTTCCGACGCCGATCCAGGCCGGCGGAAGCCCGGCGAGATCGACGCGGCGGCCCGGCACGGCGACGGCCGGATCGGCTCCGCCGAGGTAGGCCGACCAGCCGAATTTGTTGCTGCCCTGGGTCCACAGCCGGTGGCCGGGATTCTCCAACTCCGGGCCCACCGACCTGTCGTCGAGCATCGGGTAGACGAGTATCTGTGCGGCCAGCGACACCTCACCGCGATCTCGGGCGAGCAAGGCGAGGGCGGCGGCCAACCCACCGCCTGCGCTGGCACCGGCGACCGCGACCCGTGACGAATCGACTGCGGGCAGTGCCGCGAGCCATTTCAGCGCCTCGTAGCAGTCCTCCAGCCCGGCCGGGTACGGGTTCTGTGGCGCCAGTCGGTACTTGACGGCCGCCACGGTGGCGCCGAGTTCCTTGGCGAAGCGGCGGCACAGGGCATCGTCCTGCGCCGGGCTGCCCAGCACGTAGCCGCCACCGTGGATCCACAACAGGGCCGGCGTCGGTTCGGTCACACCGGTCGGCCGGAACAGTCGGACCCCGACACCGGAGCTCAACGTGAGCACCTCGACGTCCTTGGGTGTCTGCCGGTTCTGCAACGCCGTCAGACGCTGCAGCAGCGGCAGGGAACGCCTGGTCACCAGCTGACGCGGGATGAAGCGGGCGATGCGTTCGAGGTCCGGATGGAAGCTGGGCGGGGTGGCGGTCGTCACCCCCACAGTTCTACCCGGTGATCTCGGTGGTGTGGAAAAAACCGCCAGACCGCTGGTAAGGACGTCGACATTGCCTGGCACTGACGTCGTGAAGGGTCACGACGGGCAATTCGATGTCGCCGTGCCGGTTCGTCAGGACTTGTTGAACACGATGAACAACGCGGCGATCAGGTCCTCGCGGGTCACGATGTAGTTGGTGAGGATCAACTCCTCGGGCAGATTTGTCTTGTCGTAGTCGCCGTCATAACGGGCTCGCAGCACCGTTACCCCGGACCGCTCCACCACCTCGATGGCCTGCATGGTGACTCGATCACCGACGATCTCGTCGCGCACCCAGGTGCGGATGGCGTCTGGAGTGGCGAACTCGCGCTGGTTGTCGTGGACCAGCGCGTCAGGAGTGAGAGCGGCCAGGACCGCTTCGACATCGAAGGCATTGACGGCGTCGACGTAACGGCGCGCTGCGGCGGGCATTTCACACATCTGTTCAATGGACATGCCGACAGCATCGACCCGTCGGTATGCGGAGGGTCAAGGCCGACACCGAACCTTGAGTCTCCCCCTGGGGGAGCCTTCACACTGACCTCATGACGATCGATCTGTCCATCGGAGATTTCTCCCGAATGACGCAGCTGTCGGTCAAGACGCTGCGGCACTATCACGAGGTCGGCCTGCTCGAGCCGGACCGTATCGATTCGAGTACCGGGTACCGGTACTACGTCGCCGACCAGGTGCCGACGGCGCAGGTGGTGCGCCGCCTCCGTCAGCTGGGCATGCCCATTGCCGATGTGCGAGCGGTGCTGGCGTCCGCCCCCGCCGACCGCAACAGGCTGATCAGCGGTCACCTGCAAAGGTTGGAGGGCCAACTCGCCGAGACCCGCAGCGCCGTCGAATCCCTGCGCGCGATCCTCGAACGTCCCGGGGGGAATTCAGCAGCTGTGGCTATCGAGCACATCAGTGTCGCGGCGACCTCGGCCGCCGCGATCACCGCGACCGTCGACCGCGACGATCTGTTGCCTTGGTGGCATGGCGCCATGGGTGAACTACGGGCGACGGTCGCCGCAAATGCGAACTCGGGGGCTGCCGGTGCGCCCGCGGCTCTGTTCGACTTCGACATCTTCGCCCACGATCACGGCACCGCAACGGTGTTCATTCCTGTCGAACGCGGTGTGCGGCCGGCCGGGCGCGTGCAGGACGTCGTCATCCCGGCGGCCGAGCTCGCGGTCATGCGTCACCGCGGATCGCATGACGACGTCGACCTGGCCTACAGCGCTCTGGGCGAGTATGCGAACCGCCACGAAATCAGTGTCGAGGGCCCGCTGCGTGAGTACTACGAGCGATTCGCTTGGGACACGGACGATTCCACGGAATGGCTGACCACATTGTGCTGGCCGGTGTTTCGGGCCGACGCATGAGCACGTTGCAGGGGCGGCGCGCGGTGGTCACCGGCGGCACCAAGGGTGCCGGTGCGGCGATCGTCGCCCGGCTGCAGGCTGCCGGTGCGCACGTGACCGCAGTGGCGCGTCACCACGGTGATGGCGTCCTGACGGCACATGATTTCGTCGCCGCGGACCTCACCTCGGTGACCGATGTCGCCGATCTGGCTTCTCATATTCGCCGGAATGGCGGTGCCCAGATCCTGGTACACACAGCGGGCGGCTCGGGGGCGCCACCAGGAGGTTTCGTGGCGCTATGCGATCAGGACTGGGCCGACGAGCTCAACCTGAACCTGTTGGCGGCGGTTCGGCTCGACCGGGCACTGCTGCCGATGATGATCGAAGCCGCCTCGGGCGCGGTGGTGCATATCGGGTCGATTCAGAGTCGGATGCCGCTGTATGACGGCACCCTGGGGTATGCCGCGGCAAAGGCTGCCCTACGGGCCTATAGCAAGGGGCTGGCCAATGAGTTGGCGCCCAAGGGTATCCGGGTCAACACCGTATCCCCGGGCTTCATTGAGACCACGGCAGCCGAGGCGTTGATCGATCGCATCGCCGCAGCCGCCGACGGATCCCGCGAGGAGGCACTCGAATCGTTGATGTCCGCGCTCGGCGGTATCCCGCTGGGGAGGCCGGCCCAGCCTGCCGAAGTCGCCGAGGTGGTCGGGTTCCTGGTGTCCGACGCCGCATCCTCGATCGTGGGTGCCGACGTGGTGGTCGACGGCGGTACCGTGCCGACGGTGTAGGCCTGCGGCTACTTCAGCAGCGGATCGCGGGGCAGGCCCAGGATGCGCTCGGCAATGGTGTTGCGGGTGATCTCGGACGTTCCACCGGCGATTGTCATGGCCCGGTTACCGAGATATGCGCGAGTCAGTTTCGGCGTCTCGCCGGTCACCCCGGCCGTGCCGACCAGGTCCATGCCCAGTTCGGTCAGATGCTGGGAATGCTCGGCCACCAGCAGCTTGGTGACGTTGCCCTCGGGTCCGGGCTCGGTCCCGGCGATGGCCCGGCCGACCCGGCGCAGATTCAGCAGCCGGAGGGTGCGGCCGACCGCGATCACCTCACCGGCGCGGCGTACGTAGCGGGCCCCGTCGGGATCCGCGTCGATCAGGGCCACCAGCTCGTCGGCGTCGAATCCGGTCGGCGCCGCCGAACCGCCGCCGATCGAGATGCGCTCGTTGCCGAGGGTGGCCCGTGCCACCAGCCAACCCCGGTTCACGTCGCCGACCACATCGGTGTCCGGAACGAAGACATCGTCGAAGAACACCTCGTTGAAGTGTGCGTCACCGGTCAGGCCGCGCAACGGATTCACCGTCACCCCAGGGGATTTCATATCGATTGCCATCATGGTGACACCGGCGTGCTTGGGCGCCTCGGGATCTGTGCGCACCGTGGCCAGGCCCCACTGGCAATGCTGAGCGAGGCTGGTCCACACCTTCTGCCCGGTGACCCGCCAGCCGCCGTCGACCTTCTTGGCTGCGGTGCGCACCGCAGCGGCGTCCGAACCCGCGCCCGGCTCGGAGAACAGCTGGCACCACATGACCTGCCCGCGCAACACGGGCTCCACCCAGCGCTCGCGCTGATCGTCGGTACCGGCCTGGGCGATGGTCAGGGTCACCCAGCCGGTGATGCCCATGTCCGCCCGTTCGACGTCGGTGAATTCCTCTTCGATCACCAACTGTTCCAACACATTCGCGGCCCGGCCCCACGGCTTGGGCCAGTGCGGCACCAGGTAGCCGGAGTCCACCAGGTAGTCGCGGCGTTTGTCCTCGGGCAGGGCGCGGACGGCGGCCGCGGCGTCGCGGGCGTCTTGCCGGTACTGCTCGGCCTCTTCCGGTAGCGCGAACGACGCCCCGTGTGCCTGCCCGCTGCGTTGCCCGTCGACGACGTCGACCAGGGGATCGGCACCGTCACCGAGTACCGCGGCCAGCGTGCGGGCGCGGCGCAGATAGAGGTGTGCGTCGTGCTCCCAGGTGAACGCGATTCCGCCGTGGAGCTGAACGTTGGTCTGCGCACAGAAGATCTGGGCCCGGATGGCGTGGGCCGCGGCCACCGCGGCGGCGAACCAGGCGCCGTCGAGGTTGTCGGCGCGGGCGGCGTCCCAGACCGCCGCGGTGGTCTGTTCGGCGTCGACGAGCATGTTGGCCGCGTGGTGCTTGACGGCCTGGAAGGTGCCGATGGTGCGCCCGAACTGCTCGCGCACCTTCGCGTATTCGACGGCCATGTCGAGCGCCGCCCAGGAAACCCCGACCGCTTCCGCGGAACCGAGGATGCGGAACACCGTCCGGGCGGCCCGCGCGGCACCACGCAGGATCCGGCTTTCGTCGACGGCCACCGCCCGTAGGTCCACCGCGCCGATGCTGCGGGTGGTGTCGAGGGAATCCTCTGCGGTGACGGTGATTCCGTCGGCTGTGGCATCCAGGACGACGACGTCGTCACCGGCGGCCAGCACGAGTACCTGGGCGTCGGGAGCGCCGAGTACGGCGCGCGCCTGCCCGCCGAGAAGTCCATCAGCGCCGACGCTCACCGAGCCGGCGAGCCCCAGGGCTGCCACGGTGGCCCCGCTGGCCAGGCCCGGAAGTAGTTCGGCCCGAACGGTATCCGGGGCGTATCGGTCGATGACCACTGAGGCTGACACGGTCGGCAGGAACGGGCCCGGGGACAGTTCTCGGCCGGCTACCTCGGCAACCACCGCAAGTTCGGGCAGGCCGAAGCCGGAACCGCCGTATTGCTCGGAGATTGCCAGCCCGTTCCAGCCGAGTTCGGCACCGGCCGACCAGATCTCACCGGGGTAGGTGCCGGCGTTCTCAAGCGTGGCGCGGGCGGCCGCGCGGCTGTCGAGCCGGTTCAGCTGGCCCAACGCCGCGTCGGCGAGGTCCTGGTGTTCTTCGGTGATGGCCAGCGCAGACTTAGTCATGGTTAGCGAAGCTAACGGGGGTTCCGCGGGACGTCGACGTGATGCAGGTCACATTTGAACGGCGGGGTGAACAAGTCGGCGAAGTTGTCCCGTCCGTCAATCCGCTGCGGGGTACGCTCGCGCAATGACGGCACGACCGGATAACCGGTACCCCGCACCGACGCTCGCTGATCGAGCTCGATGGTTGCTGCATGCCAAGCCTGCCGACCACATGCTGGCGCTGAGCGTGGCATCAACTTCGCTACCAGTGGTGGGTAAGCACCTGGAACCGCTCGGCGCCCTCACTGCGATGAGTGTGTGGGGATTCCGCCACCTGCCTGAATTCGTCTCTTCCTCGGCGAAGTCCTGGTTCGCCCCGGACGACAGCGAGCTCCGCAAGGCGGAGCGGGAGCAGACCAACGCTGTCGCGCAGGAGGCGCTGCGCGGGGTGGTCTCGCCCGCTGACCTGGCGATCGACTGGCCGGCCCCGGACAACATGCCGCCCTTGTGGCACACCATGGAATACCGGCGCGACGTGTACCGCACTTCGGTCCGCTACGGCGACGACCCGGCCCAGTTGCTCGATGTGTGGCGGCCCAAGCACCTGCCCTCCGAGCCGGCGCCGGTGCTGCTGTTCGTGCCGGGCGGTGGCTGGGTGCACGGCGGCCGGATCCTGCAGGGCTACGCGCTGATGTCACATCTGGCCCAGCAGGGTTGGGTATGTCTGTCGATCGACTACCGGGTGGCACCGCATCACCGCTGGCCCCGGCACATCACCGACGTCAAGGCCGCAATGGCCTGGGCGCGGGCCAATGTCGACAAGTTCGGTGGCGACCGCAACTTCGTCGCCGTCGCGGGCTGCTCGGCCGGTGGTCACCTCGCCGCACTTGCCGGCCTCACCCCCAACGACCCGGACCTGCAGGGGAATCTGCCCGACGGGGCCGACACTTCAGTCGACGCCGTGGTGGGCATCTACGGGCGCTACGACTGGGAGGACCGCTCCACCGAGGAGCGGGTCCGGTTCGTCGACTTCCTCGAACGGATCGTGGTGGGCCGCAAGATCGATCGCCATCCGGAGATCTTCCGGGAGGCCTCACCGATCGCCCGGGTCCATCCCGACGCGCCACCGTTCCTGGTCATCCACGGCACCGGTGACAGCGTCATCCCAGTGGCGCAGGCCCGCAGTTTCGTCGACAAGCTCAAGGCCGTCTCGCGGGCAGTGGTGAGCTACATTGAGCTGCCCGGCGCCGGACACGCCTTCGACATGACCGACGGGGCCAGAACCGGGGCGATGGCCACCGCAATCGGCTTGTTCCTCAACCAAATTCACCGAAACCGGGCGATGGGCGAGGCAAAAGCAGTCATATAGACGTTTCCACACCTGGGGAGGACACCGTGAAGCGGTTGAGTGGGTGGGACGCGTTCCTGCTTTATACAGAGACACCCAACGTGCACATGCACACGTTGAAGATCGCGGTCATCGCGCTCGACGACATGGGGGACCGGACCTTCGGAATCGACGAATTCCGGGAGGTGATCCGCGGCCGGCTGCACAAGCTGGACCCGTTCCGCTATCAGCTCGTCGACATACCGTTCAAGTTCCATCACCCGATGTGGCGGGAGAACTGCGACGTCGACCTGGAGTACCACGTCCGGCCGTGGCGGGTACGCGCCCCGGGCGGGCGCCGCGAACTCGACGAGGCCATCGGCCAGATCGGCAGTACCTCGTTGGACCGCAGCCGGCCGTTGTGGGAGATGTACTTCGTCGAGGGCCTGGCCAACGGGCGTATCGCGGTGGTCGGCAAGATTCACCACGCGCTGGCCGACGGGGTCGCCTCGGCGAATCTGCTGGCCCGCGGGATGGACCTGCGCGACGGCCCGGGTCCCGACGACGAGTCGTATGTCACCGATCCTGCGCCCACCAAGACCGAACTGGTGCGCTCGGCATTCGCCGATCACATGCGCCAGCTCGGCCGGTTGCCCGGGACCATGCGTTACACGGCAAAGGGGTTCGGGCGGGTTCGACGCAGCAGCCGCAAGTTGTCGCCCGAGCTGACCCGGCCCTTCACCCCGCCGCCCAGCTTCATGAACCACATCCTCGATGAAAAGCGGCTCTTCGCCACGGCCACACTGGCATTGGCCGATGTCAAGGAGACGAGCAAGAAGCTCGGGGTGACGATCAACGATCTGGTGCTCGCGATGTCGTCGGGAGCACTGCGTACGTTGTCGCTCAAGTACGACGGCAAGGCCGACCATCCGCTGCTGGCGTCGGTGCCGATGAGTTTCGACTTCTCACCGGATCGCATCTCGGGCAATCGGTTCAGCGGCGTGCTGGTGGCGCTTCCGGTGGACGTCGCCGATACCGCTGAACGGGTGCGCCAGGCGCACGACGCTGCCGCCCTGGCCAAGGAAAGCCATCAGCTGATCGGTCCCGAACTGATCGCCCGCTGGGCCGCGTACATGCCGCCGGCCCCGGTGGAGGCGATGTTCAAGTGGCTGTCCCATCAGGACGGTCAGAACAAGGTGCTCAACCTCAACATCTCCAACGTGCCGGGTCCACGGGAACGCGGCAAGGTCGGCGGTGCCACGGTCACCGAGATCTATTCGGTGGGGCCGATCACCACCGGCAGCGGGCTCAACATCACGGTGTGGAGCTATGTCGACCAACTCAACATCTCGGTGCTCTCCGACGATGCCACCGTCGACGATCCTCACGAGGTCACCGACGGGATGATCGAGGAGTTCCGCGAGATCCGCAGGGTGGCAGGACTTTCCGACAAGCTGACGGTCGTCGAGTCGGCGATGCCGCAGTAGCAGCCGAACAAGACTCAGCGTGACCTCGCGGGCCGAGGAGGGGCAGCGGAGGCGAGGAGAAATTCCGCCAGCTTGGCGCTGGCGGGTCCGAGCCGCGACTGCTCGGCTGACGCAAGGTAGATCTCCCACACGATTGCCGGTCGTATGTCGATGGCGCGCAGGTCCGGATAGTGGGCAGCTTCGCTGGCCGGCATGACGATGGTGCCCAGCCCGTGTCGGACCAGGCGCCCAGCGATCGAATACTCGAGGGCCACCTCGTGGGACACGCGCGCCGTAACGCCTGCGGCAGCGAAAGCGGCATCGACGAGACGTCTGAGCCCGAACTCGGACGGGAAGCCGATCAGGTCCTCATCGCAGAGCTCGGTGACTCCGACGGCGTCGCGGTGGGCGAGGGGATGATCGGTGCGGCAGACGAACACCATCGGCTCTTGACACAGCAACTGCATCTCAACCCGCGCGGGGAACCGGTCGGGGGCTGATATCAGAGCAAGATCGAGCGATCCGTCTGCGATCGCTGAAAGGTAAGCCGCGGAACCAATTTGGCTCTGCCGCAACCTGATGCGGACGAACGGATACTCGCGGTGGAAGTCGCCGAGTACCTTCGGCACGTCGAGCGTGCCGAACGAGATCAGTGAGCCGAGATCGACTGTGCCCGTCAGTTCCCCGTGGTACGCGCTCACGGCGTCCTTGGCCAGCCGGGCGGTCTGGACCACTTGCCGGGCGTGCTCACGGAACAACTCTCCCGCAGGGGTGATTCTGATCTGATGTTTGGAGCGGTCGAACAGCTCCACTCCGAGTTCCTTCTCCAATTTCGCCACTGCTGTGGACAGCGCTGACTGGACAACATGCGTCTGGTTCGCGGCGCGGGAGAAGCTCATCTCGCTGGCGACGGCGATGAAGTACTCAAGCTGGCGAAGTTCCATGGTCGCAGTATCGCGTTTCGCGATAGAGATGATCAATATTGTTCGTTGGACTTGATGGAGCTGCATTGGTCTGATGGAAGGGCGATGGTTCGGACGAAGGAAATGAACAATGCTGGCTGCAGGCAACGTCACGGTCACCGATCTTCTGTGCGTCACCCCGCCGTGGATTCCCGATGGTGCACATGCGATGACGCAGATCATCGAGATCCCGCCCGCCGACGAGGGGGTGCAACCGCACCGCCACTCCGGACCGGTTTTCGGTTACGTCCTGGAGGGTTCGATCCTGTTTGAGCTGGAGGGCGAGGAGCCCAGGAAAATCATTGCAGGCGAGGCTTTCTGGGAACCAGGTGGAGACGTGGTCCACTACCAGGTCGCGAATCTGGAGCAGCACAACCGCAGCGTGTTCCTGGCGGTCTGTATCTGTGCGCCGGGGGTCGACATGATCACCATGCTGGATCCCGACGAGATCAAAGCCCGAGACCATCTTCGTCACCCGAGCGCGCGTCAAACCAAGAGTCGTTGACCGAGAAAAGGAGACAACCGTGCAAGCTGTGATTGCAAGCGACCGCGCGGCGGGGTTCGCCGGACTGTCGCTGTCCGAGGTGTCGTATCCGCACGCGGCCGAGAATGACGTTATCGTCCGGGTGCACGCGGCGGCGTTCACCCCGGGCGAGCTTGACTGGCCGGGGACGTGGACGGATCGCGCCGGCCGTGACAGGACGCCGACCATCCCGGGTCACGAAGTATCGGGAACTGTCGTCGAACTTGGCTATGGCACAACGGGTCTGACGATAGGTCGGAGGGTGTTCGGGATCACCGACTGGGCCCGCAACGGCACGCTGGCCGAGTATGTCGCGGTCGAGGCGCGCAATCTCGTCCCGCTGTCGGCCGATGTCGACCACACTGTCGCGGCGGCACTTCCGATCTCGGGCCTGACGGCCTGGCAGGGATTGTTCGACCACGGACACCTCGCGACCGGGCAGACCGTGCTGATCCACGGTGTCGCGGGCGCTGTCGGATCGATCGCGGCGCAGTTGGCGCGCGCATGCGGAGCCCGAGTGATCGGTAGTGGGCGAGGTGCACAACGGGACGTCGCGCTCGATCTGGGTGCCGACGTGTTCGTGGATCTCGAGCGAGGGTGGCCAGAGGAAGTCGGCCAGGTCGACGTGGTCTTCGACGTCATCGGCGGTGAGATCCTGGATCGCTCGGCGCAGTTGGTGCGGCCGGGCGGCACCCTGGTCACCATCGCGGAACCGCCGCGGGTTCAGCCGGCCGACGCTCGAGCGGTCTTCTTCGTCGTCGAGCCCGACCGCACGCAACTCGCCGCGCTGGAGCGCAAGCTCCGCAAGGGCCGACTGCGGCCGTCCGTCGGTGCGGTAGTTCCGCTCGCGGATGCGGTGTCAGCATTCGATCCGGCACAACGCGTCGCGGGCAAGACGATCATCAGGGTGGTTGACGGGGCATCGATGGGCTGAGTCCTCGCAGGAGTGTGCGGACGCGCGAGAAGTCACTGAGCACGGTATCTGCCCACGGAGAGGCCAACGCGCAACATTTTGCTGATACGTCACCAATCTTGCGAAGTCTGGGTATTGTCGATTCCGTGGAGATCGCCGTGATCGGCAGAGGGCACGTGGGTGGGGGACTGGCCCGGTTGTGGAGTGCCCACGGCCACCAGGTGCGCGCCTTCGGGCGGGAAGGTGGCGATGCCGCCGATGCCGATGTCGTTGTGGTTGCGGTTGCGGCAGCCCAGATTTCGGAGGCTCTGGGTGCGGTGGCCGGGCTGGCGGGTCAACTCACCATCGATGCGTGCAACATCTACACCGACCGTCACGGCGACTTTCCGTCGTTGTCGCATCAGATTCAGTCGATCATCGGTGGTCCGACCGCCAAGGCGTTTTCGACCAATTTCGCCAGTCTCTACGATCGGATCGGCGAGCAGCGGGTGGCGCCGAGCAACCTGTACGCCGCCGATGACGGCGCCCGGTCCTGTGCCGAGCAACTCAGCGTCGATGCCGGTTTTGAGCCGGTGTATGTGGGCCCGTTGGATCCCGGGGCGCGCCTCCTCGAGGACAGCTCCGGCCTGACTCGCGCGTTGGCGGCCACGTCCGGGCCGTTCTTCTACCGCTACGCGCAGCCGGGCCGGCTGTGATGAGGGCGGTGCGGTTCGCTCGTTACGGCGGACCAGATGTCCTCGAGGTGATCGAGGTTCCCCGTCCCACCGCAGGTCCGGGGCAGGTGGTGGTGGCTGTGGTAACCGCGGCCACCAACCCGGGTGAGATCGGTATTCGCGAGGGCCGGTTCGCCGATATCTGGCCGGCCCACTTCCCCGAAGGGCAGGGCAACGATTTCGCCGGGTTCATCGCCGAGATCGGCGACGGGGTTGACGAATTCGTGGTCGGTGACGAGGTCATCGGGTTCGCGCCGCGGCAGGCGCAGGCCGAATACGTCGGGCTCGGTGTCGATCGAGTCGCGCCCAAACCTGGCGGGCTGTCCTGGGAGGCGGCCGCGACCATCGCCGGCGCCGGTGCCACGGCATGGGCATCGGTCGCCGCGGTAAACCCGCAGCCGGGTGAGACCGTGGTGGTGTCCGCCGCGGCCGGCGGTGTCGGGATCTACGCAGCCCAGTTGGCCAGGTTGCGTGGCGCCGAGGTCATCGGCACCTGCGGGGAAGCCAACGTCGACCTCCTGTCCTCGCTGGGAATCGTGCCCGTCCGGTACGGGTCGGGATTGCCCGACCGGCTTCGTGAGTTGGCCCCCAACGGTGTCGACGGCTTCATCGACACTTTCGGGTCGGGCAATGTCTCGCTTGCCATTGGCCTCGGCGTTGAACCCGAACGCATCAACACGCTCATCGATCAGGAAGCGGTCGAGCGGTTCGGGGTGCATTCCGAAGCCCAGGAGGAGGCCGACACTCCGGATATCTGGGCAGAACTCGCAGGCCTGGTCGCGACGGGCGACATCACGGTGCCGATCGCGGCGGTCTACGACCTCACCACCGAACAGGTCCGCCAGGCTTACCGCGATGTCGGTACCCGCCACGTGAGCGGCAAACGCGTTCTTCGGATCGGGCCGGGCGACCGTCAGATATGACGCTCAGTGTCGGTGTCTTCGGTCGTGTATTGGCGGATCGCCACCAGCATGCGGTCCAGCACCACACCCAACGTGTCGAGTTCGTCGTCGGAGATCGGGTCGAAGAACAGTTGCCGGACCAGCGCCACGTGGTTGGGTGCGGCGTGTTCGATGACAGCCTTGCCCGCGGGTGTGAGCCGAACGATCGAACCGCGAGCGTCGTCTGCGTAGAGTTCGCGAGCAACCAAGCCCCGCTTGACCATTCGCGTGACCTGATGCGAGGTGCGACTGCGGTCCCATCCCAGGGCGATACCGAGGTCCTTGGTCCGCAATTGCCCGTCCGGGGCGTCCGACAACGGCACCATCACGGCGTAGTCGGCCGCCGAGATGCCTTCCTGCCGCGACAGTTGGAGGTGGAACGCCGCCTGCAACTCCCGCCGAACATCTCGGTAGGACTGCCAGATCCGTGCTTCTCGTTTAGTGAGCCACCCTGACCTTCTCACCACAGCAACACGCTAGCAGGGCACTTCCCATATCAGCAGCAACAGAAAGGCCGCCATCAATGACCGATCCCGATACTTCCGAGGCCATCAAGGCGGTGGTTCGCCGCAACACCGAACAGGTTCAGGGCCAAGGCGATTTCGTCCTCTTCGAGGAACTGTTCGCCGATGATTTCGTCGACCACACGCCGCAACCCGGCACCACTGCCGACAAGGCCGGGGTGCTGGTGCTCTACAAGCGGCTGCGGGGGGCGTTCAGCGATTTTCGTCCCGAGATCCACTGGCAAACCGCTGACGGCGACATCGTCACCACCTACAAGGTCTACCACGGCACCCATGATGGCGACTTTCTCGGCATCGCCCCTACCGGCAAGCGCATCCAGTTCGAGACGGTCGACGCCATGCGCGTGCGTGACGGCAAGATCAGCGACCACTGGGGTGTAGCCAACTTGTATTCGGTCCTGCAGCAGCTCGGGCAGTTACCGACCTGAGTGGGGGGCCGGCTGGACGTGACGCTCACCGTCGTGCCAGTTGGCAAGTAGTCGTAGCGACGTCTCGTCGGGTGATCCGGGTTCGGTCGTGTACACGATGAGGATCTGATCGGGGTCGCCCGATGGATTGAGCGCCTGATATCTGACGGTGAGGTCGCCGACCAGCGGATGGTGGTAGGCCTTTGTCCCGGTGGTGCGGCGTTCCACGTTGTGGTTCGACCACCACTTGCGGAATTCCACCGACCGGATGGACAGCTCACCGACCAGCGCCGACAGCTTCTCGTCATCGGGGTAGCGGCCGGCGTCCAGGCGCAGCATCGCCACGGTATCGGTGGCCACCTCGTCCCAGTCCGCATACAACTCCCGCGCGTGCGGGTCGAAGAACACGAATCGTGCCTGATTGCGCAATGGGGCAGGAAGTTCACGAAACTCGGTGATGAGCGCACCCGCCAAACGGTTGTGCGCCAGCACATCCAGCCGCCGGCCCAGTACGAACGCCGGAGATGACACCTGGTCGAAAAGCTCCAATAGGCGCAGCGTCGCCGGGTCAACCGATTGTGGCCTCGATCGGCGTTTCCTTTGCGCCGGTTGTGGTTTGGCAATCAGATGAAGATGCTGGCGTTCGGCGTCGTTGAGCCGCAGCGCAGCGGCCAACGCGTCGAGCACATCGGCGGATGCGCTGCGGCTGCGGCCTTGCTCCAGGCGGGTGTAGTAGTCGACACTGACGCCGGCGAGCCTGGCCAGCTCCTCGCGGCGCAGACCCGGTACCCGGCGTCGCTGGGCAGGCCCGTCCAGGCCGACATCTTGCGGGCTGAGCTGGGCGCGTCGGGCGCTGAGGAACTCCGCCAGCTCGGTGGGTCTCCGGTCGCTCATATCAGCAGTCTGCCGCGCCGTGCACCCGTCGGCGGTGCTTTATGGTGGCCCAACTTGTCCCCCGATACTTCGGGCCAGCCTGTGCCCCCAACAACAACCCTCGGAGCTGTTGTCTCGGATGTACACATCCACGCATTTCCGAAGGGACCGAAGCACATGTCCACAGTCATCACCGCCACCCCGCTGTCCGGCCGCGTCGCCGTCGTCACCGGAGCCTCCAGCGGTATCGGCGAAGCCACCGCATTTCGGTTGGCGTCTTTGGGCGCCAAGGTGGCCATCGCGGCGCGCCGGGCAGACAAGCTCGACGCGCTGGCGGCGCGCATCACGAACGCCGGGGGCACCGCACTCGCGGTGCCGCTCGACGTCACCGATCGCACGGCGGTCAACGCGGCTGCCCAACAGATCGCCGACCAGTTCGGCCCGGTCGACCTGGTATTCAATAACGCTGGGGTTCAACTGATCTCGCCCGTCGAAGACGTCAGGTTCGATGAATGGCAACGTCAGATCGACCTCAACATCACCGGCGTCATGAATGTCATCGGGGCATTCGTCCCGCAGCTGATCGATTCAGCCGCTCACGGCAAACCGGCCGACCTCATCACCACGTCGTCGATCGCGGCGACCCGCGTGCTGGAGAAGTTCTCCGTCTACTCCGGGACCAAGGCGTACATCAGCCAGCTGACCCGGCTGTTGCGCGTCGAGCTCGGCCGCAAGATGGTGCGCGTCTCGACCATCGAACCGGGGATGGTGGATACCGAACTGCCGGACCATGTGACCGACCCCGACGCCAGCCGGTTGATGGCCGACCTCATCAACGACATCGACGTGCTCAGTGCCGCCGACGTCGCCGAAACGGTCGCCTTCATCGCCTCGGTACCCCGGCACGTCAACCTCACCGAAATCACCATCCTGCCCACCCAGCAAGCCGTCTGACCCGAGAGAACACCACCATGACCAACAACCCGAAGACAGTCCTGATCACCGGAGCCAGCAGCGGAATCGGCGAAGCCACGGCACTGCGCCTCGCCGAGGACGGTCACCGGCTCTTCCTGGGCGCCCGCCGCACCGAACGGCTCGACGCCCTGGCCGCGCGTATCGAGACCGCCGGAGGCACCGCATCGTCTCGCCGGCTGGATGTCACCGATGCCGCCGACGTTCAGCAGTTCGTCGGTGGCGCGGTCAGCACCTACGGCGGCGTGGACGTCATGATCAACAACGCGGGCGTCATGCCGCTGTCGGCGCTGGCCGAAAACAAGGTCGACGAGTGGAACCGGATGATCGATGTGAACATCCGCGGTGTACTTCATGGCATCAGCGCGGCGCTGCCCGTGATGCAGGTCCAGGGCAGCGGTCACATTGTCAATGTGGCTTCCATCGGCGCCCACGAAGTGGAACCGACCGCGGCCGTCTACTCCGCGACCAAGTTCGCGGTCTGGGCCATCTCCGAAGGGCTGCGCAAAGAACAGTCCGGGGCCATCAGGGTCAGCGTGATCTCCCCGGGTGTTACCGAATCCGAACTCGCCGAATCGATCTCAGACTCGGCGGCCCGTGAGGCCATGCGTACCTACCGCGCCCTGGCCATTCCCGCCTCCGCTATCGCCGATGCCATCGCATTCGCGATCGGGCAACCCCCGACGGTGGACGTCAACGAGATCATCGTGCGGCCGGCCGCCAGCACGCATTGAACGTGCAGGTTATGCGCGCTCCTATTGGATCGGTTCGTCGCCGAGCACCGTGGTGTGCAGCATGTGGCGCGGGGAGTTGGGCGCGGGCCGTACGTCCGCGCCGCCATTTCGCCTGTCCGGCGAACCTCGATTTCCTGTCGTCAAGCCCGAGCCTTTAGGCTGCGGTCTGGCCCTCGCGGTGGCCGGGATTCCACCGCTCCAACGCTGCACCCACCCGAGGACACCTTGATGGCGATCGCCGATGTCTCCACCTACCTGCATCTCAGCAGCGCGGACGTCGAAGAGATCGCCTATGAACTCGACGTGATCCGCCGAGACGTCGAGGAGTCGCTCGGGGCGGAGGACGCGGCCTATATCCGGCGGGTGATCCATTTCCAGCGGGTGCTCGACGTCGCGTCGCGGCTGGTGATCGCCGGCAGTCGGTCGAAGACCGGTTGGTTGGTGGGAACGTGCGCGCTGGCATATGCGAAGTCCATCGAGAACATGGAACTCGGCCACAACATCTCCCATGGCCAGTGGGATTGGATGAACGATCCCGAAATCCACTCCAATACCTGGGAGTGGGACATGGTCGGGCATTCTGCGCAGTGGCGGTACTCGCACAACTATCGGCACCACGTGTACAGCAATGTGCTCGGCATGGACGAGGACATCGGCTACCGCCTCCATCGGGTCACCACCGACCAGCCGTGGCGCTGGGTCCACCTGGCGACTCCGGTGCGAAACTTGGTGCTGGCAGCGATGTTCGAGTGGGGTATTGCCCTGCACGGCCTGCACTCCGAGCGTCTCCGGCACGAGGCGCCGGACGCTGTGGCGGTGGAGAAGCGAAGGTTTCTCGGCAAGATCGCCCGCCAGCTGAGCAAGGACTATGTGTTCCTGCCCGCGCTGAGCGGACGCCGGTGGTGCCGAACTTTGACGGCGAACCTCACCGCCAACGTGATCCGCAACCTGTGGGTGTACGTGAACATCATCTGCGGGCACATCCCCGACGGCGCCGAGACGTTCGACCCGGCGGTGGTCAAGGACGAGACCAAAGGCGAGTGGTATCTCCGGCAAATGCTCGGGACCGCAAACTTCAACGCGGGCCCGCTGCTGGCGATCTCGGGCGGTCACCTGTGCTACCAGATCGAGCATCACCTGTTCCCCGACCTGCCGAGCAACCGCCTCCCACAGGTCAGCGTTCGCGTGCGGGAACTGTGCGAGAAGTACGACCTGCCCTACAACACGGCATCGCTTCCGCGCCAGCTCTTCCGGACCCAACGGATCATCCATAGCTTGGCGTTTCCCGATTGGATGCTGAGCATCGGCCGGCGACGCCGCAAATAGGCCTGGCCGGGGCGGTATGGACGGCTGATGCCGACCGCGGCGTCAGCATCACCGAACGTGTACAAACGGGCACTTTCGGGGTAAACCAGGGGTACGCAATGGATCCGTTCGCACCGTTCGGCGGCGTCAAGGACAGCGGATAAGGCCCGGAGCTGGGCAGTGAAGGGCTCGAAGGCCATCTCGAGACCAAATCCATCGCCGTCGCAACCGCATGTTGAGGGGACGAAGATGACCGTGACCACCTCGCAGAGGGTTCCCGCCACCGAACGCATCGCGGTGCGCTGCGTCGACTCCGATGTGCATCCCATGCCGCGTCGGGGCGAATTGGGTCAGTACATCCCGGAGCCCTGGCGCAGCAGATACTTCAACACCCACGATGTGGGTGAGCTCATCTACTACGACGCCCCCGACTACGCGCACGCCTACGCCATGCGCGCTGACACGTTCCCGGCCGACGGCGAATTCGCAGGCAGCGATCCTGACCTCGCCTTCCGGCAGTTGATCATGGAGGCCGGTTCGGACATCGCGATCCTGGAGCCCGCGGCCTATGGGGCGCACATCCCCGAGGCCAACCACGCCATGAAGTGCGCGATGAACGACTGGCAGGCCAACCACTGGCTCGACAGTCACAACAACTGGCACGAGCGGTGGCGGGGCTCGATCTGCGTCGCAATCGAGGCTCCGGAGTCGGCGGCGCAGGAGATAGAGCGCTGGGCCGGGCATCCGTACATGGCGCAGATCCTCATCACGGCCGAACCACGGCCGTCGTGGGGGGACCCGAAGTACGACCCGGTATGGGCGGCGGCGACCAAGCATGACATCACCGTGAGCTGTCACCTGGGGCGCGGCGAGTTCGACGAGCTACCGATACCGCCGGTGGGGTTGCCGAGCTACAACCACGACTTCATGGTCACGTACTCGCTGCTGGCGGCCAATCAGGTGATGAGCCTGGTCTTCGATGGCGTGTTCGACCGGTTCCCGACCCTGCGCATTGTGTTGGTCGAGCATGCGTTCAGCTGGATCCTGCCGCTGATGTGGCGCATGGACGCGATCTACGAGGCGCGCAAATCCTGGATGGACATCAAGCGCAAACCGTCCGAATACGTCAAGGACCACATCAAGTTCACCACGCAGCCACTCGATTACCCCGAGGACAAGACCGAGCTGTCGCGGGCCTTCGAGTGGATGGAGTGCGAGAAGATCCTGCTGTTCTCCAGCGACTATCCGCACTGGACGTTCGATGATCCGCGCTGGCTGGTCAAGCACCTGCCCGAGCACGCGCGTGAGGCCATCATGTTCCGCAACGGCATCGAGACCTACAAGCTCCCCGAGACCGTTCCGGTCCTCGAGGGCCAGGTGCGGGTGTTCTGAGTCAGGAGCCAACCGGCCCGCACGCGGTGTCGTCGCGTCCGGCCTTGCGTAACAACGCCTTGAGCTGCTGTTGTTCGGTGGGCGTCAGGCGGTCCAGCACGCGCTGATCAGCCGTGTGGACGGCCTCCTCGGCGCGGGTGAGCAACGCTCGGCCTGCCGAAGTGAGCTCGGCAGGCAGTGCTTTTCCCACCGCTGCCGTATCGCGGCGCACAGTGCCCGCGGCTTCCAGGCGGTGCAGCAGCTGGTTGGTCGCCTGCGCGCTGACATTGGTGTAGCGGGCCAGGTCGGCGCTGGTGAGCCCGGGATTCAGCGAGATGATCCGCAGGCAGACGAACTCCGCCAGTCCGAGTCCGAGCGGAGCGAGAACAGCGGCGGCCTCCGGGCGCAGCGTTGCCGCCACCCGGTGCAGCAGGTATCCCAGCGGCTCGCTGTCTGGGGCAGTCATAGCTGGCATCTTCACACGCGCTGTCCTCATCGACATGCGGACCGGTCGCACCGTTTCGCTCAGAGCTCAAGCAGTTCTCAGCCAGATCTCATTGAATTGGCCCCGAATGGGGCGTATCAAGGAACTTGATACACCTACTGGGCCGCGTTCCGTCGGTCCGGTTGAAAATCTGGAAAAGGATGTGTGACATGGGTTTTGGAGGATTCTTTGGCGGCGGAGGCCCGGGCTTCGGCGGCGGTAACTGCGGTCACGGTGAGCACGGCGGCTTCGGCGGTTTCGGTGCGGGAGCGTTCGGCGGACCCGGCTTCGGCGGCGGTTTCGGTGGGCCGGGCTTCGCGCTCAAGCGCGCGGCGATCGGCACCGCGGCACTGCTACTCGACGGGCCGGCCACGGCTGAACAGATCGTCGAACGCACCACGGAAGCCACCGGTGGTGCGTTCACCCCGCCGCAGGACATCGTCGATTTGGCGATCGCCGCGCTGGCCGGCCGCGGTGTGGTCACCGTGTCCGACGGTGTCGCCACGCTGACCGACTTCGGCACTCAGTTGCTGGCCTGGCGTGGTGTCACCAGCGAGACCGCACATGCGTTCTTGGGCAAGGCGGGCAAGTTCGCGGACGTCATCAAGATCCGCACCGGCCTGCACGAGGTCGCGGGTCTGGCCCGCACCATCGCGTTCACGGGCACGGACGAGCAGAAGGCCAAGCTCGGTGAGGTGCGGACGAACCTGCTCGCGGCGATCACCGAGGCGAAGAAGGCCTTGCACGGGGTGCTGGCCGAGAGCTGAGTCAGCGCAGTACCGAACCCGGATTGAGGATGCCCTGTGGGTCCAGGGCATCCTTGATCCGGCGGGTCAGCGCCATCACGTCGTCGCCGAGTTGCAGTGGCAGCCAATCCCTTTTGAGCCGGCCGATGCCGTGCTCGCCGGTGATGGTGCCGCCCATGGCGATCGCCAGTTCCATGACGCGGGCGAACGCGACCCGGGCCCGCTCACTCATATCCGGATCCTGGGCATCGAACACCACCACCGGGTGGGTGTTTCCGTCACCGGCGTGCGCGACGACGCAGATCAGCACGTCGCAGTCGTCGGCGATGCGCTTGATGCCGGCCACCAGTTCCGGCAGGTCGGGTATCGGCACCGTCACGTCCTCGAGATAGAACGTGCCCAGTTGCATCAGGGCCAGGCCCACCAGGCGACGAGCCGCCGTGAACGCGGCGCCCTCTTCCGGGTCATCGGTCGCGTAAACCTCAGTGGCCCCCGCCTTTTCGCAGGCCTCGACGATGTGCGCGATTTCCTCGGCGGCGGCGCCCGGTGCGTCGGACTGAACCAGCAGCATCGCCTCTGCCGAGCGGTCCAGGCCCATGCGGCGATAGTCCTCGACCGCGTTGATGGTGGCGTGGTCCATCAGCTCCAACATGGCCGGCCGGACCTTCTCGGTGATGGCCACCACCGCGTCGGCGGCGTCCTGCACGGAGCCGAATAGCGCGACCGCGGTCGATGCCGGGGGCTGCGCCGGGATCAGCCGCAGGGTGAGTTCGGTGATCACGCCGAGGATGCCCTCGGAACCCACGAACAGCTTCGTCAACGACAGGCCGGCAACGTCTTTCAGTCGTGGGCCGCCCAACCGCACAGCCGTGCCGTCGGCCAGCACCACCTGCATGCCCAGCACGTAATCACTGGTGACCCCGTACTTCACACAGCACAACCCGCCGGCATTGGTCGCCGCGTTCCCGCCGATCGAGGAGATTTCGACCGAACCGGGGTCAGGTGGGTACCACAGCCCGTGCTCAGCGGCGGCCTTTTTCACTTCGGAGTTCATCAGACCGGGTTGCACCACCGCGGTGCGGCTCGCGGTGTCGATGCGGATGTCGCGCATCCGTTCGGTGCTGAGAATGATGCCGCCGTCGACCCCGTTGGCGCCGCCGGTAAGCCCGGATCCCGCGCCCCGGGGCACCACGGCGACACGGTGTGCGCTCGCCCACCGCAGCACGGCTTGCACGTCTTCGGTGCTACCGGCCCGCACCACGGCCCGCGGTCGGCCCGCCTCCGGGTCGAGCGCGGCGTCGCGGCGATAGCCTTCGATCAGGGCAGGGTCGGTGATCACCGCGCGATCCGGCAGCGCGGCGGTCAGCGCGGCGATCTCGGTGTCCGGTGTGGACATCTGAGAAATTCTAGTAACCGGAAGCGGCGTCCGCGGTGTTCTGCGCCGTGGTCCTGGCCCGGGCCCAGTTCAGGAACTCCGCGACGGCATCGGCCGTGTAGTGCCCGCGCGGTGAGCCGAAGATGTCGAACGCGTGCTGGGCGTGTGGAATCTCGGCGTAGATCACCGGTGAGTTCGACACCTTGCGCAGTGCGGCGACGAACTCGCGGCCCTCGCCTACCGGGATGACGGAGTCGTCGGCCCCGTGCAGCACGAAGAACGGTGGGGCGTCGGGGTGTACCAGCGTGATCGGTGAGGCATCCTTGTACACCTGGTCATTGGTGGCCAGCGGCAGCTTGACGATGAGCCGCTCCAGCGCCTCGACGAACTCCGCGCGCCCGGTGCCGGTGGTGCTGAACCAGTCGTAGCGGCCGTAGACGGGCACCGCCGCCGCCACCGAGGTGTCGGCATCCTCGAAACCCGGCTGCCACTTGGGATCATTGGGGGTCAGTGCGGCCAGTGCGGTCAGATGCCCACCCGCCGATCCGCCGGTGATGCACACCGCGTCTGGGTCGCCGCCGTATTCGGCGATGTTGGCCTTCACCCACGCCAAGGCCTGTTTCACGTCGATGATGTGGTTGGGCCACGGGTGGCGCGGGCTGATCCGGTAGCCGATCGACACGCAGATCCAGCCCTGCTCGGCCAGGTGACTCATCAGTGGATATGACTGCGGCCGGCGCATACCGATCATCCACGCCCCGCCCGGCACCTGCAGCAGCACCGGCGCCTTGCCGTCGAGCGGCAGGTCCGGACGCATCCAGATGTCGGCGAGGTTGGCCCAATGCGGGCCGTAGTGCACGGTCTTGCGTACGTAGCGGCGCCGGCTCATCGACGTCGAGTACACCTCGCCGCGACGTAGGGGCCGCAGCGCGGACGGATACTCGTCGGCCAGGGCCTCACGTACCGGATCTTCGAAGTAGTGCCGCGACTGCACACCGCGACGGTGCACCAGCACCAGCAGTGCCCAGGAAATCGCCTTGAGTAGCAAGGAGATCCGGCCGCTCGCGGACCGGTAGTCACCACGGATGCCGCGGCGCAGCGCATCCAGGGCCGACCCGGTGATCACCAGCGGGGCGTTCTCCGAAGTCGGCCAGCCGAAGGCGAAGGCGAGGATGGTGCTGTAACCCTTGCGTCCGAGCGGTTTCACTGCGTTGGCAGCGTTGAGCAACTCGGCCGCCGCTGCGAGCAGCCGTCGACGTTCAGCCATCCACCTTCTCCTGGAGTTGGCGTCGGTCGATCTTGCCGGTGCTGTTGCGCGGCAACTCGTCGAGCACGGTGATCTCCCGCGGCACTTTGTAATTGGCCAGGTTCTCGCGAACGTACGCCTTCAAGTTGTCGGGGGTGGCCTGGCTATTGGAACCGGAGAGCACCACGAACGCGGCAAGCCGCTGCCCGTACTGCGTGTCATTGACGCCGATCACCGCGGCCTCGGCGACATCGGGATGGCCGGCCAGGACCTTCTCCACCTCGATCGGATACACGTTCTCGCCGCCGGAGACGATCATCTCGTCGTCACGGCCCACCACGAACAACCGGCCCGCCTCGTCCAGGTAGCCCACATCGCCCGACGACATGAATCCCTCGTGGAAATCCTTCGTCGTGCCGGACGTGTAGCCGTCGAACTGGGTCGAGTTGCGCACGTAGATGGTGCCCACCTCCCCGGTGGGGACCTGCCGGAACTCCGTGTCGACGATGCGGATCTCGGTGCCCTCGGCGGGTTTACCCGCTGTGTCGGGGGCGGCGCGCAGATCGGCCGGTGTCGCGGTGGCGATCATGCCGGCCTCGGTGGCGTTGTAGTTGTTGTAGATGATGTCGCCGAACCGGTCCATGAATGCGATGACGACATCGGGACGCATGCGCGATCCGGACGCGGCGGCGAACCGCAGCGTGCGTCCGTCGTAGCGATTCAGCACGTTCTCGGGGAGTTCCATGATCCGGTCGAACATCACCGGCACCACGCACAGGCCCTTGGCCCGGTGCCGGTCGACGAGCTCGAGCGTGGCCTCGGGGTCGAACTTGCGCCGGGTGACGATGGTGCAGGCCATCGATGCCGCGAAGGCCAGCTGGGAGAAGCCCCAGGCGTGGAACATCGGCGCCACGATCACAACCCGCTCTTCGGTGTGCCACGGGGTGCGGTCCAGGATCGACTTCAGCACCTCGGGTCCGCCACCGGAATGCTTGGCGCCCTTGGGTGTTCCGGTGGTGCCCGAGGTCAGCAAGATGACCTTGCTCTTCTCCTCGGCGCGCCGCGGCTCCGCACCGCGGTGCTGCTCGACGAGCTTGGCCACGGTGACGTCGTGGATGTTGGTGTCGGTCCACGCCACGATCCGTGCGGCGTTGGGCCGGTCCGACAGGGCCCGGTCGACCGTTTCGGTGAACTCTTCGTCGTAGATGACGGCGTCGACCGCTTCGCGGTTGACCACCTCGGCCAGCGCCGGTGCGGCGAACGACGTGTTGAGCAGCAGCACGTCGGCGCCGATGCGGTTGGCGGCGATCAGCGACAACACGAAGCCGCGGTGATTGCGGGCCATGATGCCGAGCACTTTCGGTTCACCGCCCGGCAGTGCCTGCAGGCCGGCCGCCAGCGCGTCGGCCTGTTGGTCCACCTGTTGCCAGGTCAGCGTTCCCAGTTCGTCTACCAGGCCGGGCCGGTTCGGGCAGCGGACCGCCGAGGCCGCGAAACCCGAAGTGACGCTCATGTTCTCGCGCGCCATGGCCGCGGCGATGCGCAGGTACTTGTCCGGGCGCATCACCGTGATGATTCCGGCCCGGCGCATGGTGGTGACCAGGCCGACGGTGTCGGTGACCCGGTCCAGCGGTCCCGTCAGCAGATCGAGCGGGTTCACCGGTGATCAGCCGATCACCGGGAAGCGGCGCTCTGCGGCCAGCTCGTCCAGCGCGCGCTGCATGACCCGGCGGACATGGGCGTCGACCTCGTCGATATCGGGGTTCTCGCCGAACTCGGCCTCGATGTCGATCGGCTCCAGCGTCTTCATCACGATCTTGCTGGGCAACGGGACATTGAGCGGCAGCACCGCCGACAGGCCGAACGGGAAACCGAACGACACCGGCACGATCTTGGTGCGGGCCATCCGTGCGATCGGGCCGAGCGCCTTGGCCACTCCGGTGCCGCGGGACAGGAACAGCTGGGTCTCCTGGCCGCCGATGCCGACCATCGGAACGATCGGCACGCCTGCGTTGATGGCGGCCTTGATGTAGCCGGTGCGCCCGGCGAAGTCGATCTTGTTGGCCGACAAGGTCGGCCGATACACGTCGTAGTCACCGCCGGGGAACACCACGACCACGCCGCCTGAACGCAGCGCCTCGTCAGCGTTCTCGTGGCTGGCCCGGATGAAGCCGGTCTTCTTGAAGAAGGCCGCGGTAGGGCCGGTCATCAACATGTCATGGCTGAGGGTGTAGACGGGGCGTTCGTAGCCGAACTTCTCGTAGAAGCCCGTCGCGAACACCGGCACGTCCAGGGCGAACAGGCCACCGGAATGGTTCGACACCACGAGCGCGCCACCGTTGGGGAAGCTGTCCAGCCCGCGCACCTCGGCGCGGTGGTAGCCCTTGATGAGCGGCCGCAGGAAGCCCATGACCTTTTCGGTCAGGCCCGGATCCCACTTGGTGATTTCGGACGGGTCGATATCGGTCGCAGCCACAGGGTCCCCCTGATGTGGATTGGAACGTGTTCTAGTTTTGCCAGTGTACCCAGGTCGCAGGTGAAAAACCCATTTGCTTTGCGGGTCCGTATACCTACCGCCGGGTAGCTGCGGACAATCCTCTCAAAACCACAGGTCGCGCGGCGTGGCTATGAGATCAACGGATTCGTCACAGTCGGCGGCATCCGATTCCTCAGCTGTTCAGCTCACCGATTTCATCGGTGACATTGCGTCTGGCCTGCTCCTCCCAGCGTTCCCGGCCGGGCACGGTGTGGAAGATCTGCCCGGCGAGCAACGCCGAGAGCACTCGAGCCCGTGCAGGTTTGAACACGTCGTCCGGCACCGCCGCATATTCGTCGCGCACCGCGTCGGCGTATTGCCGATAGCGGACTGCCGGCGCACCGAGCACTGACAGGTCGGCGTCGCTGAGCACCGCGGCGTTCACGTCGCCGTTGTCGACTTTGTGGAACTTGGTCGCCAGGACGAGTCGCGCCACTTCGTCGCAGTCCGGAGATCCGTCCAACATTTGGCGGGCCAACATCGCCGAGCGGTCTTCGTTGTCGTCGCGGCCGACGTCGTAGATCGCGTCGTGGAACCACGCCGCGAGTTCGACGGCTTCCCGATCGAACTGCAGCCCGTCCCCAGCAAGGACGTCGATCGCGTCGAGCACTTCGTGTAGGTGCGCAACGTTGTGGTGCCTGCGGTGGGATTCCGACCAACGGGCCAGCAGATCGTCCCGCAGTCCCTCGGTTAGGTGGGCAGCCATGGGTCCAGTGTCCTCCGCAGTTGACCTGAACCAATGTTGAGGCAGCATGATTGACGGTCATGGGATTCGACCTCCCCGGCTACTTCGGCCGGATCGGCTATCACGCTTCGACGCAACCGGACTCCGACACCTTGCGGGGCATCATCGCCGCACACGGCCGCTCCATCCCGTTCGAGAACCTGGACCCGCTGGTGGGCATCCCGGTCGGCGATCTGAGCGCCGCGGCGCTGTCGGACAAGCTCGTCACCCGCCGCCGCGGCGGCTACTGCTACGAGCACAACGGACTTCTCGGATACGTCCTCGACGAGCTGGGGTACGGCGTCGAACGCCTGGCCGGGCGGGTGATCTGGATGAAGGAACCCGACGCGCCGTTGCCCGCCCTCACCCACAACGTGCTGGCCGTGACGGTGCCGGGGGAGGCCGGACGGTACCTGGTCGACGTCGGCTTCGGCGGGCAGACGCTGCCCTCGCCGATCCGGCTGCAGACCGGTGCGGTCCAGCAGACCCGCCACGAGCCCTACCGACTGCTCGAGCTGCCGACCCGCCATGAGCCGGAGTACGAGTTGGCCGCCCAGGTCCGTGGGGCGTGGCAGCCGCTGTACCGGTTCACCACCGTGCCGCAGCCGTGCATCGACCTGGAGGTCGGAAGCTGGTATGTGTCAACGCATCCGGGTGGCATTTTCGTCGTCGGGCTGTCTGCGGCGCTCGTCACCGACGACGCCAGGATCAATCTGCGCGGCCGGAACCTGGCCATTCACCGTCACGGCGAGACCGAGCGGATCCGATTCGACACCGCCGCACAGGTTCTCGACGCGCTCACCGAACGGTTCGGCGTCAACCTGTCCGATCTCGACGGCGTCGATGTCGAGGCCCGGGTGGCGCAGGTGCTGGACAGCTGAGCGCTCCCGGGTGACCACAGCAGGAAATGTCATGTTCCTCGGGCCGGCGGCCGACCATACTCGGTGACCGTGGAGGACCAACCGAACGGACGTGACCGGCTCCGTGAACTGCTCGACGCCGTCGTCGACGACGACAACTCGGGCGTCGGCGACATGGCCCGCAGCAGTTACGCCTCGGAGTTCCACTTTTCCCGGGAGGTGCGCAGGCTCACCGGGGAACCACCTGCAGCACTGCGCCGGCGGGTCATGCTCGAGCGTGCGGCCTGGCGGTTGCAGCAGGGTGCCGGGGTGGCCGAGGTGGCGGAGTCCGAGGGGTGGTCGTCGGCCGAGGTGTTCTCCCGGGCGTTCCGCCGTGCGTTCGGGGTACCTCCGTCTCGCGCCGACGATGTCGGGTTCCGGTTGACCGCTCCCAACGGAGTGCACTTCCATCCGCCACAGTCGTTGTGGTGTGACGCCGACCCGGGGGAGGCATCCGGTCCGGATATCGCCCAGTTCATGCTCGTGCACGATGTCGCCGACACCGAGTACCTGATCGGTGCGGCCACGGGACTGTCCGAACAGCAATGGAAACAGGAGATTTCGCCGGGGCAGGTGGTGCTGGACTGGGACGGTCCGGAGCCGAGCGTCGCGGCGGCACTCGGGGCGGTCGTGTGGACCAAGGAGGTCTGGCTGGCGACCATCGAGGGCCGGGACTTCCCCTCGCGCGACACCACCAGGAGCGCGACGGCCGAGCAGCTCGCCGCGCACCACCGTGTCATCGGAAAGCGCTGGACCACACTGATATCGGAGTACTCTGCTGCGGGCCGGCTGGGCGACACTGTGATCGATGCGCTGTGCGATCCACCGGAATCTTTTCAGCTGTACGGGATTGTCGCGCACGTGCTGACCTATTCGGCTCATCGGCGTGCACTCGTACGGGGCATGTTGGCCCGACACGGTGTCGACGTCGATCGGGGAGACCCACTGGAATGGATGAGGAAGGACTGACTGGTGAAGACCGTGTACTACACCGCGTCGAGCTTGGACGGGTTCATCGTCGACACCGAGGACAGCCTGGACTGGCTGATCTCGCGGAACATCGATCAGCAAGGCCCGTTCGGGTACGACGAATTCATCAAAACCATTGGCGCGCTGGTGATGGGGTCGACTACCTACGAGTGGATCGTGAAGAACCATCCCGAGGAATGGGGGTACGACCAGCCGACGTGGGTGCTGACCCATCGGCCGCAGATCGTCTCCACCGAGTATCCGGTGCAGGTGTTCTCCGGAGATGTCGCCGAGCTGCACCCGAAGCTGGTCGAAGCTGCGGCGGGAAAGGATGTGTGGGTGGTCGGCGGAGGGGACGTCGCCGCCCAGTTCGTCACAGCCGGGCTGATCGACGAGATGATCGTCAGCTATGCGCCCTGCACACTGGGGGCGGGATCGCCGGTCCTGCCGGTCCGTTCGGAGTGGGTGCTGGCCGAATCTGCGCTCAACGGCGACTTCGTCTGCGCCCGCTGGGTCAGGGCGTCGACCGACTGAACCGGGGCACTCCGTTACGCCGGACGAATTCCCTTGATTTGATCAGGAATTCGAGTTGTCGGGCCACGTCGTGCAATGGATCGACCGATCTTGACGACCGGCACAGCACCACGGCGCCCTCCAGGGAAGCGATGCACATCACCGCCAGGGAGGATGCGTCGGATTCGTCGAAACCGTCGGCGGCGAAGGCCACGGTCAGGGCGGTGCGCCAGCGGTCGAAGATGGCGGCGGCCGCCGCGGTGAGATCAGGATCTTCGTCTGGGGCGGCGATCGCCACCGCGACCACCGGGCAACCCGCGGTGAAATCGCTTCCGGTGAGCATGCGTTCCCAGAATTCGACGAATCGGTGCACCAGATCCCATGCGCTGCCGGAAGTTTCGGCGTCGATGACGTCGCCGATCGTGTCCGCGGCGAACTGGAGCGCCTCGATCAGGATCTGACGGCGGCCGTCGGGGAAGTGGTGGTAAACCGAACCGCGCGGTGCGCCGCTGCGGGCGAGTACTTCGTCGATCGTGACTCCGGCCGCGCCCCGCTCGCGCAGCACCTCGACCGCGCTGCCGAGCATGCGGGCGCGGGTGGAGCCGCGCTTGTTCCGCGGCTTCGTGGCGGTGTCAGGCGACCCGGTCATGCAGGAATTGCGAGGAACAGCGAAGCAACATCCGCGGGGTGATGGCGCGCACCGGGGTGTGCGGTGTGCGGACCCGACGGGTGAACCGGTGACCGGCGAGGTTGAGTTCGACGACCCACATCGCGCACCACCCTTCTATGTCGTCCACCATAGAAATGGCGGAATCCTCGCATGAAGTCGAGTATCCAACGAACATGCTTGCAAACAAAGACTAGCAGGTGAACCGCTTCTGAACAGGTCCTCACGGGATGCCGGGCCGACGCGCAATTATGGCTTCTTGCATAATTCTGCGAGCGGGCGTTGACTGCCCCTATGACGACTGACCCGGCCTTCGACACCCTCACGCTGCAGCGGGATGGCCACGTCCTGCTGATCGGGCTGAACCGCCCCGAGAAACGCAACGCGTTCAACGTCGCGATGCTCACCGATCTTTCCCTCGCCTACGGTCTGCTCGAATCCGACGACGACCTGCGCGTCGGTGTGCTGTTCGCGCACGGCGAGCACTTCACCGCCGGCCTCGATCTCGTCGACGTGGCGCCGTATGTGGCCAGTGGCGATTTGCCCATGCCCGAGGGCGGTCGTGACCCGTGGCGCCTCGACGGCGACTGGACGAAACCGGTGGTCGCCGCCGCCCAGGGCCGATGCCTGACCCTCGGCATCGAACTGCTCCTGGCCGCCGACATCCGAGTCGCAGCGCAGGACACCCGGTTCGCCCAGATCGAGGTGCTCCGGGGCATCTATCCGTTCGGCGGCGCCACCCTGCGACTACCGCGTCAGACCGGCTGGGGCAATGCCATGCGGTGGCTACTCACCGGTGACGAGTTCGACGCGGCCGAGGCGCACCGGATCGGGCTGATCCAGGAAGTCGCGCCGGATGCCGATGCGGCGGTCGCCCGAGCCCGCGAGATCGCGCACACCATCGCCGATCGCGCCGCACCGCTCGGGGTCCGGGCCACCCTCGCCTCGGCTCACACCGCCTCGCGCGAGGGCGACGCGGCCGCGATCGCGCGACTGCGGCCCGTCGTTGCCGAACTGTTCGCCACCGCTGATGCCGCCGAAGGCGTGCAGTCCTTCATCGAGCGACGGGCCGCGAACTTCCAGGGCCGCTGACTATCAGCTGGAAAATCAGCCGGCGGACTCCAGCGCGACGAGCGCCGCGGCGACGGCGAAGAACTTGTTCGACCCGAGCTGGCGCACGGTCTTGATGTTGAACGCCGCGGCGAGATGCTCGGCGTCGGCGTCGGTGACCCCGGCCAGCGCCGCAGGCGAGGCGTCCAGGATCTCCTTGAGCGACTTGCTCTCGTAGGCCTTGTCGAGCGACTTGTCTAGATCAACGGAAACTGCCACGGTGCCTCCTTGTTGTCGGGCCGCCTACCGTAGTTGCCCAACCTGAATGCAAGCTGTCCACTTCCTGGCCGAGAAGACGCAAAACTGCCCCAAAACCGGTGTTCTGGGGCAGTTTTGCGTCTGTTCGCGGGGAAAAATTAAGGGGTGTAGCCAAACGGCAGCAGCACACTCTTGGCCTGGGTGTAGGCGTCGATGCCCTCCGGGCCGTTCTCGCGGCCGATGCCCGAGTTCTTGAAGCCACCGAACGGGGCGCCCGGATCGAAGGCGTACATGTTCACCGCGTAGGTGCCGGTCCGGATCTTCGAGGCGATCTCGACGGCCTTCGGGAAGTCCGTCGTGTACACGCTGCCGGCCAGGCCGTACGGCGAGTCGTTGGCGATGCGGATCGCGTCTTCCTCGGTGTCGAACGGGATCACCACGAGCACCGGCCCGAAGATCTCCTCCTGGGCGATGGTCATCGAGTTGTCGACGTCGGCGAAGACGGTCGGCTGCACGAACCAGCCCGAATCCAGGCCCTCGGGACGGCCACCGCCGGTGACGATGCGGGCGCCCTCCTCGACACCCTTCTTGATGTAGCCCTCGACCCGCTCGCGCTGCTTCTCGGAGATCAGCGGGCCGATCATCGAGGCCGGGTCGTCGGGCAGACCGACCGGCATGGCGGCGACGGCGGCCGAGAGCTTCTCGACGACCTCGTCGTACCGCGACCGCGGAGCCAGGATGCGGGTCTGGCCCACGCAGGCCTGGCCGCAGTTCATCAGGCCGGAGAACACCAGCATCGGCAGGGTGGAATCCACGTCGGCATCCTCGAGGATGATCGCCGCGGACTTGCCGCCCAGTTCCAGCGTGCAGGGCTTGAGCTTCTCGGCGGCGATCTTGCCGATCTCCTTGCCGACGCCGCTGGAGCCGGTGAAGGTGAACTTGTCCAGCTCGGGGTTGGCGGTCAGGGCGCGACCGGTCTCCGGGCCGCCCGGGACCACCGAGAGCACGCCCTCGGGCAGGCCGGCCTCGGTGAGCACCTCGGCGAACAGGTTGGTGGTCAGCGGGGTCTCACCGGCCGGCTTGAGCACCACGGTGCAGCCGGCGAGCAGGGCCGGGCCCAGCTTGTTACAGGCCAGGAAGAAGGGCACATTCCAGGCGATGACGGCGCCGACGACACCGATCGGCTCCTTGATGACCAGGGTCTGGCCGTAGATGCCGTCGCGGATGTCTTTCCAGTCGTACTTGTCGGCCGCACCGGCGTAGTACTGCAGGCTCGAGACGCCCGCGCCGAACTGCATCATGTCGACGATGGTCGGCGGCTGGCCGGTCTCCAGCTTCAGCAGGTGCTTGAAGTCCTCGGCCCGCTCGTTGATGAGCTCGACGGCCTTGGCCAGCACGGCCTGGCGCTCCTCGGGGGACATGTGGGGCCACGGGCCCTCGTCGAACGCTTTGCGGGCCGCGGCGCACGCGGCGTTGACGTCAGCCTCGGCAGCGAGTGGCACCTGGCCGACCTTCTCGCCGGTCGCGGGGGAGAACACCTCGATGACCTCGGAGGTAGCGGGTTCCACCCATTGGCCGCCGATGAACAGCTTGTCGAATTCCGTCCTGATGGCGGCTGAACTCTGTGTCATGAGCGTCACATTACCTAGATTTCCTAGAAAAACGAGAACCTGTTCCAGTGAACGGGTCAGGACGGCTGAAGAACCAGCACCAGATTGCTCACCAGGAACTCCCGCAACCCAGGTACCGAGGTCATCCACCACGCCCATCGTGGGTGGTAGCGGGGAAAAGCGGCGATGAGGGCGCCGGTGCTGGCGGCCCATTGCAGGCCGTCGCCCGCCGACACCGCGAACAACGACGAGCCGTAGTCGTTCTTGGGTCGATGCCCGTGTTTGCGGGTGTACCGTTCGGCCGCCCGGGCTCCGCCCAGATAGTGCGTCAACCCCATCTCATGGCCGCCGAACGGGCCCAGCCACACCGTGTAGGACAGCACCACCAGCCCGCCGGGCTTCGTCACCCGCAACATCTCGTTGCCCAACCGCCACGGGTGCGGGACATGCTCGGCGACATTGGACGACAGGCAGATGTCGACACTGTCGTCGGCGAACGGCAGGGCCATCCCTGAGGCTCGGACGAAGGTGCCCTCTGCCGCGCCGGCGGCCGGGCCCGCGTGCATTTCACGAGGATCCGGCTCTACCCCGATGTAACGCATGCCGGCGTGATCGAACGCCGACGCGAAGTAACCGGGCCCACCGCCCACGTCGAGCACCGTGCGTCCGGCGGCGGATTCGCCGGTGGCCGCCGTCCATAAATCGGTGGTCATGGCGACGGTATCGGCGGCCAGCGCCCCGTAGAAACGGGCCGGTTCGCTCTGCTCGAACCGGAACTGCGCCAGCAGACGCACCGATCGGCTCAGGGTCGCCCGGCGGGCGAAGCGCGCGGAGATGTCGCTGGGCTGCACCCGCCCAACCTACTGACCGGTACCCTCAACACGATGTCTGCCCGTACTGATCCACGCCTGCGGAGCGTCCTGCTCTTGTGCTGGCGCGACACCGGGCATCCCCAGGGCGGCGGCAGCGAGGCCTATCTGCAGCGGATCGGCGCGTGTCTGGCCGACGACGGCGTCAACGTCACGTTGCGCACCGCGCGTTACCCGGGGGCGGCCCGCCGCGAGGTGGTCGACGGTGTGCAGATCAACCGGGCCGGTGGTCCCTACAGCGTGTACATCTGGGCCGGGCTGGCCATGGTGGCCTCCCGCGTCGGCCTCGGGCCGTTGCGCGGGGTCCGGCCCGACGTGGTCGTCGACACCCAGAACGGGCTGCCGTTCCTGGCGCGGCTGGCGTTCGGCCGCCGGGTCGCGGTGCTCGTGCATCACTGCCACCGGGAACTGTGGCCGGTGGCCGGCCCGGTGCGCGGCCGGATCGGCTGGTTCGTCGAGTCCAAACTCTCCCCGCGACTGCACCGTCGCAACCAGTACGTCACCGTGTCACTGCCCTCGGCCCGCGATCTCAATGAGCTCGGGGTGGATTCCGGCCGGATTGCGGTGGTGCGCAACGGGCTTGACGAGGCTCCCGGTCCGACGCTGGAGCTGCCGCGGTCGACCAGCCCGCGGCTCGTTGTGCTGTCACGGTTGGTGCCGCACAAGCAGATCGAAGATGCCCTTGAGGCGGTCGCGGCACTGCGTGCCGAGGTCCCCGGGTTGCACCTGGACATCCTGGGCGGTGGATGGTGGCAGCGGCGGCTGGTCGAGCACGCCGAACTTCTCGGCATCTCCGATTCGGTGACGTTCCACGGTCACGTTGACGAAGAGACCAAACACCGTGTGCTGCAGAAGAGTTGGGTGCACGTTCTGCCGTCGCGCAAAGAAGGCTGGGGACTTGCCGTCACCGAGGCCGCCCAGCACGGGGTGCCCACCATCGGGTATCGCGCATCCGGCGGGCTGACCGACTCGATCGTCGACGGGGTCACCGGGTTGTTGGTCGAGGATCGCGACGCGCTGGTCGCGGGGATCCGTCAGCTGTTGAGTGACCCCGTGATGCGCGTCCAGCTGGGCAGCAAGGCTCAGACCCGCAGCGACGAATTCTCCTGGAGGCTCAGCGCGGACGCGATGCACGCCGTGCTGGGATCGGTGCACGAGGGCCAGTACGTCAGCGGGCTGGTGTAGTCAGCGCGGCCGCCAGTCGGCGTGGTGGTCACACCAGTCACAGCTTTCGGAGCGATATCCGATGTGCCCGGCTGTTAGCGACAATCCAGCGACAGGTGGCACTCCTGTAACGCTGGACCCACTAAACCCATTGCCGTTGCGCATTTTTGGCACTTGAGCATCATCGACCCCGTGAACCACAGGGGTCCAGTGTCCACCTATCAGCGACTCTGTCGCTGATAGCCGGGCAAGCCCAAATCCGTTACGTGCGAGCCGGTTGGGGCTTCAGTGACGTGAGTACTGATCGACCGTGTGACGAACAGTGCTCACGGTACGCATGAGGTGATTGTCGCTGAAAAGTCGCGCACAGCCGGGCAACTCGGCAGTTGCTTCCGCGCTGCGACACGCCGGGGTTAGCGCGTTTCTGATCCTCGGCGTCCTCGCCAGGCGCTGACCGCCATCCCGGCCGCCCCGCCCACCAACACCCCCAACCACACCAGGTGTGCGGCGATCATCACGCCGCGTTGTGAGGCGGTGGGGGCCGAACCACCGACTCGGTGCACCGAGACGTCTCGATCGGATTCGCGCACCACCCAGCCCACCCCGGCCTCGGCCAGTTGCTGATCGGAGGCTCCCGAGAGCACCAGGTCCTGTACGGCCCGTGCGCGTACCCCTTCACCGGGCACCGTCTGACCGCCGATGGACAGATCCCCGGTCGTCAGCACCTCGGCGCGCAGCCAGCGGGGCAGCGGATCGAGCACCGGACCGGCAGGCGCCCAAGAGAATTCACGCATGCTGTCCGGCGGCAGCGCCACCACGGGTCGGGGCTCGGCGTTGATCTGCGCCGCCGCGGCGGCCCAACTCTGCGGATAGTGCACGGCGCGCACCTGATTGCCCACACCCCACGCCAGGTCGGGCAACACCGCGATCAGTGCAGCACAGCTCACCGCGGCCGAAGCGGCCAACGGCACCCGCAGCCGTCGCAACGTGACCGGCGCGGCGGCCGCGGCCAGCACGTAGCCCGGCATGGCCAGGGCCACCCATTTCTGCCCGTCACGCACCACGCCGAGGCCGGGCACCGCCCGGATCGTCGCATCGACGAACGCGAGGCCGGGGCCGGTGGCCATGGCCGCCGGAATCAGTACCGCCGTCGCGGCCAGGATCAGCAGCGGTGCCGCCGTGCGGTTGCGCACCACCACAGGCAGGCCGAGCGCGACGATGCCGAGCAGCACAGCGGTGGCCACTACTGCGAAAAGCGTTGTACGCGAGCCGGGTACGGCGTCGCCGTTCCAGATACCGCCGAGGCCGGCCAGGCTGCCCAGGGTGGCCAGACCGGGCTCGGCCCTGGCTGCGAAGGCGTGAACCCCGGCCGGCGACTCCGGAGCTGCCACCGCGCCGCCGACAGCCGCGGCCACCAGCCACGGCGTCGCGGCAAGTACAGCGGATCCCAGTGCGAGGGCGGCGACCCGCAGGCGTCTCCAGCCGGTGCCAGGGGCCGCAACACATACGAGCGCGACCGTCGCGGCCAGCATCAGGCCCGTCGGCGTCAATCCGGCCAGCGCGGTCCAGAACGCCAGGCCCCACGCCGGCCCCATCCCGGAACCGGCCCGCAGGCGCAGCACGCACACCGCCACCCAGGGCAGGCAGCCGTACCCGACGAGCAGGCTCCAGTGCCCCTGCAGCAGCCGTTCGGCCACAAAGGGATTCCAGATGGCCAGCGTCGCCGCGATGAACTGGCCCGACAAACCCGATCCCAGGACGGTGGAGGCCAGCCGGGCGGCTCCCCAGCCGGCCACCCACAGACCGGCCACCAACAACACCTTGACCACCACCCCGCCGTCGAGCACGGCAGAGGTCAGGGCGATGAAGAAGTCCTGCGGCAACGCCCGTGGTGCGGCCTCGGACAGTCCGAGTGCGGCATCCGTCAGATACGACTGGGGGGTGGACACCGCGTCGCGTAAAAGCAGATAACCGGGCGCCAGCAGCGGCCCGGTTATCAGCAACGACAGTGCCAGCGAATACGCCGGCAGCAGAGCAGAGCGCAGGCTCAGATCGGCCGGTCCGGTGGTAGGTCGGACGGTCGTTGAGCGGGCAGTTTCTCGGTCTTGGCCTCGGCACCGGGAACCTGGAAGCCCTGGGTGTCGAAGAAGCCGTGATCGGCGGTGTCGAGTCCGGGATCGATCAGAGTGGACTCGGCGCGCACCGCGAACGAACCCACGACGGCGCCACCGACCAGTGCCAGCAGGCCCAGCGCGGTGAACGTGATCGGCAGGACACGGGTCCACAGTGACACCCGGTCACGCTCGTCCTGAGCGGCCGCGACCTGAGATTCCACGGTCTCCTCGTTGTAGGTGACCTTGTAGTCGACGTAGGTCACCTCGGGCTTGAGCGCGTCCCGTGCGTAGTACTGGTAGCCGTGATCCTGCGTCTTGACGATGGTGCCCGACACCGGGTCCACCCAGAAGGTGCGCTGCGCGGCGTAGAAGCGGTCCATCGTGATCCGCTCGTCGGGTTCGCCGGGCACACCCCACATCTCGGGGCTCGCCGTGACGGTGCTGTCGGCGTCGTCCTCGTAGAGCGAGGAGTACTTGATGGGCTCGGCCAGCTTGCCGTTGGAGTCGTAGCCCACGTTCTGGATGAACCGGTAGGCGGTCAGCCCGTTGACGTCTTCTTCACCGTCGTAGTTCGCGTCGAACGCCTTCTGGGCGATCGGGTCGAAGAACGGGTAGGTCTTCTTCTCGGTATCGAACGGGAACCGGTAGGTCAGGCCCTCGTGCGGAAGCGCGACGTTCGTCGGCGGCTTCTCGTCCTCGATGGCCCGCGGCTTCTGCAGCGCCCCGCCCGGGTTGTTGTCGCTGGACACGGCCAGCGCGGTGCTGCGGTTCATGGTGACGGTGTCCACCATCGCCAAGAGCAGGCCGGAGTCCTTCTGCTGGTCCGTCCGCCGCAGCGTGCTGCCCACCTGCAGCGTTACCACGTCGGCGTTCGACGGTGATTCCACGCTGACCTGTTGCTGAAGTGCCACCGGCACGTTGCGGTCCACGGAGAATTTCGGGGCCACCAGCGATTCCGGATCGAAAGCGGTCGCGGTCCCGTCGCTGACCAGGCTGGCATCCAGGTTGAGCGGGATCTTGGCGATCTTGCCCTTGGTGTACGTGGTCAGCAACAGTGCGGCAATGAGCAGGGCTGCACCCAGCCCCATCAGTCCGCATGCCGCGATACGCAGCGCCACTGCGCGGTTCAAACCGTGCCTCCTTCAGTGTGGGCCAACTCGTCGTGAGGCAAACCCGTTCGACCCTAACAGCACTATTTAAGGCCATCACTTACTCCGGTTGCACGTCGCGGGTGCGTTGACCCGCAGTTTGGCGGGGTTGCCATGGCGCGGCACACTGGTCGCCGTGGCGACCGGAGCATCGGACCCGGAAACCGGTCCGGAGGCGGTCGGGGGAACACGTGGTTTCCTTCCGGCCGTCGAAGGCATGCGCGCATGCGCGGCCATGGGTGTGGTGCTCACCCACGTTGCCTTCCAGACCGGTCACACCACCGGGGTGAGCGGCCGGTTCTTCGGCCGATTCGACCTTGCGGTCGCGGTGTTCTTCGCGCTCTCGGGGTTCCTGCTGTGGCGTGGTCATGCCGCAGCCGCGCGAGGTTTGCGCCCCCGCCCCCGCACGGGTCATTACCTGCGATCCCGCATCGTGCGCATCATGCCCGGCTATGTCGTGGCGGTCGTGGTGATCGTCCTGCTCCTTCCGGAGGCAAAGGCCGATCTGACGGTGTGGCTGGCGAACCTGACCCTGACCCAGATCTATGTGCCGCTGACCCTGACAGCGGGGCTGACCCAGATGTGGAGTCTGTCGGTCGAGGTCAGTTTCTATCTGGCGTTGCCGCTGCTGGCGCTGTTGGCGCGGCGGCTGCCGGTGCGGGCCCGTATCGGTGTGATCATCGCCCTCGCAGCGTTGAGCCTGTTGTGGGTGCGCATCCCGTTCTCCGGCACCACCGGGCTCAACCCGTGGAACTGGCCGCCGGCGTTCTTCTCCTGGTTCGCCGCGGGGATGGTGCTCGCTGAACTCACTGTGAGCCCATTCGGCTGGGTGCACCGGTTGGCCCGGCGCCGGATTCTGATGGGCGTCATCGCCGCGGTGGCGTTCGCGATCGCGGCCTCGCCGCTGGCCGGCCTGGAAGGGCTGCGCCCGGGCTCGGTCGGCCAGGTGACGCTGAAGACCGCGATGGGCGCGATCGTCGCGGGCGCGTTGCTGGCCCCGCTGGTCCTCGACCACCCCGGCACCAAACACCCGATTCTGGGCAACCGGGTGATGGTCACGCTGGGCCGCTGGTCTTACGGTCTGTTCGTCTGGCATCTGGCGGCGTTGGCCATGGTGTTCCCGATGATCGGGGAGTTCCTGTTCAACGGGCAGATGCTGGTGGTGTTGGTGCTGACCCTGGTGTTCGGCTTCGCGCTGGCCGCGGTGAGCTACGCGCTGGTGGAATCACCGTGCCGGGAGGCGTTGCGGCGCTGGGAGTACCGGAACGAGAGCCCGGTGCCGCCGCTGGACAGCTCGATCACCGACGAGCCCGAGCCTGCTCCAGCCGCGCGATGACCTCGTCCCGCACCGCGGTACGACGGGCCTTGCCTGCGTCGTCACGCAGCGGCGTGTCGACGAACTCCACGTCAGCGGGCACCTTGTAGCCCGACAGGCGCTCGCGCAGGAAGGCCTGCACCGCAGCGGCATCCAGGTCCGACGCACCTGTTGTCTGCACCAGAGCGTGTGGCACCTGGCCCAGGTCTTCGTGGGGTACGCCGACGACCAGACAGGACAGCACGTCGGGATGGTCGGCCAGCGCGGATTCGATCTCGGCCGGGTAGACGTTCTTCCCGCCGACGGTGAACATGTCCACCCGCCGGTCGTTGAGGTAGAAGAAGCGCTCGGGGCCGTCGTCGACGTAGTACCCCAGATCTCCGAGCGAGTCCCACCCGTCCCGGCTCTTGGCCGTACTGCCGACGTAGCGGTAGGTGGGCGCGCTGCCGGGTCCGGGCCGCATGTAGATCTCCCCGGTGACGCCGGGCGGGCATTCCCGGCCGTCGTCGTCGAGCACCTTCATCTCGCCGGCCACCACCACACCGATCGATCCGGGGTGGGCCAGCCACTGCTCACCGGAGATGAAGGTCAGCGCCTGCAGTTCGGTGCCGCCGTACAGTTCCCACAGCGCGTCCGGGCCGAGCAGATCGATCCACGCCTGTTTGACGGCCGGTGGGCAGGGTGCGCCGACGTGCCAGAACCGGCGAATGCTCGACAGGTCATAGGCTTTCGGGTCGGCCCGGTAGACCGGTAGCAGCCGCTGCATGATGGTGGGCACCGTGGTCAGGAACGTCACGCGGTGTTCGGTGACCAGCCGCAGGAACTCGGCCGGGTCGAAGCGGGGCATGAGTACCAGGTGGTGGCCTTGCAGCAGCGCGATCGCGAATGTGGTGAAACCGGTGTTGTGGCTCAACGGCACGGACATCAGCGTGACGTCGTCGGGTTGGGCGCCCAGCGGGACGCCGATCAGGGCCGGCACCCGGCTGTCGCCGCCCGCCTCGATCAGCTTCGGGCGTCCGGTACTGCCGCCCGAGGCCATCGACTTCCACGTCGGTGCGACCGCCTCGGGTAGCGGTGCATCGGACAGCGTGGCATCGGGGGTGAAACCGGTTGGCAACCATGGTGTTTCACCGGCTTGGCGGCCGACCACCAGGGCCCGGGGGCGCAACGCCAGGATTCCGGCGAACTCGGAATCGGGCAACCGGGGCGACAGGGGTTGCGGCACCGCGCCGAGCTTCCAGGTGGCCAGGGTGGCCTGCACCCATTCGATCGAGTTGGGCAGACTGATGGTGACGTAATCACCCTGTCGTACACCGTGTTCGGCGTAGGCACGGGCGAGTCGATTCGTGGAGCGGTCCAGCTCGGCTCGGGTGAGCGTGATGCCCTGGCACGTCACCGCAGGCCGGTCGGGGTCGGCCTCGGCCAACTGGGTGAACTGGGTCGGGATCGTCGGGATGGCGTCGGTCATCTCAGTACCCGCCCTTGCGGTCGAAGATCCGCCGCGGATTGTCCACCAGCATCGTGGTGATCTGCTCCTCGGTGACCCCGCGCTCACGTAGTGCCGGCAGGACGTCTTTGTGGATGTGCAGGTAGTGGCTGTTCGGAAGGGCCTGGGCGGTCAGTTCGTCGGGCAGCGCGTCGAAGTAGCACCAGGTGTCGTGCGAGAGCACCATCTGCTCGGCGTGACCGCGCTCGCACATGGTCGCGACGGTCGCGACCCGCTGCTCGAACGGAAGGTAGACATCGACGCCGAAGCGGTCCATGCCGATGTAGGAGCCGTTGGCGATCAACTCCTCGAGGTAGCCGATGTCGGTGGTGTCGCCACAGTGGCCGATGATCACCCGGGACAGGTCGACCCCCTCCTCGGCGAAGATGCGCTGCTGTTCCAGGCCGCGCCGGCTGGCCGCATGGGTGTGGGTGGAGATCGGCACACCGGTCTGCCGGTGGGCCTGGGACACGGCCCGCAGGACCCGTTCGACGCCCGGGGTGACGCCGGGTTCGTCGGTGGCGCACTTGAGGATCGCGGCCTTGATCCCGGTGTCGGCGATGCCGTGTTCGATGTCGCGGACGAACAACTCGGTCATCGGTTCGGGCAGGCCCACTGCGGGTCCGCTGAAGTGGAACGTCAGCGGCAGGTCGTTATAGGTGTAAAAGCCGGTGGCGACGACGATGTTGAGGTCAGTGGCCTCGGCGATCCGGGCGATACGCGGAATGTAGCGGCCGAGTCCGATCACCGTGAGATCGACGATGGTGTCGACGCCGTGGGACTTGAGTTCGGTGAGCCGCGCGATCGCGTCGGCTTCCCGGCTGGCGTCGTCGCCCCAGGACTCGGGGTAGTTCTGGGTCAGCTCGCTGCTCATGATGAAGACGTGCTCGTGCATGAGCGTGACGCCGAGGTCGGCGGTATCGATGGGTCCGTGGGCGGTGTTGACTGTCGGCACGAGCCCGATGCTAGGTGTGTCAATCCGTTGTGTTCGGGGATTCGGTCCAGTCACGGGCAGTGGTGCCGGCACCGTCGAGTCCCCAGCTGATGATCCGGCGCGGCACGATGCGGATGACGTCGCCGGACAACCCGCCGTCAGTGGTGCCCGCGTCGGGCAACGCCGTTGCCGTACCCCGAATCTCGATTCCGTGGGCCTGGGGTGGTGTCACCGAGGTCACCGTGTCGACGATAAATGCCACCTGCGGGTTGCGAAGTACGTTGCGCCACTTCTGTGTCGACGCCAGCGCGCGTCCGACGATGTCGATGCCGGCCTCGTCGGGACTGAGGTGGACGCCGACGGGGCGGATCTGCGGATCACCGTCGCGGCCGACGGTGCTCAACCGCCCGATCGATTGCTCGCGCAGGTAGGCCAGTTCGGCGGGGGTGAATGTCATGGGTTCTGCTTTCCGTCGTCATGTTGCAGGAGATCGGTCTGCAAGTGGGTGTGCAGCCTGGTGAATACTCGCTCGACACAGTCGAGTTCATCGGGCCGGATGTGGTCGAAGAACAGTTCGCGCACTGATTCGCTGTGGAGTGGCACGGCGACGCGCAGCGCGTCGGCACCGGTGGCGGTCAGCACCGCGCGGTAGCCCCTCCGGTCCTCGGGGACCGGTTCGCGCAGCACCAGGCCACGCTTGGTCATCGAGTTGATCTGATAGGTGATCCGGCTGCGGGAGAACACCATCTTCTCGGCGAGTTCGCTCATCCGCAGGCGGTGATCCGTGGCATCCGCCAACATCATCAGCAGGTGGTAATCGATCAGGCTGAGATCCGTGGCCTCCCGGAGACGCTCGTCCAGCATCGTCTCCAGGCGCAGGCTGGACTCGATGTAGGGCCGCCAGGCCCTCTCCTCGGCTGTGGACAGCTTGCGCGCCATCTTCCTCCAATCGGCCAACTGGTTCAGGTTTGAACAGTCTGAAGTATCGCCTTGTCACCGGGCCGATCTCGACCTACAGTCAATATAGTACAAATTTGAACTAAAGGAACGGAGACGGACGACATGACTCACCGGATCGATTGGGACGACGCCTACCGGCAGCAGCAGACCCCCGCCTGGAGCATCGGTGCACCGCAGCCGGAATACACCGCGATCATCGACACCGACGGTGCCGTACGTGGTGACGTGCTCGACGCCGGCTGCGGTCACGCCGAGCTCGCACTGGCACTGGCGGCGCGTGGCCACACCGTCGTCGGCATCGACCTGAGCCCGACGGCCGTCGCTGCCGCGGCTGCGGCCGCCGAGGAACGCGGGCTGACCAATGCCACGTTCGTGGCCGCCGACATCTCGTCGCTCACCGGGTACGACGGGCGGTTCACCACGATTTTCGACAGCGGGCTACTGCACGCCCTGCCGGACGAACTGCGCGACGGCTACCTGCGCTCGATGTACCACGCGGCAGCTCCCGGGGCGCGGTTCTACATTCTGGCGTTCGGCACCGGGGCATTCGGCGATCACGACGGGCCGGGCCCCACCCAATTCACCGAAGACCAATTGCGCGAAGAGGTTTCGCGGTACTGGCAGGTCGACGAGATCCGGCCGGCCCAGCTGCACGCCGCCCTGCCCGAAGGCCGCGCACAGATGCCGGGCTTCCTGGTGACCGCCACAAAGGTCTAGTTGGCGGCTTCGACCACGGCCAGCACCTCGGGGGTGACCGGGTCGAGGATGTCGTCGAAGTCGTGGTGGGTCTTGACGTACTTGGCGACATACGGGCACACGGCCACGATGCGCTTGCCGGCCGCGCGGGCATCGGCCAGCGCGGCCGACACCAGCTCGCCGGCCAGGCCGCGTCCGCCGAACTTGTCGTCGATCTCGGTGTGGTAGAAGATGCGCTGATCGCCCGAGTCGACATAGGCCTCGAGGCCGGCATGCTCACCGTCGACGGTGATCTCGTACTGGCGTGCTTCGGGAATGTTGCGGACTTCAGCCATGTCCTCACTATGCCGCAGTAGCGCTGGCACGATCGGGTAGATGGCCGTCACCGCAACGTCGACGTGGGCGCCGCTGGCGTCGCCGGTCTACCGGGCGCTGTGGATCGCGCAGTTCGTCTCCAACCTGGGTACGTGGATGCAGACGGTCGGCGCCCAATGGATGCTGGTCGGGGATCCGCGCGCCCCGGTGTTGGTGCCGTTGGTGCAGACCGCCACCACGCTGCCGGTGATGCTGCTGGCCCTGCCGTCGGGTGTGCTCGCCGACCTGGTCGACCGGCGCAGGCTGCTGCTCGCCACCCAGGGTGCGATGGCGGCCGGGGTCGCTGCGCTCGCGATGCTGACCGGTGCCGGGCTGGCCACCCCGGCGGTGCTGCTGACCCTGCTGTTCCTGATCGGCTGCGGGCAGGCGCTGACCGCGCCGGCCTGGCAGGCGATCCAGCCGGATCTCGTTCCACGCGAACAGATTCCAGCTGCTGCCGCACTGGGCAGTATGAGTCTGAACGGCGCCCGGGCGATCGGTCCGGCGATCGCCGGGGCGCTGGTATCCCTGTCGGGCCCGACGCTGGTGTTCGCGCTCAACGCGGTCTCGTTCGCCGGCATTGTCGTGGTCCTGCTGCTCTGGCGTCGCCCCGCCGCCGAGCATGTTTTGCCCGCCGAGCGACCATTGGCCGCGCTCAGCGCGGGTGGCCGGTTCATCCGCAGATCGCCGATCATCCGGCGGATCCTGCTGCGCGCGGTGCTGTTCATCGCGCCGGGCAGCGCGCTGTGGGGCCTGCTCGCCGTCGTCGCCGAACGTCAACTGGGCTTGTCATCGTCCGGGTACGGGCTGCTACTGGGTGCGCTGGGCGTAGGCGCGGTGCTCGGTGCCCTGGTCTTGGGGCGACTGCAGTCGGCCTTCGGCCTGAACATCCTGCTGATCGTCGCGGCTTTCGGATTCGCCGGAGCCACTGCGGTTCTGGCTCTGGTCCACAATTTCGGCATCGTTCTCGCGGCGCTCGTCGTCGGTGGTACGTCGTGGCTGCTGGCGCTGTCCACGCTCAACGCGTCCATGCAGTTGAGCCTGCCCGCCTGGGTGCGGGCTCGTGGGTTGTCGGTGTACCAGCTGACCTTCATGGGCGGCCAGGCGATCGGCTCGCTCGTATGGGGCCTGGTTGCGGGTGCGGCCAGCACCGTGACGGCCCTGCTGATCAGTGCCGGCCTGTTGGTGGTGTGTGCGCTCTCGGCCTGGTGGTGGCCGCTGCACGAGCGCACCGGCGATCTGGACATGACTCCGTCCGCGCACTGGCCTGAACCGGCCCTGGTGTTCGAGCCGGAGCCGCCCGATGGTCCCGTATTGGTGCTGACCTCCTATCGGGTGGAGCCCCGGCACGAGACCGAATTCTTCGCTGCGATGGGCGTGCTCGGCCGGTCCCGGCAGCGCACCGGGGCCACGCAATGGCGGCTGTTCCGTGCCGCGGAGCGCGAAGGCGTGTTTGTCGAGGCGTTCGTGGTGCGGTCCTGGGACGAGCATCTGCGACAGCACCGCACCCGGCTGACCGGCCACGACCTGCTCATCGAACAGTCGGTTGAGCGGTGGGTCGACGGCGAGCCGGTTTCGCACCACCTGATCGCGGTGAGAACTCCTTGACTGTGAGCGCCATCACAGTAATATGACCAGTGGTCATACAGGCTGGAGAGTCAGATGCCGACGGTCACCTGGGCACGTTTGGATCCCGCTCGCAGGGATGCGATAGTCGCGGCCGCCGAGGCGGAGTTCGGGGCCCACGGGTACTCCCGTGGCAGCCTCAACGTCATCGCCCGGCGGGCCGGCGTCGCGAAAGGCAGCCTGTTCCAATACTTTGCGGACAAGCGCGACCTGTATGCCTTCATCGCCGACATCGGCAGCCAGCGAGTGCGCACCTACATGGAGGAGCGCATCCGCTCGCTCGATCCGAACCGGCCGTTCTTCGATTTCCTCACCGACCTGCTCGACGACTGGGTGGCCTATTTCGCCGATCACCCCAGGGAACGGGCGTTGCACGCTGCCGCCAGTTTCGAGGTTGACGTCGACGCCCGGGTCAGCGTGCGGACGGTTATCCACCGGCACTACCTGGACGTGCTGCGACCTCTCGTGCGGGACGCGCAGAACCGGGGTGACCTGCGGGCGGACGCCGATACCGACGCCATGCTTTCGCTGTTGCTGATGATCTTCCCGCATCTGGCGCTCGCGCCGTACGTCCGTGGGATGGATCCGATCCTGGGCCTCGATGAGCCCAGCCCTGAGCAGCCAGCTCTCGCCGTGCGCAGGCTCGTCGCGGTGCTGGCGTCCGCCTTCGCGGTACTCAAATCGCCGGCGGCCACCGAAGCAGCCCACCAGACCTGAGGAGGTCAATTCCCATGTCACACACAAATTTCGGCTCGCTCGCCAAGGGCGGTCTCAATTGGGACAGTGTGCCGTTGCGGCTGTTCGCCGGCGGGAATGCGAAGTTCTGGAATCCGGCCGACATCGACTTCTCCCGCGACCGGGCGGACTTGGAGGCGCTGACGGATCGGGAACGTGAGTACGCCACCCGACTGTGTGCCGAGTTCATCGCCGGTGAGGAGGCGGTCACCAAGGACATCCAGCCGTTCATGGCCGCGATGCGGGCTGAAGGGCGCCTGGGCGACGAGATGTACCTGACCCAGTTCGCTTTCGAGGAAGCCAAACACACGCAGGTGTTCCGCATGTGGCTCGACGCCGTCGGGATCAGCGACGATCTGCACAACTACTTCGACGAGCTTCCGGCCTACCGGCAGATGTTCTACGAGGAGCTGCCGGCGTCGCTGGATGCGTTGTACACCGACCCGTCGCCGGCCGCCCAGGTCCGGGCGTCCGTGACGTACAACCACATCGTCGAAGGAATGCTTGCGCTCACGGGATACTATGCGTGGCACAAGATTTGCGTTGACCGAGGGATCCTGCCCGGGATGCAGGAGCTGGTCCAGCGGATCGGGGATGACGAACGTCGCCACATGGCATGGGGCACCTTCACCTGCCGGCGTCACGTTGCCGCCGACGATGCCAACTGGGCGGTTTTCGAGAACCGGATGAACGAGCTCATCCCGCTGGCGCTGCGTCTCACCGAGGAGGGCTTCGCCCTCTACGCACCGGACATCCCGTTCGGCCTGGTGCAGGACGAGTTCATGCAGTACTCCGCCGACAAGGGCATGCGCCGGTTCGGCACCATCAGCAGTGCCAGGGGCCGGCCGCTCGAGGAGATCGACCTCGACTACTCACCGCTGACGCTGGAGGACACGTTCGCCGACGAGGATGCCAAGGCTTTGGCGGCCACGGCATAGCTCCGGGCAGTGCGGTGTCGGCGAACCCCTCCATCGCCGACACCGCAGCCGTGCGCACCGCATAGTGCGCAGCCACGCGAACACGGCCAACCCAGATGGTCTGCCTGTCAACTGACTGCGTAGTTACTGCATCCAGTCGGGCGCAATCCAGGTCCGTAACCTGCGATCCCCCACACAGCAAAGTGTTTCCGGGACTGCGCCACGCGTGCCGGTACCGTAAGTACCGCATACCCGTGTTGTCAACAGCTCCGCCGGATCTTTCGGCGCAAGCCCAGTTCAGCCGTGGTCGGCGGGTGCCGCTGCCGGCTGCGTGACGGGGTCCGATGTCCGCTCAGGAGTTCGCGGCGGCGTGATCGTGGAGGCCGCGACGAAGGTGACCGACAACAGCGCGAGCAGCTGCACCCACGGCGAGTGGCCGACGTAGCCGTCGACCGACCGCCAGGGGTACTGACTCAGCGTCGCGCCGGCCAGGATGAGTCCACCCGCGGCCACTGCCACGGTCAGGTTGTCGCGCCAGCGGTCGCGGTCGCGCAGTGCATAACGCACACCCAGCGCGCCGCCGGCGACCAACAGCCCTGGCAGGCCGGAGATGGCCGTCCCCACCGCGAGTACAGCCGCCCCGGCGAGCGCCGGGGCCGGTTGCCATGGTCGCACCGGGTCGAGATCCGGACTGCGGCGCCGGGCCGGCCACAGTGCCAGCAGCGCCAGCACCGGCAGCAGCGCGAGCCCGCCGATCAACCCGATGCGGTACGGCCGGTTCGAGGGGAACGACAGCGTCACGGTCCCGCCCGGGCCGGCCGGCACCACCCAGCCCTGCTGCCATCCGTTGACCTTCACCGGGGTCAGCGCGACACCTTCGGCGTTGCGCGCGATCCAGCCCGGGTTCACGCTTTCGGGGACCACCAGGACGCGGGCGTCGGCGGCCGCCGGCACCTGGACCTGACGACGGTCCGGTGTCCATACCGGGGTGTCGACGGGAGTGGTTGTCGCCGTGCGTAGTTGGGCGGCTGCCTGGGTGTTCAGTACGACGCCGTCGACGACGAACGCCGAGCCGGGGCTGACCAGCAGCTCCTGTTGGCCCGCCGGCAGGGCGATCGGGCCGGTCCGGCAGGGATGGGCAGGAATCGGATCTCCGTCGAGCAGGGCTCCCACGGTGGTGCGCACCGAGGTCTGGACGAACTGCCCGGCCACGCCGATGATCGGACCCTTCCCGCATGGAAGTGTCACTGAGCGTTTGCGATTGGCGGCGGAATCGGCCGCGGCGATGGGCTTGCCGTGCACGTCGAGCACGGTCAGCTCGGCAAGCCCGGGCGGCTTGAGCTGATCGAAACCCAGTGAGGTGCGGTCGATGATGTCGTTCCAGCCCAACAACGACACGGTGATGGTGTCGGTCACCCGCGGTTTGAGCTTTGCCGTCTGGACGTCACTGTTGCCGGCCAGCTCATGCATCTGCGGGCCGTCGCCGAGGTCGATCGCCACAAGTGTCGGGTGCGCCGGCGGTTGGTTGGCGCCGGGATCGATCCGCAGTGCGCCGACTTCGGTCGGTGCGGGCAGTTTCAGCGTCAGCGTGGGCGGTGCCTTGAACTGGACGACGCGTTGCGGCGCAGTCCAGGATGTTCGCGGGTCACCGTCGGTGGCGGCGTAGGACGAGCCGAGCACGTCGATCGGATCGGCGTCACCGGAGGCGCGGGTGGTCCCGGGTTGGGCGACCAGATCGGCCAATTGGGGTCCCTGGCGTGACCGGATCCACACCGTCGGCTCGACCTCGGTGGGGGTGGGCACCGTCAGCGTGCGGCTCAGGTTGACGGGCTCCTCGGAGGACAGCGCCAACGCCGCCGCGCACCGTACCCCGACCGGACTGTCCGCGCACCCCGGCCTGCCGAGCAGTTCGGTCCCCAGATCCCATTGAGCGACAACAGAATCCGCCGGCGGCGCGGGGACTTCCACGGTGTGCCGCAGGTTGACCTGGTGGGCGAAGCCCGATGCGTCGTACTGGGTCACCGACAGGTCGGTGATGCCGAACTGAACACCGGGAGAGCCGTCGTTGGTGGCGACCGCGGTGATCCGCACCCACGGGGTCTCGCCGACCGGCAGCGGGATGGTCAACTGCTGACCCGCGGTGTCGAAGCGCAGACTGCTGGTGCCGGTCGCGGTGGCCACCTCGATGCGGCGTACCTGGGCGCCGACCGCGGTCGCGCTGGGGGTGATGGTCAGCGTGGCGTTGGTGACAGGGTGGTCGAAATCGACCTGCAGCCACTGGCCGACAGCGGCCTGTAGGGCGTTGGACACCCATGACGTCGAACCGTCGCTGTCGATGGCCGCGACGGGCCCGGTGGCCGGTGCGACGTTGGGAAGCGCGGTGGAGTCCGCCGCGGAACTCGACACGGATACCCGTCCGCCGGTCCACTTGCCGTAAACCGGCGCGGCCCTGTCGGCCGGATAGTCCGGGACTCGGTTGTGGGTGTGGCGGGCGTCGTCGGGGGTGCGGATCGCCGAGGCATGGTCGTCGACGCGGCCGTAATCGATCTCGCGGGCCGTCGGGGTGTCGGTGACGATCACCCCGGCGGATCGGTCCGGCTGTACCGGCAGGCCGGCCCGCTCGGCGTCGGCGGTCAGCAGCATCGGCCCCAGCGGAGGCTGGCCGGCGAGGCGCCGGCGCTCGTCCAGGCGCAGCAGCGCCTCGGGTGCACCAGCCACCCGTGTCATTGCGTCAGCGTCGACCAGATACGGCGCGGCCGGGTTGGTTCCGCCGGTGTCGACGCGGTAGATCTCGACGGCGGGATACCGTGGCCGCAGGCCGCTGTCCGCGACGAAGCCTTCCAGCGTTCCCGGTCCCGACGAGTCGCCGAACTCCGCCACCTTCGTCAGTCCGGGTGAACCCTCGATCGAGCGGTGCACCAGCACGGGGCGGGCCGACCGGGACACGTCCGGATCCAGGTCGTTGCGCAGTACGACAAAGGAAATGCCTTGTCGCGCAAGGCTGTCGGCCAGTCCTGCGGAGGGGCGGCCGGCGGCGAACAACCGTTGCACCGAGTCCAGGGCGCGGATGGTCTCCGGCGGGGTCAGCGGGATCGAATCCCGTACACCCCACGGGCTGGATCCGAGCACCTGCAACGGCTCGTCGTGGCTGTTGCCCCAGGTCTGGGTGGCGAACGGGGCGCCGGGAGCGACCAGGACCCGGCCCCGCTCGGTGTTGTGCGCATCGAGCCAGTCCGCGGTGTCGTGCCAGTACTGCGGGATCGCGGTGAACGTTCCGACCGGCGCGATACGGCCGGTCCAGGCGATCGAGGTTCCGGCGGCCAGGGCTGCGAGGACCACGATCGCGACGGCGATGCGCTTGTCGCGTTCGGGCCGGGAGAAGGCGCGCACCCACACAATCCGAGGTGCGCTGCCCGGCAACGGAATCCGCCCCAGCAGATGAGCAAGGCCCAGCGCCAGCGGCAGTCGCAGCACCGGATCGAGTTTGGCCAGGTTGCGCAACGGCGTGCCGGTTCCGTCCAGGAAGTCCTGAACGGCCGCACCTACGGGTGAGCCCAGTCCCCCGGAATAGCCCAGGGCCAGCAGCACCACGCCGACCAACAGCATGGTGATCAGCCGGCCCCGCGCGGGCATCGAGCGCAACGCGAGCCCGGCCAGCCCGGCGGCTGCCACCAGGGTGGTGGCCAGGACCGCGACCGTGCTCGTCACGAGCGATGCCGCCGCAGTCGCGGTCGACGCCACGAACGGGGTCCAGGTGTGGGTACCGCGCAGCATCTCGGTCAGCGACATCCACTGGGTGGTGACACCCGACGATTCGATGAAGTCCAGGAACGGTGGGCTGATCCGGCCCAGCAGCACCAGCGCCACCACCCACCAGGTGACGGCCAGCACCCCGCACAGGGCCCACCATGCGGTGAATCGCCACCACAACCGATTCGGCCGGTGGCAGGCCCACCAGATGATCGCGGCCAGGCAGCCCGTCAGGGTGGCGACCGCGTTCACCGCGCCCATGAGCGCCACCGCGCCCGCGGACCGGGCGGCCAACATCCGTAGGTTCCGGTCGCCTTGACCGGATGTCGCCGCCGGGGCGGCTCCCCGGAACGCCAGGATGACCGGCAGAAGCACCCACGGCGCCAGCATCACGGGCAGCGTCTCCGACGAGATCGCACCGAGGGTGGTCAGCACCCGTGGTGACAGCGTGAACGCGAGTGCACCGAGCACGCGCGAACTGGTACTGCCGATGCCCAAGGCCTCCGCGACCCTGATGAAGCCCCAGAAACCGACGGTCAGCAGCAGTGCCCACCACAACCGCTGGGTCACCCAGCCGGGAACTCCGAGCAGATCACCGGCCAGGAAGAACGTGCCGTGCGGAAAGAGGTAGCCGTAGGCCTGGTTCTGCGCCTGCCCGAACGGCAGATCGCTGTTCCACAGATTGAACGCGCGCGCCAGGAACCGCAGTGGATTAGCGGTCAGGTCGAGCTTTGTATCGGGTGATATCTCTCCGGGCGACTGGGCGAAAGTCAGGAGCAGTGTCGCAGCGGCGACCACCCACAACCAGCGCCGCGACAGTGGCGAGTCAGGTGCCCGCCGCGTCAGCGGCACATCCAAGCTAGGACCGGTCGCCGTACTCGACCCGGTTGAGCACCGATGACGCCGGGTCGCCCGCTTGCAGCGGAGGCTTCGTGTCCTGCTGCACCATTAGCGTCACACCGAAGACGGCAGCCGCCCCCAACAGCAGGCCGACGACAATGCTGGCCGCGGAGGGTACGACAAACCGGTTCACCCGGCCAACCTAGCACGGCGATACCCCTAATCCGTGCGAGGTGGACCTGCGTCGACACGCAGAGAATCGATTACCGCTTGCCCAGCGGCTAAGGTCGGGGCCCATGGCTTCACCGCGTCTCGTCGCAACTTTCGCAGCGTTGTCCGGGCTGTTGCTGGCCTGCTCTCCGAGCACCCCGGCGCCAGAGTCTCAATCCTCGGACACGAAGCCGATGTCCACCCACGCGCCGATGCCGGCAGCCCCGGTGTGTGATCTGGCCGCCCTGTCACCCCGCGACAAACTGGCCCAACTGCTGACCGTCGGCATCAAAGATGCGGCCGACGCCCGTTCCGTGGTGTCCGAGCAGCACGTCGGCGGAATCATGATCGGCAGCTGGACCGACCTGTCGATGCTCACCGACGGCTCCCTGCCCGATATCTCGGCCGCCGGCCCGGTGCCGCTCGCGGTCACCGTCGATGAGGAAGGCGGCCGGGTATCACGGCTGGCCTCGTTGATCGGCGAGCAGCCGTCGGCGCGGGTACTGGCCCAGACCAAATCCGTCGACGAGGTGTACGGCATCGCGCTGGACCGCGGGAAGAAGATGCGCGACCTCGGAATCACTGTCGACTTCGCGCCCGTGGTCGACGTCACCTCGGATGCCGACGACACCGTCATCGGTGACCGGTCCTTCGGCGATGACCCGGCCAAGGTCACCGAGTACGCCGGCGCCTTCGCGCGTGGGCTGCGGGACGCCGGCGTGCTGCCGGTGCTCAAGCACTTCCCCGGCCACGGTCACGGCTCGGGCGACTCGCACACCGCCGGTGCCGTCACCACGCCGCCCCTGGCCGAACTGCAGAACAACGACCTCGTGCCCTACAGGACCCTGACCACTCAGGCCCCGGTCGCCGTGATGGTCGGACACCTGGAGGTGCCCGGTCTGACCGGATCGGATCCGGCAAGCCTCAGCCCCGCGGCCTATGACCTGCTGCGCTCGGGCAACTACGGCGGACCCGGCTTCAACGGCGTCATCTACACCGACGACCTGTCCAGCATGGCGGCGATCAACCAGCGCTACGGCGTGGCCGCGGCGGTACTCAAGGCATTGCAGGCCGGGGCGGACAACGCGCTGTGGATCACCACCGACGAGGTGCCCGCGGTGCTGGACGGGCTGGAGAAGGCATTGGCCGACGGCCAGCTGAACCAGGCCGCGGTGGACGCTGCCGTGCAGCGCAATGTCGATGCGAAGGGCGGGGTGCACTGCTGAGCGCACTGCTCACAGCGAGTACACGCGCTGGGCATTGCGCACCCCGATGAGATCGACGAAGCGGATCGCGTCGTACTCGCTGCAGTCGCCTGCGCGTACCCAGCCGCCCAGCACCAGTCCCATCGCGCGCCGCCACAGCACCGAACCCAGCAGATGTAGTTCGGGTGGGCCGAAGGCGTCCGACGAGTAGAGCTGTTTGGCAAACGGCGCGGTTTCCAATGCCTCGGCGACCAGGCCGGTCGACCGCGCCCCGAGATGGTTGATGCCAAGGCCCACATCGAAGTTCACGTTGTCGAAGGCCTGCGCCAGGTAGCCGGCCTGCCGGTGGAATGGATAGCAGTGCAACAGCAACACCGGCACCGGGGGCATCGTGCGGAGCAGGGGCAGCAACAACATCGGGTCGGTGCGGTGCAGGTCCAGATCGCGGTCCCCGAATCCGACATGCACCTGCAACGGCAGTCCCAGCTCGGCGCTCTCGTACACGCCGAATGCGATCAGGGCCGGGCTGTCCGCCCGGATCGACGGCCGGTCGGCGAGTTCCCGGGCGTGCTCGACGACCACCGCATCGTCAGGGCGGGCCCAGTCGATGTCGAATGAGGTCCGATAGGCCGCGATGGTCTTGGCGCCCACGACGGGTGCGGCCGTTGGGGTTTGGGTGGCATCGCGCAGCGCGGAGCGGAATGCGTCGGGAAATTCGCCGGGTGCGGTGCCGGCTTCCAGAAGCTGTTCGGTGAGGCGCTCCAGACGCAGGATCTCTGCGGACGGGCGACCACTGAGCTCAGTGAGCCGCTGCGGGGACGTGATCAGATCGCCTTGGAATCCGGTGTCGACGATCCAGCGGTCGACCCGAGCCTGCGGCAGCAACAGGGAGGCCAACTCGGCCGGGGTGAACTGGCTGCGCCGGTCCCAGTACGCGTCGGCATCGGCGTGAGCGGGTAGGCCGAGCAGCGGGGCGCACCAGCGTCGGATGGACAGACCCAACGGCGAGTCGAACTGGGTCATGAAGCCGGGGATCGGACTGGTGGATGCCTCGTTGATCGACGCCTCGAATCCGGCCCGGTCGATCGGCCCGTCGAAGGCACCATGCACGTGGTGGTCGATCAGCGCGACTGTGCGCAGGTGCTCTGCCAGCGCCTCGGGAACCTCGGCATCGACACCGTCGAAGATGTCGGCGAGTTCACCATCGGGCATCGCGCGCCACCTCCGGTGCCCAATACACCACATCAAACCTGCCAGCGCGCGGGTACGAGCGGTTCTGGCGACGCTTATCCTGGTCGGATGGCAGGTGGAACGAAGCGGCTGCCGCGGGCCGTGCGTGAACAGCAGATGCTCGACGCTGCGGTGCAGATTTTCTCGGTCAACGGCTATCACGAAACCTCGATGGACGCGATCGCCGCGGAGGCCGAGATCTCGAAGCCGATGCTGTATCTCTATTACGGCTCCAAGGAGGAGTTGTTCGGCGCCTGCCTGGACCGCGAGCTGACCCGTTTCGTGGATGTGGTGCGCGGGGAGATCAACTTCACCCAGAGCCCCAAGGACCTGCTGCGCAGTGCCGTGCTGGCGTTCCTGACCTACATCGACGCCAACCGGGCCTCGTGGATGGTGCTCTACACCCAGGCCACCAGCTCGCAGGCGTTTGCGCACACCGTCCGTGAGGGCCGCGACCGGATCATCGACCTGGTGGCCCGCCTGCTCAGCACCGGTACGCGAAATCCTCAGCCCGACAGTGACTTCGAGATGATGGCGGTGGCGCTGGTGGGTGCCGGCGAGGCGATCGCCAGCCGGGTCAGCACCGGGGACGCCGATGTCAACGAGGCCGCCGAGCTGATGATCAACCTGTTCTGGCGCGGTCTGAAGGGCACGCCCTCTGAGGTTGCGCCGAGCCTGCACTCAGATCACGTTTCGGCCCAGAGTGGCGATCTGGGCGCAGAGTCGGCGCACTAGCGGACTGAAAACTGCTGTCCGGAGACCCGTAAGAGTGGCATTACGCTGCCACTATGGGTTCTGAGCTGAAGGTCGCTCCGGCAGCGTTGCGGTCGGCCGCCGCGGCCGAGACCGCCGCGGGCGAGGCCGTCACCGCACTGGCGGTGGCGCAACCGTTGAGCGCCGCGGCAGCGGCCATGCCGGGCCTGCAGAGCGGTGCCGCCTGCGGCGAGGTTTCCTCGGTCGTGGAGGCTGCGGTCAAGGCTGCCGGCAGCGAGATCAGCGCGCATGCAGGCAAACTGACCGACGCCGCCAATGCCTACCAGGGCGCCGACGACGAGTACGCGAGCCGGCTGAACTCCGCCCAGCCGCCGGATTGACCCGCGGATGAGGTTCAGACAGCCACACCCTCGACGAGGCTGAACGGGGACGCCGTCTCGACCACGCGGGTGAGCCGGAAACCGGCCTGTTGGTAGAGCTTTCGGTAGTCGTCCGCGCTGCGTTCCCGCGCCCCGGTGACGATCAGCATTTCCATATCGGTCCACTTGCCCATGAAGGCCCGGTCGTGGTCGGGGATCACCCCTTCGATCAGCAGCAGGGTGGTGCCCGGCGCAGTGGCCGCCCGCACATTGCGCAGGATGGTCAGCGCCTCGTCGTCCGGCCAGTCGTGAATGATGTTCTTCAGCAGATAGGCGTCGGCGCTGGCGGGCACACTGTCGAAGAACGACCCCGGAACCACCTGGACGCGATCGGCCACCCGGTAGCTGCCCAACAGTTCCGGAGCCCCGGCGACCACGTCCGGCAGGTCGTAGAGCACTCCCTGCGCGCCCGGCGTCGCCCCGAGCACGGCCGCCAACAGTCGGCCGTGCCCGCCGCCGATATCGGCGATGGTGCCGAACCGGGTGAAGTCGTAGGCCGCCACCACCGGGGCGATGGCCAGCTCGGAGACGTTGGTCATGGCGTCGTTGAAGATCACCGCGAGTTCGGGGTGGGAGCCGAGGTAGTCAAATGTCTCCTGGCCGCGGAGCTTGGGGATGACGGCCTCACCGGTGCGCACCGCATCGGTGAGGTGGCTCCAGTGTTCGCGGTGCTCTGGCGCGCCGACGAACCGGGCCATCGCACCGATGGCCACCGGGGCGTCGGTGCGCAGGGTGTCGGCAAGCGGGTTCAGCGCATAGCGCCCGTCTCGGGTGCGCTGGAAGATCCCCTCGCTGACCAGGGCCCGCATCAGCCGGTCCAGGGTGTCGCTGTTGGCGTCGACCCGGCGCGCCAGCTCCTCGGTGTGCAGCGGGCCGTCGGCCAGCGCGTCGGCCACCCCGAGCTGTGCGGCGGCAGCGATGCCCTGGGCGACCCAGGCGCCCAGGATCATCTCCAGCATCGCCGCGGGCGGCGGGACGGCACGCTGATGCACGCGACGCAGGTGATGGCGAACGCGTTCGACTGCACGAACAACGCGGGCAGGCGGCACCTTGGCGGGAGTCACCGGATGACTGTAGGGCGTATTGGTTGAGGTGTTGGTCACTATGTCGGCTTTCCCCCGGTAGCAAACCGAACTGGCACGGAACCTGTCGCGGCTGCCGCCTAAAGTGGTGCGAATGTTCACCGCGACGGAAACGCCCGGCCATGCCTGAGGCGGGCATGAGTGGCCCGTCGCTGGAGCAGCTCTACCAGCTCAATCGCGAGGTCGCCGATTCGCGTTCGGCGCGCCTGCTGGTCACGAACAACCTGGCCACTTACCTCACGCTGATGGAACGCCACCTGGACCGCGGCGCCAAGCTCACCGAGATCGAACTGGTGGTCCGCCTGGAACGTGACCTGGCCGACCTCGGCTCCGAGACCGACCAGTCGGGCCTGGCCCTGATCAAGTACTGGGCCAGCCAGGGTTGGCTGCACCGGATCACCGAGCAGTCCGGCGACACCGAACGCAATGTCTGTTACCTCACCTACGAGGCGCGCGCCGTGCTGGATTTCGGCCGCCGCATGCGCCGTGAGGACACCATCGCCACCGGCGGCTCGATCACGGGCATCGCTGCGGGGCTGCGACGGGTGGCCGGACAGGTCAGCAACGATCCCGAGCGCATCCGCGCCGACATCGAAGCCGAAATCGCCAGGCTGCGTGACGAATTGGATGCCCTGGACCAGGGGCAGCGCCCCGAACCCGACCTGGTCGACGTCGAGGACGAGGCCCGTGCCATCGCTTTGCAGATGGAGCAGATCGTCTCCGATATCGGCCAGTACGGCAGCATGCTAAACCGCATCACCACCCGGTTGCTCGACGCCTCTGCCGACACCGATCTCGGGTACCGGGAGCGTCAGCGTCAGTTGTTCGACGATTACGAGTCACTGTTCGCCTCCCGGGAGAGTGCCTCCTACACCGCCTTCACCCGGATGATCCAGGATCCCGAGCAGCGGGCCGCGCTGGTGGCCGACATCGAGGCGGTGACCCGTGAGCTGCCGCACCTGGATCCGGGCCTGCGTGAGGTGATGACGGGGTTCTTCAGCCTGGTGTCGGCGCAGACGGCCGAGGTGGGCCGGACCCGGCAGCGTTGTGCGCGCCGGATCAAGCGCTTCGTCGCCTCCGGCACGCTGGAACACAGCCGCGGCGTCACCCGTCAGCTCAACGATGCATTGGCCGTCGCGCATGAACTCCTCAGCGTCTCGCTCGCCGACAGCCGGATCGGCATCGAGGTGCCGTTGGTCCGAACGGACTTCAATTCGATTGGCGCCGTTGCGTTCAAGATCCGTGACGCGATCCCGCCGTCGCAGGCCGAGTCCTCGGAGGGGGAGGTGAACCTGTCGGCGTTCTCGGCGCTGGCCTCCCAGGTGGACGCCGCGGAGCTGGCCGACCTGATCAACGGCGCGGTGGCAGCCGGGCCGTTGTCGCTGCCCGATGCGATCGGAATGCTGGACTCGGCCTATCTCGGGCACGTGATCGTGCTGTGGTCCTGGGCGCTCAAACAACAGACTGCCGACGGTGCCGAATCCGTTCGGGTGCGCTTCCGATCCCTTGAGGGCGCCGACCGCGAAATCGAAATCCCCCGACTGGTTTTCACCGAGTCGATCCCTACTGCCACCGAGAGCATGCTATGACCGACACCCCGGACACGTCGCCGGTAACTGACACGTCGATCGATTTCGATGCGCTACCGAGCATCGATGCCGTCGAGCGGTCCACCGACCAGCGCCGCGCGCCCCGCTTCGACGGGGATGTCAGCGAACTGCCCGACCGGGCCTGCTGGGCACTGCAGCACCTGCTCTCGCGTCGCTACGTCAGCAAGGACAACCACTCCGAGCTGTGGTCGTGGGTGACCCGGTACCGCGCCGAGCTCACCGTGCGGCTGTCGGAACTCGATATGCGGCTGTGCATCTCGGACGATCACGACATTGCCTACGTCGAGCAGGCCGACTACGAATCTCAGTGGCGGCGCCGGTTGCTGCGACGCGAGACGCTGAACACCTACGACTCGATCCTGGCCCTGCATCTGGCCAAGCTCATGCGCGGGGCGGCGCGCGACGAGAACGTTCTCATCAGCCGCGACGAGATCCATGAGTTGTTCGCCGGGGTCAACAACGACACCGACCGCGACACCGCCTCGTTCGACAAGCGGATCGACAACGCGATCGAGCGGCTGACCGATATCGAGATGCTCGGCCGCAACCGGGAGGACGAGGACAGTTTCACCATCAGCCCGGTGGTCAACGCGATCATGACCGCGTCGATGATCACCGAACTGCAGCAGCAGTTCGAGCAGCTCAAGCGGGCTGCGAACGGCACGATCGATGATGCCGGCGATGCTGATGCACTTGTACGAGTCGAGGACGAGGTGGACGCCCATGGCTGAACCGACCAATCAGTTCTCCCTCTCGCGCCTACAGGTGATCAACTGGGGCGTGTTCGACGGGTACCATTCGATCCCGTTCAGTCAGCACGGCACGCTGATCACCGGATCCTCGGGCAGCGGCAAATCCTCATTGCTGGACGCGATTTCGCTGGCTTTCCTGCCGTCGCACCGTCGTAACTTCAACGCCTCCGGCGATACCACCGCCGCGGGTTCGGGCACCGGCAAGCGCACCGTCGACAAGTACGTCCGTGGTGCCTGGGGTGAGCGACGCGAAGGAACCAGCCGCCAGATCATGTACCTGCGCGGGACCGGCCCGGCCTGGTCGGCGGTCGCCGTCACGTACAGCGACCGTACGGGGCGTTCGGTCACCGGGTTGGTACTCAAATGGCTGGCCGCTGAGAAGACCTCGGATCCGGGCAGCCGCTACTACCTGATCAACGACGACCGCGACATCTTCGGCCTGTGCAACCGGTGGGCGGCCAACGGGTATGACGCCGCGGTGTTCCGCGACGACGGCTGGACCGGCGGTCGCAGTGAGAGCCAGTACCTGGCCCAGCTGTACTCCAGCATCGGGATCCGCGCCTCCGAGGCGGCCCAGCAGCTGCTCGGCAAGGCCAAGTCGCTGAAAAGCGTTGGTGGTCTTGAGCAGTTCGTGCGCGAGTTCATGCTCGACGAGCCGGTCAGCCTCAGCGGTGTGGAAGAGGCGCTGGAACAGATCAATCCGCTGGTCGAGGCCCGCGGCCTGCTCGATGTGGCCCGGCGCAAGCGGAACACCCTCGGCAACATCGCTGCGGTACAGGCACGTTACGCCGACGAGGCCGCCAAGTTCGGCGTGATCGACACCATCGACAACGCGATGATCCGCGACTACGTCGACCACCTACGGCTGGCCCAGGCCGGCCCGGAGATCGACAACCTCGACGATCAGATCACCCAGCTCGGCGCCCAGCGTGACGAGTTCGGTTCGCAGCAGCGCCAGCTCAAGAACGAGCACAACTCGCTCATGGCGCAGATCAACACCGTCACGGTGGATTTGGTGCCGCTGCAGCAACGTCTGACCGAGGCCGAGCGGCTCAGTGAAGAGGTGTCGCGCCGTCGCACCGGCTATGAAGACAAGGTCACCTCACTGGGTCTGACCCCGCCGGACGACGGCGAGGAATTCTGGTCGCTGCGTGAGACGCTGATGGACGAAGCCGACCGGCTGCACCGGGAGTTGTTCACCGGCAACCAGCCTTACGTCGAGGCGTCGGCGAAGGAAGTCCGGGCCCGTGAGGCCCGGGAGAGCGTCGAAACCGAGCTGGAGCGGGTGCAGCGGCTGGGTTCCCCGCTGCCGCGGACCGAGTATGAGATGCGGGCGCGCATCGCCCGGGCCCTGGACATCTCCGAGCGCGATCTGGTCTACGTGGCCGAACTGATGGAGCTCAAGCCGGACGAGTCGCGGTGGCGGCTGGCCGTCGAAAAAGTGTTGCGCGGAGCTGGATTACGCCTTCTGGTGCCCGATGCCTACATGGAACGCACACTGCGTTTCGTCAACGAGAACGACATGCGCGGCCGGATCCAGCTGCAGCACGTCCAGCATGGTGCGCAATTGCGCACCCCGCCTTCGGGCACGCTGGCCACCAAACTGCAACTCGCCGATCCGACGCACGACAGTGCCGTGGAGGCGCTCAACGTAATCGCCGCTGTCGGTGACTACGTGTGCGTCGACGGACCGGGGGAGTTCACCGAGCAGTCCCGCGCGGTCACCGATCAGGGCCTGCGCAAGGACAGCGGCCGGCTCTCGATCAAGGATGACCGGTCGCGGCTGCGGCCATCGGACTACATCTTCCTCGGCGGGACGGCGGCCAAAGTCGAAGCGCTGCAGGATGATCTGGCTGCCGCGCAGGATGTGTACCAGGTGGCGCGCACCGCGCGTGAGCGGCTCGACGAGCACCGCGGGCAGCTGCAATCCCGCGAGCGGGCCTGCCGGGCATTGTGTGACCAGTTCATGCAGTGGAGCGACATCGACACGGATTCGGTCGACGCGATGCTCGAGCGGCTGCAGGACGAACACGAACTGCTGGTCTCCGACAACCCCGACGCCGAACGGCTGCAGCAGCGCGCCGACGAATGCTGGGAGCGCGTCGAGAAGGTCATCCAGCAGATCGGCTCGCTCAACGAACGCGAGACCACGCTGGACCGCAGGCGCACTGCGCTGCTGGAGCTGAGCGAGCTCCTGACCGAACGCCTCGGGCCCAGCGAGTTCCCGTCGCACGCCCGCGACACGATCGACGGCTACGCCGCCGACGTCGCCCTGACCCTTGAGTTGCTCGAATCCGAGCCGTACCGAAGCGAATTGACCCGCGTCATCAGCCGCGAGCGGGACCGGCTGCGGGCGGACCGCAACCGATCGCATGACGAGTTGGCCGGCATCATGGCCGCCTACGACAGCTCGTTCCCCGATGCGATCCCGAACGACAGCGACGTGTTCGACGAGCGGGTGCATGACTACGTGGGCCTGTGCCGGCGGATCGACGAGCGTGAGCTGCCCGATGCGTACGAGCGCATGCAGCGGCTGATCACCGAACAGGCGCCGGGCGCGATCCTGAACCTGCACATGATTGCCGACAACGAGGCGCGGCGGATCACCGAGCAGATCGCCCGGGTGAACACCGGCCTGGGCGCGGTGGAGTTCAACCGGGGTACCCGGCTGACCCTGCACGCCGGTACCCGGCATCTGGCGGCGGTCGATGAGCTGAACGAGAAGGCCCAGCGCATCTCCTCCCGGGTATCGCTGGTGAGCTTCGGCGACGAGACTGCGATGTTCGATCAGTACACCGACATCCTGCAGCTGCGAAAGTTGTTGGCCGGCACCACCCCCGAGGACCGGCAGTGGACCCGTGACGCCCTGGATGTGCGCAACCGGTTCGTGCTGTACTGCGAGGAGCGTGACGCCGAGACCGGCGAGGTGATCCGGACCTACAGCAACTCCGGTGACAACTCCGGTGGTGAGCAGGAGAAGCTCATGGCGTTCTGTCTGGCCGGGGCGCTGAGCTTCAACCTGGCCAGCCCGGACAGCAATGACACCCGGCCGTTGTTCGCCCAGCTGATGCTGGACGAGGCGTTCTCCAAGTCGGATCCGCAGTTCGCCCAGCAGGCGCTGTCGGCGTTCCGCAAGTTCGGTTTCCAACTGGTGATCGTGTCGACCGTGCAGAACAGCACGACCATTCAGCCCTACATCGACAACGTGGTGATGGTGTCGAAGTCCGATGCCTCGGCGCCCAATGCCCGGCCGGTCGCCTCGGTCACCTCGGCGTCGATCTCCGAATTCGCCGATCTGCGAAAGACTTCGGGGGACGCGGTACCGAGCGCCTGATCTTGCACCGAATGGGTCAGGACCAGCTTTCGCGGTGTCGCTCCAGTCCATCGAGGATGAGGTCGAGCCCGACGTCGAACTCCTCGGCATACGCGTAGCCAGGCTTCAGGGCACGGTCGACGATCATCTCGGTGAGATGCGGGAACTCGTCACCGGGCATCTGCTCGAGAATCGAGCCTCCCACGTCCGCGAGCTCGGCGGATGATTGGAAGGGCAGGCTGAGTTCCTGCAGCGTGGAACCGTAGATGTAGCTGTCCAGAACCGAGAACGCGTGTGCCGCACCGGCAATGGAGAAGCCACCCGACCGGAGGCAGCCGATGGCCGCGTTGTGCTGGCGCAGGGTCGCGGGACCGGGGTTTGTCCGTGAGTCCATCAGGCGGATCGCCCACGGGTGACGGATCAGTGCGCCGCGCATCGAAACTGCCCGCTGTCGCATCGCTGTCCGCCAGTCGGCGTCGTCCCGTGGGAGTTCGATCTCGTCGAAGACGATGTCGACCATGCCGTCGAGGATCAGTTCCTTGTTGCGGAAGTGGTGGTACAGCGACATCGATTCGACGCCGAGCCGCTCGCCGAGCCTGCGCATACTCGGCACACCGCTGTCGGCCTCGTCTGCCAGTGCGACCGCTGTGCGAAGCACCAGCTCCTTGTTGAGCGGGTTACGGCGGGCGGCGGGCGGGCCGGCTGTGTCGGTGGTCAATGAAGGTCCTCCTGTCGCGGTCCAGAAGACGCTTGACAACCTTACGCTGCAAGGCTGTACCTTACGGCGTAAGGCTAGCGGGCGGCGCGAGCAGAGGAGTGGATCGTGAAACCGATCGGGTCAGATGGAGTCGGCAAGACGGGCGCGGGGAAAAAGGTGTGCATCGTCGGGGCTTCCGGGAAGCTCGGGCGCTACCTGGTGAAGCACGCATTGGACCGTGGATACGAAGTCGTGGGTGTCTGCCGCGAGCAGAGCGTGGCCAAGCTCGCCGACTTCGAGGGGCAGATCACGGTGATCCCCGGAGCGACCGACGACCAGGCGGTTATCGCACGGGCGGTGCGCGGATGCGATGCCGTCCTGACTGTCCTGGTGCCGTGGGGGATGAACCATTACGCCTCCGGTACGGCCCAAGCGGTGCTCGACCACGCCGGCCCGGATGCCCGCCTGGTGTTCTCGTGCGGGTGGCACATCACCCGCGACGGCCAGGACCGCTATACCCGGAAGTTCAAGTTGTATGTGGCCGTGCTCGGGCGGCTGGCCAAGCTTGCCCGGGTCGTGGACGTGTACGACCAGGTGGAGGCATGTCGGAGGATCTTCGCCAGTGACACCCGCTGGACAGTCGTGCGTGGCAGTGACCTGGAGGAGGGCGACAGTCAGGGGCTGCCGGTCTGGAGCCGGCACGTGGGCGATCCTGTCTTGGCGAGCAACCTGACCCGTCGGGTGGACTATGCGCTTTTCATGGTCGAGGCCGTGGAGAACGACGCCCTCGTCCATGAGGCACCGGCCATCGTCGGTCGGCTGACTGCGTCTGCCCTCACCCATGCCAGTGATCCGGCATGAACGTCCGGTTCGCGTCGGCCTCGCATGTCACACCCAGGACACTGGCGAGGATCGCCGGGTGCCTCTACCTGACCGTTGCCGTGCTCACGATCTTCGCTGGGCTGGTGAACTCACGACTCGTGGAGCCAGGGAATGCAGCGGCCACGACCGTCAACATCAGTACCTCTGCCACCCTGTTCCGCGTCGGCTTCGTCAGCGAACTCCTGGGGGCTACGGCCTTTCTATCGACCGGCATGGCCCTCTACATGCTTTTCAAGCACGTCAACCAGCTGGCCGCCGCCGTGATGGTCACCTTTGTCGCGGTCAGCGTCGCGATCCAGAGCCTGAACCTGCTCAATCAAAATGCGGCGCTGATGATCGCCACCGGCCACTACGCCTTCGGTCCAACTGATTCCGACCAGCTGGTCATGCTGTTTTCCGACCTGCAACGCGATGGGTACCTCATCGCCCAGACGTACTTCGGCCTGTGGCTGCTGCCGCTGGGTTATCTCGTCGTCAGGTCGGGCTACTTCCCCAAGGTTCTGGGTGTCCTGCTGATGACCGGATGTCTCGGTCACCTCGTGGACGTGTTCGCCCGCTTCCTCGCCCCGGACTTCGGGGCGGCCGTCTCGCCGGTCGCCCTGACAGTTGCGGCGGTCGCGGAACTTTCGTTCATCGGGTGGTTGCTGACGAGGGCCGTACGTGTTCCAGGCTCAGCGTAGATCCGCTGCCGAGTGTGCGTACAGATCGCGATTTCTCGACAAAATGCGATCTGTACGCACACTCGACGCGTCAGAGAGATGCGTCAGAGCCCGGTGACCGTCGCGGTCAGGTGCGGGTAGCCCTTCGAGAGGTTGCGCAGGGTCAACTCCCAGCCCTCGGCGTCACGCTCGACGTAGAGTCCGGCCTTGGCCGGCAGCACCACCGGCTTGGCGAACCGCACCGAATACTTGACCGCATCGGGGAGCTGCCCCTCGATATTCGCCAGAACCGCTGCTGCACTGAACATCCCGTGGGCGATCACAGTGGGGAAGCCGAACAGCTTGGCGGCGATCGCGTTGGTGTGGATCGGGTTGTGGTCCCCGCCGATCGACGCGTAGTTCCGGATCTGGCCGGCGGTGATGTTCAGAACCGCGTTGGGCGGCGGCAGCTTCGGCTGCTTCTGCGGCTCCGGCTTGGGCTCACCGGACAGGCTGGTTCGCTGCTGGTGCAGGAACGTCGTCACCTGGTGCCACGCGGTGTCGTTGCCGACCTTGAGTTCGGTGACGATGTCGACGAGCAGACCCTTGCGGTGCTCACGCAGGTTCTCCGCGTGCACGGCCGCGCTGACGGCGTCGGTCACCTTGATCGGCTGGTACTGGGTGATGTGGTTCTCGATGTGCACCGAACCCATTGCGGCGAACGGGAAATCGAATCCGGTGACCAGTGACATCACCGTCGGGAAGGTCAGCGCGAACGGGTAGGTCAGCGGCAGTGTGTCGCTGAACCGCAGCCCGGTCACCTGCGCATAGGCGGCAACGTTGGCCGGGTCGATGGGCAGGTTGTCGACCGTGACGGTGCGGGCCGGCAGGGTGTCGTCGCGCGAGATGAACGGCAGGGCGCCGACGACGGCGCGCAGCATGTTGTTCACGTGCTCACGCCCCCAGCATGGCCTGGCCGCAGACCCGGATGGTGTTGCCGGTGACCGCATTCGACGCGGGGTTTGCGAAGTAGGCGATCAGTTCGGCCACATCCACCGGTTTCCCGCCCTGGAACAGCGAGTTCAACCGGCGGCCGACCTCGCGCGTGGCCAGCGGGATGGCGTCGGTCATCTTGGTCTCGATGAAGCCGGGGGCCACCGCGTTGATCGTGATGCCCTTCTCGGCCAGCACCGGTGCCAGCGCCTCGGTCAGTCCGATCATCCCGGCCTTGGTGGCGGCGTAGTTGGTCTGCCCGCGGTTACCGGCGATGCCGGCCATCGAGGACAGACCGATCACCCGACCGCCCTCGCCGAGCGTGCCACTGGCCACCAGACCTTCGGTGAGTCGCTGCGGGGCAAGAAGATTCACCGCGATCACGGAATCCCAGCGGCTTTCGTCCATGTTGGCGAGCAGCTTGTCGCGGGTGATGCCGGCGTTGTTGACCAGCACATCGACCTTGCCGCCATGCTGTGCGGTGACGTGGGCGATTATGGCGTCGACTGCATCTTCTGAGGTGACGTCCAGGGTGAGGGCGCTGCCGCCGACCTTCTCGGCGACTTTGCCCAGATCTTCGGCGGCCTGGGGAACGTCCACTGCGACCACGGTCGCGCCGTCACGCGCGAACACCTCGGCGATCGTCGCACCGATGCCGCGGGCCGCGCCGGTCACCACGGCGACCTTGCCGGCCAGCGGCTTGTCCCAGTCGGCCGGCGGGGTCGAGTCGGCGGCGCCCACTCGGTACACCTGTCCGTCGACGTAGGCCGACTTGGCCGAGAGGATGAAACGCAGGGTGGACTCCAGGCCGGTGACGGCGGGCTTGGCGTCGGCGGCCAGGTACACCAGCGACGCGGTGGCACCGTGCTGCAGTTCCTTGCCCAGTGAGCGGGTGAAGCCCTCGAGGGCACGCTGCGCGATCTGGGCGTGGACGCTGCCGGCCTGATCCGGGGTGGTGCCGATGACGACTACCCGTGCGCACGACGCGAGGTTGCGCAGAACCGGGGTGAAGAACTGGTAGAGCTCCTTGAGCCCGGCGGCATCGGCGATGCCGGTGGCGTCGAGGACCACGCCGCCGAACGAATCGGCCCAGCGGCCGCCGATGTTGTTGGACACGACGTCGTAGTCGCCGGCGAGCGCTGCGCGGAGGGGCTCGGTGACGCGGCCTTCGCCGCCGATCAGCAGGGAGCCCGACAGCGGGGGCTGTCCGGGGCGATAGCGGCGCAACGTTTCGGGCTGCGGCACGCCCAGCTGCTTGGCCAGGAACGATCCCGGCCCGGAGTTGACCACTTGGGAGAACAGGTCGGAAGCCACTTCAGCTGCCTTTCGCTTCGCAGTACTGCGTTGTCCACACCGAACTTACTCCAGAGTAAGAACAGTGGGTAATATGGCCCCGGACAACCCGAAAGTGGAGGGCAAACAGATGGCCAACAACACGACCCGGCGACGCGTTGCCGTTTTGGGTGGCAACAGGATTCCGTTCGCACGGTCCGACGGCGCCTATGCCAACGCCTCCAACCAGGACATGTTCACCGCCGCCCTGGACGGGCTGATCGATCGTTTCGATCTGGCCGGTGAACGCCTGGGTGCGGTGATCGGCGGCGCGGTGCTCAAGCACAGCCGCGACTTCAATCTGATGCGCGAATGCGTGCTGGGCAGCGCGTTGTCGCCCTACACGCCCGCTTATGACATTCAGCAGGCCTGCGGCACCGGTCTGCAGGCTGCCACTGCGGCGGCAAACGCCATCGCGCTGGGACAGTACGACTCCGCGGCGGCAGGTGGTGTGGACACCGCCTCGGATGCCCCGATCGCGTTCGGCAATGACCTGCGTCAGGTGCTGCTGGGCCTGCGTCGGGCGAAGTCCAACCTCGACCGGCTCAAGCTGGTCGGCAAGCTGCCGGCCTCCCTCGGTGTGGAGATCCCGGTCAACAGTGAGCCCCGCACCGGAATGTCGATGGGCGAGCATGCCGCCGTCACCGCCAAGAAGATGGGCGTCAAGCGCGTCGACCAGGATGAGCTGGCCGCCGCCAGCCACCGCAACATGGCTGCCGCCTACGACAGCGGGTTCTTCGACGACCTGGTCACCCCGTTCCTCGGCCTGTACCGCGACAACAATCTGCGCGCGGACTCCACGCCGGAGAAGCTGGCCAAGCTCAAGCCGGTGTTCGGCGTCAAGGCGGGCGACGCGACCATGACTGCGGGCAACTCGACCCCGCTGACCGACGGCGCCTCGGTGGCGCTGCTGGCCAGTGAGGAGTGGGCCCAGGCGCATGGCCACGAGCCGCTGGCCTACTTCGTCGATTCGGAGACGGCCGCCGTCGACTACGTCAACGGGCCCGACGGCCTGCTGATGGCACCGACCTATGCGGTGCCCCGGCTCCTCGCCCGCAACGGGCTGACACTGCAGGATTTCGATTTCTACGAGATCCACGAGGCATTCGCCTCGGTGGTGCTGGCCACGCTGGCGGCCTGGGACTCTGACGAGTACTGCAAGGAACGCTTGGGCTTGGACAAGGCACTGGGCAGCATCGACCGCACCAAGCTCAACGTCAACGGCTCCTCGCTGGCCGCGGGCCATCCGTTCGCGGCCACCGGTGGCCGGATCGTGGCTCAGCTGGCCAAGCAGCTGGCGGAGAAGAAGAAGGAGACGGGTCAGCCGGTGCGCGGTCTGATCTCGATCTGTGCGGCCGGCGGGCAGGGCGTCGCCGCGATTTTGGAGGCGTAGCTTGCGGAGCCGACCATCAGGCACTGTGGCGTAGCGAGGCCTGACCTCCACAAACGCAGGCCGCGAAAACATCCGAAAAGTTTCTTTCTCCGATGTGTAACGGCCGCGGCATAGAGGTCGATACATGGGTAGCTCCGTGTTGCCGTCTGACCCCCCGACCCGACGGCAACACGGGGCGACCTAACTTCGAATTCTCGGCAATATTCGGCCGTATTTTTCTCTGGTTTGAGGGGTACCCGAGGCGTACGATCGAGCCTACGACGGGTTCGGGAGTGACTGATCCAAAGAGTCGGTACAGGGGTGAAAGACCGGCTGCGTGAGACGAATTGAAACGCCCCCAGGTGTCCTCCCGAACCCGCCCTTTTTTGTCTGATTACCCTTCTCTTCTGGTCCCATTCGGCCCGCCCTCCGCATAGCGTGGTGCCATGCAGATCAGCCTCATCGCCTCGCTCAGTGAAACCGGCGGCCGCTCCCCGGTCGACGCCACCGTGGAGAATCTCGCGCAACTGCACGAAGAGGGATTCCGGCGGGTCTGGATGACCCAGATGCCGTATGAACCCGACCTGCTGACCGTTCTCGCAGTCGCGTTTCGCGAGGTCGACGGGATCGAGGTGGGCACCGGTGTCATCCCCATCCAGAATCAGCACCCGATGCTGCTGGCCCAGCGCGCGCTCACGCTCAACCTGATCAGCGGGGGCCGGTTCCTGCTCGGCCTCGGCATGACGCACGCGGCGGTGACCGAGGGTATGTGGGGCATTCCGTGGGACAAGCCGGTCCGCCGGCTCCGTGAATACCTGGACGGGCTGCAACCGCTGCTGGCCGGCGAGCCCGCCGACGCGCCCGGCGAGACGGTCACCACGCGCGGTGCCCTGCAGATCCCGGGGGCATCGGCGCCTGATGTCTACATCGCCGCGCTGGGGCCGCAACTGCTCAAGCTCGCGGGCCGTCGCACCGCGGGCACCGTCACCTGGATGACGGGTCCGACCACGCTGGCCGACCACGTCGTCCCGACGCTGCGCGAGGCAGCCGGGGACCGTCCGGTCCGTGTCGTCGCGGCGCTTCCGGTCAGCGTCACCGACGATGTCGACGGCGCCCGCGCCCAGGCCGCCAAGCAGTTCGCGATGTATGGGCATCTGCCGTCCTACCGGGCCATGCTCGACCGCGAGGGCTACGCCGGTCCCGAGGACGCTGCGATCATCGGTGACGAAAGCACTGTGGCAGAACGTATTCGGGCACTTCGAACAGTTGGCGTGGACGAGTATGTCGGGGTGGTGTTCGATGCGTCGCCCGAAACGCGGGCCCGTACCCGGGCACTCCTGCGCTCGCTCGACAGCTGACGGTGTGGCTAGCCACACCCCATATTGGCTGGACAGCACCATCGCCCGGTGCCAACGTATCGGGCAACGATGATGACCGTGACTACCACCGCAATCACCTCCGCCTCCGCACCCGAAGACCGGCGCCGAACACTGCGAACCCCGTTCACCGCGGCAGCCTGTCGTAGCTATCTGTATTTCCTCCTGGTGAGCGTCCTTGCCGTGGTCGGCGTGGTCTACCTGTTCGTCACCGGTCTGACCTCGGGGCTGTTGCTTGTCACCCTGGTCGGCGTACCGCTGCTGGCGCTCCTGGTGTTGTCGGGTCGACGGTGGAACGCGCTGTACCGATCGCTGGCCCGGCTGGTCGGTGTCACGATCGCTCCGCCGGCGCCGTTCGCCCGGCGGGCCGGCTGGCCGCAGACACTGGCCTCGGCCCTTACCGATGCGGTCGGCTGGCGCAGCCTGGGATTCCTTCTCCTGCAGAGCGTCGTGATGACACCCCTCGGATACGGGGTCGTGCTGGCGATCGTGATCTCGGCGGTGCTGGTGGTCTCCCCGGTGGTCTGGGCGTGCGGAATAGCGATCATCAGTTTCGGCGAACCGGTGGACTCGCTCGGCATCTACCTACTGCTGTCGGCGGGTGGACTGCTCGCTCTGTACACGTTGGCGTGGGTCATGATCGGTGTCGGGCGTGCCCATGTCTGGCTGGCCGAAGCACTGCTCGCCCCGACCGACCGCGAACGCCGGGTAGGCGAACTGGAGCGCGCCCGTGCCGATGTGGTCGATGATTCGGCGGCGACGCTGCGCCGCGTCGAGCGCAATCTGCACGACGGCACGCAGGCCAGGCTGATCGCCGTGGCGATGACGCTGGCGCGCGCCGAGGAACAGTTGGCCGATCCGGACAAGGCTGACCGGGCCCGGCAACTGGTCTCCGACGCACTGGCGAACACCAAGGACACCCTGACCGAACTGCGCGATCTGGTCCGCGGAATCCGGCCGCCTGCACTGGATCTCGGCTTGGTGCCGGCCGTGCAGACATTGGTTGCGCGTAACCCGATCCCCGTAGAGCTGGTCGATGACATCACGGTGCACCCGTCGTTGGGTGTGGAGACGCTGGCGTACTTCTGCGTAGCCGAGTTGCTCGCCAACGTCTCCCGGCATTCCGGCGCGACCCAGGCCACCGTGTGGCTGCACAGCGATGCCGATGAGCTGCGGATCGTCGTGGCGGACAACGGTTCCGGTGGGGTGGAGCCGGCCAACGGCTCGGGGCTGACGGGATTGGCCGATCGGCTGAGGATGGTTGACGGCCGGCTCGACATCGACAGCCCTTCTGGCGGCCCCACCACGGTGACAGCCGTCGTACCGGCGGGAACACAACGGTGACCCGGCTGGCGATCGCCGAGGACAATGCGATTCTGCGCGACGGCCTGACCCAATTGCTCGTCGAACGCGGGCATGATGTTGTGGCCAAGGTGGGCACGGCCGACCAGGTCCGGGAGATCGCTCAGACGCTGCGGCCGGAAGTGTTCGTGATCGACATCCGCATGCCGCCGACCTTCACCGACGAGGGCCTGGTCGCGGCGGTATCGTTGCGGCGCTCGCATCCGGATGTCGGGGTTCTGGTGTTTTCGCAGTGGGTCGAGACCCGTTATGCCGCTGAGCTGTTGGCCGGAAATCCGGAAGGGGTGGGCTACCTGCTCAAGGACCGCGTGGCCGATATCGGTGAGTTCGACGCCGCGCTGCGGCGCGTCGCCGACGGAGGTACCGCGCTCGATCCGGAGGTCGTGCGGCAGCTGATGGGGACGCGGCGTAGTGGTGATGCGCTGGCGCGGCTGACTCCCCGCGAACGTGAAGTCCTCGCCCTGATGGCCGAAGGCCATTCGAACAGCGCTCTGGCCGAACATCTTTCGGTTTCCGAACGTGCCGTGGAGAAGCACATCGGCAGCATCTTCACGAAACTCGACCTACCGCCGTCGACGGCGCATCATCGGCGCGTGCTTGCCGTCGTCACTTACCTGAACTCCTAGGTCCGGGATGATTCTCGCCGATCTGTCGGTTGCAACCCATGCATCACCGCAGAAACGGAGGCCACAGTGCCCGCAACACCGCCAACGGCAGACAGCCTGAGCATTCTCGTCATCGGGACAGGCGAACTCGGCGCCAGTGTGTTGTCCGCTCTCACCCGTCACCTGGCAATCCATCCCGGCGCCGCAAGCATCGCGGTGCTGCTGAGGCCGCCGGCATCACGTGCCGATATGAAACGCGATGCGCGCAGCGAGGAACTGACCCGGTCGGGTATCACCATCGAGCATGCCGATGTCGCGACGGCGTCGGTGGCCGAGCTCGCGGCCATAATGCGGCGCTACGACACAGTCATAAGCTGTGTCGGTTTCGCGGCCGGGCCGGGGACACAGCACAAACTCGCTCAATCGGCCCTCACTGCCGGGGTATCGCGGTTCTTTCCATGGCAGTTCGGCGTCGACTACGACGAGATAGGGCGCGGTAGCGCGCAGACGCTGTTCGACGAGCAACTCGACGTGCGCGACCTGCTGCGCGGCCAGCACGCCACGGAGTGGGTGATCATCTCCACCGGCATGTTCACCAGTTTCCTGTTCGAACCCGAGTTCGCCGTCGTGGATCTGTCGGCCGAGACCGTGCATGCGTTGGGAAGCTGGGACAACCAAGTCACCCTCACCACCCCCGAAGACATCGGCGTGCTCACCGCCGACATCGTCTTCGCCGAACCGCGTATTCGCGACACCGTCGTCTATCTCGCGGGCGACACCGTCAGTTACCGGGAACTCGCCGATATCGTCGACCGCGTCCGTGCGACATCGGTTACCCGCACGCTGTGGACCACCGACGTCCTGACCGACCGGCTACAGCAGGATCCCGAGGACACGATGAGCAAGTACCGGGCGGTGTTCGCCCGCACCAATGGTGTTGCCTGGCCGAAGGATCAGTCGTACAACGCTATTCGCCGCATCAGGACGACGACTGCCGAGGAATGGGCCAGAGCGAACCTGGTGTGACACCGGCACACATCGGAGGCTAGTTCGACGTGGTTGGCTCGGGCTCCGGGTCGAGCAGTTCGCGAACCGAGGTGCGAGTGCCGTAGGGGCGCAACATGCGGCTGGCCGGCCGCGGCCGCACGATCTGTGGCCACCAGAACCACCGGCCGAGCAGGGCCGCGATGGACGGTGTCATGAACGACCGCACGATCAAGGTATCGAAGAGCAGGCCGAGGCCGATCGTGGTGCCGATCTGCCCGAGGACGATGAGATCGCTGAAGATGAACGAGGACATGGTGGCTGCGAACACCAGACCGGCCGCGGTCACCACCCGGCCGGTCCCGGCCATGGCGCGGATGATGCCGGTCTTGAGCCCTGCCCCGATCTCTTCCTGGAACCGGGATATCAGCAGCAGGTTGTAGTCCGCGCCGACCGCCAGCAGCAGGATGATGGCCAGTGCCAGCACGATCCAGTACAACTGGATGCCGAAGATGTACTGCCACACCAGGACCGACAGGCCGAACGACGCTCCCAACGACAGCACGACCGTCCCGACGATGACCATTGCGGCGACGAGGCTGCGGGTAATGAACATCATGATGAGCAGGATGAGGCTGATCGCGGCCAATGCGGCGATGAGCAGGTCGTATTTGGCGCCGTCCTGAATGTCCTTGTACGCCGAAGCGGTTCCGGCCACGTAGATCTTGGCGTCCGACAGGGGAGTGGCCTTGATCGCGTCGAACGCGGAGTCCTTGATCGCGTCGATGTGTGAGATGCCCTCGGGCGTGGCGGGAGTGCCCTCGTGCGTGATGATCATGCGGGCGGCCTTGCCGTCGGGCGAGAGGAACAGTTTCAGGCCGCGCTTGAAGTCGGGATTGTCGAAGGCTTCCGGAGGCAGATAGAACGAGTCGTCATTCTTGGCCGAGTCGAAGGCCTGTCCCATCGCGGTCGAGTTCTCGAGGGCTTCCTGGGACTGCGAGTTGGTTCCGGACGTGGTGGCGTAGTTGGACAGCGTCAGGTCACGGTTGCGCTCCTGGATGGCGATCTGCGGCGGGAGCAGCGCCACGAGTTTCGGCTGGAGGGCGTCGAGCTTGTCCAGGCTCGCGGTGATCTGCCCGAACTGATCGCTGAGTTTGTCGATGCCGTCGAGTGCGTCGAACACCGATCTCAGCGCCGCGCACATGGGAATGTCGAAACAGTGCGGTTCCCAGTAGAAGTAGTTGCGCAGCGGGCGGAACTGATCGTCGAAATTGGCGATCTTGTCGCGCAGGTCGTTCACGATCGCGACGGTGTCGTGGAACGCCTGGGTCTGCTCGTGGGTGGCAGCGGCACTGGCCTGCTGCAACGTGACCTGCTGCTTGAGGATGTTGATCGTGTTCGACAGTTCGTTGGCCTGCTTGAGCAGATCGGCGGCGCGGTCCTGCTGGTAACCCAGATTCATGATCTGGCTGGCGCTTTGCGCACTGATCTGAAACGGGATGGAGCTGTGCTTGATCGGCGTGCCCAGAGGCCGGGTGATCGACTGGACCAGGGCGATGCCGCGGGTGTGCAGAACGGCTTTGGCGATGCGTTCGAGTACCAGCATGTCCGCGGGGTTCCGCATGTCGTGGTCGGCTTCGACCATCAGTAGCTCGGGGTTCAGCCGGGCCTCGGAGAAGTGACGTGTCGCGGCTGCGTAACCGACGTTCGCCGGTGCCGATTCCGGTAGGTAGGGGCGGCCGTCGTAGCTGGTCTTGTACCCCGGCAGGGCGAGAAGGCCGACGAGCGCGATCAGGCACGACACCACCAGGATGGGGCCGGGCCAACGCACGATCGCGGTACCGATGCGGCGCCATCGCGGTGCCCGTGGATTGCGTTTCGGCTCAAAGAGTCCGAACCGGCTGGCGATGGTCAGTACGGCGGGCCCCAGCGTCAGTGCCGCTGCCAACGTCACGAGCACGCCGATGGCGGCGGGTATGCCCAAGGTCTGGAAGTAGGGCAGCCGGGTGAAGTGCAGGCAGGCCACGGCCCCGGCGATGGTCAGCCCCGAGCCGACGATGACGTGGACGGTGCCGCCGAACATGTCGTAATACGCGGCCTCGCGGTCCATCCCACGGGCGCGTGCCTCGTGATACCGGCCGATGACGAAGATGCCGTAGTCCGTGCCCGCGGCGATTGCCAATAGCGTCAGCAGGTTCGTCGAATAGGTGGACAGGCCGATGACCCCGGAATGCGCGAGCGCGGCGACGACGCCGCGCGCGGCGGCCAGCTCGACGGCGACCGTAACCAGCATGAGGAGCATCGTGACCAGCGACCGGTAGACCACGAGCAGCATCATCGCGATCACCAGAAAGGTTATGCCGGTGACCTTATGGGTTCCCTCGCTGCCGACCTCGAAGTTGTCGGTGATGAGCGGTGCGGCACCGGTGACGTAGGCCTTGACCCCGGGCGGCGGAGGGACGCTCGCCACGATCTGGCGGATGGCGTCCACGGATTGGTTGGACAGCGCTTCGCCCTGGTTGCCGGCCAGGTACACCTGCACCAGCGCGGCCTTGCCGTCCTTGCTCTGCGAACCGCCGGCGGTGAGCGGATCGCCCCAGAAGTCCTGAATGTGCTCGACGTGTTTGGTGTCCTCGGCCAGCCGTTTCACGAGGGTGTCGTAGAAGCGGTGGGCGTCGTCGCCGAGAGGCTGATCGCCTTCGAGCACGATCATGGCCGCGCTGTCGGAGTTGAACTCGTCGAAGACCTGGCCGATGTGCCGCATCGCCATGGTCGACGGCGCGTCGGGCGCGTTCAGTCCCACCGAGCGCGCTGCACCGACGACTTCCAGTTGTGGCACAAGGATGTTCGTCAGCGCGGCGATGGCGACCCATACGAGCACGATCGGCACGGCGAGCAGACGGATGGTTCGCGCCGTCCGGGAACCGGCGGCTTCACCTTCTGCGTGCCGGGTGCTCATGCGGACTTGTCCAAGCAGGCGATGTAACCGTTCACGTTACTGGTCGACCTTTCGTCCTTGACCACGCCATTGACGGTGATGCGGCACCCGATGGTCGCACCGTCCCCTTGCGCCCGGAGGTCGGCGAACAGCGTCGGATCGTCCGTGACCAGGGTTTGCGACCACGGCAGGGTCGCATCCTCGACCCGCTGGGGTTGTGCGTCGATATCCAGATAATTGATGGTGGCGACCGAACCCGGTGACCCGAACACTTCGAACAGAACCCGTTTCGGGTTGTAGCCGGTGTTCTCCAGGGTGTCGGCGCTGGGGCGCGACACATGATTGTCAGACCCGAATATGCCGTGCAGTCGACTGACGGTGAACGCGACGACGGCCACCACGAGGACAGCCACGATCACCGTCCAGCGCCGCCTGACCAGGCTTCCTACCGAGATCCCCTGCATCTCAGAGCCTTTCGACAACGGACGCGTAGCGCGCCGTGAGGCGATAGTCTTTGGCCGTCCTAAGTATCTGAACGGTACCGTACGGTACTATTCTGAACCGGGCAAGACCTAGGACAGCTTGGCTCCCGGCTAAGGAAAGGGTTTCCCGCGTGACTTCCGCCTCGACGCATCCCGTCTCACCGCCGGCCGCGGCGTCGCAGTGGACTGAGCGGGAGGCCGAGTTGTTGGCGGTGACCCTGCGGCTGTTGCAGCAGCACGGATACGACCGGTTGACCGTGGAAGCCGTAGCGACCGAGGCGAAGTCCAGCAAGGCCACCATCTACCGCCGGTGGCCGTCGAAGGCCGACCTCGTCCTGGCGGCCTTCATCGAGGGCACCCGGGTGCAACTGGTCCCGCCCTGCACCGGCTCGTTACGCACCGACCTTCTGAGCATCGGAACGTCGGTGTGCGAGCAGGCACGAGAGCACGGCAGCACGATGAGCGCGATCATGTCCGAGGTGGCGCACAGCCCGGAGTTGAGTGCGGCCCTGCAGAATCAGTTCGTAGTCCAGCGCAAGAAATTGATGGCTGAGGTTCTGGCCGATGCTGTCGACCGGGGCGAGATCGAGGCCGAGGCGATCCATGACGAACTGTGGGACGTGATGCCGGGGTATCTCGTGTTCCGGTCCCTGATTCCCGGACGTCCGCCGACGGAGGCGACGGTTCGCGCACTCGTGGACGATGTGTTGATGCCGAGTCTGACTCGCTTCTGACTCCGCCGGTCAGCGCAATCCGCGTATCGCCCAGATCGTCAGATAGGCCAACCCGAAGAACGCCGCAACGGCTATCGCCACGCCCGTCGACTGTACGTAGGACAGCGGTGCGCGCACCCAGTCGAGCGTCGCCGCGACCACCGCATCGGGCCGGGTCACCAGGTCCCAGGAGTTCCAGCGTTGAAAGCGGCCGATGACGACCCCGACGGCGCACAGCGCGACGGACAGTACGACGGCCAGCCAGCCCCAGAATGAGCCGAACTCGTCGTCCAATCGCTGATGCACGAGCAGCAGCGACACCACGCCGAGCAGGATCCCGGTCCATGCGGCGAACCCGTACTGCAACACATGCCGCCACAGTTCATAGCCCTCGCCGAGGTGGACCAGATCGGTCACCAGATAGGGCGCGTTCGGCAGGAACGCCAACCAGCCGAGGCCCAGGGGCAGCAGCCACAGTCGGCGTTCAACCAGATCGAACGCGATCGCGAAGACCATCGGGATCCAGGCCAGCACCAGGTTCCACACCAGGAACTTGGTCGGGTAGGACATCGGTGCGGCCGGATCGGTGATCCCCAGAGCGAGGGTCAGCGCGGTCGTCGCCATCAACGAGACGACCAGCAGGATGCCACGGGCTTCGGTCATGGGATCAGTTTGCCTGTCGGTGCGAGCGCGGGCCCAAGTGCCACTACGTCCACCCCGTCAGCCGTCTCCGCCCTCGACGACGTGTACCTGCACTCCCGCCGCCCGGATCTGATCCAGCTGTTGCGGGTCCGCGGTCGAGTCGGTCACCAGATGATCGATCTGATTGGGCAGCACCATCTTTCCGAGCGTCGTGTTGCCGATCTTGGAACCGTCGACTGCGACGACGACACGTCGAGCGTTGGCGGCCATGGCAGTCGCGGTCCTGGCTTCGGCTTCGTCGAAGGTGGTTGCGCCGACCTCGGCCGACATTCCGTCGGCGCCGAGAACTGCGGTGCCCACGGTGATCATCTGAAACGCCTGCTCGGACATGGGGCCAACAGCCTCAAGGGAATTGGATCGCACGACGCCACCGGTCATGATCACCTTGAGGTGGGCGTGGACGGCGCAATCGGTGGCGATCGTCAGCGAGTTCGTGACGATCGTCAGCTGAGGCCGTCCGCGCAACGCGCGGGCCACCTCGCCGGTGGTGATACCGCCGGTGAGGGCAACCGCCTGTTGTCCTGTCGGCACCAGGGCGGCGGCACGCTGGGCGATCCGCCGTTTGACGGCCACCATCCGGTGATCGCGAAGTCGTACCGGGATCTCACTGTCACTGGGGTCGAGTGCCTGGGCGCCCCCGTGCGTGCGCACCAGCAGACCCTGTTCCTCGAGTTCGCTGAGATCGCGGCGAAGCGTCGCGGCCGACACCCCCAACTCTGCGCAGAGCACCGGGGAAGCAACTTCACCGCGGTCACGCAGGAGCGAGAGCACTTCACGCATTCGGTCGGTGCGCTTGATCGACATGCTCACGACTCCTTGGGCGATGGTTGAGGCAATCAGTTTTACTGATCGCTTTACGGTTTCATCTTGCGCGCTTTGAGCGAGCTTCTCATGATCGACGAATGTTCGACACGACCGATACCCGACATCGGGTGGCAATGTGACCCTGGCCGCCACCGCCGATCTGCTCGCTTCGGCAGCTGTCGAGCGCACCGCAGTGCTCGCGTTCAACGTCATCACCATCGAGCACGCAGAAGGCATTTCCGAGGGCGCGGAACGCGCCGGTGCCGCCGTGCTGATGCAGATCAGCGAGAACACCGTGCGCTTCCACGGCGGTCGGATCGAGCCGCTGGTGTCGGCCTGTGCGCGTATCGCGGAGAGCTGCGCGGTCCCGATTGCCCTGCATCTCGACCACTTTCACGATGTGACCCTGCTCGACGAGGCGGTCGAAATCGCACCGGCGCTCGGCGTCACCTCGATCATGGTCGATGCCGCCCATCTGCCGTATCGGGACAATGTCGCCCGCACGCGAACCTTCGCCGAGGCTGCACATGCCGCGGAGTTGTGGGTGGAAGCGGAGTTGGGAGAGATCGGAGGCAAGGACCACGCAGCCGTCAGCGCGCATGCGCCCGGTGTCCGAACGGATCCGGACGAAGCGGTGGCTTTCGCCGAGCAGACCGGGGTGGACGGCCTCGCGGTGGCAGTCGGGAGCACCCATGCGATGACCACCCGCGATGCCTGCCTTGACGTCGCTCTGATCCAGCAACTGGCGGCCCGCGTGCCGGTTCCGCTTGTCCTGCACGGGTCATCCGGAGTGTCTGACGACCAGCTCTGCGTCGCGGTTCGCGCCGGCATCCGCAAGATCAACGTCGGAACCGCGCTGAACATCGCCTACACCGGGGCCGTGCGCGAGGCGCTGGCCGGTGATCTCACAGCCACCGACCCCCGCAGATACCTGAAGGCCGGGCGGCAGGCCGTCGGCGACACCGTGGCCGATCGGTGCCGTGCCGTGCAGTCGCTTGCACCGGCGCGCGCCGGGGAGCGTGACGCCCGATGATCCAATCAACATCGGACGCTTCGAATGCGTTGCCGGACAACATGTCCGCACATTTCCCGCGGCCTGCCAGTGGGATCGCCGAGACCATCGAGTGGCATAAGGCCGGCGCTGCGGTGGGCATTTATTCGGTGTGCTCAGCGCACCCCACGGTGGTGGCGGCGGCCATCGCGCAGGCCGCGGCCGACAACAGCTATGTGTTGATCGAGGCCACCTCGAACCAGGTCGATCAGTTCGGCGGCTACACCGGTCTGCGACCGGCTCAGTTTCGTGACCTGGTTCTCGGCATCGCCGACGAGAACGGATTCCCTCGGGACCGGGTCGTGCTCGGCGGTGACCACCTCGGGCCGAATCGTTGGCAGGGCCAACCCTCCAGTGCGGCAATGGCTCACGCCGAGGTGCTGGTCGCCGCCTACGTCGAAGCCGGATACAGCAAGATCCACCTCGACTGCAGCATGTCCTGTGCAGACGATCCGGCGGTGCTGTCCGACGAGGTGGTGGCGAGCCGCACCGCACGGCTGCTGCGGGTCGCCGAAAACGTCGCCGGAGAAACCGCAGGCGGCCTCGGTGCCGACGGCCCGGTGTACGTGATAGGCACCGAGGTGCCGGTCCCCGGGGGAGCGCACGAAACGCTGAGTCAGCTCACCCCGACCCCGGCCGAACGGGCCAGGCGAACCATCGCGGCCCACCAGGCCGCCTTCGCCGAGGTGGGGCTCTCCCACGTGTGGCCGCGCGTCGTCGCCCTGGTGGTGCAGCCCGGTGTCGAGTTCGACCACCTCAACGTCATCGACTACCGGCACAGCGCCACCGAACAGTTACGGAAGGTTCTCGACACCGAGGACAACCTGGTGTTCGAAGCGCATTCCACCGACTATCAGCGGCCCGCCCAGCTGAGTGAGCTCGTTGAGGACCATTGGGCCATCCTCAAAGTCGGGCCGGGCCTCACATTCGCCATGCGTGAGGCGCTGTTTGCCTTGAGCCTCGTGGAGGCAGATCTTGTCGCGCCGCCGGCGCGGTCGAACCTCATCGAGGTCATCGAGCGCAGGATGCTGGCCGAGCCCGGGTACTGGCAGGGTTACTACGAGGGTGACCCGGTCACCCAGCGCACAGCCCGCCGGTACAGCTACAGCGATCGGTTGCGCTATTACTGGGCCGACGAAGAGGTGGAGGCGGCCCGGCGGGCGCTGCTCGCCAACCTCGACCGCACCGGCATTCCGCTGCCGCTGATCAGCCAGTTCCTGCCCGCTCAGTACGAGCGGATCCGCTCCGGTGATCTGGAACCCGATGCCCAGTCGTTGGTGATCGATCGCATACGCGACGCGTTGCGGCCCTACGCCAGCGCCTGCGGTACCGCCCGACACCTTTCCCGCGCCCTGACCACTGGAGGTGCCGATGACTAGCTCGCAGGTTCAATATCCCGACCAAAAAAACGGTGGCGCAACGATAGTCGAGATCGGCCAGCAGCCAGGAGCCTGGCGGGAGGTTGCCGGCCGGCTCGGTGAGGACACCGGAGCCTTTCTGCGCGGCATACTCGAAAGGCCTGACCTGCGGGTCATTCTGACCGGGGCCGGCAGCTCGGCGTTCGTCGGTGACATCGCGGCGCCGGCGTTGCGCCGGCACCTCAACCGCCGTGTCGAACCCATTGCGACGACGGACATTGTCGCCAACCCGCTGGACCATCTGGAGCGGGACACCCCCACGCTTCTGGTGTCCTTCGGCCGGTCGGGCAACAGCCCGGAGAGTCTGGCGACCACGGCGCTGGCCGACGAGCTCGTCACCGACGTATGGCACCTGATCTACACCTGCGACCCCGAGGGCGAACTGGGCCGCGCACACCGAGCGCGGGAGAATTCGCGCGTCGTCTGCATGCCGGAGCGCACCAACGACACCGGATTCGCGATGACGTCCAGTCTGACCTCAATGTTGTTGTCGTGTCTGCTGATGCTGGGTCCGGCGCGGCCCGGCAATGCGCATGCTCTCGCCCGCGCCGCCGAACACGTGGTGGGCCTGCAGTCCGACATCCGGGCCCTGGCCCAGACCAAGAAGCAACGATTTGTCTACCTCGGCAGTGGGCCGTTGGCTGGCCTCGCCCAGGAATCGGCACTCAAACTCCTGGAACTGACCGCAGGAGAAGTCGTCACGTACTTCGATTCTCCATTGGGATTCCGGCACGGACCCAAGTCCGTCCTCGATGGCGATACCTTGGTGGTGGTGTATGTTTCGACCGATCCGCACACCCGCCGCTACGACCTCGACATCATCGCCGAGATCCGCGCTCAGCTGGGCCGGGACGCGGTCACGGTGATCAGCGCCGAGCCGATCCCGGAAGCGCTGGGCCCGAGCGTCGTGCTACCCGACCTCGGCGGGCTCGATGATGCCCAGGTTGCCCTTCCGTACCTGGTGTTCGCTCAGTATCTCGCGTTGTTCTCCGCGCTGGCATACGCCAAGACACCGGATAATCCGTTTCCATCCGGCGAGGTGAGCCGAGTCGTCAAGGGTGTCACCATCTATCCGATGACGCCCGCCGGCCATCCGGCTGCGCGGTGACCTGCGATGGCCTGTTATCTCGGGGTTGACGGTGGCGGTTCCAAGACCGCGTTCGCCCTGATCGACGATCAGGGCCGCGTCTTGGCCCGCGCCACCGCACCGGCCTCGTACTACTTCAACGACGGTTTCGATGTCGTTGAAAACGTGCTGAGGCAAGGGGTTTCCGTCATCTCCGAGCAAGGGGGAATCGAGCCCTCCGGAATCGACGCGGCCTTCTTCGGCATCCCCGGCTATGGCGAGGCCAGCGCTGACATCGAACGACTGAATGCGGTCGGGGCGCGAGTGCTCGGTCACGACCGCTATCGCTGCGACAACGACATGGTCTGCGGGTGGGCCGGCTCGCTGGCAGGCGAGGACGGCATCAACGTCATCAGTGGAACCGGTTCGATGACCTACGGCGAGCGACGGGGCGTCGGACACCGGGTCGGCGGCTGGGGCGAACTGTTCGGCGACGAAGGATCGGCGTACTGGATCGCCACCCGGGGACTCAACGCATTCAGCAGGATGAGCGACGGCAGGCTCCCATCGGGTCCGCTGCACACACTCTTGACAGAGCGCCTGCAGCTCGACAGCGACCTCGACATCGTCAGCCTGCTGATCGGCAAGTGGTCCGGAAAACGCACCTCTATCGCCGCGTTGGCCACCACGGTGTGCGAGGCGGTGCGGGCCGGTGACGACGCGTCGATCCAGATTCTGTCCACCGCGGTCGACGAACTCGTCGCACTCGTCGAAACCACCCGCGTGCTGCTCGGATTCACCGAACCCGAAACGGTGCCGGTGTCGTACTCGGGCGGGATGTTCTCCGACGACGGCTTCCTGGGGATGTTCGTCGCCGCACTCCGGGAGCAGCCGGCCAAGTACGAACTGCGGCGCCCGCTGCTCGACCCGGCGCTGGGGGCCGCCCTCTACGCCGCCAGACACAGTGGCCATCCGTTGAGTGCGGCCGCACTGCACCAACTGGCCACAACCCCAGCCTGACAACCGAAATCGCGCAGCCAAGGAGCCGGACGTGTCACCCACCATCGTCATCATCGGAGCGGGCAGTGTCGAGTTCACCCGCGAACTACTCGGGGACATCCTGTCGTTCCCCGAACTGCGGTCGATTCGGATTGTGTTGCATGACATCGACTCCGAACGCCTCGAAACCGCGGAGGCGATCACCCGTGCGACCGCCCGTGCGGCGGGTGCCGATCCGGAGGTGATCGCCACCCTCGAACGGCGCCGTGCGCTCGAGGGCGCTGACTACGTCATCAACGTCATTCAGGTCGGCATGCACGAGGCCACGGTGCGCGACTTCGAGATCCCGGCGCGGTACGGGCTGAATCAGACCATCGGTGACACCATCGGCGTCGGCGGAATCTTCCGCGGCCTGAGGACTTTTCCGGTTCTGGCCGGTATCGCACACGACATGGAAGAGGTGTGCCCGGACGCCTGGCTGCTCAATTACACCAATCCGATGGCGATGAACGTCACTTTCCTGCACCACGTCGCGCCGCGGCTCAAGGTTCTCGGGTTGTGCCATTCCGTGTACTGGACGATGGTCGGCCTGTGTGAACTCATCGAGGTGCCCTACGAGGAGGTGTCCTACTGGTCGGCGGGTGTCAACCACCAGGCGTGGGTACTGCGCTGGGAACGTGGCGGCCGGGATCTGTATCCGCAGTTGGACCAGCGCATCGCCGCCGATCCGGAACTGCAGCGTCGCGTGCGGGTCGACATGTACCGCCGCCTGGGGTATTACCCCACCGAGACCAGCGAGCACTCCAGCGAGTACGTCCCCTGGTACGTCCGCGACCCCGAGGAGGTCGCACGCCTGCGGATCAATGTGGGCGAGTACGTCTCCATCAGTGAGGCCAATCTGGCCGAGTACGGTCGCGTCCGAGCGGAATTGGCCGACGCCCACACCCTTGCGATCGACAACGGGTCCACCGAATACGCGCCGCAGGTGATCCATTCTCTGGAGACCGGGACGACCAGAGTCATCTCTGCCAACGTCGTGAACCAGGGGTTGATCACCAATCTGCCCGACGGTGTGGCAGTCGAAGTCCCGACGATGCTCGATGCCCTGGGTGCCCATCCGATGCGGGTGGGCGATCTGCCGCCACAATGCGCCGCGCTCAACCGGAACTTCCTCGGACCGGTCGAGCTGACCGTGCGCGCCGCGATCGACGGTGATCCGCGGCTGGTCCGCGCAGCGGCCATGGTCGATCCCAACACCGCGGCCACGCTGACCGTCGACCAGATATGGGAACTGTGCAACGAATTGACGATCGCGCACGGAGACCTGCTGCCTGAGCCGCTGCGTTCGAAGCTGGCGCTGTGAGAACGGCCGGTCGTGAAACACATGCACCATCACACCCAGATAAAGGAGTGTCTACCGTGATTCGACGCAGGCTGTGCATCGCATTGATCGCTGTCCTTGCCCTCGCGCTCACTGCATGCGGTGGCTCCTCCTCAACCGGCCCGACCGAGATCGCGGTGTGGCACGGCTACCAGGACACCGAAGGGGAGGTCTTCAAGGGCCTGGTCGACCAGTACAACAAGGAGCATCCCGACGTTCAGGTCAAGGAGCTCTACTCGAGCAATGACCTTGTGCTGCAGAAGGTGCTGACTGCGGTGCGAGGCGGCAGCGCCCCCGACGTTGCTTACATGTTCGGCTCGTGGTCGCCGAACATCGCCAAGATTCCGCAGGTCGTCGACATGTCCGAGGCGGTCTCTCAGCCCGATTGGAACTGGGATGACTTCTATCCGGCCGAGCGGGCAGCCGCGACCGTCGGCGACAAGATCGTCGGCGTGCCCGCCCTGGTGGACAATCTGGCGATCGTCTACAACAAGAAGCTCTTCGCCGATGCCGGGGTGGCGCCGCCGACGGCCGATTGGACCTGGGAAGATTTCCGGTCGGCCGCGGCGAAACTCACCGATCCGTCGAAGGGGCAGTACGGCTGGTTGATGCCTGCCGATGGCAGCGAAGACACGGTGTGGCACTACATTCCGATGCTCTGGGAAGCCGGCGGCGAGATCCTCACGCCCGACAACAAGCACGCTGCGTTCAATTCGGAGGCAGGGGCGAAAGCGCTGACCACGCTGCAACAGATGGCGGTCACTGACAAGTCGCTCTACCTCGACACCACCAACGAGAACGGTCCCAAGCTGATGAACAGCGGCAAGGTCGCGATGCTGGTCACCGGCCCGTGGGATCTCAGCCAGCTGTCCGACATCGAGTACGGCGTGCAGGTGATGCCCACATTCGCCGGCAGCGGCCGCGCTCACCAGTCGATCTCGGGCCCGGACAACTGGGTGGTCTTCAACAACGGCGACAAGCGCAAGCAGGCGGCGATCGACTTCGTCAAGTGGATGACCGCATCCGAGCAGGTGAAGGCATTCTCGTTGGGGACCGGCGATTTGCCCACGCGTCAATCGATCGGTCAGGATGCGGCGTTCCGTGACCAACTGAATGAAAAGCTGCCCGGCAGCGCGGCATTCGTGGAGAACCTGTCCAACGTAAAGTCGGTGCGGCCCACCGTCGAGCAGTATCCGGCGATCTCGGAGGCGCTCGGGCAGGCAGTCGTAGCCGTCATGCTCGGCAAGGAGCAGCCCGCTGACGCGCTGAATTCGGCGGCCAAGGCCACGGACGCGGCACTGGCCGGGGAATAGGCCCACGGGGAGTCGCACGCACATGTCTGAATTAGCTTCAACGCGACAACACGTCCCCCGGTTCAGGCGGCTCGGCCGCTCGGAGACCGTGGCGGGGTGGGCATTGGTGAGCCCCGCCGCGGTGCTCATCGGCGCCTTCGGTCTGCTGCCGGTGCTGATGTCGCTGATGCTGTCGTTCCAGCACTCGGATCTGCTCACGCCGGAGACACCGTGGGTGGGGTTCGATAATTACCGCAAGCTGGCCGACGATCCGCTGTTCGTCGACGCGATCAAGCACACCATCATCTACACAGCGCTGTTCGTGCCCGGCACCATGGTGGTCGGTCTGTTCGTGGCCGCAGCGTTGAACCGTTCGGTCCGCTTCATCTCGGTGTACCGAACCGCGGCGTACGTCACCATGGCGGTCTCGACCATTTCGCAGGGCATCATCTTCCTGTGGTTGACCGACCGCGACTACGGTGTGGTCAACGCGGCCCTCAATACGGTCGGGGTACCCGCGCAGCCCTTTCTGTCATCACCGTCGCAGGCCCTGTACGTCATTGTGGCGATGACGATCTGGGGCTGGACCGGGTTCTCGGTCATCGTGTACCTCGCTGCATTGCAAGGGGTTCCAGTCGAGCTGCACGAGGCCGCGTCGATCGATGGAGCGAGCGCGTTCACCCGCTTTCGCACCATCACGGTGCCCCTGCTGGGTCCGGCGAACCTGTTTCTCGTCGTCTGGCTGACCATCAACGCGCTGCAGTTGTTCGACGAGGTCTACGCCACCACCCGGGGCGGACCGCTGCGCGCCACCACCGTCATCGTGTACTACCTGTGGGACCGCGCCTTCATCAAGTTCGACGCCGGATACGCCGCTGCGATGGCCTACGCGTTGTTCGTGGTGATCCTGCTGATCACCGCTGTCCAGTTCCGTCTCGCCCGTAAGCACGTGCATTTCTCATGACCACCACACCAGATACTCGCGTTGAAACCGTTGCACCGCAGTCACAATCGCAGCGGCCACCCCAATTGTCGAAGCATCGTGTCAGGTTCCGGCTGCCGTTCAGCCCGTGGCATCTGATTCTCATTCCGTTGACGTTCCTGCTGGTGGTTCCGCTGTTGTGGATGCTGGTCACCTCGTTGGAGACCGAAGGCGAGGCGAACCGCTTTCCGCCGGTGCTCCTGCCCGAAAGCCCGCGGTGGGAGAACTACACCGAAGCCTGGGCCGCAGCGCCGTTCGGCCACTTCTTTCTCAACAGCCTGCTGGTGACATCGGTGGTGCTGGTAAGCAACCTGATCGTGTGCAGCCTGGCCGGCTATGCGTTCGCCCGCATCCGATTTCTGGGCCGCGGAGCGCTTTTCGTTACGTTGATGGCAACCCTGATGGTGCCGTTTCAGGTCACGATGATCCCGGTGTTCCTGATCGTGAAATGGTTCGGTGACAACGTGTGGGCCGGGCTGGGGATCGATCACATCGGCGCCCTGATGCTGCCCAACCTGGCCACCGCATTCGGGATCTTCTTCCTGCGCCAGTTCTTCCAGACGGTTCCGGTGGAACTCGAAGAGGCGGCCCGGGTGGACGGAACCTCGCGCCTTGGCGTGCTGTTCAAGATCGTGCTCCCGCTGTCGCTGCCCGCATTGTCCACACTGGCGGCGCTGACGGTGCTCACGTCCTGGAACGATTTCCTGTGGCCGCTGATCGTGATCACCTCCCAGGACCAGATGACGATTCCGTTGGGGCTCAGCTATTTCCAGGGAGCACACCGGGTCAAATGGCCCCTGCTGATGGCGGCGAACGTGATGAGTCTGTTGCCGATGTTGTTGGTGTTCATCGGTGCGCAGCGCTATTTCGTGCAGTCGGTGGCCAGTACCGGATTGAAGGGCTGAACCTTGGCAGAAGTAGAGTTTCGTGACGTCACGCGCCGGTTCGCGGGGGGAGTGGACGCGCTCAAGGGCCTCAATCTGACGGTGGCAGACGGGGAGTTCCTGATCCTGGTCGGGCCGTCGGGCTGCGGAAAGAGCACCGCGCTGCGCATGCTCGCCGGTCTCGACAAGCCGACATCGGGTGAGATCAGGATCGGCGGCACCGTGGTCAACGACCTCGCGCCCGGACAGCGTGATATCGCGATGGTGTTCCAGAACTATGCGCTGTATCCGCACATGTCGGTCTACCGCAACCTCGCGTACGGCCTGCGGCAGCGACGGACCCCGCGCGCCGAAATCCAGCGCCGGGTCCGTGAAACCGCTGAACTACTGCAGATCACCGAACTGTTGGATCGCAAACCCGGCCAGCTGTCCGGGGGTCAGCGGCAGCGGGTGGCCATGGGCCGTGCGTTGGTACGCGAACCACAGGCGTTTCTGCTCGATGAGCCGCTGTCGAATCTGGACGCGAAATTGCGCAACCAGGTTCGCGGCGACCTCAAGCGTCTGCACCGTGAAGTCCCGGTCACCTCGATCTACGTCACCCACGATCAGGTGGAGGCGATGACGCTGGGTGATCGGTTGTGCGTGATGTCCGACGGTGAAGTGCAGCAGATCGGCACCACCGATGACATCTACAACCGCCCGGCGAACACCTTCGTCGCGGCCTTCATGGGCAGCCCGCCGATGAACCTGATTGCCGGGGCCATCCGCTCGGGGATGCTCCACATCGGCGGCGCAGAGGTGACAACCGTGGCGTCGCCGGATGGCCCGGTGACCGTCGGTGTGCGCCCTGAGCATCTGCAGTTGCACGGCCACTGCGGCGCCGGCATGGTGCCGGCCCGAGTCGATTTCGTCGAGCCGCTGGGCAGTCACGTCTTGGTGACTGCGCTTGTCGATGTCAGCAGTGATGCGTCGAATGCACCGGCGGCTCAGACCCGGGTGATCGTCCAGGCTCCGGCGGACACCGAGTTGGAGTCCGGGGCCCGGATCGGTCTGGCGATGCCGCCGGAACGGACGTACTTCTTCGACGCCGAGACCGGTGAGGCCCGGCGCCACCGTGAGCGCATTTCGGTATGAGCGCCGGTCGAGGCGCCTAGACAAACAAAGAGGCTCCCGGGGATATCCCGGGAGCCTCTTCGTATTCAGCGGTTTCTAGAACGCAGCCTCGTCGAGCTCCATCACCTCGTTGTCGATGGTCTCGATGACCTGACGGGTGCTGGTGAGCAGCGGCAGCATGTTCTTGGCGAAGAACGAGGCAGCGCCGATCTTGCCCTCGAGGTAGGTGCGGTCCTCCCCGGTGGCGCCGGCGTCGAGCTTCTCGATGGCCACGGCGGCCTGGCGGGCCAGCAGCCAGCCGAGCAGCAGGTCGCCGACCGACAGGAGGAAGCGGACCGAACCGAGGCCCACCTTGTAGATGCTCGCGGCATCTTCCTGCGCGGCCATCAGGTAGCCGGTGAGGGTGGCGGCCATGCCCTGGACATCGGCCAGCGCGGTGCCCAGCAGCTCACGCTCGGTCTTCAACCGGCCGTTGCCGGTCTCGTTCTTGATGAACTGCTCGATCTCGCCGGCCACGAAGGCAAGCGCCTGGCCCTTGTCGCGGACGATCTTGCGGAAGAAGAAGTCCTGCGCCTGGATGGCGGTGGTGCCCTCGTACAGCGAGTCGATCTTGGCGTCGCGGATGTACTGCTCGATCGGGTAGTCCTGCAGATAGCCGGAACCGCCCAGGGTCTGCAGGCTCTCGGTCAGCTTGGCGTAGGCCTGCTCCGAGCCGAAGCCCTTGACGATCGGCAGCAGCAGGTCGTTGACCTTGTGGGCCAGTTCGCCGTCGATGCCGTGGACCGCCTCGGCGACGGCCTTGTCCTGGAAGGTCGCGGTGTACAGGTACAGCGCGCGCATGCCCTCGGCGTAGGACTTCTGCGTCATCAGGCTGCGACGCACGTCGGGGTGATGGGTGATGGTGACGCGCGGAGCGGTCTTGTCCATCATCTGGGTCAGGTCGGCACCCTGGACGCGCTCCTTGGCGTACTCCAGAGCGTTCAGGTAGCCGGTCGACAGGGTCGCGATGGCCTTGGTGCCCACCATCATTCGAGCCTGCTCGATGACGTCGAACATCTGCGCGATGCCGTTGTGCACCTCGCCGACCAGCCAGCCCACGGCGGGCTTGTCGTGCTGGCCGAAGGTCAGCTCACAGGTGGCCGAAGCCTTCAGGCCCATCTTGTGCTCGACGTTGGTGACGTACACACCGTTGCGCTCGCCCAGTTCTCCGGTCTCGAAGTCGAAGAGGAACTTCGGCACGAAGAACAGCGACAGACCCTTGGTGCCCGGGCCTGCGCCCTCGGGGCGGGCCAGCACCAGGTGGAAGATGTTCTCGAACAGGTCATCGGAATCGGCGGAGGTGATGAACCGCTTCACGCCGTCGATGTGCCAGGAGCCGTCCTCCTGCTTGACGGCCTTGGTGCGGCCGGCGCCGACATCCGAACCGGCGTCCGGCTCGGTGAGCACCATGGTGGAGCCCCAGCCCCGCTCGGCGGCCAGCACGGCCCACTTCTTCTGTTCTTCGGTGGCGTTGTCGTAGAAGATCTGCGCGAAGGCGGCACCACCGGCGTACATCCACACGGCCGGGTTGGCGCCGAGGATGTGCTCGTTGAGCGCCCACAGCAGCGCCTTGGGCGCGGGCATTCCGCCGAGTTCCTCGTAGAGGCCGAACTTGTCCCAGCCGCCATCGATGACCGCGCGTACGGACTTCTTGAAGGGCTCGGGCAGCGTGACGCTGTGAGTGTCCGGATGGAACACCGGCGGGTTGCGGTCAGTCCCGGCGAATGATTCGGCGACAGGTCCCTCGGCCAGTCGAGCCATTTCGCTGAGCATCTCGCGGGCGGTGTCGGCGTCCAGATCGCTGTAGTCGCCAGTCCCCAGGGCCTTGTCCAGGCCGAAGACGTCGAACAGGTTAAAGACCTGGTCACGGACATTGCTCTTGTAGTGGCTCACTTTTCCTCCTTGTGGAATGCCACCTGAGGTTGGGTACTTTGGATAAGTTACCCACCAGTAACTGCGGCCAACTATACCGTTCGGTAACTTCAACGCAAAGAGACTCTGAGCAATTTCTGGGGGCTAACCAACCCAGCGGTTGATCGACCTCTGTACCTTCGTGTCGAAATGCCTTGGACCAGCAGTTTTGTTGGATTGTGACGATCCTCACGAATATCACCATTAGGGTGGGCGGATGCGTCGAGTAGCGGTGTGGGGCACGGGGAACATGGGTGCGACGGCCATCAGATCGGCCACGGCATTCCCGGGGCTGGAATTGGCGGCAGTCATCACGTCATCTGAGGACAAGGCTGGTCGTGACGCTGCGACGTTCGCCAAGCTCGACGGCCTCACCGGTGTCAGCGCCACTACCGACATAGATGCGGCGCTGGCCCAGTGCGACGCCGTCGCCTATATGTCTTCCGGCGACATCCGCCCCGAGGAGGCGCTCGCCGAGATCGAGCGGTGCCTGCGTGCTGGCAAACAAGTTGTGACGCCGTCGCTGTATTCGCTGTACGACCCGGCCTCGGCCCCCGCGGAGTGGGTCGACCGGCTCACCGACGCCGCGGTGGCCGGTAACTCCGCACTCCTGGTCAGCGGCGTCGACCCGGGCTGGGGCAATGACGCCCTGGCGGTGATCGCGGCGGGACTGTGTACCCGGATCCGCACCATCCGGTGTCAGGAGATCTTCGACTACTCCACCTACAACCAGCCGCACTCGGTGCGGGTGCTGTGCGGTTTCGGCGGGTCCATGGACGAGACGCCGATGATGTTGCTGCCGTCCATCCCCACCATGGTGTGGGGCGGCAACGTCCGGCTCATCGGCCGCGGGCTGGGCCTGGAGATCGACGACATCACCGAGACGGTCGAACGACTGCCGCTGACCGAGACCGTCGACAACGTCATGGGCCGGTTCGAAGCCGGTACGCAGGGCGCGTTCCGGCTCCAGGTGATCGGATGGGCCGACGGGGTCGAGCGGGTCATCATCGAGCACATCACCCGTATCGACCCGGCCTGTGCGCCGGAGTGGCCGCAGCCGGACGAAGGCGTCGGTGATCACCGGGTGATCGTCGACGGCGATCCCCAGCTGAGCATCGTGGTGCGCGCCGACGTGCCGGGCGGCACCCGGGCCGACGGCGGCAACACCACTGCGGCCAACCGACTGCTCGGCGCGATCGACTGGCTGGCCACCCAGAAGCCCGGCATCTACGACGGCCTCGACGTGCCGTTGCACCCACCGCTCCCAGCCGAGGTCGAAGCCACCCGCTGGGTCTGAGCTTTTTCTGCCGAGCAGACGCAAAACTGCCCCTTTTCGTGTGAAAAGGGGCAGTTTTGCGTCTTGTCGCGCTAGGTGGTCTCGGCCGCCTCATCCTGCGGCCCCGGGTCGTCCGGTGCTTCCGCAGTTGACTCCTCGTGAGTCTCCCGCTGCGGCGCGGCCGGCGATTCCGTCGGTGACTCCGGCGATTCCGCGTCGGGCAGCTGACCGACGAGGTACTCGGCGAGTCCGCCGATCGTCGGATAGTCGAACACCGCGGTCGCGTTGAGCGTGAACTTGCCGCCGAACTGACTGTGCAGCCGGTTGCGGAGTTCGATCGCCATCAGCGAGTCCGTGCCGAGATCCAGGAACCGGCTGGTCGCGGCCGGCGGCGATGCCAGCCGCAGGAAGTTCTGCACTTCCTTCTGCAGGAACTCGGTCACGAACCCGGCCCGCTGCGGTACCGGGATCTCGAGCAGCTGCTTGAGCACCTCGCTGTCACCGACGACCTCGCCGACGGCACTCGGCAACACCAGGTCGAGGATCGGCGGCCGCTGACTGCCCAGCACCTTCGCGGCCCGCTGCCAGTTCGCCTTGATGACGGTGGCCTGGCCGGTGCCGTTGGCGATGACCTCGGCCAGGGCACTCAGCGCCGCCGAGGGCTCCAGCGGAATCAGGCCCTGTGCACTGATGTTGGCGGTCGCGGCTTCCGACGAGGCCATGCCGCCCTGGGCCCACGGGCCGAAGTTGACGCCGGTGGCCGGCAGGCCTTGCGCCCTTCGCTGCGCCACCAGGCCGTCGAGCAGCGCATTGGCGGTGGCGTAGTTGGACTGACCGGGTGAACCGAACAAGCTGGACACCGAGGAGGACACGATGAAGAAGTCCAGATCGTCGTCCTTCGTCAACCTGTCCAGGTGGCCGGCGCCGAACGCCTTGGGCGCCAACGTGGTCCGGAACCGTTCCAGGCTCTGCTGGCCCAGCAGTGCGTCATCGAGCACACCCGCGAGATGTGCCACACCGGCGAGCGGGGGCAATTCGGCGCGGATCCGGTCGAGGAGCTTGGCCACCTCGGACTCGTCGCCGACATCGGCGGCGAAGACGTGGATACGGGTCTTGTACCGCTCGGTGATCTCCTCGATCAACCGTTGAGCGTCCGCATCGGGCGCCCGGCGGCTGGTCAACACGATGTCACCGGCACCCAGCTGCGCCAGGTACGCAGCGGTGTGCAGACCGATCGCACCGAGCCCACCGGTGATCAGGTAGGTCCGATCCGGCCGCGGTGCAAGCGGATTCGGCATCTGGCAGACAATCTTGCCGATATGCCGGGCCTGCTGCATGCGCCGGAACGCCGTCCTGGCCTCCGTCAGCGGGTAGATCTCGGCGGGCAGTGGCGTCCACTGTCCCTTGGCCAATCCGTCCGACACCTCGGTCAGCAAGTCGCGAATGCGTTCGGGCTCTTGGAACATCACGGTGTCCAACGCGACGATCTCGTAGGCGATGTCGGGTCGGGCCTCGGCCATCTGCTCCGCAGTCCAGATATCGCGCTTGGCGATCTCGGCGAACCGGCCGTTCTTGGCGGTGGCCCGCACGGTCGCCTCGACGAACCCTTCACTCGTCAGGCTGTTGAGCACCACGTCCACGCCGGCACCGTCGGTATCCGCCAGGATCTGGTCGGCGAAATCGGTTGTACGCGAGTCATACACGTACTTGACACCGAGCTTGCGCACCGTCGCCCGCTTGAAGGTGCTCGCCGTCGCATAGACCTCGGCACCGCACTGCTGCGCCATCTGGATGGCCGCCAATCCCACGCCGCCACTGGCAGCGTGGATGAGCACCTTGTCGCCCGGCTTCAGTTGCGCCCAGTCGAACGCGAGCCGGACCGTCAGCGCCGCGGCGGGAATCGTCGCGGCCTCGACCGCGCTGACCCCGTCGGGGATCGGTGCCAGGAACTGCGCCGGCGCGTTGAACCGGCTGGCGAAGGCGCCCTGCATGGAGCCGTAGACCCGCTGGCCCACCTCGACGCCGGTGACTCCCTCACCCAATTGCGTGACGACACCGGCGAAGTCGCCACCGATCGGGCCGGGGTCACCCGGGTACAGGCCCAGCACGTTGAGCACGTCACGGAAGTTGAGACCTGCGGCCTCTACCCGCACCTGCACGTAGCCCTCGTCCGGCGCCGGCACTTCCTTCTCTGTGATCCGCAGGTTGTCGATCGCCCCGCGTTCGGTGGGCAGCAGGGCGTAGTCGCTCCCGCGCGGCACCGTGAGATGCCCGCTGCGCGACCACGGCAGCAACCGGGAGGCCAGCAGCTTGCCCTGCCGTACAGCGATTTCGGGCTCCTCGACCGGTGTGGCCAACAGATTCGCCAGCGCCTGCACGGCCTCGGGTGATCCGTCGGTATCGACCAGCTTGGCGCGCAGCGCCGGTTCCTCGTTGATCGTGGTGCGTCCGAATCCCCACAGCGCGGCCTGTACGGGATCGACCGGCTCACCCGATTCGGTGGCGACCGCCCGCTCGGTGACGATCCAGAGTCCGCCGGGCAATTTGATCTCCCCGCCCTGCACGGTGTGCACCGCGCCGAGCAGGTTGGCGATCTCGGTCTCGAGTCGAGCCTGGCTGTCAGCGCTCGACTCTTCGGGGCTCGGTGCGCCTGCGCGCCAGACGACACCGGAGAACGGCAAGCCGCGCTCCTTGGCCTCGGTCAGCACCTCTCCCAACTGCTGACCGGTGTTCCGATCGAAGGGGATGCAGCCCGGCACCTTGGCGGCAAGGTCGTCGAATCCTGCGATCAGCCAGGTGCCGGTTGCCGCCGCCTCGACTGTCTCGTTGTCAGATGCCGGTACCGGGACCTCGGCCCAGCCGAGGGTGTACAGCAGCCGGGTGGCGTCACCGCCGAGGCCGCGGAGCAGCGCCTCGCGAGGTGCCCGCTTGACCGTGAACTCCCGAATTCCGCCCAGGTAGCGGCCATCCCGATCGAGGTAATCGAGATCGAAGACCTGGGTTTCGCTGTCCAGTGCGCTCTCGTGCCACTTCGCGCGGCAGTAGAACCGCCGGGGCATCTTCTCCTTCAACGTCACCTGCCCGTACCGCAGCGGCAGGAACAGGTCGTTCACGCCCTGCTCGGCGGCGAGAAGTGCCGGGAACGCCGGGAAGGCGACACCGGTGCACAGGTCCATCAGCACCGGGTGCATCGGCTCTGTTCCGAGTTGTTCGGCGAGTTCTGCACCGACGAGGATGTCGCCGATCGCCTCGCCCTCGCCGAGCCACAGCGACTTCAGCGAACCGGACCAGTTCGGGCCCCACGACAGTTCCAGGTCGGAGAAGGTCTCGAACAGTTCCTGCGGACGCATCCGGTTCATGCGCTCGATCGCTTCGTCGACCGGGTCGTCCTCGGGCACCGGCGTCTCGGCCACGTCCTCGAGACCGCTCACCACCGTGCCTTCGGCATTCAGCGACCAGTCAGCGACCCGGTCCCCGTAGGGACGGCTGTGCACCTGGAACTTCCACCCGCCACCGTCGTCCAGCGGGTGCAACATCAGCTGCACCTCGCGAGAGCTCTTCTCGGGCAGGATGATCGGCTCGTAGAAGAACACGTCCTTTGCCCGCGCCGGCGTACCGACCGCGGCCAGTGCCATGGCCGCGTACGTCGCCCCGGGAACGACGACGGTGCCGTAGATGACGTGGTCGGCAAGCCACGGTTGGGATTTGACCGACAACCTGCTGGTGTACACGGAATCGCCAGAGGCCAGGTCTTTCCCACTGCCCAGAATTCCGGATTCCATGGCACCGTCCATGCCAGAGCCGACGATGCCGCTTCCCTTGGGCCAGAAGCGCCGACGCTGGAACGGGTAGGTCGGCAATTCGAGTCGGCGACGGGGCCGGCGATGCAGCGCGGTGAAATCGGGCCGGTGACCGCCGACGTAGGCCGAGGCCAGCGCATCGGCGATCTGGCGCCGGTCGGCAACGCCCTTGCGCATCGAGACGATTGCGCGCGGCGCAGGCAGGTGCTCCGGCCAGACCTGGACCGCAGCCCCGGTCAGCACCGGCTGCGGACCGATCTCCATCAACACCGAGCAACCCAGTGCCGCCACGGTGCGCACGCTCTCGGCGAACTGCACCGGTTGGCGTGAGTGTCGGCGCCAGTACTTCGCATCGAGCGGGGTCTGGGCCGTGAGCACGCTGCCGGTGCGGTTGCAGACCAGCGGCAATGTCGGGGTGGCGAACTGCAACTGCGCTGCGTACGACTCGAACTCATCGAGTACGGGGTCGAGCAGTTCCGAGTGGAAGGCGTGGCTGGTCTGCAGCCAGGTGCAGCGGACCCCCTCGTCACCGAACTTCTCGACGATCTGCTCGAGATCCTCACCCGGACCCGACAGCACGGTATTGGGTCCGTTGTAGGCGCCGACCGACACCCGCGGGAACTCGCCGGCAATCTGCTCGACGTGCTTGGGGTCGGCGAACACCGCCACCATCCGTCCGCCTTCGGGGAGGCTGCCGAACAGCCGGCCGCGCTCGGCCATGAGCCGCGCACCGTCCTCGAGGCTGAATACTCCGGCCACGCATGCCGCTGCGTACTGGCCGACGCTGTGCCCGAGCACCACATCGGGCTCGATGCCCCACGACTGCCACAGCCGCGCCAGGCCCATCTCGACTGCGAAGATCGCCGGTTGGGCAAAGGACGTGTGCCGCAACGTCTCTCCGGCCTTGCCGCCCGTTTCGCGATCGGTGGCGAAAATGACCTCGAGCAGCGGGCTCGGCAGGATGTCCTTGACCGCGTCTGCGCAGCGTTTCACGGTTTCCGCGAAGACCGGTTCGGAGTCGAACAGTTCACGGGCCATTCCCGGGTACTGGCTGCCCTGGCCGGTGAACAACCACGCCGTCGTCGGGTGGTTCAAGTGCTCGCCGCGTACGACACCGGGCCGCGTGCGATTCTCGGCCAGATCCTCCAGGTATATGCGCGCATCGTCGATCGAATCCACCACCAGTGCGGCGCGGTGCTCGAAGTGTGAACGGCCCGTGCCTGCGGTGAGGCACACGTCGGCGAGGTCGGCCTCCGGATGGGCGGCCAACCAGGTTCCGTAACGCTGCGCCAGCGCGACCACCGCTTCCGGTGACCGCCCGGACAGCGCCAGCACATTCACCTGCTCGGTCTGAGCTTCCGGCGCGACGCCTTCGGCAAGATCCCCGTCGGCGAGGTCGTCGCCGGCCGGTGCCGGTGCCGCTTGCGCTGGCGCCTCCTCGACCAGCACATGGGCGTTCGTGCCGGTGAAGCCGAAGGAGCTCACGCCGGCGCGTCGCGGCCTGCCGTTGGTCAGCCACGGAATCGCCTTGTCCACGACCTGCACCGGCAGCGAGTCCCACGGGATGTGCGGGGACGGATTGTCGAAATGCAGGCTCTGCGGCAGTGTTTCGTGCTGCAGAGACAACACGACCTTGATCAGACCCGCTGCCCCCGATGCCGATTCGGTGTGGCCGATGTTGGTTTTCACCGACCCCATCAACAGTGGCCGGTCCGAGTCGCGTGATCCGCCGTAGGCGGCCGCGGCTGCCTGCACCTCGATCGGATCACCCAGCGGAGTGCCCGTTCCGTGCGCCTCCAGGTAGTCGACATCCCCGCCGGACAGCCCGGCGCGAGCCAGTACGGACCCGATGAGCCGTTGCTGCGCACCACCATTGGGCACGGTCAAACCGCTCGAAGCGCCGTCCTGGTTCACCCCGCTGCTCGGAATGATCGCGCAGATCCGATCGCCGTCGCGTTGCGCGTCGCTCAATCTCTTGAGGACGAGAATTCCGCAGCCTTCGCTGCGCACGTAGCCGTCCGCTGAGGCGTCGAACGTCTTGCACCGCCCCACCGGGGAAAGCATCCTGGCGCGGGATGCGGCGACGACGGTCACCGGAGAAAGCAGGACGTTCACGCCGCCGGCCAACGCCATGTCGCAATCACCCGAGTGCAGTGCCTGGCAGGCCTGATGGACGGCCACCAGCGCCGAGCTGCAGGCGGTGTCGATCGCCACCGCGGGTCCCTCGAGCCCCAGCGAGAAGGCGACGCGACCGGAAATGGCGTTGAGTGCGTTGCCGGTGATGAAGTGCGGCTCGATCTTGTCGATGGATTCCGACGACAGCAGGTGTGCGTACTCGTTGGCCGCCACACCCACGAAGATGCCGGTTCGGCTGCCGCGCAACGTCGCCGGCGCGTACCCGGCCCGTTCCAGGCCCTCCCAGACCGTTTCGAGCATCAGCCGCTGCTGCGGCTCGATCCAGACGGCCTCACGCGGGGAGATGCCGAAGAACTCGGGGTCGAATCCGTCTATGCCGTCGAGGAATCCGCCGAATCGCGTGTAGGTCTTGCCCGGAGCATCCGGATCCGGGTCGAAGAACTCGTCGATGTCGAACCGGTCTTCCGGGACTTCCCGGATCGCATCGACACCGCCGGACAGGACGTCCCAGAAAGCCTCCGGGTCGGGCGCACCGGGGAAGCGGCACGACACCGCGACGATCGCGATCGGATCGTCGGTGCGCGTCGTCGCCGCTGCCGGTTGCGGAGCGGGCTTGGGCTGCTCACTGAGTCCGAGCACGTCGCCGAGCAGGTAGTCGGCCACGTCGGAGATCCGGGGGTAGTCCATCACCAGGGTGATGGGGATCTCCGCCCCCACTCCCTGTTCCATGCGGCGGCGCAGTTCGACGGCCATCAGCGAATCCATGCCGAGGTCGAAGAACCCGGCGTCCTCACGGATCTCCGCGGCGTCCACGCGCGTCACCTCTGCCACGGCGTCACGCAGGTAATCCGTCAGCAGCTTCTTACGCTGCTGCACAGGGGCATTCGTGAGCTGCTCGACCAGTTTGGTCTTCCCGGACGCGGTGGCCGGCGACGCCACTCCCGTCAGCTGGGCGGGCAACTCACGTTCCAACTCGGACAGGAACGCCCGTCGGCCCGCCTGCTGATAGAGCGGCAGGAAGCGGGCCCAGTCGATACGGGCTATCACTCCTTGGGCGGGGCCGTGCGCCGAAGCGGCCGCCACGACATCGGCCAGACCGGCCAGCGCATCGGACGGCGACAATGTCTTGATCCCGCGCTGCTCCAGCCGGGCACGGGAGTCCGCGTCGGCCATACCCGCCGACCAGGGACCGAAGTTGACGCTGGTGCCGGCGATGCCCTGATCGCGCAGGCGCCAGGCCAGCCCATCCAGGAAAGCGTTCGCCGCGCTGTAGGCGGTCTGACCGAAACCGCCCCAGACCGAGGCGATCGAGGAGGTGCTGATGAAGAAGTCGAGCTTCTCGTCAGCTGCTGCCTCGCTCAAATGCCAGGCACCCCAGACTTTCCCGGCGAAGACCCGATCCACTTCAGCGTCATCGAGCTCACTCAGCGGAGTGGTACCGATCTCGCCCGCGGCGTGCACGATGCCGGCCAGCGGTGGCAGCTCGGCCCGCACACCGGACAGAAGGCGGGCGACGTCATGTGCGTCGGCGACATCGGCCGTGGCGACCCGGATCTCACAGCCGTGCTGGTCGCGCAGCGTATCGATGCGCTTTTGTGCGGTGTCGCCGGGCTGGCGCCGGCTGGTCAGCACCAGTTGCTTGGCGCCGTGCGCGGCCAGGTACCCGGCGATTTCGAGCCCGATGGAGCCGAGCCCTCCGGTCACCAGATACGTTGCGTCAGCGCGCAGTTCCAGCGGTTTGCCGCTCGGCAGGTCCTCCGGCCGAACGAGCCGGGGAACGTAGACCTCGTGACCCCGCAGCGCGACCTGGTCTTCCTTGACGGCCGATTCGGCTGCCGTGGTGATCCGGTTGAGCAGCCCGGACCATTCGCCGGTCGTCCCCTCGGAGAGATCGGCCAGACCGCCCCACACCTGAGGAAGCTCGAGGGCCGCGGCGCGGCCGAATCCCCACAGGGCACTCTGCTCCGGCGTCACGGTGTCCGCCTCGGTGACGTGTTGTGCCCCGCGGGTGACGAGCCAGATTGGTGCCCTCAGGTCAGCGGCGACCGCGGCGCGGAAGAGCCGCCGCGTTCCGGCCAGGACCTGGTGTTGCATCCGCAGCAGTGATCGCATCGAGGGGGTGGCGCCGGAGTCAAGCGCGGCGACGTGCACGATGCGCAGCGTCGAATCGCCCGTTGCCGCGGCGCGCAACGTCGCTGCGAGTTGCACCTCGTCCGCATCGGACGCAGGCAATCCGAAGAACCGATACTGCTGCCCACGCGCGGTGAGGGTGTCCACCAGAGGCTTGACGGCGTCGGACTCGTCGCCGATGAGGATCCAGGAACTCTCTCCGGTTTCGGAACCGGAGAGGGGGGTAACCGCCTTTTCCCATCGGAACTCGTAACGGTCGTCCGCGATGGACTGCGTCGAGCGCTGTTGGTTGTGTTGCGCCGCAAGCTTGGTCAGTACCGCGAGCGTCTGATCGTCGCCGCCGGCGCCGTCGAGCAGGGCTGCGAGTTCCTCGATCCGGCCGTCCTCGAGCAGCCGGACCGCCTGGGTGCGGGCGGCCACGTGCTGCTGCTGGTTGGGCTCGTCACGATTGTCGCGGTACCAGTACTGGCGGTGCTCGAACGGGTAGGTCGGAAGGTCCAGCTTCTGCGCGTGGGCCTGCCGTAAGGCGCCGAAGTCGGGCAGGTGGCCCAGCACGTAGGCATCGGCGACGGCTTCGTTGATCTGCCGGTGGTCGGCGGTGTTCCGCCGCAGCGAGGTGATCACCCGAGGTGCGGTGGCCGGGTCGGGCCAGGCGCCCAGGGCCGTCGCGGTGAGCACCGGACGCGGGCCGACCTCGAGCAGCACCTTGCAGTTCAGATCGGCGAGGGTGCGCACGCTCTTGGCGAACTCCACCGGTTGGCGCGCGTGACGACGCCAGTAGGCGCCGTCCATCTTGACGCTCCGGCCCAGGGCTGCGCCGGTGCGGTTGTCGATCAGAATCCGTTGTGGTGCTTTGAAAGTGAACCGGTTCGCGTACGCCTCGAACTCGTCGAGGATCGGTTCCAGCAGTGCCGAGTGGAATGCGTGGCTGGTTTCCAGCCAGTCACACCGCACGCCGTCGGCCGTCAAACGCGCCACGGCCTTCTCCAGGTCCGCTGCAGGTCCGGACAGCACGGTGTTGGCGCCGTTGTATGCGGCGACCGAGAGCGCGGGGTACTCGTCGGTGAGGCTCTCGACCCGCTCGGCTGCGGTGAACACCGCCGCCATCCGGCCGCCCGCGGGCAGACTGCCGAAGAGCCGGCCACGTTCGGCCATGAGCCGCATGCCGTCGTCGAGGCTGAACACGCCCGCGACGCACGCGGCCGAGTACTGGCCGACGCTGTGACCCAGCACCACGTCCGGTTCGAAGCCCCACGACTGCCAGAGCTGGGCCAAGCCCATCTCCAGGGCGAACAGCGCGGGCTGGGCGTAGGAGGTCTGCCGCAGCGTCTCCTCGCCATCCGGGCTGTCGAGGTCGAAAATCACGTCCAGCAGCGGCTTTTCGAGGACGTCGGCGACTGCGGCCGCGCACCGGTTCAGGGTCTCGGCGAACACCGGTTCGGTGTCGTACAGCTCGCGCGCCATGCCGGGGTACTGGCTGCCCTGGCCGGTGAAGAGCCAGGCCGTCTTCGGGGTGTCGTGGGATTCCCCGCGAACCAGACCGGGGGCCGGGCGGTCGTCCGCGAGCGCGCCGAGCAGTTCGACAGCGGATTCCCTGGAGTTGACCACCAACGCGGCGCGGTGCTCCAGGTGCGCGCGCCCCACGCCGGCGGTGAGACACACGTCCGCCAACGTGGCCTCCGGATGTGCGCCCAACCAGTTGCGGTATTCGCCGGCGACCTGCACCAACGCTTCCGGTGTCCGTGCGGACACCGGAAGGATGCTGAACCGCTTGCTCTCAGACTGCGCAGTTCGGCCCGGCTCTGCCGCCGGCCGCGCCGTTGGTTCGGGAGCTTCTTCGAGGATGACGTGCGCGTTGGTCCCGGCGAACCCGAATGAGCTGACGCCCGCGATGCGCGGTTCGCCGTTGCGTTCCCAGGGGGTGGCTTCCTTGACCACTTCCACCGCCAGCCGGTCCCACGGAATGTGGGGCGACGGGTTCTCGAAGTGGAGGTGCTTGGGCAAGGTCTCGTTCTCGAGCGACAGGATGACCTTGATGACGCCCGCGATGCCCGCGGCCGCTTCCAGGTGACCGATGTTCGTCTTTGCCGAGCCGATCAACAGCGGCCGGTCGGGTTCGCGTCCGGCGCCGAGCACCGCGCCTGCGGCCTGCGCCTCGATCGGGTCGCCCAGTGAAGTCCCGGTGCCGTGTGCTTCCAGGTAGCCGACTTCGCTGGGTCGGAGGCCGGAGCGTTTCAGAGCGTCGGTGATAACCCGTTGCTGCGCCACACCATTCGGCACGGTCAACCCGCCGGATGCGCCGTCCTGGTTGATTGCGCTGCCGCGGATAACGGCCCGAATCCGGTCGCCGTCACGGATCGCGTCGTCAAGACGCTTGATGACGATGACGCCGCAGCCCTCGCCGCGCACATAGCCGTCCGCCGCGGCGTCGAATGTCTTGCAGCGGCCGTCGGGGGCGAGCATGTGAGCGCTGGAGAACGTGATCATCGTGGCCGGTGTGAGCAGCACATTCGCGCCGCCGGCCAGGGCGAGGTCGCACTCTCCCAGGCGCAGCGCCTGGCACGCCTGGTGGATCGCCACCAGCGACGAGCTGCACGCCGTGTCGACGGCGACCGAGGGACCCTGCAGTCCCAACCGGTAGCTGATCCGGCCCGCGGCCGCGGCGTTCGACGTACCGATGGCCATGTAGGCCTCGATCTCGGGGTAAGTCAGCTCGTCAGAGGCCATTCCGAGGTAGTCGTGGGTGGCCAAACCCACGAAGACGCCGGTGTTGGTTTCAGCCAAAGCTGTTGGCGCAGTGCCTGAATGCTCCACCGCGCGCCATGCCGTTTCGAGCAGGAGCCGATGTTGGGGGTCCATCAACCGTACCTCGCGGGTGGACATGCCGAAGAACGGCGCGTCGAACCCGGTCACGTCGTCGACGAAACCCGCACGACGGGTCACCACCTTGCCGGGAACGCCTGGTTCCGGGTCGAAGAATTCGTCGGCGTCCCACCGGTCTTCGGGTATCTCTGACACCGCGTCGCGTCCCTCGCGCAGCACCTCCCAGAACGCATCGGCGTCCGGTGCGCCTGGAAAGCGCGCCGCGTAGCCGACGATGGCAAAGCGAGGGTTCTTGTCGATCGGATGTTCAGCGGTTCCCATGGCCGTTGTCCTCCTAGCGTCGGCGGTCACTCAATGACTACGCCCGACATTTGTCGCACGCGAAAATTGTCCACCCCCCGACGGCACTAGAGCACTATTACACGTGAACCTGTGACGCGTGGGGCGCAGCTTGTGCCGTGAGGCGCAGGAGTGGTTGCCAGCGGGTGTGGGGGTATGTTGGGCAACCACGGGTGATCACGGCCACAGCCGGCCAAACGGGAGGGCGACGCTTTGCGCATCGGGAAGATAACTGTTGGCGCACTTGAGGAATGGACGTTGAGTTCGGGATCGGTCACGTCCTGGCATCCGACGGCTGCGGCTCAGGAAACGGCGGATCGGGCACCTGTCAGCTCGGTGCCAGTTAGCTACATGCAGAGTCAACATCTTCGGAACTACAGCGAGCGGAAGGCTGCCGGCCTGAACTTCTCCCGGCAGATCATCGCCAGCTGTGAGGTGGCGGGCCAATGTGACATCTCGGCCATGGACCACGCGGTCAACACCTACCTGCGTAGGCACGACACATTCCGCAGCTGGTTCGAAAAGGCCGATGACGGCAAATTTGTTAGGCGAACGATCGAAAAGCCGGACGATATCGAGTTCGTTCCGGTCGATCAGGGCACCATGACCGTCGACGAAATACACGCCCATGTCGTGGCCATCCCCAATCCCTTGGAATGGGGCTGTTTCACTTTCGGCATAATCCAGAACGAAGACCACTTCACTTTCTTCGCGGCCATGGATCACGTGCACGGAGATGCCACGTTGATCGGCACGACGATGATGGAAGCTAATGGCATGTATTCCGCGATGAGCGGAAGCGGTCACGCTCTCCAGTTGCCCGAACCCGGTAGCTTCGACGACTTCTGTGTCCGCGAACGGGAATACACGTCGGCGTTGACCCTCGAGTCGCCAGGGGTGCAGGCGTGGATCGACTTCGCCGAGAACAACAGCGACGGATTTCCGGAATTCCCACTGCCACTGGGCAATCCGGACAAGTCGACCAGCAGTGCCTGGAGCTCCATGGTCCTGATGGACACGGCGCAGACGGAACGCTTCGACGCGGCCTGCGCGGCGGCGGGAGCACGCTTCGTCGGTGGCCTGTTCGCCTGTCTGGGCCTGGTCGAGCATGAGTTCACCGGCGCACTGACGTATTACGGACTCACCCCGAGAGATTCCCGCACGGCCGGCGACAATTTCAACACGCAGGGTTGGTTTACCGGTTTGATCCCGATTGTCGTGCCGGTCGCGGCGACCTCTTTCAGCGACGCGGCCGGCGCCGCACAGGCTTCTTTCGATTCGGGCCTGGACATGGCGAGAGTGCCGTATTATCGCGTGCTCGAGTTGGCGCCTTGGTTGAATTGGCCGCAGCCGAACTTTCCGGTGTCGAATTTCCTCCACGGTGGTGCCGCACCGCTCAACGCGATCCTCGCCGCAGGCGATTTGGGCCTCGCGAACAACATCGGGATGTACCCGGACAATCGGTTCTCGTACCAATTGACGATCTACATCTTCAGGTACGGGGAGGGCACGGTCATGGCGATCATGCATCCGGACAATCCCGTTGCCGAGAAGTCGGTTACGCGGTACATGGAGGCGATGAAGTCGGTGTCTTCGAGGGTTGCTGACAGCGGGCACTGGGGGCGCGTCGCGTAGCGGCGAGCGGAGCGATGGCCATGGAAGCGGCGCGAGGGTGAGGGCGACATGCGACGGCTAGCCGATTTCGTAGTGCGATGGCCCTGGGCGGTGATCGGGATCTGGGCGGCGCTGCTCGTCGCTCTGCCGTTGGCATGTCCGTCGCTGAGCGACATGGCCCAGAAGCATCCGCTCGCCATCCTGCCCAGTGATGCGCCGTCGAGTGTCACCGCCCAGAAGATGACCGAGGCCTTTCACGAGTCGGGCAACAACGACCTGCTGTTGGTGGCCCTGATCAACGAGAATGGGCTGGGTCCCTCGGACGAGGCGACCTATCGCAAGCTGGTGGACGCCCTGCGCGACGACGTCACAGACGTCGAAAGCGTCCAGGATTTTGTCGGCACTCCACAATTGCGACAGTTCTTGACCAGCAAGGACAAGACCACCTGGGTGTTGCCGGTGGGCCTGGTCGGTGAGTTGGGCACACCGCGGGCGATGGACTCGTTCAAGCGGGTTTCCGAGATCGTCAAACTCAGCACGGCCGGCAGCCCGCTGCAGGTGCACCTCACCGGTCCCGCGGCCACCGCCGCCGACCTCACCGTGGCCGGTGAGAACGATCGGCTCCCGATCGAGCTCGCGATCGCCGTGCTGGTCCTGGCGGTGTTGTTGCTGGTCTACCGCAGTCCGGTCACGATGCTGCTGCCGTTGGTGACGATCGGGTCGTCCCTGCTGATCGCCCAGGCGCTGGTGGCGGGTTTCTCCGAGCTGACGGGTACCGGTGTCTCGAACCAGTCCGTCGTGTTCCTGAGCGCGATCATGGCGGGCGCCGGCACGGATTACGCGGTCTTCCTGATCAGCCGCTATCACGACTATCTGCGCCTGGACAACGACTTCGATCAGGCGGTCCGGGCCGCGATGTTGTCGATCGGGAAGGTGATCACCGCATCCGCAGCGACAGTGGGACTCACCTTCCTGCTGCTGAGCTTCACCAAAATGGGAGTGTTCAAGACGGTCGGAGTGTCGGCGGCGATCGGTATCGGCGTCGCGTACCTGGCCGGACTTACGCTGCTGCCGGCAATCCTGGTGCTGGTCGGACCGCGCGGGTGGGTGAAACCGCGGCGCGAACTCACCGCCCGGTTCTGGCGGCGTTCGGGAATCCGCATCGTGCGCCGGCCGGTGCCGCATCTCGTCGCCAGTCTTCTCGTGTTGGCGTTGCTGGCCGGCACCGCGATCTTTGCCAAGTACAACTATGACGATCGCAAGGTCGTGGCGGCATCGGCGCCGAGTTCGATCGGGTACGCCGCGGTCGAACGTCATTTCCCGATCAGTCAGTCGATTCCCGAATACATTCTCATCCAGTCGCCACATGACCTGCGCACCCCGAGAGCATTGGCGGACCTGGAGCAGATGGCTTCGCGCGTCGCCCAATTGCCCGACGTCGGTCTGGTCAGCGGCATCTCCCGTCCCTTGGGCGAGGTGCCCGCGGAATTCCGGGCCACATTCCAGGCCGGCATCGTCGGTACCCGGTTGGCCGACGGCTCCACCCAGATCGATCAGCGTTCCGGCGATCTCAACCGACTGGCATCCGGGGCCAACACGCTGGCCGACAGCCTCGCCGACGTACGCACTCAGATCAACCAGATCGCGCCCAGCCTGCAGGGCCTGGTCGACACGTTCTCCTCGGTGCGAACCGAGTACGGCGGCGACAAGCTGGTGAAGGACGTCGAAACCACGGCCAAGCTGGTGCAGAGCGTCAATGCGCTCTCCAACGCCATGGGGTACAACGTGTCCGCCGTCAAGAACATCTTCGCCTGGATCGATCCGGTCCTGGCGGCGCTGCAGAACAATGCGGTCTGCGATGCCAACCCGTCCTGCGCCGACACTCGCATCCAGTTCCAGCGGCTCGTCGACGCGAACAAGGACGGCAGCCTCGACCAGATCAACGATCTCGCTCATCAGCTGAACGGCGCGGGCGACGACAAGCAATCGCTCAACTCCACGGTCACCAAGCTGAACGCGGCGCTCGCCAGCGTCAACAAGGCGGTCAAGGCCATGGGGCTGAACAAGCCCGGCGGTCCGCAGTCGGGCTTGAAGGATCTGCAGCAAGGCGCCAACCGCCTGGCCGGCGGGAGCCGGGACGTGGCAGGCGGCGTCGATGAACTGGTCAAGCAGATCAAGGTGATCTCTGCCGGGTTGAACCAGGCTTCGTCGTTCCTGCTGACGATGCGCAACGACGCTGCAGATCCGGCACAGGCGGGGTTCAACATTCCGTCCGAGGTGCTGAATCTTCCGGAGTTCAAAAAAGCCTCGGCAGCGTACGTTTCGCCGGACGGCCGGTCGGTGCGGTATCTGGTCCAGACCAAGCTCAACCCGTTCAGCTCCGAGGCGATGGATCAGGTCAATCAGATCCAGGACGTCGCCCGTGGGGCCCAGCCGAACACCACGCTGTCAGACGCCTCGATAACGATGGGCGGATTCCCGGCCGCACTACGGGATACACGTGACTACTACCAGCAGGACATCCGGTTCATCATGACCGCGACCCTCATCGTGGTGCTGCTGATCCTGATGTTGCTGTTGCGTTCGATCGTCGCTCCCTTGTACCTCGTCGGGTCCGTGGTGATCTCGTACTTCGCGGCACTCGGCATCAGCGTCCTGGTGTTCCAGGCACTCCTGGGCCAGCAATTGCATTGGAGCGTGCCCCCATTGGCGTTCGTGGTGCTGATCGCGGTGGGTGCCGACTACAACATGCTCCTGGTGTCGCGACTGCGCGACGAGTCTCCGCACAGTACCCGGTATGGGGTCATCCGTACCCTGAGTTCTACCGGAGGCGTGATCACCGCAGCGGGTCTGATCTTCGCCGCTTCGGTTGCCGGTCTGATGTTCTCCACCATCGGCATGGTGGTCCAGGGCGGTTTCGTGATCGGTGTGGGCATCTTGCTGGACACCTTCGTGGTGCGCACCATCACGGTGCCCGCCGTCGCTGCCCTGATCGGTAAGGCGAACTGGTGGCCGTCCCGAGCAGCCGGCGGACGGCAGCGCACATGAGGGGCAATTTCGGAAGTTGCGCAGGTAAGGACGGGTGAGCGCGCACGGGTGATGTGTGTGAAACTACGAAACGAAGCGGGGCGATCAGGAGTGGAGATGAAGAAACTCCTTGCAGGACTTGCGGTGCTGGTGACGACAACCGTCACAGGATCCCTCGGTGTCCTCGGGAGCGCGTCGGCCGATGACACGTCGCCGCCCGGGCCGCCGACGCCCGGCGGCCCGACCTCTGGGACGTCAAACCCCGGAACCGCGTACGCCCTGGGTGGGGCTCACGTCCTCGGGATTCCCTATGACGAGTACATCCGTATGACGGGTGAGCAGTGGTTCCCCGGCATGAAGCGGGTGAAGGTCGACTACCCGGCGGGACAGGTTCAGGGCCACACCCTGGAACGTCTCTTTCCCGGTATCGGCCCGATCGGGGAACAGATCTATCCCGGCCTGGGCCTCGACGGTCCCAGCATCGGCGAGTCGGTCGACGAGGGAGAGGGAAACCTCGACGCGGCCATCCGCAACGGTGGCAAAGGGACAGCGATGGGATTGTCCGAGGGAGCCCTCGTGCTCAACGCAGTGAAGGCGCGACTGGCCAATGATCCGACCGCTCCGCCGCCGGATCAGCTGAGCTTCGCGACGTTCGGTGACCCGATTGCCAAGCATCCCTTCGGTGAGAGCTTCCTGACCCAGAACTTTCCCGTCGGGAGCGTCGTGCCGTTCATGGACTACCGCATACCGGCTCCCGTGGAGAGCCAGTACCACACCGACCAGTTCATCTCCGCCTACGACAGCATCGCCGACTGGCCGGACCGGCCCGACAACTGGATGAGCGTGATCAACGCGATCGCCGGTTTGGCTACCGGTCACACCGCGATCGCGTTCACCAATCCGAGCAACGTTCCGGCACAGAACATCCGGACGACGGTCAACTCCAAGGGTGCGACGACGACGACGTACCTGGTCCCCGAGGAGCACCTCCCGCTGGTGTTGCCGTTCAAGTACCTCGGATACGACAAGAACACGCTCAACGAGCTGGACCGGGTCTTGCTGCCTATGGTGGACGCGGGCTATTCGCGAAATGACGATCCGGCGACCGCTCCGGTCACGGTGGACCCGGTGCACGGTTTCGACCCCGCGGAAGTCACCGCACCTGCGAACCAGGCGACCTTCGGCGGCGGCACCGATCCGATGTCGGAACTGGCGAACGCTGCGTTGTCGGTGCTGAACCCGCAGGGCGCGGGCTGACGGCGCCTCCCGAGCCGATCGAATCGACTAGTAACGGACGTGATGTGATGCCCAGCCCCAAGTCATCAATTCTCTCGATGCTGCATGGACGTGCCAGTCTGCGGCCCAACGACGTTGCCTTCACCTTCACCGATTACGCCGCCGATCCGGCGGGCGTGGTCGAGACGCTGACGTGGTCGCAACTGTCGCGCCGGACGATGAGCGTGGCGCGCGAGATTCGCCTTCACGGGTCGGTCGGTGACCGTGCGGTGATTCTGGCCCCGCAGGGCCTCGAGTACATCCTGGCGTTCCTGGGTTCGATGCAGGCCGGGTTGGTGGCGGTTCCGCTTCCCCTGCCTCATCGCGGCTCAAGCCATGAGCGCGTGAGTGCGGTGTTCGTCGATACGAGGCCTTCGGTGGTCCTGACGACGTCCGCGGTCGCCGAGGATGTCGGCGACTACGTCGATCAGTCACGTATGAGCACCGCGCCGAAGATCGTTGTGGTCGATTCGCTGAACCTGGACGCCGACCATGGAACAGATGGATTGGACAGTGGCACAGCTGAATTCCCCGCCACGGCGTATCTGCAGTACAGCTCGGGTTCGACCCGGCTGCCTACCGGGGTGATGATCGCGCACCGCAACCTTCAGTCGAATTTCGAGCAGTTGATGCGCTGTTTGTTCGCGGATGCGAACGTCAAGACCTCGACTGATATGACCATCGTTTCGTGGCTGCCCTTCTACCACGACATGGGTTTGGTACTCGGTGTCTGCGCACCCATACTCGGCGGCTACTCCGCGGCCCTGACGAGCCCGGTGGCTTTCCTGGAGAAGCCGGCCAGATGGGTCCGAGCGCTCGCTGAGAATCCGGGTGCCTTTTCTGCGGCGCCCAACTTCGCCTTCGACCTGGCCGCCCGTAAGACGAAAGACGCGGACCTTGCCGGGCTCGACCTCGGCGGGGTGCGGGGCATCATCAACGGCGCCGAGCGCGTCGAACCGGCCAGCCTGGAACGTTTCACAGATCGGTTCGCCCACTTCAACTTTCGCGATCACATGCTGCGACCGTCATACGGACTGGCCGAGGCAACCGTGTTCGTGGCCACCGGCACGTGGAGTGAGGCGTCGGAGCCCGCGCACTTCGACGTCGATGAACTGTCCGCGGGCCGGGTCCGGCGGTGTGCGGCCGGAACCGGCTCTGCGCTGGTCAACTACAAGCTGCCGCAGTCTCCGGTGGTGCGGATCGTCGACGCCGATACGAACACGGAATGCGCGCAGGACGCGGTCGGCGAGATCTGGGTCCACGGCGACAATGTCGCGGCCGGCTACTGGAGCAGGTCACCGGAGGAGCAGCAGTGCTTCGGCGCCGCACTCGCCGACCCGACTGCCGGCACGCCTGACGGACCTTGGTTGAAAACCGGTGATCTGGGCTTCGTCTCCGAGGGTGATCTGTTCGTCGTCGGGCGCATCAAGGATCTGCTGATCATCCGCGGGCGCAATCACTACCCCGAGGACATCGAGGCGACGGTCCAACAGATCACCGGTGGTCGGGTCGCGGCGATTTCGGTGCCGGTGAACAGTACCGAGAAGCTGGTGACCGTGATCGAGGTCAAGAAGCGGGGAGAGTCCACGATAGAGGCGGTGCACTGGCTCAAGGAGATCAAGAGCGATGTCACCTCCGCGATATCCAATGCGCACGGGTTGAATGTCGGGGATCTCGTCCTCGTGTCTCCGGGGTCGATACCCACGACCACGAGCGGCAAGGTCCGGCGCGCCGCCTGCGTCGAGCAGTACCGCCAGGACGAGTTCACGCGCTTGGACGCCTGAGCGGACCCCGTACCGCTGTGCGATACCGCGCGAGATTGCAAAGTAGTGCACTACCTAGTTCGGCCCACCGCGACGCTACCGGCAACTTACCGGCCGGGGGCCGGGTTGTGTTCACCGCGATCGCGACCCTGGCCGCCGCGCGCCGCTCGGTGACGAGCCGAAGAGCTTCGCCTTTGTCGACGGGTTCGCCGACCTGGACTTCAACCCGAACCCCGCACTATCGGTGTTCACCAATGTCTTCACCTTCGCCGAGCACAACGGCGGTACTCGTGCGACCTGCGTGAGCACCTACGAGTCCGCTGAGGCTTTGTAGCAGGTGCTGGACATGGGTGTGGTCGAGGGCGCGTCGTCGGCGATCAACCGGAACGACGACCTCGTCGCCGCCTGAATTCCCTCCCCGACCGGTGCGGCGAGGGACCGTGATCCGGGAGTTCGCCGCTCCGCGGGGGCGACGACGGCTACCGGGATGCGAGATGCTGTTCGAGAAGGTCGAGATTCTCGCCGTGGTCGTCGCCCACCTTGGCCAGCAGGCCGGTGGCCACCAGCAGCCAGGACAGCAGCTGCGCACCCGGCCGCCCGGCGAGCGCCGGGCGGAAGCGGATGGCCTCGGTCACGATGTGGCCGCCATCCGCGGATTCCATGGTGAGAAGCACGTTCTGTCGAATGCCCCGCTGCTTGCCGGTGAACTCGAACACCTTGCCCGGCACGTGCCGTGTGATGGTCCACCGAACGACGTCGTGGTCGCATTCCTCGCCGTGCTTGCTCTCCCAGCTGTGACCGGCGGCCATCGTGAAGTTCGGCCCGAGTACGGTCTCTGTCTTGTGCTCCTCGTACTGTTGCGTCTCCGCGGGGTGCGTGAGTGCGTGCCAGATGAGGTCGGGGTCGCCTTCCAGCCGCCGCCAGTTGGTGAAGGATGCGTAGCCCATGACTGCTCCCGATGGTCGTGGCCCGGTCACGACGGGAGTCGGCCAGGGCGAGGTTGTCATGGGAGAGAGTAGCTTTCGGAGGGCAACGCGCGTGTGTACCCGGTCGACACCCGACCGTGAGCCGCACAGCGTGTCTCGTCGTGTTGCCGGTCTCCACGATGTCGCGGGACGTCGCGACGCTCATCGAGACGATGGTCTCGTCGTCCCCATGCCCGGGGCGTGAGCGCCGAACCGTCCAACGACCGCATCTATTCGGTGTACGGACGTAATGCGTGGAAGAGCCGGGTGCGAGCGCACCCGGACGTGGCCGCCGCTCATGGCTAGCTGTGACACGCTGAAGGTTAAATGTGAAGATGGAGGTGTTATGAGTGCAACAGAACTGAGCCCGACGTCGCTGCGTGAAGCGTTCGGCCACTTTCCGTCCGGTGTCATCGCGATTGCTGCCGAGGTAGAGGGCACCTTGGTCGGCTTGGCTGCCAGCACCTTCGTGCCGGTGTCGCTCGACCCGCCGCTGGTGTCGTTCTGCGTGCAGAACTCTTCGACCACCTGGCCCAAGCTCAAGGATCTGCCGTCGCTGGGGATCAGCGTGCTCGGCGAATCCCATGACGAGGCGGCCCGCACCTTGGCGGCCAAGACGGGGGACCGGTTCGCCGGGCTGGAGACCGAGTCACGCGAATCCGGCGCGGTGTTCATCCACGGAACCAGCGTGTGGCTGGAGAGCGCCATCGAGCAACTCGTCGAGGCCGGCGATCACACCATCGTGGTGCTGCGTGTCAGCGACATCACGGTCAATGCCGATGTGGCGCCAATCGTGTTCCACCGCAGCACGTTCCGCAAGCTCGGCGCCTGACCTCCGAGCCTCGGGCCGGCCGGCTCAGGGCCGTGCGGCGAGTTCGTCGCGATATTTGGCGATGCGCTGTTCGATCTCGCCGGCATCGCCCGGCCGGCCCTCTTTACGGGCCAACTCGGCCCGGATCGACAGTTCCCGGATCGCGGTCCGGATCTCGTTGATGCTGTGAGTCTGTCCCATGCTCATGGAGCTGCCTTTCGACGCTGATTGGCTGCTTTTCCTGAGCCTACGCGCCGAAGCGACGACGAGTCTGCGCTCAGATCGCATATTTGTTCCGGATCGCGATCTGAACGCAGACTCGAGGACGATTAGCGCCTGAACAGCTTGTTGCCCAACCACACGATCGGGTCGTACTTGCGGTCCGCCACCCGTTCCTTCATCGGGATCAGCGCGTTGTCGGTGATCTTGATGTTTTCCGGGCACACCTCGGTGCAGCACTTGGTGATGTTGCAGTAGCCGAGGCCGAACTCCTCCTGAGCCATGTCCTTGCGGTCCAGCACGTCGAGCGGGTGCATGTCCAACTCGGCGATCCGCATGTGGAACCGCGGCCCGGCGAACGCCTCCTTGTTCTCCTCGTGGTCACGCACCACGTGGCAGACGTTCTGGCACAGGAAGCACTCGATGCACTTGCGGAATTCCTGGCTGCGCTCGACGTCCACTTGCTGCATCCGGTACTCGCCGGGCTGCAGTTCCTTGGGCGGCGTGAATGACGGGATCTGGCGGGCTTTTTCGTAGTTGAACGACACATCGGTCACCAGGTCGCGCATCACCGGGAAGGTGCGCAGCGGCGTGATGGTCACCGTCTCGGACGGGTCGAAGGTCGACATCCGGGTCATGCACATCAGCCGCGGGCGGCCGTTGATCTCGGCCGAACAGGATCCGCACTTGCCGGCCTTGCAGTTCCACCGCACCGCCAGATCGCCGGCCTGGGTGGCCTGCAGCCGGTGGATGATGTCGAGCACCACCTCGCCGTCGTTCACCTCGACGGTGTAGTCCTGCAAATCGCCGCCGGTGTCATCGCCGCGCCAGACGCGCAGGTTCGCGTTGTAGGCACTCATGCTCAGCCCTTCCGATCGGGGTGTTCGGCCAGTTCTTGCTCGGTGTAATACTTTTCGAGTTCGGACAGCTCGAACGTGGCCAGCAGGTCCTCCCTCATCGGCAGCTGGGACTCGGGCGTCACCGTCACGTCCGGCACCACCTGATCGTCGCCGGCCGCGCGGCACACCAGCAGGGTGTTGCGCCAGTTGGCGTCCATGTCCGGATAGTCGTCGCGGGTGTGCCCGCCGCGGCTTTCCGTCCTGGCCAGCGCGGCCTTGGCCACGCACTCACTGACCAGCAGCATGTTGCGCATGTCGATGGCCAGGTGCCAGCCCGGGTTGAAGACGCGACCGCCCTCCACGCTGACGTTGTGTACGCGGGTGCGGAGCTCGGCGAGCTTGGCCAGGGCTTCCTCGATCTCGTCGGCCTTGCGGATGATGCCGACCAGGTCGTTCATGCACTGTTGCAGCTCGGCATGCAGCGTGTACGGATTCTCCGGATGCGCGTGAGATTCGAACGGCGCCAAGGCCAACTCGGTGGCCTCGATGATCGCGGCCTCTGAAACCGCGGGCCGCTCCGGCAGTGCCTGCACGTAGTCGGCGGCACCGAGGCCGGCGCGCCGGCCGAACACCAGCAGATCCGAAAGTGAGTTGCCGCCAAGGCGGTTGGAGCCGTGCATGCCGCCCGAGCACTCGCCCGCCGCGAACAGGCCGGGTGTGGTCGCCCCACCGGTGTCGGGATCGACCTCGATGCCGCCCATCACGTAGTGACAGGTGGGGCCGACTTCCATCTCGTCTTTGGTGATGTCGACCTCGGCCAGCTCCATGAACTGGTGGTACATCGACGGCAGCCGTCGCTTGATCTCCTCGGTCGGCATGCGCGAGGCGATGTCGAGGTACACGCCGCCGTGCGGCGAGCCGCGGCCCGCCTTCACCTCGGAGTTGATGGCGCGGGCCACTTCGTCGCGGGGCAGCAGGTCAGGGGTGCGCCGCGCGGAGTCGTTGTCCTTGAGCCACTGGTCGGCTTCTTCCTCGGTCTCGGCGTACTGGCCCTTGAACACCGCGGGGATGTAGTCGAACATGAACCGCTTGCCCTCGGAGTTCTTGAGCACTCCGCCGTCACCACGGACACCCTCGGTGACCAAGATGCCCTTCACCGACAGCGGCCAGACCATGCCGGTGGGGTGGAACTGGATGAACTCCATGTTGATCAGGCCCGACCCGGCGCGCAGGGCCAGGGCATGGCCGTCACCGGTGTACTCCCACGAGTTCGACGACACCTTGAACGACTTGCCGATACCGCCGGTGGCCAGCACGATCGCGGGGGCTTCGAACAGCACGAAGTTGCCGGTCTCGCGGTAGTAGCCGAAGGCGCCGGCAATCCGGTCGCCGTCTTTGATCAGGTCGGTGATGGAGCACTCGTGGAAGACCTTGATCCGGGCCTCGTAATCGCCGAGTTCCCTCTTGTCCTCCTGCTGTAGCGACACGATCTTCTGCTGCAGGGTGCGGATGATCTCCAGGCCGGTGCGGTCACCGACGTGGGCCAGCCGCGGGTAGGTGTGCCCGCCGAAGTTGCGCTGGCTGATCCGGCCGTCCTTGGTCCGGTCGAACAGAGCCCCATAGGTTTCCAGCTCCCAGACCCGGTCGGGGGCTTCCTGCGCGTGCAGTTCGGCCATCCGCCAGTTGTTGAGGAACTTGCCGCCGCGCATGGTGTCACCGAAGTGAACCTGCCAGGAGTCCTTGGTGTTGACGTTGCGCATGGCTGCCGCGCAGCCGCCCTCGGCCATCACGGTGTGGGCCTTGCCGAACAACGACTTGGTCACCACCGCCACCCGCAGGCCGCGTTCGCGGGCCTCGATCACCGCGCGCAGACCCGCTCCGCCGGCACCGATCACGACGACGTCGTAAGTGTGCCGTTCCAACTCGCCCATGAAAATCCCCACTCGCCTTTCGCGTGTATGTACTTGTCGGCCAACGAATTCAGTTGGGCGACTCAGCCGATGAACCTGAGATCGGAGATGGTGCCGCTGGCCACCAACATGATGTAGAAGTCAGTGAGGACCAGGGTGCCCAGCGTGATCCAGGCGAAAAGCATGTGGCGGGTGTTGAGCTTGCTCACCTGTGTCCACATCCAGTAGCGCACAGGGTGTTTGGAGAAGTGCTTGAGCCGGCCGCCGGTGACGTGCCGGCACGAGTGGCAAGACACCGTGTAGACCCACAGCAGGATGACGTTGCCCGTCAAGATGATGTTGCCCAGGCCGAACCCGAAACCGGACGGCGAATGGAACGCGGTGATCGCGTCGTAGGTGTTGACCAGGGAGATGAGCACCGCGGCGTAGAAGAAGTACCGGTGCAGGTTCTGCATGATCAGCGGAAGGCGGGTTTCTCCAGTGTATTTCGCGTGCGGTTCGGCCACCGCGCAGGCGGTCGGCGACTGCCACACCGACCGGTAGTACGCCTTGCGGTAGTAGTAACAGGTCAGCCGGAAGGCCAACAGGAACGGCAGTGAGATGAACGCCATCGGAATGAACCACGGCAGCTCGCCGACCCATTGACCGAAGTGGCTCGATCCGGGCGCGCAGGCCGTGCTGACGCACGGCGAATAGAAGGGCGTCAGGTAGTGGTAGTCCGCTACCCAGTACGCGCTTCCCCAGAACGCCCGGACCGTCGCATAGATGACGAACGTCGCGAGCCCCAGATTGGTCAATAGTGGTGCCTGCCACCACCGGTCGGTCCGTAGGGTGCGTTGGGGGATCTGCGCTCGTGTAGGCGAGAAGACCCCGGTCGCGCGACGGTCAGCGGTGGGTGCGCTCACGGTTCCCTTTCTGAGGTTCAGTTGTTTCGTCGGGCGTCAAACGCCCGTGAGCTCAGCGGTATCCGCCGAGACCCTCGTCAGCGACGTCTTGCCAGAACTCGCTTCCGTATTGGGTGTCGGGGATGCCGATTTTCTCGCGGGCCTGTTGTTGGCGTGTCACGCCGTGACGCATCTCCAACTCTTCGGCGTCGATGTCCAACCGCTCGATATCGTTGAGGATCCGCTCGGCGTCGTTCATCACGCGGCGCATGGCAGGGGAATCCCCGTACTTCGACGCCAACGTGGTGACACAGCGACGCATGTCGCCGATCAGGTTGTGCAGTTCAGAGAACTCGGTGGTGGTGGACAAGTGACCTCCTCGGGCTGAAGGTGTCAGGGCTCACAGTACGACAACCAATGCTAGCCACATCACGATCGAGACGTGATGCGCATCACGTCAGAGGGGGTGTTGCGGACCGCTCGCAATGAGCCGCCCGAACCCGGGTCGTAGTGTTGGTTGCACCGGCTTCGCGCCTGGCCGAAGGACATCTGAGCAGGACATCTGAGCACCTGGAGGATCAATGAGTGAGACCACGTTGCGGGAGCGGGCGGCGACATTACTGGCGCTGCACCAACCCGGCAACCCCGTTGTGTTGCCCACTGTGTGGGATGCCTGGTCGGCGCGACTGGCGGTGGGCGAGGGCTTCTCTGCGCTCACCGTGGGTAGCCATCCGCTGGCCGATTCCATCGGTAAGGCCGACGGCGAGGTGATGTCGTTCGACGACCTGCTGACCCGGGTGCGGCAAATCACCGACGCGGTCGACGTGCCTGTCTCGGTGGACATCGAGTCCGGTTACGGCGAGCGTCCGGAGCGGCTGATCGAGGGTCTGCTCGACGTCGGGGCGGTCGGGCTCAACATCGAGGACACCGTGCACAAGGAGGGCAAGCGACTGCGCAGTTCGGCCGAGCACGCCGAGCTGGTGGGTCAGCTACGCGCGGCTGCGGACGCCGCGGGAGTGCATGTGGTGATCAACGCGCGCACCGACCTGTTCCTGCGCAACGACGGAGATGACGCCGACCGGGTTGATCGCGCGATCGCCCGGCTGTCCGAGGCCGCCGCTGCCGGTGCCGACTCGCTGTTCCCGCCGGGACTGCGTGATCCGGAAGCGTTGGCGCGCTTGGTGTCTGAGGTACCGCTGCCGGTCAGTGTGACCGTTCCGCCCGATGCCGCCGAGCTCGCCGAACTGACGGCCGCCGGCGTCGGGCGCGTCACCTTCGGTCCGTTCCTGCAGGCCGTACTGAGTGCGCGGGCCAAAGAGGTGCTCGGCCGCTGGCGGTAGCCGTCAGCGATTTGTGCAAACTGCCGCTTCTCGGCGTGCGATCTGTGCCAATAATGACGCACTGATACGTCGAGCAGGCAGGATGCATTGCGATGGATTGGCGCACAAGGCGCGTGGTGACGTTGGCGGCGGCGGGCGGGGTGGTGCTCAGCGGGATCGGCGCCCCGCCGGCCAGTGCTTCGTCGTTCTCTCCGTTCTCGAATCAGATCCGGAACTGTGATTTCGTCGCGGCACTGTTCCTCGACGGAATGGGGTCGGGTTCCGGCTCGGGATGGGCCGATGTCAGCAGCGACGGCTCGAATGTGAGTGCGCAGGTGCACATGCAGTCGGCCCGGCCCGACACCGACTACCAGGTCAGGCTCATCCAGCTGCCCCGCGCGTCGGTCGCCACGTGCAATCCGGGCGATCCGGGGGTGTCCGGGGGTGTGCTGCACACCGATGCCGGCGGTACCGCGACCATCAACGTGTCAGGGCCGTCCATGGACAAGGCGAACGCGGCCTGGGTGGTCGTCGAGGGACCGCCTGCGCCGGGACGCAGCCGTGGTGACGTCTACACCTCGGACTTCCTGGCGAAGTTCTGAGTTGCCCGAAAGCTGGTGGAATCCAACGGGTTCCACCGGCTTTCGGCGTCGTCGACTCACCGGAGGCGGATGCGCACGGCCAGGGCGGCGCACCCGATGACCGCGGCACCGCCGAGCACCGTCGACCACGTCAGCCGCTCGTGCAGTAGCAGTGCCGCCCAGCCGATGGTCATCACCGGCTGGATCAACTGCACCTGGCTCACCTGGGTCATCGGTCCGATGGCCAGGCCGCGGTACCAGGCGAAGAAGCCCAGGTACATGCTGACCGCCGCCAGGTAGCCGAACGCGGCCCACTGCACCGGCGTCGCATTCGGCGGCTGCTGTACGACGGCCAGCACCGTCAGGGTCAGCATCACCGGTGCTGCGACCACCAGCGCCCAGGACACCGTCTGCCAGGCACCTAGTTCCCTGGCCAGCAATCCGCCCTCGGCGTACCCGATCGCAGCCGCGAGAACCGCGCCGAACAGCAGTAGGTCCGGCCAGCCCAGATGACCGAATCCGGCGCCGTGGACCATGGCGAACACCACCGCGGCCAGCGCTCCGGCTGCGGCCAACGCCCAGAACGCGGCCGGCGGACGTTCGTGGCCGCGCAACACCGCGCACACCGCGGTGGCGGCCGGTAGCAATGCCACCACGATGGCGCCGTGGCTGGCGGGAACCACCGTGAGCGCGTAGGAGGTCAGTAGCGGGAAGCCCGCCACGACACCGGCTGCCACGACGGCCAGCCGGGCCCATTGCCGGGCCGAGGGCAGTGCCTGCCGGGTCAGGGCGAGTGCGGCCACCGCGATGGCGGCGGCGACGACGGCGCGCCCGGCGCCGATGAACAGCGGGGACAGTCCGCCGATAGCCACCTTGGTGAACACGATGGTGAACGAGAACGCCGTGACGCCCAACAGGCCCCACCACAACCCCGGGTGGGATAGCGCCGTCGAGTTATTCCGAGTAGCGCTACTCTGTATCAACATGGATAACGATAGCACTGAGCGGATCGTGTCCGGCCTGCGAAAGTGGATCGCCACCGCGCCGCCCGGCGCGCAGCTACCGTCCAACCGGGCCCTGGTGGCTGACTATGCGGCCAGCCCGGTGACGGTCGCCAAGGCCATGCGCACGCTGCGCAGCCTGGGGTTGGTGGAGAGCCGGCCGGGGGTCGGAACGTTTGTGCGGGCGGTACCCAGTGCGCGTCTGCCCGACTATGGCTGGCAGACCGCGGCGCTGCGGTCGCCACAGGCGCGGATCCCCGCACTGTCGACGCCGCTGCGCGGCGTCGCGCCTGACGTGATCGCGCTGCACGCCGGTTATCCCGTCCGCGAACTGCTTCCTCAACGGCTGGTCCGTACCGCACTCGCGCGAGCCGCCCGCGGGGACACCGCGCTCAGCGTGGCGACGGCACCCGGCCGGCCCGACCTGCAGGCCTGGTTCGCCCAGGAACTGGCCGAGGCGTACGGCGCCGGCGTCACCGCGCCGACGGCTCGTGAGGTGATCGTGCTGCCTGGGAGTCAGAGCGGTCTGAGCTCGATCTTCCGCGCACTGGTCGGGTTCGGTCAGCCGATGTTGATCGAGTCGCCCAGCTACTGGGGGGCCATCCTGGCCGCGGCCCAGTGCGGCGTGCGGCTGGTGCCCGTGCCCAGCGGGCCGCGGGGGCCTGAGCCCGAAGAGCTGTCGCGGGCCTTCGACGAGACCGGCGCCCGGGTGTTCTACGCGCAGCCCAACTACGCCAATCCGACCGGTGCCCAATGGGATCCAGAACTCGCGAGCCAGATTCTGGAGGTGGTTCGCAGCCACGGTGCATTCCTGGTCGAGGACGATTGGGCCCACGATTTCGGCATCGAGAGCACCTCCAGGCCGGTGGCGGCTTCCGACGACGCTGGACACGTCATCTATCTGCGGTCGCTGACCAAGAGCGTGTCACCGTCGATCCGGGTGGGGGCGATGGTGGCCAGAGGTCCTGCGCGGGACCGGATTCTGGCCGACCGTGGTGCGGAATCGATGTACGTCAGCGGGTTGTTGCAGGCCGCGGCACTCGACGTGGTCACCCAGCCGGCCTGGCGTACCCATCTGCGCGACCTGCGTCAGCAGTTGCAGGCCCGGCGTGACCTCTTGATCGCCTCCTTGGCCGAGCATGCCCCGGGCGCGCAGTTGGAACACGTGCCACGTGGCGGGCTGCATCTGTGGCTGCGACTCCCCGACGCGATCAACCTGCAGCGGCTGGTCCGCGACTGCGAGGCTGAGTCCGTGTTGGTCGCGGCGGGCAACGAGTGGTTTCCCGCCGAGCCGTCCGGGCCGTACCTGCGACTCAACTATTCCGGGCCCGATCCGCAACGTTTTGCCGAGGCCGCCCGGGTCATCGGCCGGGCGCTGGCCCGCCAGCTGGGTTAGCTGGACCTCACGGCCGCGCGTCCTCACATGTGCGTCGCGCGGACCGTGAGCACACCGTGACGGGCGCGTCACACAGGGCGACAATTCGGCAACTTCGGGTTCCTAACCTCGCCATATGTCGTCAACACAGAACGTCGTGGTCGTCGGACACGGCATGGTGGGCCACCGCTTCGTCGAGGCGCTGCGGTCGCGTGACGCCGCGGGCACCTGGCGGGTCACCGTCCTGTCGGAGGAAGCTGACGCCGCCTATGACCGGGTCGGCCTGACCGGGTACACCGAGCACTGGGACCGGGCCAAGCTGGCGCTGCCGGGTAATGACTACACCGGTGACGACCGGGTCGATCTGCGTCTGGGATGTGCGGTCGCCGAGATCGACCGGGAAGCCCGCACGGTGCGCACCGCCACCGGCGAAACTTTCGACTACGACGCGCTGGTGTTGGCCACCGGGTCGTACGCCTTCGTGCCGCCGGTGCCGGGACGTGACCTGCCGGGTGTACACGTCTACCGCACGCTGGATGACCTCGACGCGATCCGCGCCAGTGCGCAGAACGCGCTGGACTCGAAGTCCCCGGTCGGTGTGGTGATCGGCGGCGGTCTGCTGGGCTTGGAAGCGGCCAATGCGCTGCGGCAGTTCGGCTTACGGACGCATGTCCTGGAGATGTCGCCGCACCTGATGTCGGCCCAGCTCGACGAGGCCGGCGGCACGCTGCTGAACCGGATGATGCGGGGCCTGGGTATCGAGGTGCACACCGCGGTCGGCACCGAGAGCATTCAGCCGGTGCAGCGGCACAAGCCGCTGCGCAAGTCCGACGTCGACGACTCGATGCGGATATCGCTCAACGACGGCAGCGCGATCGACGCCGGACTGGTCGTCTTCGCCGCCGGTGTGCGGCCGCGCGACGAGTTGGCCCGCGTCGCCGGCCTGGACATGGCGCAGCGCGGTGGTGTCCTCACCGACCTCTCCTGTGTCACAAGCGATCCCAGCATCTATGCGATCGGCGAGGTGGCGGCCATCGAGGGTCGCTGCTACGGCCTGGTCGCGCCCGGTTACACCACGGCTGAGGTGGTGGCCGACCGACTGCTCGGCGGTGAGGCCGAGTTCCCCGGCGCCGACATGTCGACCAAACTCAAGCTGCTCGGCGTCGACGTCGCCAGTTTCGGTGATGCGAAAGGGAATACGCCGAACTGCCTGGAGGTCGTGGTCAACGACCCGGTCAAGCAGACATACGCCAAGCTGGTGCTTTCCGATGACGCCAAGACGCTGCTCGGCGGCATCCTGGTCGGAGACGCATCGGCCTACGGTGTGTTGCGGCCCATGGTCGCCAGCGAACTTCCCGGAGACCCGCTGGCGTTGATCGCTCCGGTCGGAGACACTGACGGACCCGCGCTGGGCGTGGCCGCACTGCCCGACATCGCGCAGATCTGTTCGTGCAACAACGTCACCAAGGGCGATCTGAAGGAAGCCATCTGCGGCGGTTGCGACGACGTGCCCAGCCTGAAGAAGTGCACGCTGGCGGGCACGTCGTGCGGGTCGTGTGTGCCGCTGCTCAAACAGCTGCTGGAGGTCGAGGGTGTCGAGCAGTCCAAGGCGTTGTGCGAGCACTTCAGCCAGTCGCGGGCCGAACTCTTCGAGATCATCGGCGCCACCGAGATCCGTACCTTCTCCGGCCTGATCGAGAAGTTCGGGACCGGAAAGGGTTGCGACATCTGCAAACCCACGGTCGCGTCGATCCTGGCCTCCACCAGCTCCGATCATGTGCTCGACGGTGAGCAGGCCTCGCTCCAGGACTCCAACGACCACTTCCTGGCCAACATCCAGAAGAACGGCAGCTACTCGGTGGTGCCGCGGTCGCCCGGTGGTGAGATCACCCCTGAGCAGTTGATCCTGATCGGCGAGATCGCGAGGGATTTCGACCTGTACACCAAGATCACCGGTGGCCAGCGGATCGACATGTTCGGCGCCCGGGTGGAACAGCTACCGCAGATCTGGGCGCGCCTGGTCGAGGGTGGCATGGAGTCCGGGCACGCCTACGGCAAGTCGCTGCGCACCGTGAAGAGCTGCGTCGGCAGCACGTGGTGCCGTTACGGCCAACAGGATTCGGTGAACATGGCCGTCGAGATCGAGAAGCGGTACCGGGGCCTGCGTTCACCGCACAAGATCAAGATGGCCGTCTCGGGTTGTGCGCGTGAATGCGCCGAGGCGCAGAGCAAGGATGTCGGCGTCATCGCCACCGAACAGGGCTGGAACCTCTACGTATGCGGTAACGGCGGCATGTCTCCGCGGCACGCCCAGTTGCTGGCAGGCGATCTCGATGACGAGACCCTCGTCCGCTACATCGACCGCTTCCTGATGTTCTACATCCGCACCGCCGACCGGCTGCAGCGCACCGCGCCGTGGCTGGAGGCGATGGATGGCGGACTCGACCACTTGCGCGATGTCGTGTGCAACGACTCCCTCGGTCTGGCAGCCGAATTCGAGGCGGCCATGGAGCGCCATGTCGCCGGCTACGCGTGTGAGTGGAAGGGCGTGCTGGAGGACCCGGAGAAGCTGTCGCGTTTCGTGTCGTTCGTCAACGCACCCGACGTGGACGACCCCACCATCACGTTCACCGAGCGCGGCGGTCGCAAGGTGCCGGGGGCAACCGACATCGGGATGCCGAAGGTCCGCGGATTTCAGGAGGCGAAATGACACTGCTCGACGACCACAAAGAGGTTCACGCCGCGACGCCTGGGGAATGGACGACGGCCTGCCGGTATGACTTCCTGATGCCGTGCCGCGGCGTCGCGGTACTGCTGCCCGACGGCTCGCAGGCGGCACTGTTCCGCCTCGACGACGAGTCATTGCACGCGGTGGGCAACATCGATCCGTTCTCCGGTGCCGCCGTGCTCTCGCGCGGGATCGTAGGTGATCGCGCCGGCCGGGCGGCCGTGCAGTCGCCGATCAAGAAGCAGGCCTTCGCGCTCGATGACGGTAGTTGTCTCGACGACGACACGGTGTCGATCCCGGTCTACCGGACCCGGATCACTCCGGGCGGGTTCGTTCAGATCTCCGCCTGATCGGTCGCCCGGCTCCAGTGCGCGTCGCGCCCCTGGAGCTTGCGGCGCTCCACTGCGCCGCGGCGCTCCAGCACCGTCAGATTGCGGTACACAGACTCGATTACGACCGGTGCGCGGAAGTGCTGGTGCATGTCGTCACGTAGCTGGGCAGTGGTCATCGGCCGTGACGTGCGTTCCAGAGCGTTGAGCAGGTGCTGACGCAGACGTTCGGCCGGGACCCGGTCACCGGGTCGCACTGCCGTGCGCGTCGTCTCGACGGGCTGCGCCCGCCGGTGTTGTCACCTGCACCTTTGCCTGTACTCCTGCCGAATCGCCCGATGAATCGCGATAACGATAGCTGAGTTTTCGACCCGGATCTGACGCGGCGATCCGCTGGCAAACGGTCAGAGGCTCGTTACTCAGGCAAACACCTGGACAGAGGTGGTTTCGCAGGGAAATTTGCCAGATTTGCACGGTCCGGAATGTCTCCAAAGCTGTGGTGCGCATCTCTCTGGCTAACTAGAATAGTTCGCTGGGTGTGTTTAAACTCCCTCTCAAGGAAGCGTCGTCAGAGGGGCTGACAAGGGATGTTTGCGCGTTCGGTAATGAATTTGGTGGGGGCGGCCGCGATGCTGGGCGCACTCGGGGCAACGTTCATGCCCCTGGCCTTGAATGCCGTGGATCGTGCCGGTCAACCCATCCCGTGCGGTAACGGAGCGCAGCCGGATTACAGCGTCGCCGCCCAACAGGACCGGCTCAACCTGGACCAGTACACGCTCGCCGGACCGGGATTCATGGCCAGTGATTACGTCGAGCAATGTTCGGCGATGGTCAGTACGCGGCGATCGGCGTTCTTCTCGGTGGCGGGCGCCGGTGGCGCACTCCTGCTCGTGGGATGTGTCGGGCCACTGATCGCCCGGTCGCTCCGCTCACGCGGCGGCCGGCAGGCTCAGTACCCCGGCACGGCGGAACCGGTTGGCAATCAGCCGAACCATGCCGGGGTGGGTGCCGAGCGGTTCGCCCACGAGGTCGGCGCCGGATTCACGCAGCCGGTCCTGGAACAGCCCGTCGGCGAGCAGGTAGGACGCCACAGCTATGCGGCGATGGCCGCGGCTGCGCTGCGCGGCGACGGCTTCGGCAACGCTCGGCGCCCCGGTGGCGGCGAAGGCCAGTTCTACGCGGTCGCCGGTCACGGCTGACAGCAGTGCGGCGGTGCGCCGAAGGTCGGACTGGGCGCTTCGGTCCGAAGTTCCGGCGGCCGCGAGGATCACCGAATCGCCTGGCCGCCATCCTGATTCGATGAGCCGATCGGCGAGAACCCGCACGGTTCCCTGGCAGGGTCCCAGCGGCTGGGTGACTGTCACGGCCGGGTGCTCACTGGCCGCCACGTGGTCGGGCACGTCGACCCGGACGTGGTATCCGGCAGCCAGGAATGCGGGCACCACCACTGCCGGGCAGTCCATGGGTAGCGATGCGAGAACTTCGCTTGGCGTCGGGCCCACCACGTCGACGAATGAGACGTGCACGGGGCGGCCGAGCATGTCGGACACCCGCGCGGCGAGATCGCCGATCATCGCGACACCGCCCGGCTTGCGGGTTCCGTGGGCGACCAGGACCAGGCTCATCGCGCCCGGGCCATCTCGGTTTCGTCGACGGCCAGCCGGTAACCCCGTTTGACGACCGTCGATACGATGTTCTTGTCTCCCAAGGCAGTACGAAGCCTCAGCACCGCGGTCTCGACGGCGTGGGTGTCGGTGCCGGTGCCCGGCAGTGCGCTGAGCAGATCGAACCGCGACACCACCGCGCCCGGGTGGTGCGCCAGTGCGCGGATGGTCGCCATCCCGGCCGGGGACAGCGACTTGACCGTGCCGTCGACCAGAACACAGGTGCCCCGGATCTCGAGCGTGTGCCCGGCGACCCGGACGGTCCGCGCCTGCAGCAGCGGCAGCTCGTCGGTGATGTGACGGGCCAAGGCGCCCAACCGCATCCGTTCCGGTGCCGAGGTCGGAACCCCGAGCCGGACCAGTGGTCGCGCGGTGACCGGGCCGACGCACATGGCGTGGACGTCGGTGCGCAGCGCGGCCAGTACCCGGTCGGCGATGTCCATCTCGGTGGCGCGCATGAGCACCGAGGCCACCGCCATCGCCGAGGTGAAACTGACTGCATCGAACCGTCGTTCGGCGATTCCGGCGACCATCTGGTCGAACTCGCCGTCCCGTGGCGCGGGGTGCCAGCGGTAGACCCGGATCGGCACCACCTCGGCGCCGCCGGCCCGCAACTCATCGAGAAACTCGGGGAACGGGTCCCATTCGTCGGTGGCCCCGTGTAGCTGCACCGCGATGCGTTGCCTGTCGACGCCCTGTTCGATGAGGTAGCGCAACACCTCCCGGGAGGATTCCGATTCCGGCGACCATTCCTCGGGCAGGCCCGCTGCACGCAACGCCCCCGTGGCTTTCGGGCCACGGGAGACGATGCGGGCGTTGCTCAGGGCGTCGGTGAGCTCGGTGGCCAGGCCCCAGCCGTCGGCGGCGGCGAACCAGCCGCGGAAGCCGATCCCGGTGGTCGCCACCACGATGTCCGGCGGCACGTCGATCAGCGACGCGGTGTGGGCGCGCAGCTCATCGTCGTCGGGCAGCGGAACCATCGTGATGGCGGCCGCGCTGGTCACCGTCGCGCCGCGCCTGGTCAGCAGCGCGCTCAGCTCGTCGGCACGTCGGGCGGAGGTCACCGCCACACGAAACCCTGTGAGCGGTGCCCAGTCGGGCTCGTTCATGGATCCAGTGAAGGCAGCTTGTGTTTCCAAGTGATTACCCGGCCATTGCCGAGGCGTGTCGGTCTGCCGGGGCCGTTGGGACGGCCGTAGCAGCGGGCCGCCGGACGTAGCGGAACCAGGTGCATGCCGAGGTCAGCACGTAGAACGCCAGGAAGATGCAGAACGCCGCGGTGGCTGACCCACTGGACAGGTAGGACTGGCGAAGGGCCAGGTTGATACCCACACCGCCGAGGGCACCGATGGCACCGGCGAATCCGATCAGTGCGCCCGACATGGACAGCGACCACCGCTGCCGCTCGTCTTCGCTGACCTGCAGGGAGTGGCTGCGGGCCTCGAAGATCGACGGGATCATCTTGTAGACCGAGCCGTTGCCCAGGCCGCTGAGCAGGAACAGGGCGATGAAGCCGATGACGTAGCCGGTCATCATCAGGCTGTTGGGAGCGTGCGGCGTGTGACCTCCGTTGTCGGGGCTGAACATGCTGATCGCGACCAGCATTCCGGCCGCCAGGATCATGCCGCCGAACACCGCCAGGGTGACCCGGCCGCCACCGATCCGGTCCGCCAGCTTGCCGCCGTACACCCGGGACAGCGAACCGAGCAGCGGGCCGATGAAGGCGATCTGCGCGGCGTGCAGCGAGGCCTGGGCAGCGGTCTGGCCGCCTGCGGCGAAGTTGATCTGCAGCACCTGGCCGAAGGCGAACGCGAAGCCGATGAAGGATCCGAAGGTGCCGATGTAGAGCAGCGAGATCATCCAGGTATCACGTTCTGCCAGAATGGCTTTCATCGCCCCCAGATCGATCTTGTGCTGCTCGAGGTTGTCCATGTAGAGGGCCGCGCCGATGCCGGCCGCGGCCAGCGCTACCAGGTAGACGGCGCACACCCAGTACGGGGCGCGGTTGCCCGCGGTGGCGATCACCAGCAGGCCGACCAACTGGATCATCGGTACACCGATGTTGCCGCCGCCGGCATTGAGCCCCAGTGCCCAGCCTTTGAGCCGCTGCGGGAAGAAGGCATTGATGTTGGTCATGGAGGAGGCGAAATTGCCGCCGCCGAAACCGGCGAGGGCCGCGCACAGCAGGTAGGGCCACAGTGGCAGTCCCGGATTCGCCAGCAACACCATCGTTCCGACGGTGGGGATCAGCAGGACGAAGGCTGAGAACACCGTCCAGTTGCGGCCGCCGAAGGTGGCGGTGGCCAGCGTGTAGGGGATGCGCAGGCAGCCGCCGACCAGGGTGGCGGTGGCGCCCAGCAGGAACTTGTCACCGGCCGAGAAGCCGTACACAGCCTCGGGCATGAACAGGACCATGACCGACCAGATGGACCAGATGGAGAAGCCGACGTGTTCGGCGAACACCGACCAGATCAGATTTCGTCGCGCGATGTATTTGTTTCCGGCTTCCCAGGCCAGCGTGTCCTCGGGATCCCAATTGGTGATGCGGTTCGACTTCAGCAGAATGGGCATGGCGCAAAAGTAGGAAGCGTTTATTGCGGAGGCGCTCCCCGCGGTGACCCGGTCGTGAAATTCCGCTCACCCGCTCACCTACATGGATGTGAGCCTGTGCTTTCTGGTGGTTACCAGACGTCCCCGTCGCGCCAGTCGCAGGTGATCTCCGCGGTGGTGTCGAGCTCCATGCCGGCGGGCAGGTCGATCGGCAGCACGAACAGCGACCGGTCGTCCTCGGGTGTGCGCGTCACACCGGCAGGCTTCAGCACCGAGGTCGGGCCCTGCCAGGGCACCCAGCCGCGGGCGATGTAGATGTCCGTGGCGGTCGCCGACGAGCTGAGTGCGCCGAGTTGGTAGGCGCCGCGCAGCACCTGTTCGACGGCGTCCATGACGGCGGTGGCCAGGCCCTGGCCTCGCCAATCCTCGCGTACCGCCACGGCTTCCACGTAGCCGCAGCGCAACGGGATGTCCCGGTAGATCAGGCGCCGCTGCACCACGGCGGCGTGCGCGATCAGCGCACCGTGATGGCAGATGAACGCGTGCATGCCGCCGAGCGAGTGCTCCCAGTCGGCGTCGGTGAAGTCGCCCTCGAACGCCTCGATGACCATGCGCCGGGCGCCCTCGCGGGTCTCGTGGTCGAGATCGGAGGTATGGACCAGACGCGCGGTGTGCAGGATTCCGCCTCGGACGGACGGCGCGCTGACATCCTGGAAGGCCACACCCATGTTCTACCAGCGCTGCGCGCCGGTGTCTCTACGTTGCCGGCCGTCCAGCGCATAGGCCGCGCTCCCCGGGCGCCGTTTTCCACACCTGGGTCGTTGATCGCCGGCGGATCGCAACCCTGACGTAGAAAATGACGACGGGCATGGTCCAGACGACTATCCCTCGAACGGCCGGCGGGGGTGCACCCAGTGCAGCCGTACGGTCTGGCCCGGCCGGACCTGGCCCAGCTTGTCGATGTCTTCGTCGGTCACCACACCGATCACCGGGTAGCCGCCCGTGACCGGGTGGTCGGGCCCGAGGATCACCGGAAAACCGTTGGGCGGTATCTGGATTGCTCCGCGGGTTGCGCCCTCGCTGGGCAGTTGCCGTTCCGGCCAGCGGTAATCCAGCGGCATGCCGACCAGCCGCATCCCTACCCGGTCGCTATGGGTGGTCACCAGCCAGTTGGTCCGGATCAGCACGTCGGGGTCGACGAACCAATCGTCGCGCGGGCCGGGCACCACATTGAGTTCCAGCACGTCGCCGGAGATCGAGGCGACCGGGGCCTGGTCCGTCTCGGGCAGGTCGGCGGTGTGCGCACCGACCGGCAGGACGTCGCCGGGCCGCAGCGGTGCCGGGCCGATCGCCGACATCACGTCGTAGCTCCGCGAACCAAGGACCGGTTCCACGGCAATGCCGCCGCGTACCGCCAGGTAGCTGCGTAGCCCCGAGTGTGGGGCGCCCAGTGAGATCACCTCGCCGTCGCGCACGCGGTGAATGCTGTTGGTGCCGAACGGGATTCCATTGACCGCCGGGTCCGTGTCGGCGCCGGTGACCGCGATGGAGACATCGCCGCCGACAACCCGGGCGGAGAATCCGCCGAACATCACCTCGATGGTGGCGTGTTCACCCGGATTGGCCACCAGGCGGTTGGCCAGCGTGTGGGACCGGCGGTCGGCGGCACCGGAGCGGGTGACGCCGAGGTGGGCCATTCCAGGGCGGCCGAGGTCCTCGACTAGTGCCAGCGGTCCGGTGCGCAGTACTTCCAACGTTGTGGTCATGGTCTGCTCCTCGCGGCTAGCCGATGGCCCGGAACTGCACCCACGTACCGGGGGTGAGCAGTGCGGGTTGGTCCCGATGTACGTCGAACATCACCGCATCGGTGCGTCCGATCAACTGCCAGCCGCCGGGCGACTGCCGTGGGTAGATGCCGCTGAACTCGCCGGCCAGTCCCACCGCCCCGGCCGGGACACTGGTGCGGGGCTCGGCCCGGCGTGGCACATGTAGTCGCTCGTCGCCCCCGACGAGGTAGGCGAATCCGGGAGCGAAGCCCATGAATCCGACCTGCCACGGGGCGCCGGTGTGTGCCGCGATCACCTGCGCCGGGGTCAGCCCGGTCAGTGTCGCGACCTCGTGCAGGTCGGCGCCGTCGTAGACCACGTCGATGGTCACGTCCGCCTGCCCGGCAGGGCGGATGGGTGCCGCGCCGGGTTGCAGCCGCAGCTTGCCCAGCCGTTGCCGGGTGGGCGCCTGGTAGCGAGGATCGGCGAGCTTGATCAAGATCGTGCGTGACGCCGGCACGATATCGAGCACACCGAGCAGTTGGGCCGCCGTGAGCGTGGCGGTCCACGCCAAAACATCCGCCGTGCTGTCGAACTCGAGCAGCAGAGCCTGATCGCCATAGTCGCGGGCGGTGCCTGGGTTCAGGCTCGGTCCCGCGTCCATCACCTCTGATGTCACACTCATGACCTGAAGCTACCCGTCGGTAGCTAAGAAAGCTCCGGCTCTATGAACCTTGCCAGAGGTGCCTTATCGAAGCCTCACACGGCGGCCTGATATGTGGGCTCGCGGTGCTTGATGGCGGCGATCACGCGGTAGGTGATCGGCAGCATGACCACCTCGACCGCGGTCTTGTAGATCCAGCCCAGCGCCGTGTAGGTGACGAAGTCGCCGAAGGTGCTGATGCCGATCGCGCTGGCCGCGATGCCGCAGAAGACCAGGGTGTCGCCGAGCTGGCCGGCGAAGGTGGATCCGACCAGGCGGGCCCACAGGTGCTTCTCCTTGGTGCGTTGCTTGATGGCGACCACGACCCAGGCATTGATGGTCTGCCCGACGATGAACCCGGCCAGGCCCGCGATGATCAACTGGGTGTAGGCGTGGACGATGTTCTCGAAGTGTTCCTGATTCGTGTAGAAGTCCGCCGCGGGCAGGTAGATGGTGATCCAGAATGCCAGTGCAGCAAGGATATTCATCGAGAATCCGAGGAATATGGCGCGGCGGGCGGCCTTGAATCCGTACACCTCGGAGAGCACGTCGCCGATCACGTAGGTGAGCGGGAAGACGATGAAACCGCCGTCGGTGATGATCGACCAGTTGCCGATGATCGGCCCGAAAGCGACGCCTTTGGTGGCGGTGACGTTCGAGACGATCACCAGGGCCGTGAAGACTGCGACGAGCACCGGATAGTAGGCCGAGCCGACGATGGCGGTACCACGGTGCGCGGAGTGTTCCTGGGTGCTTGTCACCCGGTCATCTTGTCAGGTCAGCGCCCGGTTGAGCAGGAGCGGCAGCTGATCGGCCACCACCGGGTAGGACAGCGGCGAGGCGAACGCGATCGCGCCGGCCAGGTCTTTTGGGGTGAAAACGTGCCGTTTGCGGGTGGTGGCCCGCAGGCCGGCGATGGTCGGGTCGGCCAGTAGGGCGTCGCGCTCCTGATCACTCTCGGTGGTCCAGATCAGTACGTCGGCGGCGTCGAGCACCGAGGCGATGTCCGAGCGCGGGATCAGCTCCGGTGTCGGGGGCACGGCGAAGCCCATCTGGGTGAGAAATTCAGTTCGCCATCCCGTCTGGGTTTGCACACCGTCGCGGAACAAGGTGCCGGCCAGCAGCATGGCCTTCTTGCCGGCAAATCGCGGGTTGTTGGTGGCCACCGCCTTGAACTTGTCGTCCGCTCCGGCGATCAGGCCGGTCATCGCGTCGTTCTGGAAGAGCGCCTGCCCGATGAGGGTGGCCTGGTCGCGCCATGGTTCGAAGAACGCGTCGGGTCCGGACTGAGCGATCGTCGGGGCGATCTCGGAGAGCTTGGCGTAGGTGTCGGCGTCGAGCCCGGCGTTGGTGGCCACGATCAGGTCCGGTTTGAGGGCTGCGATCTCGTCGACCTGGATGCCGTCGTTCAGGCCGAGGACGGTGGGCTGGGCGCCCCCGAGTTTCGGTTGCGCCCAGGGCCACACCGCGAATGGCTCGCCTCCGAACCATTCGGTCGTCGCGACCGGGACGACGCCGAGCGCCAGCAGGTCGTCCTGTTCGGTGAATCCCGCGCTGACCACCCGTTGTGGTGGTCCTGGGACGTTGGTGTCGCCGAACAGGTGGCGGACGGTCACCGAACCGTCTTTCGCGATTTCGCCAGGCTTCTGCGTGCTACATGCGGCGACCAGGGTCATCGCAGCGCTGACCGTGAGAAACCCTCGCCGCGACCAGGTTGTCGGCACTTAGCCAGGGTAACGGCTACCCCGTGCCGAAGCTGCCGAACAAGCCGCCGAACAGGAGGGAGGCCAACCCGAGCGCCACCATGATGTTGACCACGGTGGCCGCCGCGAACAGCACGACGGGCCGCCATCCGGCCTCCTTGAGGCCGCGCAGTGAGAACTCCAGCCCGATCGCCACGAAAGCGAAGATCAGGAACCAGGTCCGCAGGTCGTTCACTGTTGCGATCGCGGCCTTACCGTCGGCCACGAACTGCAGATACAGCGTGCCGATAACCGAGGCGGCGATGAAGCCGAGCACGAATTTGGGGAAGCGATCCCAGAATTCGCGCAGCGACGGACGTGCCACAGTTGCGTCCGGGTCGCCCGATTGCCGCTCGACCTTCAGGGCGAAGTACGCGGTGAGCGCGATGGCGACGATGCCGATCAACGCGTTCTGGGTGGTCTTGACGATCGTGGCGATCTGCAACGCGTGCTCACCGGCGATCGTGCCCGCGGCGGCCACGGCGGCGGTGGTGTCGATGTTGCCGCCGATCCAGGCTCCCGCGACCGCGTCGGACAGGCCGAACACATCGGCGAGCCAAGGCAGCAGGAAGATCGAGGGGAGGGCGAACACGATGACGAGCGACGCGGCGTAGGCCAGTTGCTCCTTCCGGGCCTGCACCGCCCCGGCCGCCGCGATGGCCGCGCTCACCCCGCAGATGGAGACCGCTGAGGCCAGCAACGCCCGTAGTTTGTCGTCGAGGCCGAGTCGCCCGCCCAGCCACCAGGTGAACCCGAAGACGATCGAAATCAGCAGCAGGGCTTGGATGATCGCCGGTCCCGCGGCGGTGGCGAGCACCTTGAGGTTGATCGACGCGCCCAGCAGGACCAGGCCGGCCTTGATGAAGAACTCGGTGCGAAAGCCTTGCGACAGAGCGTCGCGCAGCGCGAACTTGGCCAGGATTGCGTTGCCGATCAGGCCGAGAGCGATTGCGTAGAACGGAAATTCGACTGATTTCGCGATCTTGGCCAACCCTGTTCCAGACGCCCAGTGGGGTACCTGGGTCTCCAGGAATCGGGTCGCCGCGCCCAGTGCGATGACCACGAGCACACCGGCGACGGCGTAGCCGATCTTCGATGTGCGCTGCTGCGAGCGTTCTTTGGTGCTGGTCATGGGATCACGCTGCCGGGGATGGCGCCGACGAGCACGAGGGTCAGTAGGGTGAGGCCGACGATCACGGCCAGCCAGTCTTCGTTCACGCGCGTGAGGTTAGGTGGGCTCGAATCTGGCGGGGAGCCTTGCAATCTGTGCGAGCACAACCGGTTACGAACGAGGTGCGCCCCGGCATGGGACCGGATATTGTCGATAGCGCGTATTTGGGCGTCCCCGGGATTTATTCTCGGCTCACGGGGACCTACTGAGGAGTGGTCATGCGGAGCATGTGGCGTCCAGTGTTACTCGGACTGGCCGGTTTGACCGTACCCATCACCATCTCCATCAACACGGCCCCTCCCGCCGCCGCGGAATGTATCGATGCCGGCGGTTCCACGGTGTGTGCGCAGGGCAGTGTCCGGGGTGGGGGACCCACGCCGCCGAAGGCGGGCCCCTACTACCCGTATTACTGCGCCAACGACTGGTACTGCGCCGGCGGGGGCTTAGAAATCAACATCGACCCCCGCCCACCCGACAACGGCGGTGGTGGCGGCGGCTGGCGGCCGGGGCGTCCATGAGCCTCAGCTCAGTTATCCGAGTCGACTTAGGAGCCACCATGTTCACCCGTGTGATCGCCACCGGCGCAATCGGCCTGTCGCTCTTGGCCGTTGGCGCGCCTATCGCTGCCGCAGATGAGCCGAACTGCACCGCTGCCGACCTGGCCGGCGTGATGGCCGGCGTCCGCGCGGCCAGCGCGGCCTACCTGTTCACCCATCCCGACGTCAACGACTTCTTCACCAGCCTCAAGGGGCAGTCGAACGACCAGATGGCTGATTCGGTGCAGGCTTACCTCGAGGACAAGCCGCAGATCCGGGCCGAACTGCAGGGCATCCGGCAACCGGCGACTGATTTCCACAACCGCTGCGGGTAGCCCGCAACCCTAGGCGGCCGGGACTGATCAGGGCAGAACCAACCCGCGCAGAAGCACCGCCAGTCCGTACTCGAATGCGTCGTCGGCCCGCGCGGGCCGGGATGCGCCGGTGGCCAGCGCGGCGGTCAGCTCCGGACCGACTTGGGCCCCGGACTCCCACGGTCTGTCGGGGGCGGTCAGGTCGAGGGCAGAGCCCAGCACGTAGTTGTCGACCAGGGTGATGGTCCGCAGCGTGTCGGTGGGGCTGTAGCCGGCGCGGGTCAGGGTGACGGCCAGTGCGTTGTACATCGTGAGCGCCTGGCTGCTGTTGACGGCATGGGCCGTGAGCAGGGGAATCAGTCGCGGGTAGCGGGCGAAGCTGCTGCGGTACGAGCGCATGATGTCGGCCAGGATCTCGGCCCACGGCCGATCGGCGTCGAGGTCTGGCAACTCCACTTCCGACATCGCCCGTTCGCGGAGCAGTTCGACGATCTGCTCGCGCCCGGACACGTGGTTGTACAGCGATGACGGGCTGACCTTGAGTCTGCGGGCCAGTTCGGGGATGGTAAATCCCCCCGTCGTGTTGACGAGATCCATTGCCGCACTGGCGATCCGGTCCAATGACAGGATCGGTATCGATGGACGTCCCATGGCCTGTTCCCCCTCAATTTCATCTCACCGCTTTACAAAGGGTGGTCTGGGTCACAGAATAAACGAATTCCATTCGCTTTAGGAGTGACATGACCACGCTCAGTGCGACCGCCCGCGCACCTTTGTCGTGCCGTGTGGCCGTACGGCCGCCGCCCGCGTGGGTGGGGTTGGTGTGGCGCCACTGGCGCTCTGACCTCGATGGACTCGCCAAAGAGCTCCGCGACGACCGTGCCGTCGATGGCGGTGCGACCGCGGTGCTTCTGCCCGAAAAATAGGACCGAGGAAATAGGACCAGTTTGTGACTTCATTCTCCGTGCCCGACAAGGCTGCGACGCTCTTCCACGGCGGTGCGATCTGGACACCCACGGCGACCACCGATGCGCTGCTGGTCGCCGATGGAGTGGTGCAGGCAGTGGGTGACGACGCGTTGGCGTCGGCGGCCGATCGGAAGATCGACCTGGAGGGCGGCTTCCTGATGCCGTCGTTCGGTGACGGCCATGCACATCCGCTGTTCGGCGGTTTGGAGTCCGCGGGCCCCGCGGTCCGGCCCTGCCGGTCGGTCGACGAAATTGTATCGGCGGTAAAAGAATTCGCAGACGCGAATCCCGATCAGGAGTGGATTGTCGGCGCTTCGTACGACGGTAGCCTTGCCCCCGACGGCTTGTTCGACGCGCGATGGCTCGACGCCGCCGTCCCGGACCGGCCCGTGGTGTTGCGCGCCTGGGACTACCACACCTTCTGGGTCAATTCGGTTGCGTTGCAACGCGCCGGCATCACTGCGGACTCTCCAGAACCGATACTCGGTGAGATTCCGCGCCGTGAGGACGGCTCGCCGCTGGGCACGTTGCGCGAATGGGGCGCCACCGACCTGATCACCGCGGTCATGCCGGCCCGTGACGAGGCCGTCGGGGTCGCGGCATTGGGCACGGCCGCCGACTACTACCTGGCGCGCGGCGTGACGTGGGTTCAGGACGCCTGGGTAGAGCCGGCAGAGCTGGACACCTACCTCGCAGCCGTCCGGCAGGGCGCCCTGCGGATGCGATTCAACCTGGCGTTCTACGCCGACCCGCGCCACTTCGATACTCAGGTAACGCAATACGCCGCGGCCAGGGACCGGGTCCAGGCGGCGGGCTCACCGCTGCTGACCGCGCAGACCGTGAAGTTCTTCGCCGACGGCGTGGTGGAGAACGAGACCGGTGCGCTGCTGGAACCGTACTGCTCGGGACTGCACTCCCACGGCATGCAGTTGTGGGAGGGCAACGCGCTGGCGGAGGCGGCCAAGAGGGTCGATGACCTGGGTCTGCAGATCCACATCCACGCCATCGGCGATGCCGCGGTCCGACAGGCGCTGGATGCCATCGAATACGTTGCGCGGCACAATGGTCCGCGGGACCGGCGGCCGGTGATCGCCCATGCTCAGCTGGTGGACGACGCCGACCTGGGCCGCTTCGCCGAGCTGGGCGTCATCCCCAACATGCAGCCGCTGTGGGCGCAGATGGATGCCCTGATGACGGTGCTCACGATTCCCCGGCTGGGATCGCAGCGGGCAGATCGGCAGTACCGGATGCGCACACTGGAGAGTTCGGGTGCGGCGCTGGCGTTCGGATCGGACTGGCCGGTGTCCTCGGGTGCGCCGCTGGACGGTGTTGCCGTCGCGGTCTCGCGGTGCACGTCCGAGGGGGAACCGGCGGGCGGTTGGACCCCGGAAGAGGTCCTTCCGATCGAGCACGCGCTGTCGTCGTACACCACTGCCGTGGCGTATCAGGCTTTCGCGGAAGAGAATTGGGGCCGCATCGTTCCCGGCTCGAGTGCTGATCTGGTGTGGCTGGACCGCGATCCGAGGTACCTCCCACCATCCGAGCTTCCGGCGCTGAAGGTGCGCGCCACGTATCTGCAGGGCACGCAGGTCTATTCGGCCGAGTAATGAGAGGAACTGGCATGTCCGATGTGGCTGAAGCGACCGAGGGGCGGCTGCGCCGTGCTCTGGGGCTGCCGTCGTTGGTGCTGTTCGGTCTGGTGTACATGGTGCCGCTCACGGTGTTCACCACCTACGGCATCGTCACCCAGACCACCGGCGGCAGGTTGTCGGTCGCCTATCTGGTGACGCTGGCGGCCATGGTGTTCACCGCCCGGTCGTACGCGATGATGGCGGTCGCCTACCCGGTCGCTGGATCGGCATACACCTACTCGCAGAAGTCATTCGGCGCCCCGGTCGGTTTTCTCGCCGGGTGGTCGCTTCTGCTGGATTACCTGTTCCTGCCGATGATCAACTACCTGGTGATCGGGATCTATCTGCACGCCGCACTGCCCGCGATCCCGTCCTGGGTGTTCGTCGTGCTGTCCATCGCGGTCGTGACGGTGCTGAATGTCGTCGGCATCGTGTCGGTGGCCCGGGCGAACTTCGTCATCATCGCGGTGCAGGCGATCTTCATCGTGACGTTCCTGGTGCTGGCCACCTCCAAGGTGTTGAGCCTGGGCGCGCTCGATCTGATGGCACCGATCCACGGTGACGGGAGCACGACCGGATTCAGCCCGGTGCTGGCCGGCGCGGCGATCCTGTGCCTGTCGTTCCTGGGCTTCGACGCGGTTTCGACGCTGTCAGAGGAGGCAAAGGAACCCAGACGATCTGTGCCGCAGGCGATCATGATCGCAACGCTGGTGTCGGGCGTGATCTTCGTCGTGCTGTCTTATCTCGGGCAGCTGGTGTTCCCCTCCAACCAGTTCGCCGATGTCGAGTCCGGATCCCTGGACTTGATGCTGACCGCGGGCGGGCAGTTCCTGCAGACCTTCTTCACCGCGGCCTATGTCGCCGGTGCGCTCGGATCCGCCATCACGTCGCAGGCCTCGGTGGCCCGAATCCTGTATGCGATGGGACGCGACGGCATCCTGCCGCGCCCGGTCTTCGGTTTCGTCTCGCCGCGGTTCGCCACCCCGGTGTACGCGATCCTGGCGGTGTCGGTCGTATCGCTACTGGCGACCGTCATCTCCCTGGCCACGCTGGCCTCGCTGATCAGTTTTGGTGCGCTGGTGGCATTCTCGGTGGTCAACCTGTCGGTCATCAAGCATTACTTCGTCGACCGGCAGGAACGCGATGGCCTCCAGGTGATCAGCAAGCTCGTCCTGCCACTGATCGGTTTCCTGCTGACCGTGTGGCTGTGGACGAGTTTGTCCGGGATGACGCTGATCGTCGGGTTGTGCTGGTTGGCAGTGGGATTCGTGTGGCTGGCCGGGGTTACCCGTGGTTTCCGGCGGCCGACGCCGGTGCTGGACATGAAGGAGTAGCTGTTCGGTTTGGTTCGCCGAGTGGCCACTTGTGGCACGCCATGCCGCAAAAGGCGTGTCACAAGTGGCCAGTCGTTGAGCTACTGGGGTCAGGCCACGCTGATGGTGACGTCGATGTTGCCGCGGGTCGCCTTCGAGTAGGGGCAGACCTGGTGCGCGTCATCGGCGATGGCCTGGGCGACCTCTCGATCGACGCCCGGGATGGTGACGTTGAGCCGGGCCCGCAGTGAGAATGCCCCGTCGGTGTTGAGCAGGTCTACCTCGGCGTCCACCGCGGTCTCGGCGGGCAGCTTCACGTTGTGCTTGCCCGCGGTCAAGCCCATGGCGCTCAGGAAGCACGCCGACCAGCCGGCCGCGAACAACTGCTCGGGGTTGGTGCCGGTGCCGGTGCCGCCCGGCGGGGTGAGCTGGATGTCGAGGTTGCCGTCGGAGCTGTAGGACTCGCCCTGCCGCCCGCCGGTGGTGTGGGTCTGTGCGGTGTAGAGGACGTTGTCGGTCTCAGTGGTCACTGCGGTTCTCCTTCGTGTGGATGGGCCGATGCAATCGGATGCGTTAGAGATGAACGCCGGATGCTCCACATTCCATCCCATCCGATTGAATCGGATCCGATATAATTTTGGGCATGGCACCCGAGACTCCGCAGCTCTCCGATTTCCTGTGCTTTGCCGTCTACTCGGCCAACCTCGCGTACGGCAAGGCCTACAAGCCGATCCTGGATGCCAGGGGCATCACCTACACGCAGTACATCGCGATCGTCGCGCTCTCGGAGCAGGACCACCAGACCGTGGGCAGCCTGGGCGAGAAGCTGTTCCTGGAGTCCAACACGTTGACGCCCATCCTGAAGAAGCTCGAGGCGCTGGGATACGTGACACGGCAACGTGATCCCAGCGACGAGCGTCAGGTGATCGTCAGCCTCACCGATGCCGGTCGCGAACTCCGCGCGCAGGCTTTCGAGATGGATCTCGTGGCGGCGACCGGTCTGTCATTGGACGAACTCAAGACCATGCAGCGTGCCGTGTCCACGCTCCGGGACAACCTCCGTAAGTACCTTCAGGACAGCGTCTGACAGCTGTGCTCCTCGGGCACGACCAACACCGGAGTCGTGGAATGCGCGACGACGGCGGCGGCCACGCTGGGGCCGAGAGGCCGACTGTGGCGTTCCTGCACGCGTTTGCCACGGTTTTCGTGCATACGTGCCACGCTCGCGGCCGGTGATGGCTGACCAACCGCTGCCGCTACGGCTTGAGCTGCACCTTCAGATCTTCACCCGAGCGGGAGAACGCCTTGGCATAGCCCTCGGCGGCGTCGTCCAGCGACATCGTGGTGGTGAAGATCCCGTCGACGTTGAGCCGGCCTGCCTGCAGCAGCGGGATCAGCTCCGGCCAGGTCTGCTGCACCGGTGCGGTGGTCAGCCGGATGGTCAGGCTGCGCAGGAGGCAGCCCAGCGCGGGCATCGGGTACGGCTGCAGATCGTGCACGCCGACGATGGACACCGTGCCGCCGGCACGGACCGCGTCGATGGCGTCGTTGATCGAGGCGTCCATGCCCACCGCGTCGATGACGGAGTCCACGCCGAGCCCACCGGTGGCCTCCCGGATCGCCTGCGCCGAGGGCGGGGCGAACGTGATCGCACCCGAAGCCGCCGCACGGTCGCGCCTGGCCTCCACCGGGTCGACGGCGAAGACCTTTGCCGCACCGAGGGTGATGGCGCTGCGCAGGGCGCACATGCCGACCGCGCCCAGACCGATCACCGCGACCGATCCACCCATGGGGATGTCGGCGCGTTTGGCCGCCGCCCAGCCGGTGGCCAGGTTGTCGGTCAGCAACAGGGCCTGTTCGGTGGTGATGCCCTCCGGCATCTTCAGTAGCTGGAAGTTCGCGGCCGGCACTGCGAGAAGTTCGGCCTGGGCGCCGCCGAGGAACCCGGTGCCGAAGATCTGCGGGCCCTGCACGCAGCGGATCGGGTCGTGGGTCGCGCAGCCGCTGCAGTGCCCGCATCCGGCCACCGAGGACACCAGCACCCGGTCACCCACCGCGAATCCGGTGACGTCCGGCCCGATTTCGACGATCGTGCCGACCGCCTCATGTCCGACGGACACCGGGTCGGCGATGGGGTAATGGCCTTCCAGGAAGTGCAGGTCCGATCCGCAGATCGAGGCGGACTCGACCTTGACGATGGCCCCGTCGGGACCGGGCAGGACCGGGTCCGGCCGGGTCTCGACGTGGATCTTCCCGGCGCTGTCGACGACGACCGCACGCATACTCATGCCTCCTGCACTGTGAAGTCTGACCAGATGGGTTCGTTGACGGCAGAGCGGTATTCGCTCAGCCGCCACGGGCTGACGGTGTGGATCTCCCCGTCGGCATTCTTGAAGTACGAGTGTTTGACCGAGGGCTGCGCCCACACGGTTTGGCGGATCGCCTCCTGGGAGCGGCGGTGCCATTCCTTCGTCGGTTCGGGCAGCGGTTCCATGGTCTGCAGGCCCTCGGTGATGAGGTGCTCCAGGCACTTGTTGATGTACCGCATCTGCAGTTCGGAGTTGAGGATCAGGCTGCCACCGTGCGCGAGGTGTGTACCCGGGCCGTAGGTCATGAAGAAGTTGGGGAAGCCGGGCACCGTGATGCCGCGGTAGGCGTACGGACGCTGACCCCACACGTCGTGCAGGTCGACCCCGTCGCGGCCGGTGATGGCCATCGGGAACAGCACGTCGGTGGCACGAAAACCGGTGGCGTACACGATGATATCGACGTCGTGGGTCTGGCCGTCGGCCATGACGATCCCGGTCGGGGTGATGCGTTCGATCGGGGTGCGGATCAGGTCCACGTTGTCGCGTTTGAGGGTGCCTAACCAGCTGCCGTTGTCCTGCAGCGTGCGCTTGCCGGTGGCCGGGTAGTCGGGCAGCGCCTTGGCCAGCAGTTCGGGGTCGTCGCCGACCTGGGTGGTGATCCAGTCGGTGAACATGATGCGGGCGATGGCGTTGATCTCGCTGACCGCGTTGCCCTGGTCGTCGTAGTCCGGGTCCACCCGTGCGGCGTCCAGGCCCTTGTCGGCCCCGGGCCACAGCAGCAGGAAGCGGTACCACCGGCCGTAATACGGCAGGTGCTCCATTGCCCAGCGCACCCCGTCCGCGACGGGCTCGTGGTACATCGGGTTGGGGAACATCCACTGCGCGGTGCGCTGGAAGACCGTGAGGTGCTCGACCTTGTCGGCGATGGCCGGGGCGATCTGGAAGCCGCTGGCGCCGGCCCCGATCAGGGCGACCCGCTTGCCGGTGACGTCGACGTCGTGGTCCCACGCCGCGGAGTGAAAGGCCGGTCCCGCAAAGGTTTCCGCGCCGGGGAAGTCGGGGATCTGGGGCCGGTTGAGCTGGCCGACGGCGGTGATGACGGCGTTGGCCCGCAGCGTCTCGGTGCCGGCCGCCGAGCGCACCGTGACGTTCCACATCTTGCCGTCCCACACGGCCGAGACCACCTCGGTGTTCCACCGGATGTGGGGCTCCAGGTGGTGGCGGTCCACCACGTCGCGGAAGTACTGGCGCAGTTCGGGCTGCTCGGCGAAGAAGTGATCCCAGTGGTTGCTGGGTTCGAAGCTGTAACAGTAGAAGTGGTTGGCCACGTCGACGCGGGCGCCGGGATAGCTGTTCTCCCACCAGGTTCCGCCCGGGCCGGCGTTCTTCTCCACGATCGTGAAGTCGATGTCGGCCTGCTTGAGGCGGACCCCGGCCAGCACGCCGGACTCTCCGCAGCCGATCACGACGACGCGGAAACCGTCGGTGTTCTCCAGCGTGGCCGGCCGACGCGGATCGACACCCTCGAGGTCGAGTTCCTCCAGCATCAGCGGCAGGTTGTCGTCGTCGACCGGCTCGCAGGCGGCCCAGTCCAGCATCTCCCTGACCAGCTCGGCGGACAGCGGGGCGGGGACCGGGCAGCCGCGGTCGCGGTAGTCGGCGACCACCGGCAATGCGATCTCACGGACCCGCGCCTTGTCCTCCTCGCTCATGAAGCCCTGGACCTCGTTGAGGAACAGTCCGGCCTGTTTGAACTCGCGGATGTAGCGCGGGTCGCCGGTGATGTGCACGAGCGAGAGCAGCAGCGTCGGGATGCTGACCTGCTCTAACGCCACCGCGATGTCGGCATCGGGCGTGGTGAACGGCTGGCCGACGTGGAAACTCCGGGTCACGCGCCGTTACGCTACGCGCCGTAGCGTTATGTGACAAGGGGTGGTTCTCGGTGGTTTGTTAGGTCCTCAATTTCCGTGTCGGAATTCTCAACTTGACGCCTCAGGGGCGAGCGGCGGGCTCGGGCGAGCCGCTCGCATCGGTCCCGGTGCTGTGCCGGTCGATATCTGGGTCGATCCGCCGGTTCGCGCGGCGGACCGCCCAATAAACCACCACAGATACCGCGCCGAGCAGTGGATATCCCATGGCGATCCGGGCAATCGCCAGCCAGCCGGTGAAACCACCGTCGTAAAGCCATTGCTGCACAACGAATCGCGCGGAGAACAACGTCACGAATGCCAGCGTGGCGACGTCGAACGCGCGCAGCGCGACGGTATCGGAACGCCATGACGGATCGGGCCCGGCGCTACGCAGCAGGTTCCACATCACTCCGACCAAGGGGCGCCGCACCAACAGGGATACGGAGAACACGGCCGCCATCACCAGGCTGAGCCAGATTCCGGGCAGGAAGTAGTCTTCGGCGGACCCGGTGTAGTAGGCGATCAGCGCGGCTACCACGACCCCGAGCAGCCCCGATACCGCCGGCTGGATGGGCTGCTTACGCAACAGGCGGAGCACGATCAGACCGGCGCTCGCGCCGACGGATATCACGACCGCCGCGTCCAGGCCTGCGATCGCGTTCACGATGACGTAGGCAAACGTGGGCAGGCTGGCGTACACCAGCCCGGACACCCCGCCCATGCGTTCGAGCAACGTCGGTGAATGTCCTTCCACCAGTTCGTCAGTCACGCTCGCCTTCCATCACCGAGGTGCGCGCCCAGGAAGCGGTCGACGGTCTTGAACATGTCGATCACATTGCCCGGATTGACGAATCCGTGCCCTTCGTCGTCTTTGACCATGTACTCCACGTCGGCACCTCGCGCCCGAAGAGCCTCGACGAGGTTGTCCGATTCGGCCTGCACTACGCGCACGTCGTTGGCGCCCTGGATGACGAGCAGTGGGGTGCGGATCTGATCGACCTTCGTGATCGGGGAGCGGGCCAGCATGTCGGCCTCCTGCTCGGGATCGTCCGGATTGCCGACGAACAGGTGCCAATTGTTGGCCAGGTGCGGTCGCGCGATCACGGGCAGGGTCCGCATGAAGTTGGACAGATCGGAGATGCCGACGTAGTCGATGGCCGCGGCGAAGACGTGCGGGGTGAACGTGACGCCGACCAGGGTGGCGTAGCCGCCGTAGGAGCCGCCGAAAATAGCTACCCGTTCGGGGTCGGCGTAGCCCTGATCTACAGCCCAGTCCACCCCGTCGATCAGGTCGTCGTGCATCTTGCCGGCGAACTCGCCGACGGCGGCCTTGGTGAAGGACTTGCCGTAGCCCGCCGAGCCGCGAAAGTTGACCTGCAGCACCGCGTATCCGCGGTTGGCGAGCAATTGGACGGCCGGGATGAACATCCAGCTGTCGCGTACCCACGGTCCGCCGTGCACCAGCAGCACCGTCGGTAGGTTCTTCGGCTCCACGCCGACGGGCAGTGTGAGGTACCCGTGCAGCGTCAGCCCGTCACGGGAGCGGATGGTCACCGGCTTCATCGGTGCCATGTCCTCGGCCCTGAGATGCGGATGCGATCCGAACAGCAGCCGACTTTCGCCGGTGCCGTGGTCGTAGAAGTAGGTGAGGCCCGGTTCGCGGTCGTGGGTGAAGTTGACCACCCAGCGCTGGCCGCTGAGATCGGAGCTGACCGCGTTCAGGTCACCGTCGGACAGCTTCTCGAGGTTCTCCAGGACGGCGGCGAACTGGGGGTCGAGCGCCTGAATCACCTGCCGCTCACCGAGATACCGGACGCCGATCAGATCGCGGCTGTGCCGGTCGAGGATCAAGGGCTGTGGCATCTCCCGGTAGACGCAGGCCCGAGGGTCGACGTCGTAGGCGGGATGGCTGTCCACATGTGTCTGCTCGCCGGTGATCACGTCCACCCGCACGATCCGGGTGCGGTCGGTGCCGTCGTTGGAGCCGATCCAGATCCCGGTGCCGTCGGCAGTGACGGTGATGGGGAACAGGCCCATGGTGTAGTCCGCACCGTCGAACGTGACGATGGACCGCAATGTCCGCGTGCTCGTCTCCCATTGCAGCAGTTCGACGTCACCTTCGGAAGTCAGTGCGGTGGCGAATAATTTGCCGCTGTGGCTGGTGGGCCAGCCGGACACCGTGCCCGGGTTCTCGGCTACGAGGGTGAGTTCACCGGTGGCGATGTCCATCTCGTAGACGTCCACCAGTGTGGGCGTGCGCTTGTTGGAGTACACCATCGCCTTGCCGGGGTCGGCGAGGAGTTCGAATACTGACATCGCCCCGGGGAATGGGGTGAGGTCGACGGCGGGCTCGCTGGGGTTCTGCGGGTCGGCCCGGAAGATGTGCCAGTTTTCGTCGCCGCCGGTGTCCTGGAGGTAGAGCAGCCAGCGCGAGTCCTCGGTCCACTCGAAATTCAGGATGCTGCGAGTCTCGTCGGCGCTCACCCGCACCGCGTCGGTGCCGAACTCCGCGTGGGAGTCCACGGCGGCGATCCAGACATTGAGGCGGTCTTTCCACGGCGCCAGGTACGCGACACGGGTGCCGTCCGGTGAGATCGCGGCCTGCGCTCGGGCAGGCGGCTTGAAAAAGTCGTCGACAGATATGAGCTCAGGTGATGGCATGACTGCATCGCACACCCGGACGTAACGGCATAGTCAAGCTGACGACATCACGAAGAATGGGGCTATGGCCTGGAGTACACGTGAAATCGCCGACCTCGCGGGCACCAGCCTGCGGGCGGTGCGGCACTACCACGACGTCGGTCTGCTTCCCGAGCCCGAGCGCCGGGCCAACGGCTACAAGCAGTACGGTGTTGCGCATCTCGTCCGGCTGGTGCGCATAAAACGGCTCACCGATCTCGGGTTCTCACTTCCTCAGATCGCCGCGATGGGCGATTCCGACGATCACCCCGAGCAGGCCCTACGCAACCTCGACGCCGAACTCGCCGCCACCATGGAGCGGCTGCAGCGTGCCCGTGACGAAGTCGGCCGGCTGCTGGAACAGTCGGCGCCGACCGATCTTCCGGCCGATTTCGTTCCTGCTGCCGCGGTCGCCGAGATGACCGACGCCGACCGCTCAATGGTCGTCGTGCTGAGCCGGGTTCTGGGCCCACAGGGTTTGCGGGTCCATGCGGACCTGATCAAAGACACAACCAACGATCCCGTGGCCTCCGAATTCGACGACCTCCCCGCCGACGCCGATGACACGACGCGCCTGGATCTCGCCGCACGCCTCGCCCCCTACATCTGGGCGATAACGCAGGCTCACCCTGGACTGCTCGACTCCCGGTCTGACGCCCCGCGCGGAGCACGGTTCGCCGACCGGGCGATCGATGCCGCAATGGCGGAGCTATACAACCCGGCGCAACTGGACGTCCTACAACGGGCCGCAGATATCCTCCGTACCAGCCGAATACAGTTGGAGGAGAGCTGAAGTCGGCTCGCGCAAGACACCTTCCTTGGCTCTGACCGGCGTTATTCCTTGGACAGGCCGCCTAATTCGTGGATAGTTTTTGGCGGTGTCAGACGAGAGTGCTGAGTTGAATGCTCTGGTTGCCGAGATCGAGGTGATTTGGGGCTCCCGTAGTGTGGGCGCCGAGCCGATGCCTTCTGCGGTGATCGCCCGCGCCGGTAGAGACTGGCGCATTCAAGTCTCTCCCACCCTTCCGCCAGGCGCTGAACAAGCAGTGCGGGCAGCGGCGGCGGATCTGGGCGACGGCCCCTTCTCATCGCTGTTGGACAGATTGCATTCTGCGTTGGTGCCCGTGGGCGGCCCGCACAGCTGGGAAGTCAGCGTGTGCTACGACTGTTCCCGGCCGGTTGGCATCGCGGCGCCGGCCGGGGTCCGTTTGATCAGCACCCGTGGCACCGATGCGTACCGGTTGCGGATTGCGGCGGACTGGGGCGCGAAGGCTGACTGGGAACGGTTGCTGGATAACGGGTTTCCTTGGGCAGCGGCAACCGATGGCGATCAGGTGTTGGCTGTCTGTGAGACGGCACGATGGTCTATGAAAGGTGCTGAGGCGGGCGTGTGGACGATGCCCGGCATGCGGGGGCGTGGTCTGGCAGCGTCAGTGGTTGCCGCATGGGCGACTCAATGCGCGCAACGAGTTCCACGCCTCTACTACAGCACTTCTATGGACAACCTGTCCTCACAGCGGGTTGCCGAACGTCTGGGACTACCACGCATCGGCGAACTCTGGAGCCTGACACCCGACCTCGGTTGACCGTGAAAGACACCGCGAGTCGGCGTCGCCGCGATCGCTGAGTGCGATCGCCGTGCGGGCGATCAGCTGCGGTCGACGTGCAGCCCTCGGCCGCGAGGGCGCATGTTGGCACCCAATAGAACGTCCGTACGTTCGTCCTCTGACATTCCGCCCCAGATACCGAAACCTTCGCGAGATGCCAGCGCAAAATCGAGACAGTCGCGTTTCACCGAGCAACTCGTGCAGATCTGCTTGGCCAGTAGATTCCGATGCCGCCGGGCATCGCCCCGTTCGCCGTCCGGATGGAAGAACGTATCGGGGTCGGCGCTCCGGCAGTTCGCAGATTCTTGCCAATGCTCAGTGATGACACGCTGCGAGCGAGCGGGCGTGTTCGTGAGGTCGATTGCTCTGTATCCGTTCACAAGAACTCCTCAGGAGCGTGCGTGCCGCCGACAGTCCGGGCCGGGAATGCCGGCGAGCACCACTGTTAGAAGTTCCCTCCGGTGGGCTCGGCGATCTGCAGGATCTGCTTGCCGAAGTTCTTGCCGTCGAACAGGCGATTGAGGGCGCCGACGGCGTCGTCGACAGTGCCCTTCTGGACGTCCTCTGCCCAGACGATGTCCCCGGCGCGGATCCATGCGGTGAGTCGATCGGCAGCTTCGTCGAACCGGTCCAGGAAGTCGGTGACGATGAACCCCGCCATGCTGGCGCTGCGCACTGTGATGGTTGACAGGTTGGTCGGGCCGTACGCGGTAGCTTCGTCGGAGTAGCCGCTGGATATGCCTCCGCACAGCACAACCCGGCCCCGCTGGGCGATGTTGCGGATCCCGGCCTCCAGGATCTTGCCGGCAACGTTGTCGTAGAACAGGTTTACTCCGCGAGGTGCCAGCTCGGCGACACGGCCGGCGACATCCTCGCTCTTGTAATCGATCGCGGCGTCGAACCTGGCCGTTTCGGTGAGCCATCGGGCCTTGTCCGGCCCGCCCGCGAGTCCGATCGTGCGGGCACCGGCCAGTCGCGCGATCTGACCGGCAACCGATCCGGTCGCACCGGCGGCGCCGGACACGAGCACGACATCTCCGGGCCGGATTTGGCCGATCTCGATCGTGCCGAAGTAGGCGGTGAGGCCGGTTGTGCCCAGCACGCCGAGCGCCGCCGTGGGGGAGATGCCCTCTGGGACCTTATGTGCTTTGGGCAGTGCGCCCGTGTTGCCGCCCACGTGCTCGAGGGTCCCGATGGTGCCGGCCGCGGGGATGCACACCGCGTAGTCCTGCCAGCCGAAGTTGCCGTGCACCAGGGTGCCAACGGGGAACCCGGCGTCGGCGCTGTCGACGACTTCGCCGACCGCATGTCCGCGCATGACGTCGCCGAGTGCGACCGGGGGAGCATAGGACGGCCCGTCGTTCATCCATCCGCGCTGGGCGGGATCGAATGCCAACCAGAGCACCTTGACGACGAGTTGGCCGGGGCTGGGCGAGGGCACCGGTGTGGTGTCGACAGTGAAATCGGATTGCTTCAGGGTCCACACCGGGCGGGTGGTCAGCAACATGCGGCGGTTCTGCAGGAAAGTCATGAAGGAGTCCTTTGTTTGGAGTGGCGTTTGGGCTAGCCGCGGATCTTGGCAGCGGCGTCGCCCCATTCGTTGGCGCGCAGTGTGGTCTTGAGTGTCTTGCCCGTTGAGGTCTTCGGTATCTCGGGGACGATCTGGATGTCGCGGGGTGCTTTGTAGGCGGCCAATCGGGTCTTGATGTGTTCGATCAGTTCGGTGGGCTTGACCTGAGCGTGCGGGACGGTGACGACGAATGCCTTGGGCCGTTCGCCCCAGGTCGCGTCCGGTACGCCGACGACGGCGACGTCGAGCACTGCGGGATGCGACATCAATGCCTGCTCGACCTCGACCGAGGAGATGTTCTCGCCGCCGGAGATGATGACGTCTTTGGCCCGATCGAACAGCTGGACGTACCCGTCGGGATGGCGGACGCCGAGGTCACCGGAATGAAACCAGCCACCGGCGAAGGCTTTCTCGGTGAGTTCGGGTTCCTGGTGGTAGCCCTTCATGACGATATTGCCGCGCATGACGATCTCGCCCATCTCGCTTCCGTCAGGGCGCACATCGACGAGCGGCTCTCCGGGAGCCGACGTCGCGCGTACCACCCGCATGTCCTCCGAACAGAGCATGCCGACGCCCTGGCGGGCCAGCCGGGCCGACAACTCCTCGGAACCCAATGTGTGCCAGTCGGATTGCATTTCGCAGATCGAGTAGGGGCCGTAGGTTTCGGTGAGTCCGTAGACGTGTTTGACCGTCGCACCCAGGGAGCGCACCGCTTCGATGGTGTCCGGGCTCGGCGGCGCCCCGGCCGTAGTGATGGTGAGGCCGTGGCGCAGCTGGTGGGCTTCGGATGCGTTGGTCAAGGTGCTGAGGACGATCGGCGCACCACTGAGGTGGGTGACGCCGTGCCCGTCGATCGCTTGCCACATCGCGTCGGCACGCACCGCCCGCAGGCTCACGTGCGTTCCGCCGGACGCGGTGACCGCCCAGGGGTGACACCAACCGTTGCAATGGAACATCGGCAGTGTCCACAGGTACCGGGTGTCGGCATTGAAGCCGTTGTGCACGACCTGGTTCAGTGCGTTGAGGTAGGCGCCGCGGTGGGTGTACATGACCCCTTTGGGGCGGCCGGTGGTGCCGGAGGTGTAGTTGATAGTGATGGTGGCGGTTTCATCGGGCACCTGCCACCGAAGCGGCTCGTCACTACCTCGGTCCAGCAACGTCGAGTAAGGAGTGGCCGCCCAGCTGTGGGGGTCGGCGCCATCGGCGTCGGGCAACTCGACAATCTCGTTCACGGTGCGGAAGTCGTCCGGACGCAGCTGGATTCGTTGTAGCTGAGCGCCGTCGGCGATCAGCATCGCGACCTCCGAATGGTCGCAGATGTACTGGATCTCCGGTGGTGCCAGCCGCGTGTTGACCGCGACGAGAACATTGCCGGCCAGTGGAATTGCGAAGTGGGCGGCAAGCATCTCGGCGGAGTTGGTAGCCAGGTACGCGATCCGTTCGCCCGGCTGTATACCGGAAGCCCGCACCGCGTGCGCCAGTCGAGTCACGTGCGCGGCGAGGTCGGAATAGGTGAGGCGTCGATCGCCATCGATCACGGCCACTTTGTCTGGGAACACTGCGGCGGAGCGATCGAGGAACCGCAACGGGCTCAGCGCGCTGTCGAGGCCGGTCATCTTGTTCTGTTCCTTTCTGCTCGGGCTCAACACCGTGCGCCCGCTGCGGGGGATCGGTCTGTGCAGCTGCCGACGAAACCGCGGATCAGCCTCGCGGAGGGTTCGTCGGTGGGCCAGAGGATTTCCGGATGCCACTGGACCGCGACCAACCTGGCGACCGCGATCTCGAACGCCTCGACAAGTCCGTCCTCGGCCGTGGCGGACGGGCGAACACTCGGGGCGAGGGCGTCGAAACCCTGATGGTGGTAGCTGTTGACCGGGACGCTACCCGCTGTGCCGAGCCAAGAGGCCAACAACGTATCGGGCTGGATGTCCACGGTGTGCGCGGCGCCGTCGAGGTGGGCGGCAGTGGTGCGGTGCACCATTGAACCTGGCCGGTCGCGGGCCAGGTCAGCGAACAGTGTGCCGCCGAGAGCGACGTTGGTCAGTTGCGCGCCGCGGCACACCGCCAGTACTGGAATACCCCGGCGCAGTGCGATTTCGAGTGCGGTGACCTCGTTGTCGTCCAAAGCGCGTGGCCCGGGCTTGATCAGCGGGTCGGTGCTGGTGCCGCCGTACAGTTCAGGATTGACATCGGGACCGCCGAGTAAGACCAACCCGTCGACCATTCCGATGAGATGTTCAAGATCGGTCCGCGGGTGCCGGCAGTCGATGGTCAGCGGCGCGGCGCCGGCGGCCACGATGCCGCCCAGCATTGCCCGCCAATGGTGATAGTGCTGGAGCACCTGAAAATCCATCGTTACGGCTACAGCGGGCTGGCGAAGATCGATCACTGCGGTTCCTTCCTGGCAACGGCCGGGTGTTCGTCGCGGATGTAGAGCGCGATCACGGTGTGACGATAGATAACAGCTAAAGGACTAGTCAATAGCTCTTTAAGTGACGCAGGTGGGAGATGTGCCGCAGGTCGCTTCGCCGCGGCCATGTGCAATCCGTCACCTTTATGGTCTAATGAGCATCTCTTTAACCCAAATGCATCAGCGACGCGGAGAAGGGGTCGATGTGAACAGAGGCAAGAACCGCTCGGAGACAACGGGTTCGCAGGACGAAAGTCCCCACACACTGAAACGCGGCGCCATCGGCGTGGTCGGGGTGGTGTTCATGGTGGTGGCCTTCTCTGCACCCATCTCCGCGATGACAGCCAACCTTCCGGTTGCGGTGGGCTTCGGCAACGGGGCGGGGGCGCCGGCCGGCTTCATCATCGCCACCGTGGTGCTGACCATCTTCAGCGTCGGCTTCGTGGCGCTGGCTCGGCACATCACGGCTGCCGGCGCGTTCTACACGTTCGTCTCGCGGGGGTGGTCGCGCATCCCTGGTCTGGCTGCCGGTGTGATGTCGATGTTCGTCTACATGATCATGGAGGCGGGTGTCATCGGCGTATTCTCCGCATTCGCGCATCAGGCAGCCTCCCGGTTTCTGTCCGTGGACATCCCGTGGTGGTGGTTCGGCTTCATCGCGGTAGTGGCCATCGCGTTGCTATCCCATAAAGACGTGTCGTTGGCTGCCAAAGTTCTTGGGGTCGCATTGATCGCCGAGGTTGCCATCCTGACCGTCACCGCTGTATGCGGCCTGGTGCGGGGTAGCGGACCCGAATGGGGGTCGCTTGTGCCTACTGCGGCGCTGCATGCCAACGGGGTAATCGACGGTGCCGTCGGACTGGGGTTGCTGATGGCGTTTTGGTCTTGGGTGGGCTTCGAGGCTGCCGCGATCTACGGCGAGGAATCCACCGATCCCAAGCGCGTCGTGCCGAGGGCCACGCTGATCGCTGTCATCGGGATCGGCGTGTTCTACACGTTCATCGCGTGGGCAGTGATCAGCGCCAGCGGCCCGGCGCGATCGATCGAACTCGCCTCGGGGGATAGCCCATTCGAGCTGTTGTACACGCCGGCGCGCGAGTATGTCGGCAGTTGGGCGGTGACGGTTTTCGAGCTGCTGGTGCTCGGCGGCACCTTCGCGTGCGCGCTGGCCATCCACAATGCGGCCAGTCGATACTTGTTCGCCTTCGGCCGTGATCGTCTGCTGTGGCGCAAACTCGGGGCTGCGCATCCGCGGCACGGCTCACCGTGGATCGCCTCGCTTGTACAGTCGACGTTCACGGCGTTGTTGCTGGTCATCGCCATCGCGACGAAGTCAGATCCTTACCTGATCTTGTTCACTCTGGTGGCGATCCTGGCCACACTGTGTCTGCTGGTCGTGCAGACCATGTGCTCGATCTCGACCGTGGTCTACTTCCACGTCAAGAAACAGCATCCCGAGACGGCCAGCTGGTGGCGGACCCTACTATCCCCGATCATCGGTGGGCTCGGCATGATGTTCGTGATCTACCTGATGGCCACCAATATGGCCACCGCGGCGGGAGCCGCCGCCGAATCGCCACTGTTCAAGGCGATTCCATGGATCGTGGTGGCACTCCTGCTCGGCTCCATGGGAGTCGCCTGGTACCTGCGTAATGCAAAGCCGCTGGTGTACGAGCGCATCGGCAGGACAGTGTTCGACGACGACGATGCCGCCGGCGACCGGGACGGCGGGGTCAGGGACCGGCCGATCGTGCTCGCGACCGAGTGAGACGGATAGCGCTGACTAGCGCCGGCGCAACCACGATTCGAGGGTGTGGCGCGTCGAGTTGATGTGCTCGGTCATCATGGCGGCGGCGCGGTCCTCATCGCGATCCTCGATCGCGTCGACAATCACATCGTGGTAGTCGTTGGCGTTCGGTTCGATGTGGTGGAAGATCGCACCGACCGGCAGCCACATCGCCCGACGGGCTTGGACGACTGCATCGAAGAAGTACTCGTTGCGGCAGGATTCGGCAATTTTGAGGTGAAAGGCCGAGTCCAGTGATTGCCACTCGGTGACCAGATGCGGTGAATCGTCGTCCCCCTGTGCCCGGGCGATATGTGCGTCCATAGCGGCCAGCATCTTGCGCAGCTGGGTGACATCGGCGGCTCGGCGCCGTTGGGCGGCCAGTCGGGCCGCGCCAGATTCGACCACAACGCGGTAGTCGAAAGCATTGCCCAGTGAGGCGCGATTCTCGCGCAACGCCCGCCGGGCGGCAGCGTCGTCCCGGCGCGGCGCCAGGGCGGTAACACCGCCATTGCGTCCGCGGCGCACAGAGACCAGGCCTTCCCGGTCGAGAATGGTCATTGCCGCACGTAGCACGGTGCGGGAGACGTCGAGCATCTCTGTCAGTTCACGTTCGGCCGGAAGCTTGTCGCCCGGCTTGAACCGGCCGAGTTCCAAGGCTCGGCGGATCTGCTCAACGACCAGTTCGTGGGCGGGGATCTGCCGTACGCGGGTCAGTTCTATGCCTACCGGGCTTGTCATCTCCGGGCCTCCTTTCTGTCTTCTACCTCGACTTTATCCGACGGCATGCGGCAAAACCGCATTTGAACTACTCAATGGACCACATCGTTGCGGGCTGCTCTCTTCGGTAGGTCCGAGCGATAAGGGCTAAAGAGTTGACCTTTAGCTGTTTAAAGCGCAGACTGATCCCCAACCCCGAGCGCATCTAGAGAGGAGATGAGATGGGAGACAAGGTCATCGTCACCGGCGGAGCCGGTGTCATCGGCCGCGCAATCTGTCGGCGACTGGTCGAGAGTGGCTACCAGCCGATCGCGGCGGACGTTCCTAATGCATTGCAGGGCACAGAGTTAGGCTCTGAACAGATTGGCACGGTGGCGATGGATGTTTCCGACCGTGGCAGTGTGGCTGAGGCGGTGGGTTCGGTGATCGCCGATGGTGAGACGGTGGCCGGTTTGGTGAATTGCGCTGGCATCCTGCGTGATTCGTTTCTCGGTGAGCTTGATGAGGCGAAGCTGGAGTTGATGTTCCAGGTGAACATCGCCGGGATGGCCCGGGTGACCGATGTGGTGGCCCCGCTGCTGACCCGGGGCAGCGCGATCGTCAACATCGGCAGCCTGACGGGCCACTTCGGCCGGTTCCGCGGGGCCTCGGTGTACGGCGCCACCAAAGCCGGCATCGCCGCCTACACGCGTTACCTGGCCGAGGAGCTGGCTCCGCGGGGAATCCGGGTCAACAACATCGCCCCGGGGGTGATCCGCGCCCCGATGAGCCCGTCGATGGCGCGGGTGTCTGGCGGTGAGGAGGTCAGCGCGGGTTACGCGATGCTCAAGCGCATCGGGGAACCCGAGGAGGTGGCCGAGGCGGTCGAGTTCATGCTGTCCCCGCGGGCCTCCTTCATCACCGCCCAGACCCTGCTGGTCGACGGCGGCGTGGTGGCCTGGTGAGCACCGAACTCGACACCACCACCGTGGACGTGGACGCCGCCAACGCCGAGGCGTTCGCCCGCCTGGATGCCGCCGATCCCTGGGTGATCGACGTGGCGCCGGCCCGGGAGGTACTGCCCGGCTTTCGCGACAACCTGGTGCTGACCTCGGGTGCACCGATGCCGTGGTCGGCCTATACCGGCGGGCAGCGCGAGGCCCTGATCGGTGGCGCCCTGTTCGAGGGGCTGGCCACCGATCGCGAGGACGCCATCGCCAAGTTCGACACCGGGGTGATCGAAGTGGGGGCGTGTCACGACTACGCCGCGGTCGGTTCGCTGGCCGGCATCTACACCGCGTCCATGCCGGTGTTCGTGGTGGTGAACCGGACCCACGGCAATCTGGGTTTCTGCAACTTCTACGAGGGCAAGGAACCCCGGCGGCTCAATTACGGTTGCTACGACGACGGGGTGCGCGACCGGCTTCGTCACGTCAACGAGGTGCTGGCCCCGGTGGTCGGCGACGCGATCCGCCGCCGGGGCGGTATAGCGCTCAAACCGCTGATCGCCCGGGCGCTGCGGATGGGCGATGAGGTGCACAGCCGCAACGCGGCCGCCTCGATCCTGTTCAACCGGGAGATCCTGCCCGCCGTGCTGGACATGGTCGACCAGAAGGTCGCCGGGGTGCGCGAGACCATGCTGCACCTGGCCGAGAACGACTACTTCTTCCTGCGGTTGTCGATGGCAGCGGCCAAGGCCTCCGCGGACGCCATGGCGGTGCCCGGTTCCACCCTGGTCTCGGCGATGGCGTTTTCCTGCCGCGGTTTCGCGATCAAGCTGGCCGGATTGGGCGACACCTGGTTCGAGGGCCCGCCGCCGATTCATCAGGGCAAGCTGTTCGACGGCCACACCGAAGACGAGATCACGTGGATGGGTGGGGAATCGCCGATCACCGAGACCATCGGGCTGGGTGGTTTCGCTCAGGCCTGCGCACTGTCGCTGCAGGAGTACCAGGGCGGTTCGCCCGAGGTGATGATCGAGCGCAACCGTGAGATGTATGCCATCACCCACGGGGACAACAGCAGCTACCGGATCCCGGTGTTCTCGTTCCGGGGCACCCCGACCGGGATCGACGCGCGCAAGGTGCTTTCGACCGGGGTGCTGCCGGTGATGGACGTCGGGCTGGCCGGGCGCGACGGCGGCCAGATCGGCGCCGGGGTGATCCGCGCGCCACGGGAATGCTTCGCCGACGCCATGGCCGAGCACACACGCAGGTTCGGTGCCTCATGAACGTGCGATCGACGACGTTGACCTACAGCGGCGAGCACGCCGTGGTCACCGGTGCCGCATCGGGCATCGGCGCCGCCACGGTCGACCTGCTCGCGCGCGCCGGAATCCGAACGCTGGCAATGGATCTGCGGGAGCCGCAGCCGGCGTCCGCAGACACGCTTGTGGTGAGGGAAGCGGTCGACGTGCGCGACGCCGCAGCGGTGCGAGCGGCGCTGTGGCGAGCCTTTCCGGAGGGGCGGCTGAACTATCTGGTCAACTGCGCCGGTATCCCGGCACACACCGGGTTTCGTGGCGTCGACGCCGATCAGTGGCGGTCGGTTCTGGACGTCAACCTGGTCGGTGCCTACAACGTGATCGATGCGAGCACGCAGCTGCTGGAAACCGGTGACCCGGCCGCCATCGTCAATATCACCTCGATGGAGGCCAGCCGGGTCATCGCGCTGACCAATCCAGACCCCAATCCGCATTACGCCGCGTCGAAGGCCGCGCTTGCGATGTTGACCCGCACCGCAGCCAGAGCGCTGGGCCCACATATCCGGGTCAACAGCATCGCCCCGGGATTCGTGGCCACCCCGATGGCCGCAGAGCACGGGGACACCTCGACGCTCCCACCCCAGTTGTCGGCACGAACGGTGGCCGGAAGGTGGGCTCAGTCCGCTGAAATCGCCTCCGCCGTCGGCTTTCTCCTCAGCGACCAGGCCTCCTACATCACCGGCACCGAGCTGTGTGTCGATGGGGGACTGGCACTGACTTGAGCCGTGCCGACACCAGAACAGAAAGGAAGCACCAATCCCATGCCCATCGATCCGGTAGCACAGAAAATGCTCGATGACGCCCGCGCCTCGGGCCGTCCCAATGCACACCTGTTGCCTGTTGCCATCGCCCGCGAGAACTTCGAAGCGGCATTCGCCGGGCTGAGCAAGCCCGCCATCGCGCGTGTCGTCGATGTGACGATCCCGACGCGCGACGGTGACCAGATCCGTGGCCGGATGTATCTCCCCGATTCCGGGGGCGATCTCCCGCTGACCGTGTACTACCACGGCGGCGGCTGGCTGATGGGCAGCATCGACTCCCACGACGTCACGACCAGACTGCTGGCCAACGCTGCCGGCTCGGCTGTGCTGTCGGTGGAGTATCGGCGCGGGCCCGAACACCGATTCCCGGTCGCCGTCGATGACGCGGTTGACGCACTGCTGTGGGCCGTTGGCGCACCTACCGTCGCGGACCTGGGGGTCGACACTCGGCGGCTCGCGGTCGCCGGGGACAGCGCCGGCGGAAACCTGGCCTGCGCGGTCGCGATCCACGCCAGGGACACCGAGCTGATCCCCGCCCTGCGCCATCAGCTGCTGGTGTACCCGGCATCGACGACAGATCTCACGATCGGGTTCGACGATCAATACCAAGGCGTGATGCTCGAACGCGACGAATGTCTATGGCACCAAAGCAATTACCTAACATCTCCTGAGGACCACTCGGACCCACGGATGACGCTGCTCAATGCCGATCTGTCGGGCCTGCCCGAGGCCACCGTCATCCTCGCCGAGTGCGATCCGATCAAGCCGCAAGGATTACTGCTGGCGGAGGCCTTGGCTACCGCAGGCGTGCCGACGGTCAACCGTGAGTACGCCGGCATGATCCACGGATTCTTCGGGCTCGACGAGATTTTCCCGCTCGCGACCGACGCCATGCAGCTCGCTGGTGAGCGCCTGGCCCGAGCTCTGCGACCGAGCATCGGTGCGCCGGCATGAGGCGCACAGCGCTCGTCACCGGAGCGAACGGCGGCATCGGCAGCGCGATCGTGGCCAGGCTGCGGGCCGACGGCGTCCGAGTCGTGGCGACCGATGTCGCCCCGCTGGCGGCTCCCGAGCTTGACTCCGAGGTCACCTACGTTTCCATGGATTTGCTCGCCACCGGCTCGGCGTACGATCCGCTGTTCACCACCATCGGCGAAACCGGCCTGGACTATCTGGTGAATGCCGCGGGCTTGGCATTCTTCGACCGCGACGGATCGATATTCGACATCAACGACGATGAGGCCTGGCAGTTGACCATGGGAGTCAACCTGCACGCGTTGCGCCGTCTCACTGTCGCCGCGTTGCCGCACCTGCGCAAGGGACGAGGCAAGAGCATCGTCAACATCGCCAGCCTGGCCGGTCTGCGCACCATGGACTCGCCGCTGGACGCCTATCAGGCGAGCAAGGCCGCCGTGGTGTCGCTGTCGCGCGCGATGGCGGTCCGGCTCGCACCCGAGGGAATTCGGTGCAATGCCGTATGCCCCGGGGCGATTCTCACACCGATGATCTCCCCGATCTACGAACGCTCACCGGAACGCCGCACAGACATGGAACGACGAACACCCTTGGGCCGTTTGGGAATGCCGGACGACGTGGCGAATGCCACGGCATTCCTGTTGTCGGATGAAGCGGCATTCGTCACCGCAACCGAACTCGTCGTCGATGGCGGATGGTCGGCCCAGCTCAGATAGCCCGGACAGGGCCTCAACCCATCCTGGGCAGCGCCGTTGAAGGACCGAGAACAAGCCCCCAATAACCAGGCGATCCGGAATCCGGTAGCCGACAACAACAATCGAAGGCAGGTGATCTGCATGAATGCGGACCGAACTTTCCGTCCCCGAGTGGCAGTCATCGGTGCCGGTTTCAGCGGGATCGCGGCGGCAGTCGCGCTCAAGAAGCGTGGCATCGACGACTTCGTGATCTTCGAACGGTCCCCCGGCCTCGGCGGGACTTGGCGACACAACACCTATCCCGGGGCCGAGGTGGACCTCGAATCCCACATTTACTCGTTCTCGTTCGAACGCTACGACTGGACCCGTACCCACGCCGGTTGGAGCGAGTTGCTCGGCTACCTGCACTATGTGGCCAACAAGTGGAATCTCGTCCCGCACATGCGGTTCAGCGAGGAGGTCCAGCACGTACGGTGGTCGGACGAACGGCAGGACTACACCGTGTCGACGGCGTCGCAGGTTGATCACGGGCGGTTCGACCATGTCATCAGCGCGGTGGGGTTCCTCAATACCCCGGCGAAGCCGCCATTCGTCCGGGAGGAGCACGACTTCGGCGGTCCGATCTGCCACACCTCGGAGTGGCGGGACGGTTTGGACATGGCCGGCAAGTCGGTCGGGATCCTCGGCACCGGCTCGTCAGCGGTTCAGGTTGTCACCGAGGCCGAGAAGGTGGCCTCGGCGGTGACGGTGTTCCAAATCGAGCCGAACTGGATGCTGCCGAAAGAAGCCCGGGATTTCACTCCGTTCGAGCGTCGACTCAACAAACTCGCACCGGTCTACGCGTATCGGCGGCTGCGGCTGTGGCTGCGCTACGACCTGCGTCAGCACCTTGCCCGCCACGCCCGGGAAGACCGCCATCTCAACAGAAAGCGCCGCACGGCTGCCCTGGCCTACCTGCACCACGAGATGGCCGATCGCCCGGATCTGCTGGACGTGCTGACACCGGACTTCCCCATGGAGGGCCGCCGAACGGTGATCAGCGACACCTACTACCAGGCTCTCAAGAGCCCGACGGTCAGGCTGGTGCCCCATGCGGTGAAGGGACTGTCGGCCGGCGGTGCCGTCGACGCCAATGGCGAGGAGCACCAACTCGACATGATCGTGCTCGCCACCGGGTTCCAGGCGCACAAGTACCTGAGCACCTATCAGGTCTCCGGCGAGAACGGCGCCGACCTGCATGACACCTGGACCGACGGCGCCGAGGCCTTCCTCGGCATGATGGTGCCCGGTTTCCCGAACTTCTTCATCATGTTCGGACCCAACACCAACGTCGTTCCGCTCGTGGCGTTCTACGAGGCACAGGCCAACTTCGCTGCAGCCGCGATCGCCGAAGCGGCCCGCGAAGGTAAGCGGCGCATCGAGGTCCGCCGGTCGGCCTTCTACATCTACAACGACTGGGCGCAGAACCGCCTGGCGAAGACGGTCTGGGCCGTCACCGAGAGCTACTTCCGGGCCGGCGCCAACCGCACGGGCAAGGTGATTTCGCAGTGGCCGGCGAGCCCGAGTACGTACATCCTGGCGGCCAAACTGCTACGCAGGATTGCGCTTTCGAGGTCGTGATGAAAACCAGGATGCATCATGCTGCTGCGTTCCTGTGCTCGAAAAGGCAACCTTGACTCGACCCAGTAAAAGCAATATAAAATGGACCAATAGCTGTTTAGTTTGGAGATCAACATGGCAGTTCACACCAACCATTCGCTCGCCGCCGAGGGCCTCAGTGTCAACGGTGTTCCGAAACTTCACGGCATCTGGTCGTTGCAAGCACTGCGAGAGGCCGTCGACGCGGGCCGAATTACCAAGGTCTTCCTGGCGGCCGCTGACAATATCGGGCGGCCGCTGGGTGAACACCTTCCCGCGCGCCGTTTCCTCGAGCATATTGACGACTACACGGCATTTCGCATCCCGTTGATGGTCTGGCAGCTTGACATCGAGCAAGACCTCAACCCCGACCTGGAACATGTTGGTGGACTCAGCAACGGCGGCCCGGACTGCTATCTGAAACCCGACCTGAGCACGCTGCGGGTCTTGCCGTGGATGACCGACACCGCGTTCGTGATCTGCGATCCTGTGCTCGCCGATGGCACGCTGCTCGAGATTGCGCCCCGGCAGGTCCTCAAGCGTCAGCTGGCCCGATTGGCTGAGCATGGAGCCACGGTCCAGTGTGCCTCCGAACTCGAGTTCCACCTCTTCGAGCAGAGCTACGAGGACGGATGGCGGTCCCGCTACCAGGAGCTGTCCCCGGCATCTCGATACCAGGGTGCATACGATCCCCTGGTAGCGATCTCCAACGAAGTGTTCATCGACGCCGTGGTTGAACAGATGGAGCAGGCCGGCGTTCCCATCGAGGCATTGTCCTGCGAATACGGGCTGGGGCAGCAGGAGATCAACCTGACCCACACTGACGCGCTGGAGATGGCCGACCGCCACTTCATCTACAAGTTCGGTGTCAAGGCGATCGCGACGCGGATGGGCAAGTCCGCCACGTTTATGGCCAAATGGGACGCCGCGGGAATGGGGAGTTCATGCCATATCCACACCAGTCTGTGGTCCGCTGACGGCTCAACCCCTCTGGGGGACAGCGAGCTATTCGAAGGCTTCCTTGCCGGTTTGGTTGGGGCTGCGCGAGAGATGTGTCTGCTTTACGCGCCAAATCTGAACTCATACAGGCGCTTCCAACCCAATTCGTTCGCTCCGACCACCGTCGCCTGTGGCAACGACAACCGTACGCTGTCATTCCGATTGGTTGGCCAGGGTCCGCATCGCCGCGTGGAGAACCGAATTCCGGGGGCGGACGTCAACCCTTACGTGGCTATCGCTGCCGCCGTCGCTGTTGGCGTCGACGGAATCGAGCGTCGGCTGCCTTTGCCCGAACTCATCGACGGCGACGGCTACGCACGTACCGACCTGCCTCAGCTACCGACATCGCTACCCGAGGCGATAGATCTGTTCGCGAGCAGTGACACCGCCAAGTCTTCGCTCGGGGCCGAGGTACACGGTCACCTGTTGACTGTCGGTCGCGGCGAAATGAACGCCTTCCTCACCCAGACAGTGACCGACTGGGAACGGCATCGCTACTTCGAGCGCACATGAGCCGCGCAGTCGTCCACAGCGAACTGCTAGGCCACCTGGTCAGAGCCGACGGTCGACTGGAACAAGGACGGTCCAGCTACGCACGGGCACAGGAGGCGCTGTCCTCGGCCGATTTCACCGCGGCCGAGGAGTACGGGCGCATCACCATCCAGGAGGCGCAGGAGGCCTACGACCTGTTCGGTGTATGGCTGACCGAGATCCCGCGTGTCTTGGTCTCTCATGGTGTTGCGCCCGCGGCAGTTCACCCCGCGTCCGGCCGGGGGGAACTCGACGACGGCTGGCGCAGCTACGTCAGCCTGATCGACGCGTTCGCCCAAGCATGTCAGCGGTGCGATTCCGACGCGGCGCGGGACCTGCTGGCCCGCGCTCGCGGTGTCTGGCAGGAACATCACGATGCGGCCTGCGATGCCATCTGCGGACTGTTCGATCTCGCGTCAAACGCACTCGGTGAAGCGTTTATCGGCGACCTCTGGAACAGCTTGCTGTCGGAGATGTACGAGCGGTCCGCGCGGATCTACCATCCGGATGCCATGGTGTGGGAGCAGTCAACAGAGCGTCTGCTACTCGACATCTTCGAGGCGACCCGCGGCCATCTCACCGGTCCAGACCGCGACGGCTCGTTCTCGATCATCGAGGAGCACGACCGCTGGGTCATCACCTTCGCCCCATGCGGATCGGGCGGGCGCACCTACGAAACCGATTCCGGTGCAGCGCGGTTCGCGGTGACCACCCGACGGCACGATTGGGCGTGGAACACCGTCGGCGTGTGTCTGTACTGCGCACACTGCTGCCAGCTGCAGCAACGTGCCCCCATCGAGCGACTGGGCTTTCCGCTGCGGGTGATCAGCCCGCCGATCCAGGGGCAGGGGAGTCCCGTCTGCACCTGGTCGATATACAAAGACCGTGCTGCCATCCCGGACGAGGCCTACACGACAGTGGGATTCGCGCCGCCTGAGGATTGAACCCGGCACATCATCCCGAGGCGAGTTCTCCCTTGATGTCTTCGGACAATGAGTTCGTCTGGTTGGTTCGGTGGTCGAAGTTGTCGCGGCACTCGCCCAAGACGTCGACGCTCACGTGGGCAACGGGTGGCTTGCCGGGCTTGGGTGGTGGTATCACCCACACACTCACATCGACCCCGTCGCGCTTGAATGTGGTGGCGTGGGAATGAAAGTCGGGATCGACTTGCCAGCCGTGCTCGCGCAACCGGTCCAGTACGGAGTCAGCAGTGACCTCGCGGGTCCGGTCGGCGCCGGGCATCCACAGCCCCATACTGCTGTGGCCCTGGAACGGTGGTTTGCCGTAGTCGTTGCAGGAGTCGTAACCGAACTTCGCGTCAGCCACCTCGGCGCCGAGATCGGCAATGACCTGACGGGACACATCGATGACCTGGCGGCGCGCCTCTTCGGGGGAAATTGGATTACGCACGGTGCCCGAGCACCCCACCAGGCAGAGCAGTCCCGCTAGCGTTCCGGCGATTCGTACCCATGCAAGTCTCAATGGTCGTTGCCCTGTTTCTCTCGGTCGTCATGGCTGACCACCTCAGTGATAGTGGTCGTTGTTGGATTTGTGCACCAGTTCCGGATCGAACCCCACCTTTGGTGGTACGCCCGGGATCGGGAACGGCAACCCGGGAGTCTGCACGCGGTGAGGAGCTGTCATCCCGTGCTGTTGGAGGTCGTTCCCGTGTCCGGACACGATGTCGGCGATGCTGAACAGCGACTCCGATCCCTTCTTGAAGTACGAGGTGTGCTCATCGAGCACGTCACGCGGGTCGAGGTTGATACCGGCTACCTCGGCGTGGAATCGGGTAGACCCGTACCCGTCCATGGCGGGGTCGTTGCCGAGGCCGACTCCAGGGATGTTGAGGTGTTCGCGACCCAGCCCTGTCACGAAGTCGGTCGATGCCGCGCCTACAAACAGGTGGCCGTCGGGCGGTAGGTGGAAATCGGCTGCCGACTGGGCCAGATCTGTTCCGGGGCAACCGACGAGGACGATGTCGTCTGCGCGCATCCCGTAGCCGGCCGCGGCGTCGGCGACTGTCGTCGACCCGTATGAGTGACCGATGACGGTGGTGTGCGCGGGGTTTCCTTCGTGTGTCACGGCGAGTGCGTTGACGTCGGGGGCCAGCAGCTGCGCGCCGTCACGGGCCATGAATGGCTCGGCGACCCCGATGGCGTTGGTGTCCAGGTCTACGTCCAGGTCCGGGGCGTTGTAGCCCATCCATTGGACGACGGCTGTCGAGTTGTTCGGATCCGCTTTGTTCGCCTCGTTGTAGACGTTGACCCCGGTCTCGTCGGACAACGTTCCGCCGGCCACCGAGGTGGTCAGGCCGGACACCATCACGGTGGTATTGGCCGCGGTGTCGGGGTTACCGATCGCGATCGCCGCCGCGCCTTCACCGTCGAATGCCTCGGGGTCGTACTTCATCAGCAGGATTTCGGGCGTATTGCGGTTGGCGTCTTTGGCATTGTCTGCGTCGGCCTTCAAGGCCTCGGCAACCTTGACGGCATTGTTGTAGCGGGTCATCATCTGCCCGGCCATGCCGTATTTTTCGGGGTGGGCCAGGACTTCGTCTTTCGTTACACCGCGAGCTTTGGCCACCTCGTCGGGACGATTGAGATCCTGCATCAGGATCGACAGGTTGGCCTGGCTACGGTCTTGGATCGGAACGCCGTTGAGGTTGCCCAACTTCTCCGGCCAATCATCGAGCAGTTGCCGCCGCTTCTCGGGCGGCAGCGAGTCCCACCATTTGTTGACCTCCTCGGCACTCTTGCCGACCGGGATCTCGGCGCCGGTGTCATATGGCGGCGCTTGTGGGAGACCGCCGGGCCCGAAGTTCTGCGGTGCGGAATTCAGCCCACCGACAGCGGTGCGAAGGCTCTGGTTGAGCTGTCGGTCGGCGGCGTCGAAGTTGGCCAACTGTGTCTTGAGGCCCACCGAGTGCGTGGCGGCCAGCTGCTCAAGCTTCGTGGCGATGGCCGGACTCATCTTCGCGTGCGCATCCAGCATGCTTCCGGGACGTACCGACACCGTGCCGTCGGGTGCGACCTGCCAGCCCTGAGCCTTCAACTGGTCGACCGTCCCGAGCAGACTCGTGCGGGTCTGAGTCAGGGCGGTGCCGCCCTCTTGCATGACGGATTGAGCCCGGTTCAGAGCGTCGTGAATCTGTTGCATGCGCGCCAAAGTTGGTTGCGCTTTCGCGATCGCCGCATCAGAGGCAGTGCCCTGCCAACCTGACCGTAAACCGTCGATGTTGGCGCGGTGACTATCGATCTGGGCGGCCAAACCCGTTGCCTTCTGGCCAAGTTCGGTAGCGGATGCGGTCAGCGTCTCGGGGTGCGATCCCTGAACCTGCGGAATTGTCACCGTCACGACGTGAGTCTCAGGGCGGATGCGGCTGGTCGTGGCGCTGAGCGGGGGTTCATTGGGCGAACCTGCGTAAGCGACGCCCGAACTCCTCGTCCATGCGGTGGTAGCGATCGGCCGCTGTCGACAGGTTGTCGGAGTGCTTGGTCAGGTCTTCGTGGACCGCGTTCAGCGCGGTATCCACCAGGGAGCTGGCGAACTGACACGCGCCTTCACTGAGCAGACCAGACACCCCGGAGCTGGCACTATGCAGCGACTGGCCTGCGGCCAGACCTGAGACAAACTCACCCACGTCAGCCTGAGCGCGCGCGACATTGCGCAGCGAGTCTGGATTGACACGCAACGCCCCACCCATGGACAAGAGTCTAAATCCGCCAGCAACGCTTCAATCGCACCTCTTTAGGAGGGGGATCAGTCGCGGGCTTCCCCGCCGGCGGTCCACTCCTCATAGAACGGCGGCATATCGGAAGCCCGCCCGGAGAACTGCGGTGGCCGCTTGTCGAGGAAGGCACGCACGCCGTCGTGGCCGTCACCGATGCTGGTGTAGAACATCGCCAATGAATCCACCCGGTGTGCGTCGACCGGGTGCGGCTCGGCGGAATTCCGGTAGAGCATCTGCCGCATGAGGGCGACCGAGATCGATGAGCGGTCGCGCGTCCAGGCGTCGGCCAGCGCTCGGGCCTCGGCGATCAACGCGTCCGGTTCGTGGACGGCCTGCGCCAGCCCGATCTCGCGGGCCGCGTCTGCGGTGAGAATGTCGGAGCGGTACACCAGGTCCAAAGCTGTTGGCATGCCGACGATCCGGGGCAGGAACCAGGTCGAACACGCTTCCGGGGTGATGCCGAGCTTCCCGAAGACCAGCCCGAAGCGGGCCTTCGTGGACATGAGCCGGGCGTCCATGGCCAGCGTCATCGTCGCGCCGATCCCGACGGCGGCCCCGTTGATGGCGGCGATCACCGGCTTGCGGCAGGCGTAGATCGCCAGGGTCACCCGGCCGCCGGTATCCCTGACCCGCCGAAGCTCGGGGTCGTCGAGGTCGGCCATGTCGGCCAGGCTGGGTGACTTCGTCTCGTCGAGGCCGAACACATTGCCCTCGCTCGACAGGTCCATGCCGGCGCAGAACGCCCGGCCCTCGCCGGTCACGATGACGGCACGTACCGCGTCGTCGTCGTTGACCGACACGAAGGTGCGCTCCAACTCGTCGGCCATCTCGACGGTGAAGGCATTGAGGTTCTCCGGGCGATCGAGGACGACGGTGAGGATCCCGTCGTCGAGCTCGTGCCGGATCGTCGTGAAGTCCACGGATGCTCCTCCTCGGGTCGGTTTGGTACCCAGCTTGCCCAAGTCGGATTCTTCGGCAGCGTCGACCCCTCACGGCGGGTCCGATGTTCCTCGCCGGCGGTAGAGCACCGCGCAACGTCAACGGGGTCTACGTTCGTGGGATGGACTTCGACGAGTACCGTGCGCACGACGCCACATCCTTGGCGAAACTGGTTGCTGACAAGCGGGTTTCGGCGGCGGAGCTGCTCGCCGCGGCCCGGGGACGGGCAGCGGCGGTAAACCCGAAGATCAACGCCATCGTGCGCGACGTTCCGGCTTCGCCGTCGGACGATCTGACCGGTCCGTTCGCCGGGGTCCCGTTCCTGATCAAGGATCTGGCGCAGGACTACGCCGGTTTGCCCACCTCGGCTGGTTCACGTGCGCTCATGTCGCTGAACGCCACCGAGCACGCCACGGTCGTACAGCGCTGGATCGACGCCGGCCTGGTCATCTTCGGGAAAACCAACACCCCCGAGTTCGGGGCGAAGGGAATCACCGAGCCTGAGGTCTGGGGGCCGGCCCGGAACCCGTGGGATCTGGCAAGGTCGCCGGGCGGCAGTTCGGGAGGATCTGCGGCCGCCGTTGCAGCGGGCATCGTGCCCTGCGCCGGCGCCAATGACGGCGGCGGATCGATACGCATTCCGGCGGCCAGTTGCGGACTTGTCGGGCTGAAGCCGGGCCGTGGGCTGACGCCGTCGGGTCCGGCGACCGGGGAATCCATGCACGGCGCGGCCGTTCAAGGCGTCGTCTCCCGGACGGTTCGCGACACCGCGGCGATGCTCGACGTCCTCAGCGGCGGCGAACCATGGGGGCCGTACGTGCCGGGCCTGCCCGCTGAGCCGTTCGCGTCGTGTGTGGGGGCGGATCCCGGAAAACTGCGGATCGGGCTGCGGGTGCCGACGGCGATCAACCCGGCGCCCCACCCCGAGGCGTTCGCAGCCGTCGAGGCAACGGCTGCCGTGCTGACCGAACTCGGCCACCATGTCGAGGAACTGCCTCAAGCGCCCTTCGACGACGCCGCGCTTGCTCGCGACTTCCTGCTGACCTGGTTCGTCTACAGCGCATGGGAGGTCGCCGAGGCCAAACGGCTGACCGGCGCGGGTGACGCCTCATTCGAACGTGACACGCTCATCATGGCGGCGCTCGGTCGCTCCGCGAGCAGTGTCGACTATCTGGATGCGGTGCAGCGGCGCCACGAACACACGCGGCGGCTGAGCACCTTCTTCGAGTCCTACGACCTGCTGTTGACGCCCAGCTTGGCCACCCTGCCTCCGCGGATCGGCGAGTTCGATCTGCCGGTGGTGCTGCAGCGTGCCGCCGATGCGCTGATCAAGACCCGTACCGCAAGCATGTTGCGCTACACCAAGATCGTCGACGACATGGTGGACAAGAACCTGGGCTGGGTGCCCTACACGCAACTGGCGAACATCACTGGCCGCCCGGCGATCTCGCTACCCGTGCACTGGACGGCAGAAGGTCTGCCGCTCGGCGTGCAGTTCGTCGCGCCGCTTGCCGGTGAAGCGCTGCTGCTCAAGCTGGGGGCCCAGCTCGAGCAGGCGATGCCCTGGGCCGGTCGGTTCGCCCCAGTCTGAGCCGGTGCGCCCGGCAGCACGTAGCTACTCGGTCAGCTGGCTGGGCGCGGCTTGCCGCCAGGAGTCGAGCAGAATATCGCGGAGCTCTCGCCGATCCTCCAGCTCAGCCAACCGGACCCGCACCCAGGACGAGGCGGCCTCGTGTTGGGGGACCCAGAATTTGTGCGGTTCGGCGGCGATCAGTTCCTCACGGTCAAACCGGGGGCAGCGCACCGCAAATGAGGTCTCGTCGTCGGGGACGGTGACGAACATCTTGCCCGCCACGTCGAATGTCGGATGGCCCCAGCGCTCCTTCTCGGTGGTCTCGGGGAAAGAGAGTGCGATGCTGCGCACATCGTCAGCGTCGAGCACGGGTATCGGACCTCCGATCGCGCATGGGTATCCGCTCCGGCAGCCTACCGGGGGGCCATGACGTGACAGACACCTCGGCGGGGCAACCCGCTCAGGTGATCGACCAGAACTCCAGCAGGGTCCGGATCGTCGCCACCAGCGGCAGGGGCTGATCCAGCATGGGGTGGTGACCGGCCTCGGCGAGTTCTACGAATGGGCCGCGCAGTTGCAGCATCGAGCGAATCTGGTCGGCCATCGGTGGCGGGACCACTCCGCGTTCGCAACGCAAATACCCAACCCGGCAAGGGATTCGGGCAAAGGCTTTCTCCAGGATCTCCTCATCGGCGGACGTTTCGTCGAGCAGGTGGCCGCCGAAGATATCGGGGTCGAACTTCCACACCCACCCGTCGTCGGTGTTGCGTATCGATTCCACGGCGATGTGGTGACCGATGTAGGGCAGCGTCACGTCCTGCTTCGGCACGGCCCTGAATCGTGCCAGGATGTCTTCCTCGGATGGGTATCCGGCCGTGTCCCGGCGACGGTTGCGTAGTGGCACTTCCTCCGGTGCGCGGTCGCGCAGCGGCGAATCGATGACCAGGATGCTGTCGATCTGCGAGCCGTAGCGGGTGGCGGCCGAGGCGCCCACCCAGCCGCCCATGCTGTGACCGACGATGGTGGGCCGCGCCGAGGATCCCGAGGCTTCCGCCGCCGCGAGAACTTCCCGGGCCCAGATCGACAGTGCGTATTCGGTGCGCGTTCCGCTGTCGCCATGCCCGCTCAGATCAGGCGCGATGACCCGATGGGTGCGGGCGAAGAACGGAGCGATGTGATCCCACCAGCCGGAGTGGGCTCCACCGCCATGGACGAACGCGAGCGGGGGCTTGTCCGGGTTACCCCAGGTGCGCACATGAATCGGGCACCCGTCGACGTCGATCGTGGAGTGCTCTGGTGCCTGTCCCAGCGCGGAGGTGAACCAGGCTGGAGCGTCCGCCATGGGATGCGGCGCCGGGGGCGGTTCACGGCGGAACATGGGACTCACCTCGTAATTCTGTCGCATGCCCAGAATCCGATCGACACTTGCCCGACGAATTCTGACCGCGCCGAGGTGACGGCGACCGGTGCTCAGGACACCGCGAGGCTGACGCCGAGCGCGATCATCATCACGGCGATGACGCCATCGAGGATGCGCCAGGTCATCGGGGTGGCGAACAGTCCGGCCAGCCGTCGCGCACCCAGGCCGAGGCCGGTGAACCACACCGCGCTCGCGGCCACCGCGCCGGCGCCGAAGAGCCACCGCTGCTCCCGGTGTTCGTTGGCCAGTGAGCCGAGCAGCACCACGGTGTCCAGGTACACGTGGGGGTTCAGCCAGGTCAGCGCCAGGCAGGTGACCAGCACCTCGGCCAGTCGGGCCGGGGTGCGCTCGGCCGGGGTGAGGGTCGAGGGCCGGAAGGCGCGGCGTGCGGCGAGGACGCCGTAGCCGATCAGGAAGGCCGCGCCCCCGAACTTCGCCACCGTCATGGCGTCGGGATGCGCGGTGATCAGAGCACCGACGCCGGCGATGCCCGCGGCGATCAGGATCAGGTCGGAGACGGTGCACACCGCGATCACGGCGACGATGTGCTCGCCACGGATGCCTTGACGCAACACGAAGGCGTTCTGCGCGCCGATCGCGGCGATCAACGCCATGGTGGTGAGGAATCCGACGAGGACGGGTGAAGCCATGCGTTTGAGGCTATGGACGTGCGGTGATCAAGTACAGCTAATGATTCTTAGTCAAGATTAGGAGAATTTATCTCTGTTCGGGCCACAGACGTCACGCCGTCTGAATGATGGTTCCAATCCCGTGCTGTCGGTCGCCGTTCTCGATGGCGCATTGCCATTTGAGATGGCGCAACTTGGCGCGTGGGCCAAGAACCCTGATTGGTCCACCTTTGCTGCGATGCCACGGCGGCTGTCTGTGATCGGTACGCCAGCATCCAACGTTCGCTCGAATGGGGCAGGCGCGTCGTTTGTTCTCACCCGCCGGTCCACCGCAGCCTGAATGCCGCGTTAGACCTGGCGACTGGAAAGGGCATCGGCTCGCTGCGCCCCGTCGCCGCAACCAGGAGTTCTTGGCGTTTCTCACAAAGACCGACGCCGAAGTGCGAGATCCTTGCGAGCCTGCGCGGGAAGCGTGCCCTGCTGGCACTGCTGGCGATGGGCGGGATAGTGGGCGGCCTGGCCGCGCGATTCGCGCCCGCCGAACTCGGGCAGTGGGCGTTCGTGGCGTACCTGGGTATAACACTCATGGATGCCGTCGTCCGGCCGGGTTTCGTCCGCCCCGTCGGGGTGGCCACTCAACGCCGCACTATTCGAGCCGGATACGGGCTCCCGGTTGGCGCTGTTGCCGCGTTCCTCGGAGTGGGTGGCAGCGTGCTTACCGTCCCGTTGCTGCGTCGAGCCGGCCATTCCATGGAATCGGCGACAGCTCTTGCGAATCCGATGACGCTGGCCATCACGGCACCCGCCGTTGTGCCGCTGATCGCATCGGTGGATGTCACCTCTGCGGCCGCGCTGCTGCTGGGTGCGACACCCGTGGTGGTTGTGCTGCGGCGCTATGGGATCACGATCCCCGACATCGTCCACGCCCGTGCCTATGTTGGGCTGATCGGCACAGTATGCGTAGCGATGACACTGGCTGCGCTGTACTAACGCACCAAGAGTCGAACGGTTCGGTGAGCCATCCCTGACGGTGCCGAAGTGGAATCCCTACGCGAGTATCTGGCCGGGCGCGGCCGCCACGTCATTCGTCGCCAGGCGAGGTGAGTGCCGTGATCGCTGCGGTCGACATCGTCTTGACGATCGACTCGTGGTCGAGGCCCTTGTTGAGAGTCGCTACGGAATTGAGCATTGAGAACACTGCATGGGTGAGTAGCCGAACCTCTGGCTCGGACAGGTCAGGCCGCAATGCTGCGACGATGGAAATCCATTCCTCGGCATAGAGATTCATCTCGCGTCGGATTCGCCGCCGGTCCTTCTCCGGTAAGGCGTGTTCGTTCTTCATGAAGACAAGCGTCGTCGGAGCTGAGGTCACCACGCTCCTGATGTGGAAGTCGACCAAGATCTCCAGTGCCGCCCGCGGATCGGGCTCCGCTTCCGCCGTTTCCCTGGCGAACCGGTGCAGAGCCGCCAAGGGACTCTCCACGACGGCGATCAAGAGGGCCTGCTTATTCTCGAAGTGGTTGTAGAGGCCCGGCCCGGAAATTCCGGCCGCTGTGCAGATCATGTCCACAGTCACTCCGTCGTAGGAGTTTCGCAAGAACAGGTCGGCGGCCACCTTGAGCAAGACATCCCGGCGTGAAGTGCCGGCGGACGGCTCGTGCGCGGCAGCGTCAGTGGTCATGGCAAACAACGATAGCCACGGTGCCAGGCGCCGCCGAGTCCGGGAGCGATCGAGAGGCGCGCACGAGGAGGCCACGTTGCACCTCCGCTCGCCGGACGGCTGGGCAAGGCGACATTAATGATCGTTAATATCTCGTAACCAGCGTCGGCCAGGCGTCATGGGCCGACGGAACCGTGGCCGCACCGCCAGGTTCCCTTATATTGCCAGTTAAACAGGGTTCCAATGGCCGCCTAGGGCGGACTTGAAACTCGATCGAAGTTCCGCGTTGACAACCGCGGCGCCGCGTCTTACGTTAATGATCGTTCACCTAGTGGAAAGTGGTGTGAATATGCGGTTCATTTTCATGAGCGAAGGCGAGACGGTCCCGGGGCATACCCATGAGCACCGCTACCGCGAGCTCGTGGACGAGGTCCTACTTGCGGAGGAGGTGGGGTTCGACGCGTTCGGAACGTCTGAGCAGCACGTCGCGATCGGCACGGCGACAACCTCCGCACCTGAGGTCATCTATCCCTACCTGATGGCGCTGACCAAGCGCATCCGATTCATGCACTTGGTCACCCTCTTGCCTACGCGCATCAACCATGCCCTTCGCGTTGCCGAACGGTTGGCAACCGAGGACATCCTGTCCAGCGGCCGAGTGGAACTCGGAGTGGGGCGGGGAAACACGACACTTGCGCTGCGCGCCTTCGAAGTTGAACCAAGCGAGAACAAGGCTCAGCTGATAGAAGGGCTGGAGGTCATCCGCCGGGCTCTGCACAATGACGTGTTCTCCTATGTTGGCGAGCACTACAAGATTCCGCCGCGAAGCTTGGTGCCCAAGGCAATTCAACAGCCATATCCCCCCATCTCGATGGCGGCCGGCAGTCCCGAGTCGGTTCGCAAGGCCGCCGAGCTCGGCATCGGGGCTATCGTCGGTGGTTTTTACCTCGGCTTCGAGTTTGTCGAGAGCATGTTGCGCATCTACGACGATGCCCTCGACGGAGCTACGCATGCCTATCCGCTCCAAGCGCAGAAGCTCGTCGCGGTCGGAGGCGGAATGCACTGTGCCGAGACCCGTGAGGAAGCCCTCAAGTGGGCGCGGAATCTGAAAGAGACTGTGGCGCTTTCGACCGACGCGTATGAGCGCCTGTCCAAGTTGTCGGCCGACTATCAGTACATGGGCGCGGTACGGAACGTCGACTTCAACGACGAGCGATACATGTTCGAGGAATCGTCCGGATTCATCGTGGGCGATCCGGATGACTGTGCGGCACAAGTGCAGCGATTCGCCGACCTTGGCGCAGACGCCATCGTCATGAGAATCGATGGACTCCCACACAGAGAGCTGATGAAGTCGATCGAGCTCTTCGGCAAGTACGTCATCCCCAGGTTCAAGAACCCACGGGCCGTGGTGCGCCCCGCTGACGCGGTTCTGGCCGACATCCGCACGGCCCGGCCCGCTCATTATGCGGAGCTCGAAGCGTTCGAAGAGTCCAAATCCCAGTCGAATTCCCATAAGAATGTTGTCAAGGTAGGAGAGACACGATGAGCAAATTGGCCGCTGATGACATCTTCAGCCGCTACCCCGAGGAGATCCTGATCGAACGCAGGCCCAATGGTGTTCTGCTCATCACGATCAACAGACCCGACCGGCTCAATGCGTTGACGATGCCGATGTTCGATCATCTTTCGGACATCTGGGTGGAGGTCGACCGAGACCCGGAAACGCGGGTTGCCGTCGTCACCGGCGCGGGCCGTGGCTTCTGCACGGGCATGGACGTACGCCAGCCAGAGCCCACGCTGGATGAAGCGGTGGCGCTCATGGAGGGCGAGCGCAAACGGATTACGGCCATCCTCAACATGGACAAGCCGCTCATCTCGGCGATCAACGGTCCCGCGGTTGGCTGGGGGTTGTCGATGGCGCTTCTGGCTGACATCAGCGTCGCTGCCGAGGATGCACTGCTTCGAGACGGGCACACCCGTGTCGGTGTGGTCGCCGGTGACCATTCCTCGCTCATCTGGCCGTTGCTCGTGGGGATGGCCAAGACGAAGTATTACCAGTTGACTTCGGCGAGTATGACCGGCATCGAAGCTGAACGAATCGGCTTGGTGAGTCTCGCTGTACCGAGGGAGAATGTGCTGGATCGCGCCCTCGAGATCGCCGACGAACTTGCGCAGGGCTCGCAGCAGGCGATCCGCTGGACAAAGCGGTCCCTGAACACCGGATGGCTCACCAATGCCCTTCCGCAGCACGAGCTTTCCGCGGCGCTGGAGGTCATCGGATTCGCGAGTGCAGACTACTTCGAGGCCCGGCAGGCCTTCCGCGAAGGCCGTCCGCCGGAGTATCCGTCCGCACGCGGCGAAGGGCACTCTGTCCTGGGACCGCAACCGGCGAACGTAGCCAGGTGACCTATGAGCGCACTCGCGACCGGCCAGTCCCCCACTCTCGACACCGCTGACCACGATGGCGTTCTGGTGGTCGCGTTGGACAGGCCACCGGCAAATGCGATGAACCGCCAGCTCATCCACGATCTTGTCGGCCTGTTCGAGCAGCTCCGCGCCAGGCCGGACGCACCACCGATCGTCCTCACCGGTAAGGGAGCGCGGTTCTTCAGCGGCGGAGGCGACATCAAAGAGCTGGAGGGTGCGCTCGCTGGCGAGATAGAGATTCGAATGAGGGAATTCCACGCACTACTCGTGGCGATGGATCGCTACCCGCGTCCGGTGGTCAGCGCGATCAATGGGCACTGTGTTGGCGGCGGTATGGAGGTCGCACTCTTTTCGGACAGTGCGTTGGCCGTCAACTCGGCGCGGTTCGGGTTTCCGGAGATCAATCACGGACTGCTACCGGCGGACAAGGGGATCCAACGAGCCAACCGGGTGCTCGGTGTGCGCGTTACCCGGCGAATCATCCTGTCGGGTGAGCTTTTCGACGCACAGCACGCTCTCGACATCGGCCTCATCGACGAACTCGTCGCCGGTCCCGAGGAGCTGATCCCCGCGGCCGTCGCAATGGCGCGCGCCGCCGGCTCGAAGGCTCCGGTGCTCTATGGTGCCTTGAAGGGCAGCGTCAACGCTGCGGACGACGTGCGCGATGAGGCGTCCCTGCAACGCACGCTGAAGGCCGCTGCCGATTATTTCGACGACCCGGCCGCACGAGAGTTGCGGCAACGGTGGAGTGGCCGAAGGGCTCCCGCGGCCAAGGCGCAGTCGTGTTGACCGAGGAACTGGACTGACTATGAAGATGCAGAACACACGGGCATCGACCTCGTCGTCGACGGGATGTACGGAGGTGCCGATGTTGGACACCCTGACGGAGTTCGACGCCGTGAATCGAACTTTCGCTCAGATGCTGTGCGACCGCGCTGAGCGTGAACCTGACGTGATCGCGTATTGCAGCTGGGGAAACGGGGCAGCCCACCCGACCACATGGCGCGAATATCTCGAGCAGGTCCGGGAGGTTGCGCTCGGTTTGCATGATCTGGGTGCCGTGCCAGGCGACCGGATCGCCATCGTGTCGTCTACTCGCCACGAGTGGGTCGTGGCCGCACTGGCGATACTCAGTCTCGGCGGTGTCCCCGTGGGCGTGTACCCCACGAGCTCGGTCGCCGAAGTCAAACAGGCACTGGAGAGTTCCGAGGCCACAGTCGTTTTCGCGGAGAACGTGGCAGATGTCGCGAAAATTGCCGCGATATCGGCCGAGCTGCCACGACTGCGTGCGACGATCGGGTTCGACACCAAACCGCAGGGCCTTTCGGATTCTGTGCGGGCGGTGCACTGGGGAGAACTCCGCCATCGCGGTCGATCCCGCGGGGCGACCGAACCCGAGCTGTTCGCGGCGCTGGTTGAGGCGGGCGATATCGATCAGCCCGCGGCCCTGTTCTACACGTCGGGGTCTACCGGTGCGCCGAAAGGTGTGATCCACACGCACCGTACGCTGCAGTACTCGGTGCTCGCCTTCGCCATGTCGTACCCAGAGGTCGGCAGGATCAGGCACGACCTCGTTGCGTTTCTCGGCCTCTCGCATGTTGCACCCGCGTTGATCGGCGTATTCACCCCGATCATGTCTCGCCTCGTCATTACTTACTGCACCATGGAGCAACGTCTGGACGCGCTCGTCGGTGTGCGACCGACAGCGGTCCTGTGGCCACCGCGAATGCACGAGAAGTTGGCCGGCGAGGTGTTACAGCAGCTTTCGGAGTCTGGCGCCGCCTTCCGACTGCGGTACGCGATAGCGATGCGGATTGCTCGCAAAGTAAGCGAGATGCGCTGGAGGGATCAGGACGTCCCGTGGTATTTCAACTATCCGTACAACGTGTGCCTCCGTCGGGTGTTCCTTCCCCTGCGCGCAAAGGTTGGCATGGACCGCATCAGGGTCGCCTGGACTGCTTCGGGCAGCATGTCCCCCGAGGTAGCGGCGTTGTGGCAGATGTGGGGACTCGACCTTCGTGAGCTCTTCGGTACGACAGAGACCTGCGGATCGGTTCTTGCCCAGTGGGATCGCGCATTCCCGCCGCCCGGAACAATCGGGAAAACCATGCCCGACCCACGGTGGAAGGCGCGCGTATCTGGAGAGGGAGAGCTGCAGCTGCGCAGCCCCTGCCTCTTCAGCGGTTACCTCGACGACTCCGAGGCGACGGCCGCCGCGATGGACCACGGCTGGTACCGCACAGGCGATTTGGTGGAGATGGACCCCGATGGGGAAGTGCGGATCATCGGCAGAATCAAAGATGTCCTCAAGACCAGCGGCGGAAAAACTGTCAGCCCTCAACCGATCGAGCTCCGACTCAAGGCCAGTCCACTCATTGATGACGCGATTGTCGTCGGTGAAGGACGCAAGTATCTGACCGTACTGGTCGGCGTGAGTGCGGAGGCGCGGGCGATGCCCACGGCTGACCGAGATGCCGCGCTTGCCACATGGATCGACGAAGTCAATTCTGAGCTCTCAAGGCCGCTGCAATTGAAGAAGTTCCGCGTCCTGCCACGGCTGCTCTCGGCCGCGGACGGCGAGTTGACTCTCAAGGGCACCATACGGCGGTCTGCAATCCTCGCGTCTTTCCGCGACCTTGTCGATGAGATGTACGACGCCGGTGAGCAGGGGGAGATTGCCCGCCAGGCGCGGTTCGCCGGCGGCGATCTGAAGTAGGTGAATCGTTGAACGAGGTTCGGATCGAGTTCATGACAAGCGCCGAGATCAGCGCGGCGATCTCGGAAGGAGCACGCACAGCGGTTCTCCCGCTGGGAGCGGTCGAACAGCACGGTGGGCACCTACCGCTGTCGATGGATGCCGATCATGCCGACGAGCTCGCGGTGCGGGTCGCGCGCCATCTCGGGGGCGCGCTGGTTCTGCCGACCGTGCGTGTGGGGTACTCACCGCACCACCTCGGATTCACCGGCACCCTGTCGCTTCGCGCGTCCACGCTGGAATCGGTGTGCGAAGACTACTGTCGGCACCTCGCCAACGATGGCTTCGAACGAATCGTCATGTTCTCCGGGCATATCGGGAACCATCCCGTGATGCGTGACTTCGAGGTGCGACTCACGGCGGCACTCGCGCCGCTGACAGTCATCGTCTTCTCCGATACCGAGGCCATCTTGAACGCGTGGCGACGGGCGGCGGACAGCGTGGCATCTTTGGGCGCCAACGTGGGAGGGCACGCTGACATCGCAGAGACGTCGGTGATGCTGGCCCTTCACCCACAGAAGGTCCGCACCGACCGGTTCGTCCGGGGCTACACCGGCAAGGTGGACCAGCAGCTACTCGATCGGGCATTTCAGGACGGAATCGGAGCAGTCTCCGCCAACGGGGTTCTGGGTGACCCAGAAGGCGCCTCGGAACGGCTCGGGGAGGCGTGCCTCGACGCGGTCATCTCCCTTATTGCCGACTACGCCCGCGCCCGGGGCGCATGACATCCACGAGAACGGAGTGCAAGCGATGACTACCCTCGATCCCGTTTCTACCGGGAACTCTGACCGGGATATGGCGCAACTGCGTAAGCTTTACGGTCGTTATCCAACTGGCGTCGCTGCGGTGTGCGCACTGCGTGATGGACAACCGGTCGGGATTGTTGCCACCTCGTTCACCCCGGTATCCATCGATCCGGCGTTGGTGTCGATCTGCGTGCAGCACACGTCGACGACCTGGCCGCATCTGGCTGACGGATGCCATCTCGGCGTCTCCGTCCTGGAATCGCGGCAAGAGGCCGCGTGTCGGCAGATTGCGGCGAAGAATGTGGATCGATTTGCCGGAGTGTCCTGGTTCGCCACCGAATCCGACGCGGTGCTGCTGTCGGATGCGGTGGCCCAACTCGACTGCGAGATCTCTACGACCGTTTCCGCCGGTGACCATGATGTGGTCATTCTCGAAGTCAAGGCCGCTGCGGCGGACCTCGACGCATCGCCGCTTCTCTTTCACGACAGCCGATTTCGAACGTTCGCGGTCGGACATGACTCATGACGGCGCACCGCTGTGTGTCTCGGCTGGCGATCGAGCGCGCCGGTTCGGCTCTGCGTGCTGGGACTCCGGTTCTGGTTGTCGACGGCACCGATGACCAGGTCGTCGCCGACGTAGTGATCGCGGCTGCTCATGCCACGCCGCATTGGACGGCATGGCTGGTGAGGTTCACCTCGGGGCTGATTTGTGCGGCGCTGCCCGCACGTCGAGCAGAGGAACTGGATCTGCCGACCATGGTCCGTGACGATGACTCGAATGTGGAAGCTCCCACGTTTGCGGTCGCGGTGGACGCCGCATCCGGTATCGGTACCGGCATCAGCGCGACCGACCGCGCCCGCACTGCGCGCGTTCTGGCAAGCGACTGCTCCCGGCCACGTGATCTGGTGCGGCCCGGTCATGTTCTCCCAGTGAGGGTTGCAGGCTGCGGGGTGCTCAAGCGCCGGGGGAGCGCCGAGGCGACGGTGGATCTTTGTGACATAGCGGGGCTTCCACCTGTAGGACTGACCGCTGCCCTCCTAGGGGAGGACGGCGAACTACTGCGGGAACCCGCGATCAGTGTGTTCGCTCAGAACCATCGCTTGCCGATGGTGCACATCGACAGCGTCGTGCACCACCGCCTTTTCCACGGTGATGGACGCCGCAAACGGGTCACGCCGGTTCAGAACCGACTGGACCAGCTGGCAGGCCGGGCGCTCAGAGCAGTCGACTTTGAAGACCACCTGACGGGCGCTCGGCATACGGTGTTCATCGGCGCCTCCGTACCTGATATCGATCCACCCGTGTATGTCATCACGGAATGTGTCCATGGTGACCCACTTCTCGCCTCTGGCTGCGAATGCAGAGTCGAATTTGAGAGGTGTCACGAGCGTATCGCCGCACACGGCGGAGTCATCGTGTACCTGCGGCCACCCATCACCTCAGCGCCGAGGTTCTCGGTGCCGCGGCCGGAGTTGGTCGCAGGTTGCATCACCGCGATGCTGATCGAGCTTGGTTTCACGACAGTGACTTTGGCCGACTACGTGCAACATGCACAGCTGAAGTCCAGGTGCGAGCTGGTCGTCTCTGGGCCTGCCGCGACCTGGGAGCCGTGCAGGCTCTCCGCCGCTGCCCCCTGACACCTCACGCTTCTTGAGCGCGATAGACAATCGGAGAGACCGCATCCATGGACATCCATGCCACCATGCAGAACGTACCGCTGACGCTCACCGCGATCCTAGACGGAATCGACGGCACCTTCGGTGATTCAGAGGTCCTCACCTATGTAGGTGCCAACACCGCCGTACAAGCCGCCACATTCTCTGAGATTGCCACGCGCGCAGCTCAACTGGCCAACGGATTGGCTGGCCTCGAAATCGAAGCCGGTGACCGGGTTGCGACCTTCATGTGGAACAACCAGCGGCACCTCGAGGCATACCTCGCCGCGCCCTGTTCTGGCGCGATCCTGCACACCCTCAACATTCGGCTCACGCCTGAGCAACTCGGCTATATCGCCTCCCATGCCGGGGACAAGATCATCATCGTCGACGCCAGTTTGCTCGACACGCTGCTCCCAGCGTTGCCGCTGATGCCGGAGCTGGAGGCGCTGGTAATCGCCGGTGACCCGACCGACGCTCAGCTGACCGAGGTATCACGTCTGGTGCCCGACGTGATCGCCTATGAGCAACTCGTGAACAGTCAGCCGACTACGTTCGCGTGGCCAGTGCTCGACGAACACAGCGCTGCGGCGATGTGCTACACCAGCGGGACCACCGGGGATCCCAAAGGCGTGGTCTACAGTCATCGGTCGGTCTATTTGCACGCCCTTGCCGTCTGCACGGCCAACGTTGCGGGAATCTCCTCCCGTGACCGGGTGCTTCCCATAGTCCCGATGTTTCACGTCAACGCGTGGGGCATTCCGTACGCGTCGCTGATGGCCGGCGCAACACTGATACTGCCGGACCGCCACCTCAAGCCCGACACGCTCGTCGACATGATCGCCCAACACGGCGTCACGTTGTCTGGCGGTGTTCCTACGGTTTTCAACGACATGTTGCTGTGGCTGCGCGACAATCCCGGCCATCGAGTCGACTCGTTGCGTCGAGTGCTGTGTGGCGGCGCCGCGGTGCCGGCGTCGCTTGTCGCCGCGTATCGCGATGAATTCGCGGTTCCGCTGGTCCAAGCGTGGGGCATGACCGAAACCAGTCCCATCGTGACCATCGCCGACGTTCCAGGCAACGCGACCACGACCGATCAGCAGCGAAAGCTCAACAGCACGGGCCGATTCCTGTTCGGCGCCAAAGGACGCGTCGTCGACGAGACGGGCGCTGTTCTGCCCCGCGACGGCCGATCGGTTGGCGAAGTGCAGGTGCGTGGCCCCTGGATCACTGGCGGCTACCACGGCGGCATCGACGCCGAGAGCTTCTCCACCGACTCGGACGGACAACTCTGGCTCCAAACGGGCGACATCGGACACATCAGCGCAGACGGGTACCTGACGCTCACCGACCGAGCCAAAGACGTGATCAAGTCCGGCGGCGAATGGATCAGCTCCGTGCACCTTGAAACCACTCTGGCCGGTCACCCTGATGTGATCGAAGCTGCCGTGATCGGCGTACCTGACACCCGTTGGGATGAGCGACCACTCGCATTGGTGACCTTGCGCCCCGGCTCTGCCGCGCGGGCCGAAGATCTGAAGGCTTGGCTTGAGGAGCGGGTACAGCGATGGTGGCTGCCTGAGCGGTGGGCCGTGGTCGGCTCTATCGCGCGCACCGGCGTCGGCAAGTACGACAAGAAGCTGATGCGGCAGCGATACCACTCCGGCGAGATTCCCGTCACCGTGCTGCCCCGCTGAATCGACATCGCCACTGCGGTCACATCAAACCGACGGGGATGGGATCAGATGCAGATCGAGAACAAGGTTGCTGTCGTCACCGGCGGTGGATCAGGAATCGGCCGGGCACTGGCCGTCGAACTCGCCAGGAATGGAGCACAGGTCGTCATCGGCGACCTCGACGAGCGTGACGCTGCCGAAGCGGCCAGGAGCATCGGTGACGCGGCGACGAGCATCCGGGCGGATGCATCCACCGTTGACGGCGTGACAAGCTTGATCGCTGAGGCCGAACGGCACTTCGGGCCCGTGGACATCTTCGTCGCCAATGCCGGCATCGTGGGAGCTGCGGGCCTCGGTGAATCCGCCGACTGGGACAAGGTCCTTGCGATCAACCTACGCGCTCATGTCAATGCCGCCGGGCTGCTGCTACCGGGATGGCGCGGCCGCGGCAGCGGCTACTTCGTGTCGGTCGCATCCGCGGCCGGCCTGCTGACGCAACTGGGCGCGGCGGGGTACGCGGTCACCAAACACGCTGCGATCGGATTCGCTGAATGGCTTGCAATCACCCACGGTGAGGAGGGAATAGGCGTGAGCTGTGTGTGTCCGCTCGGAGTCGACACGCCCCTTCTCACCGCAGTGCGCTCCTCCACGGGCCTGTCGCGCCGGATCGGCGCACAGTCGATCATCAAGTCCGGCAGCGTCATCAGCGCAGCAGAGGTCGCGGCGGAGACGATCCGCGCCGTACGCGCGGAGCGATTCATGGTTCTACCTCACCCGGAGGTTCTGGGTATGTTTCGCGGCAAGGGCGCGGACTATGACGGGTGGATTGCAAGAATGCGTCGCCTGCAGCGGTCCCTGAGCGACGGTGCCGCAGCACCGAGTGACGGTTAGCGCCAGCAAACGGCTCTACACCAGTCAATCCAGCAGCCTAGACGGCGATCTCGCTGTTGCGCGGGCATCGGACCGGGTCGACGCTGGTGGTCAGACATATTGGGGTGCAGAGGAATCCGGCTAGCCGTTCCCCGTATACGCGGAGAAGTGGCTCATCCGAAATAGTCGGACAGCCAATGACGTACATCACTTTTCGTTGGCAGTGTGGCTCCCGTCACTGTTACCGGCCTTCCGGCATATCGGCCGGCCGTCACGTTCGATGGGAGAACACTATGGGAGCCAGCACTATTGGACGAGTCAAGGCGCTGTCAGCGGTGATGGGTGTGGCGGCAGCGGTAGGGATGGGTGCGATGTCCTTCACTCATGGAAGTGACGTCACGGGGATCAGCTTGGCGCGTACCGACGATCTGCCGTCGGCCACCGTGACTCGGTCAACGGCACCGAAGGAGCTGGCAACCTCGTTCGCCCGGCCGACCCACACCGCTCAACCGTGTGCGGCGAGAGCCACCTTGCCTTGCTGACAAGCGGTCTCGCGGCTCGCTGCGCCGTGTTCAGGTGTGGGCCTTGATGGTTCAGTGCGGCGGAACTGCGTTCTCGACGAGGATACGCGCTGTCCGGCGGGCAATGCGACAGTACTCTTCTCTACGGTTCAGAAGGCGTTCCGTCGGTGCGCTGATCGATAATGCCGCAACCGCCCGGTGGTCACGTTGATGGATGCCTACGGCGATGCATGACTGGTCCGGGATGGTTTCACCGTGCTCTATCGCGATGTCGTCGCGTCGCGCGGAGATGAGCTGCGCACGCAACATGTTCACGTCAACCACCGAGTTCTCTGTGAGCCTCGGCAATCCGTTGCGGTCGATGAGTTCTTCAACCGTAGACCACGGTAGGTGTGCCATGAGCAGCTTCCCGAGTGCCGAAGTGTGACCGGAAATGTGAACTCCGCGAGTAACTATCGGGTCCGTCCGATCTGCGGATGCGTTGGTGATGCAGACAACGCCTCGGCCATCCCAAGCGCCTACGGTCACCACAGCTGAGAGCTGGTGGGCGAGCGCCGCCACACGGCGATTTGTATAGGCGTTGAAACAGCTGGAACTCATGAGCCGACGGCTGATGAGCAGAACGCGCCAGCCGAGTCGATAGCGATCGCCTGATGTCTGTTGCAACAGACCAATCGCGGCGAGACTGGACATGATGTCGAAGGTCGTCGACTTCGGCAGTTGCAGCCTCGCGGATACCGCCGTCACACCCCACTCTGGTGTCTCGGCCGTGAAGAGATCGAGCACCTTCCCGGTGCGGTCGATCGTGTTCAGCACGATGCGGCCCTACGTACGAGAGGGCATTCGGCCTCGGTGGTCAAGAGCTCTGCGGGTGATTGGCGAGTTTCGCCAAACAGATTCCGATCACACGTTCACGATCGGATTCGCGCATCGCCTGGGGTGGTGCTTCCTGAACGAACGCCAGCACTCGACGATAGAAGGTCGAAGGTGCGATGCCGAATTCCGGCAGGATGTACTCGTCGCCGTGATCGAATGGCGCCCATCGAGCCACGAACGAGAGCATGCGGCCGTATTCAGTAAGCGCGTGCGAGTTGACGTTTGTAGCTCGTGGCACTGGTTGCCCCGACTTTGGGGGTTTCTTGATCATCGAAGGTCCGCATCGTCGAAGCCGCGCTCCAGGCGCTGGCGCACGGTGCCGAGATAGCGTGCGGCGTCGGCGCCGTCGATGATCCGATGGTCATAGGACAGCGACAGGTAGGCCATTGAACTGGTCTTCACCACGAGGTTGCCAAGCTCGTCGCGTCCAGGGACCAGTCGCTCGACCACTGTTCCGACACCCAGGATGGCCGATTGGGGTTGATTGATGATCGGGGTGTCGAACAGCGCGCCGCGGCTTCCAGTGTTGGTGATCGTGAAAGTTCCTCCTGACAGATCGTCAGGCCGTACCGTCCCCGACCGCACCGCCAGGGCCGATGCCGCGATGGCTGCTGCCAAGCCTGCCAACGTCATTGACTCGGCGTCGCGGATCACCGGCACCATCAGACCCTTGTCACTATCGACTGCAACACCTAGATGGACGGCACTGTGATAGGTGACCTCGGTGCAGTCGGCGTTCAACGAAGAGTTGATCACCGGGTGTGCCGCAAGGCCTTCTACGGCAGCGTCGACGACAAACGGCAGGTAGGACAGCTTCTGGCCGGTCCGGCCCTCGAATTCGTCTTTGTTGCGATTGCGCACCAGCGCCACATTGGTCAGGTCGACTTCGACCACCGTCGTCAACTGTGCCGATGTCTGCAGCGATGTCAGCATGCGCTGAGCAATCGTGCGCCGGATCCGCGAGAGCTTCTCGACGCGCTCCGTTGCTGATTCAACCGGTTCAGGTTCAGGTTCAGGTTCAGGTTCCGGCTCGGCGACCTCTGGAACGCTCTCTGGCTCATTGGCCGTTTCCTCGGTGGGGTTTGCGTCGGCAGCGCTGATCACCGCGATGACCGCGCCGATCTCGACCACGGAGTCCTCCGGCTCGATGATCTGAGTCAGGATTCCGGCTGCGGGAGAGCAGACTTCGGTATCGACCTTGTCGGTGGCGACCTCGAGCAGGGGTTCGTCATGCTGGACTTCATCGCCTACTGCTTTGAGCCACCGGGTTATGGTGGCCTCGGTGACCGCCTCGCCAAGGGCGGGCAGTTCCACGTTGGTAATGCTTGTGGCGGCAGTCATTTCACGCTCCGTTCGGCCAGGTCGAGTGCTGCGCTGACGATGCTGTCGGTGTCGATGCCGTGATACCGGTAGACATCGTCGAGCGAGCCGACCTGTCCGAATCGGCTCACTCCCAGAGCGGCTCCCGTCACGTTGTTGATGCCGGTGAGAAACGCCAACGTGTGTGGGTGTCCGTCGAGCACGGTCACCATAGGGGCGGCTCGGTCGGCTGGGAAGACCTGGTCGAGGATCCAGCTGGGGCTCTCGGAAAGCCCGCGGCGAGCTTGTAATGCGTCGAACAGCAGGCCGGGGCTCGTCACGCAGATGACGTCGGTATCGATGCCCTGCTCGGCGAGCCGATCGGCCGCCCGCAGGGATTCGGTGATCATCGCTCCCATTGCGACCACAGCGATCTGCGGTACGCCACCGGCTCGCCGCAGGATGTACGCACCGGCGACCACTTGTTTTCTCCGGCGTTCTCGGGCGGTGGCGTCGTCGGGAACCGATGCCAAAGTCTGGTCCACGGGCCGCGTGGAAAGTCGCACATACGACGACGAGCCATCCGGCCGGCCCATCAGGCCAATGCATGACAGCAACGTCCACTCGACATCGATGGCAAATGCCGGTTCGTAACTGATGCAACCAGGTTGCTCAAGGCCGATCGACGGTGTCTTGATGGACTGATGTGCGCCGCCCTCGGCCGCGAGTGACACACCCGAGGGAGTGCCGACCAGAATCGACTGTCCGCCTGCGTAAATGCCGTAGGACCATGGCTCCAAGGCACGTTCCACGAATGGGTCGTAGACCACACCGATCGGAAAGAGGGGTTCGCCCCACCGGCTCCACGTCGCACCGAGCTCACCGATCAGGCCGACAAGATTGGTCTCGGCGATACCGAGTTCCATGTGCTGTCCGGTTGGTCTCTCCCGCCAGTGCATGATCGTCTCGGGGTCGTCGTCGAACCAGTTCCGACGTTCATTGGGGGACCACACGCCAACCTTGTTGAGCCAACCGGCCAGGTTGGTCGTTGAGCTGACGTCGGGGCTCACGGTCACCACACGCTTGGCCGCGTCCGGAGCTTGACGGCTCAGGTCGAGCAGCACCCGGCCCAGGGCCGCCTGGGTGGACGATGTGCCCGAGGGAGTGCGACCGGTGTCAACGGGCACGGCGGGCGGAGGCGACAGGGTCACCGGCTCGCGCCGCAGCCTCTCGGCGGTCGTGGCGCAGAGCGCTCCGGGCGCACTATCGGTGGCGAAACGCTGCCAAGGACTGGTCGGGTCCATACCGAGTTCCGTGGCGAACTGCTCGTACTGCTCGATGGTGAGTAGTGACGAATGATTCTGGGGATGGCCCTGGGTGGGCAGTCGGTGACCCTTGATGGTGTAGGCGATGATCGCCGTCGGACGGGTGTCATCGATTTGGGCGTAGGCGGCGCGCAGTGCGCCGAGGTCGTGACCGCCCAGATTGCGGATCGCAGCCAGCAACGTGTTCTCATCCAGGTCGCGGATCAGCGTCGAGATCTGGTCGGCGCCTATTCCGTTGCCGGGCAGCCTCTCCCGTAGCTCTTCGGCTGAGCAGCGCAGCAGACGCTGGTACTCGGGGTTGGGCATCTCGAGGATGCGGGTGCGCAGCGCGGCCCCACCGCTGTGGTCGAACAATGACTCAAGCTGGGCGCCGAACTTCACATTGATCACTTGCCATCCGGCGGCCGAGAACATTGCCTCCAGCCGTCCGGCCGCGATGTTCGGCACGACGCGGTCGAGTGATTGGCGGTTGAGGTCGATGATCCAGACGATCTCGCCGAGCTCGGCGACGGAGTTGTCCAGGATGGCTTCCCAGACCGCCCCCTCGTCGAGTTCGGCGTCGCCCACCAGCGAGTACTGGCGACCTTTTCCCGCGGCGCCGATCTGGGTATCGACGTAGCGACTGGCGATCGCGCCCCATATCGGCGCAGTCGCCCCAATCCCCACCGATCCTGTCGAATAATCGACGGGATCAGGGTCTTTCGATCGGCTCGGGTAGGACTGGAGACCACCGAACTCGCGCAGAGTAGTCAAGTACTTCTGATCGAGTTCGCCCAACAGATAATTGATGCTGTGCAGCACGGGCGAGGCATGCGGCTTCACCGATACCCGATCGCCTGGTTGAAGCTGTTCGAACCACAGCGACGTCATGATCGAGGTCATGGAGGCGCACGACGCCTGATGGCCTCCCACCTTCAGACCGGTCGGATTGGGCCGAACACGGTTGGCGTGGTGAATGATCGACGTCGATAGCCACAACACGCGATCCTCGATTTCGCGGAGGGCGGCGTCTGCTGACGTGTCGGCGACACGGGGCCGTGCATCGACTGATTGCGAGCGGTCCATCAGTGGTTTCCTTGCGTGCGAGTTCCAGATTGTGGGGTGACCGGCCTTCGCCGTGCTCAGGTCGTGAACACGGCGAAGGCGCGTCGCAGCAAGCGGGCTCGAGTGAGAGCGCAGGCGCTGCCGACCGCGATGACACGGTCGTCGGAGCTCCATAGGGGTGCAGAACTCGCTGTCTAGTCGAGCATCGAACTACACTTTGGACAAGTTCACGTGGATCGACTGAGCATTTTGCTGACGTCGATGTTCGGGCATTCAGATGGAGGTTGTCATTTTGACTACGCAAACCAGAGTCGACGCTTTGGATGCTCGGATCCTCAAGGCTCTCAACGATGACCCTCGGGCCACCGTTCTCGCATTGGCCGACAAGACCCGGCTCTCGCGCAACACTGTCCAGGCACGCATCAACAAGTTGGAACGATTAGGCGTCCTGCGCTCGTTCGAGAGACGCATCGATCCCGCCACACTGGGTTACCCGTTGACGGCGTTCATCCTGACGCGCGTCACGCAGCGCAAGCTCGCTGCCATCGCCCGAGCGCTGGAGCAGGTTCCCGAAGTCGTCGAAGTGCAGGGACTCGGCGGTGCTACCGATCTCTTGATTCACGTGGTCGCCCGCGAGGCGGACGATCTCTACCGGGTGGCCGGCCGGATACTCGATATCGACGGTGTCGAGCAGACCAACACCTCGCTGGTCATGCGCAAGCTCGTTGACTTCAGGCTGACACCGCTTCTGGAGAAGCTGGTTGAGGAAACGAAATGATCGCGTTGCCTCGATTCGGTGGTTGCTCAGTTGCTGTTCGTGGCAGCGGTTTTGCGTCCGGCGAGAGATGAGGCGGCTTGCGCTCACATGGGGCGGCAGGTCCTGAGGTAACTGAGGAACGATGCCTGCAGGCCAGTAACGTGCGTTTCGTGCAGGATCTCGCTGGTGACCGTTTCGTTGCGTGAAGTGAGGCGGTGAAGGACGGTGGCCGTGTTCTTCGCGAGGCTTTGGTAGACGGCCAGGTCTCCGAGAAGCTCGCGGTCGTTGAAGGTTACGTGGAGCTTGGCAGCACGCCGGCTGTCACCCAACTCGTCGAGCTGGGCGAAGATCTGACTGTCTTCACCGATGACGCCGGGGCTGCCCGCTCCAATGCTCTCGAAGACGGTGCTGCCGGTGAGCCAGGCATACAGACTGAAAAGTCCGCCGTAGGAGTAGCCGAACAGGCCGTGACCGATCGCGGCTGTGCCGTAGTCGCGTTCGATCCGCGGGTGCAGTTCCGTGGTCAGGAAATTCAGGAACACATCGGCGTGGGTGTCGCGTAGTTCGGCGAGGTAGGCGTCAGCTTCGTCGCGTGTCCTCATGCCTGATTGCAGTCCCATCTCCACGGCATCGATGAGCTCCTTGGCGATGGGCTCGCCGGGTGGCACGAAGTCTCTGTTGCGCAGCCGGTCCCAGTCCTGCGCTTCCTCGCCCGCGTACCCGACGCTGACTTGGATGTAGGGCCGAATCCGTTGCATGGGGTCCATCTGGGTCACGATGAGCGGAGCCGTCAGGCCCACGGCAAAGTTGCCGTCGAGCACGTACACGACGGGCACTTGTGGTGTGGCGCGGTCGTAGCCGGGTGGCGTGGTAACCCAGACGCCATAGTCATGCCCACCGCTGGAACGCATCTCGAAGTAGTCGGTGTCCGCGAGACAGCCTTGCCACATGGCGCTCATCAAAGGTCCTTCACAACTCGGCCGGCCGCGCAGCACGGTGCCCTCAGCGGCTCGTTATCCATTGGAAAAATCTTATCCAATGGATAAAGTGTCGGGGTGATCTTGTCAAGCGTGGAAGGCAAAGGCGAGGCACGCGAGCGCCTTCTTGCTCGGCTTCTCGCTGCCTTCGGGGAATCCCTTCCCTCTCCGGACATGTCGCTGCGTGAGGTCGCCGCCCGGGCCGAGACCAGCCACGCCCTGCTGCGGTACCACTTCGGGTCGCTCTCGGGCGTCTTGGCGGCGATGCTCAAGGAACAGCGATCTCGTGACAACGAGGTGTTTTTCGAGACGGCCCAGCAGGGCACCTTCGACGAACTCGTCGTGGCGATCTGGCGGGCCTACACCCGCCCGGAGCGGCTGTCCCGTATCCGCGGCTTCTTTCACGTCGTAGGACTTGCCGCATACAGCCCCGGGGACTTTCGTGAGTTCATCGACTCGCTCGACGACCTGACCATGATGCTGGCCTCGCTCGCAGAACGCGAAGGGCGCAACGCTGAGGAGGCGCTGAACATGGCCATCATCGCGGTCGCCGCGCTGCGTGGCCTGCTCCTGCGGGAAGTTCTGACTCCAGGCGGCAACTCGGGGGACGCCGTTGCCTTGATCCTGTCCATGAGCAACGGGTCGATGCGCTCCACGCACACGGCCGGGCACTTGAGCAAGTAGCCGCCTTTGGCCACCACTTCAGCCCCTCGAAGAAGCCGCTTAGAAGCACCTGTGCTCACCGAAGACTCCCTAGGCGCTACCGGCCGCTAGGTTGAACGACAAGGCAGGCGTGATCCAATCACCCGCCAGATAGATGCGATAAGTGCGAGCTCATTGAGACCAGACATGTAGGTCCGTGTGCCGACGATGTGTGACTGCTAGCGGCCGACACGAGGCGTGATTATCGGCAGAACGCCCATGCGGGACAATGACTTGTGTGGCCAGCGGGCGAGCAGCTGCCGACCGTTCGCAGTTGGCGCACAACACTTACCGATCCGTCTATATGCAGTGCTCGTGCGATGGACACGGTGAGACAGTTGTCAATCGTCGTCTATCGGGTCCACCTGGACGAAAAGTGCATCGACGTCGCCTGCGGTCCTGATGCGCTCGAACCTGTCGACGTGATCGGTTCGGTACCCGTCCATGTGAGAAGGAATATCGTGCCCTGTCAAAAGGCTCTCATGGCTTCGTTGAGGCATTGGTGACCGAGGTTGAAGGCGAATGTTGCAGCCGATTGACACGGTGCGTCGCTGACCGGGCCCCCGTGAATCGCGGAGTTGCGCAGTCTCTTCAGGCGTGCCAGCTGGCGATCGAAGCGCCGGCATTGCTCGTCGAGGCGACCAAACATTCCTGACGGAGTTGCCAGTGCCGTCGCGACCTCACCTAGCCCGCGTGACAGCCAATGGTCAGCGTAGATGCGCTGCAGAGCCGAAATATTGTCGGCAGCGCCGCGAACATCAAAGTGCTCGTGTGGTCCCACTGTCCGCATCAACCGTGACCGGATCTCGAACAGCTCGCGCTGAGCGGGCGCGCCAGGTCGCCGATCTGGCACATGATCGATTGCCGCCTTTGTGAAGTGGCTAATCAGTTGGGATCATGGCCGGGCTGCGAGCGCTCTTCCTTCCTGCGAGGTGTCGGCCATTGCTTCGATGATCCAGACGTTGGTGTCGATGTTCAGGAAGTGGTCGTTGAGTTCGAGAACGCCGGAGGTGGCGGCCCGTTCGACCCCTATGTTTCCCGGCAGGTGGACGGTTGCCAACTGACTCGCAGCATCACTGCGGATTGAAGTACGGCACCGGAATGCATTGCTGTGAAAGCGTCTTCGATATCGCTGAGGTGGATCCGCTCGGTAACGAACTTCTCCAGGCGGCCCTGCAGGTGCAGGTCGATGATCGTCGGGAAGACACCTTCAGGTAGGCAGTCCCCGTACCAGGAGGACTTTAGAGGGCGGGTGTAAGTATTGATGGACTACACCGCGAAATCCGGTGCCGCCAAGCTTGTCTCGGCGTGCTCACGCAGCTGACCGGCAAGGGCGTGGTCAGCTGGGCGAGCACGGATCTAGGGGTGTTCGACGTCACCGGTAGCGGTTTCACGGTGGTGGAGCTGGCGCCCGGGGTCGATCACGACGACGTGGTGGCCAAGATGGCGGCGCCATTGACCCGCAGCCAGGTATCCGCGTCAGTCTGAGTGCTACGGCCGAGTCGAGCACGCGCGCGGCGATCCGGAACGCGGTGTTGGTGTCGGGCACGCCGCAGCAAATCGCACATTGGAGCAGACCCATCGAGCAGTTCGCGAAGACGTGGCGCAGGAATCGGATTGGCTACCGAGGCTCGTGATCTGCCCGCTTTCCCGGACCTGGCCCCTCGGCGTGAGGGGATAGCCGCGTTGTCTGACAGCCTGCTGCGCGTGCGGCAAGTAGTCCGCCGATGCCGGGTATGAGCGCGACTAGCCATACGCGGTGGATGCCGTTCATGAGCAGAATCGCCGCGACAACCGTGGCGGTGTAAACGAGTCCGTGAAGAGGGCCGAGGATGTGTGAGATGGCAGGCAGGTGAACAGTCGCCAGATTTAGCAGCATGAGAATAAGCGTGAGCAGCTCGATCGATCCGATGACGTGAAGTGTTCGGCGAGAATTCACAGTTCTACTCCGATGATCGGTCCTCGCAAGTAGGTCACGCTTGGGCGGTTCCCCAGAAAGGCGTGGATGGCTGAGTCAGCGGGACGGTGGATGTATATGTGTCTGGCGCCAGCGTTCGTTCGCCCCGCCGTATCGGATGATCCATCGCAAGCCGATCACCGCGGTGACTCTTGAACTGAAGACGCATGTAATCCGTGTTGCACGAGTGGGTGAGTGAGGCAGGATCGGCTGTGCTGCCTGGCACAGCCGATCCTCTTGATAAATAACCGCTTTCACTGCATGAAGGGGCTGCGTCGGTGCGGTTACGGGCGAAGATGGCTGAGCGGGTATATGCGTGCACTCAGGCATTCATAAGCCCACTCCTGTCGTCGAGCCTGGTCGCAGAACCATGAGTATGACGACGACAACCCAAAGCAGGTTGAATATGCCGGTTTGTGCCCCCAGCAGGCCGACGAGTCGGCCTGCTGGGCTGCTGTCGGAGGAACTGACGGATGGGGCGCGATCGACAGTTGCCAATGCCAGGCGCTGAGCAGGCAGTATCAGCATGATGAGGATCCCAGCCGCGACAACGGTGATCGCCACCGATACCAGTAGCCACGCTTGGCCGAGCACCCCGAGGCTTGCGGCAGTCGCCAGACCAAAAACCGGGACTGCGAGTGCGACTACCGCGTATACCCTTGTAATTCGGTGAAGGAGCCGGACGGAGGCAACGGCTTGCTTGTTGCCCGCGTCGTGGATGGCGGTGCGGACTGCCCTCGGGAACATGCTTGTAGCGACTGCGACCGGGCCGATCGTCAGAATCGCTGCCACCAGGTGGATGGATAACAGGAATGCTGTCACTGGTTCACTCCGTTGTTGGTGTGGGCACAGCCGAAATAGACTCGCGCCCTGCTGGTTTTGCTACTCATCCGAGTCGGTCACGGCGACGGGTGAAGGGCGCCGGTTTCCCTTTGACCATCGGTGTCGGAAGACTCAGGTCGGTGAATGCTCGTCGAGGAAGTTGGCGAGGTGGTGAACGTATGCATCCCGTCCGATCAGCGAAGAATGGATGGTGTGGGGGCTGCCCTCGACACGGTGAACTTCCACATTGGGGTGCGTTTCGATAATTTGTCGGTCGTACTGCCGTGGAAACGCTCCGCCGGCGGCTTCGTCAGCGGCGAGAATGAAGGTCGGAACCTGTACCGGTAACGCCGTGTCAATGCCCCGGGTCATGGTTCCATCGATCGCCGATTCGGTGACGCCTGGGTCAAGGACCATGAGCGAGTAGGCGACTGCGGGCATGCTCGCGGGCTGGGTAACGCTGCCGAACGTAGCGTTGGGGCCGAGAGTTTTGGCTCCCAGTTCCCGGATGATGTGGTCGGTATTGGCTTTCTGCGCGTGCCAGGCTTGTCGCTGGGTCAGCGTCCAACGCAGCACCGAAGTAATAGTGTCTGTTGAGTAGACGAACTCCGGGAACAACGCGGGATCTTCAAGAAATACAGCCTTGACCAGATCGGGACGCTTTTGAGCGATGGTCCATCCGATCGCCCCGCCCAGTGAGAAACCGACCAGTGCGGCGGGACGATCTGCAACAGATTCCAGGATATTGATGGTGTCATCGACATACCGCGAAAGGCTGTAGCTGTCCGGCTTGTGGCCGGATTCGCCGTGCCCACGGTGGTCTGGCTTGATGATCTTTCTGCCAGCAGTGATCTTGGTCGGCAGCCAGTCATAGGTTGCCCTGCTGGACGTCACGCCATGCAGGAACACCACCGGGGTCCGACCGGTTGGACCGTGCACATCGACTGCCAGTTCGACACCGTCACTGGCGATTACCTTCACGTTCGCCGTCGGCAGTCCGCGTCGGTACGGCTCGGCGGGGTCTTCGGCAGGACTTATTGACTCCCAGTGCTCAGCGATGATTCCCTCCTCGAGGCGGAACACCTCGTTGATAGTGGTCCATCCATCCTCGGGCTCGAACCGGCCGACACTTTCAACATGGACATAGTGACCGTCGGCGAGCAGACGCTTCAGGCGTAGCTCGCCACGCGGATGCGCCGGCCCGAAGGAAAGAACGAACTGCTTCAACTCCTCACGGGTGCTACCCGGCACCGTCGCGGCATGTTCAAGGTAGTCCTGGCTGTAGCAGCGGTCGATCTGCGACTCGTCACACGCCGCCAGTGCCTCAAAGGAGGACACGACGGCGTCCAGGTTGCGTTCCTCATCCGCGGAACGGGTACGTCCAGAGGTGCGCAGCATCGAATCTAAGAGCAACTTCAAGGTCAGATCCTTCTGAGTATTAGAGGGGTGATGTTGGGGAGTCTTAGACCCGTCGCGCGCCGGTCACCGCGGACCGGGGCAACCGGCCAGCGCGTGAGTGCCCGGACATCTCGTCTCCGAGAATCACGACGTCGAATTCGAGGTTCAACCGCATCGGCTTGGTGACTTTCTGCCGCCACGTCAAGTGGTTGCCGCTCTGCGAAACATCTTGCAGTTCAACGACCTCACCCTTCAGGGTGGCCCTGCCGGACAGGCCGGCGGAAGTGTCGCTGAACGAATACTCCACTGCCAGCGAGCCGATCGGCGTTTTGATGGTGACGTCCCAATCTCCAGCAATATTCATCTCAGGGCTCCTGCGGTTCGATTCCTGATGGCTTCCACGCAGTGCCCCGACGTTCATATTCGAAGAGTTTCTCCACGGCGTGGGCGATACGCGGACCATAGGAACGTTCCAACAGATAGAGGCCCAGATCGAGGCCGGAAGTGACTCCACCGCCGCTGATCAGATCCCCGTCGTCAACCACACGAGCGTTTACCGCGTTCACTCCGGCCGCGTCGAGTACGTCCATCCCCATGTAATGGGTTGTGGCGTAGCGGTTGTCGATTAACCCGCCCATGGCCAACACTATTGAGCCCCCGCAGACGGTTGCCACGGTGATATCGGGATTGGCGAAGGCCTTGCGCATCAACGGGATAAGTGCTGTTTGCGCTGCCCGCGCCAGTAGTACCGGGATGGTCTCAACGCCATCATCTGGGTCACCGTTGATCGGGCCGCTCGCGCCCGGCAATACTACGTAGCCCGGCTTGGTTGGATCGAGCTGGCTGGTGGCCTTCAGGGTCATGTCCTGCGTGCCACTAACCACTTCGCGGGGGCCTTCAGCAGACACCAGCTCCACGGTGAGACCGCCGCCTAGGGCCTGCGCGCCCGCAACGAGGACTTCGAAGGGTGCGATGACATCGAGTGGGTCGAATTTGTCGAAGAGAACGATTTGTGCGTACACACCTGACGATGTTGGTGCATGTTAGCCACCCTCGCTACTGGCTAGATGGCCGTATCGCGCTGCTATATTGCCAACCATGCATCGGATTGCTGTCGTCGCATTGCCGGACAGTGTCGCCTCCGACGTGGCGACACCGATTGACATTTTCGGCCGCGCCCAATCACCCGATGGCAGAGCCGGTTATCAGGTGCAGGTGTGCGGCACTGCCCCCGAAGTCAGTGCCGGGCCGATGCGTATTGCAACAGACCATCGACTCGACATGCTCGGCAGCGCCGATACCATCGTCGTTCCGGGTTGTCATGATCCTCTCGTGGAAGCGCCCGCAGAGTTGATCATCGCTCTAAAAGCCGCATACCGCAACGGTATTCGCATCGCATCGATATGCACCGGGGCCTTCGTTCTTGCCGCGGCAGGTCTACTCGATGGCAAAAGGGCGACGACGCACTGGCTTGGGGCGTCTAGTTTTCAAAGGGCCTATCCCGCGGTGGACCTTGACCCTGATGTCCTTTACGTGGATGCGGGCCAAATCCTGACCTCGGCGGGCGCCTCGGCTGGTTTGGACTTGTGCCTATATATGGTGGCACTCGACTATGGGGCGGCTGTGGCCGCCCAGTCGGCGAGGTTGGCTGTCGCGCCGTTGCACCGCAGCGGCGGGCAGGCGCAGTTCATCATGCGCAACCAGCAGCCATTCAATACCGAGCTCGGCGAGCTGCTCAGTTGGATTGAAACTCATGCCCATCAGCAGCTGACGCTACGCAAGCTTGCCGCCCAGGCATCAACCAGCATCCGCACACTCAACCGCCGATTCCAAGCCGAAACCCGTCAGACGCCAATGCAATGGGTTATCGGCGTGCGGATACGCCACGCGCAACAGCTGCTGGAACGCACGTCCGAGAGCGTCGAAACCATCAGCAGCCAAGTCGGTTTCGAGTCCGCCGCCAACTTCCGTGACCAGTTCAAACGAATCGTCGGCGTACCGCCTCAGGCCTACCGCACGACTTTCCGCAAACAAGTGACAAACCTGAACGGATCAGACTCATCGTCGTAGCGTTCCCAGCCCCGGATGAGTCTTCGTGACGAACGAATACAACCCTCATCCCGATTCCGGTCGTTTGACCAAACCCTTGGGCATCAACCAGCCTGCATCGACGCCAAGCACTGCGGTGATGAAGTGCACGTGAAGTAAGGGAGTTGTCAACGGTGAGCACGACCGTCCCATTCTCGGATCCGCCATTTGGATGGCAATAATGTTCCGCCAACTCCGTGGCAACGCTGAGAAACATGCAGGACGAGGAGTTGCCGTCCGCAATCGAGAATGGCAACCTACAGCTGAGGGTCATTCGCTTGCCACAGATCCGGGCTCAACTTCCGAACAGCCCCCGTCAGAACCCGTCAGCGAGTTACAGCCTCAGTGGGGTCGCATGTGCGGGTGACGAGTCCGCTGCCTCCGACGTCTACCTGTTCGGCGACATTGCACAGCGTGGAGGTGGTCGGGGTATCGATGAGGATGTCGTCGCCAGAGATGTAGCAAATTGGCTCGTCACCAACGAAATCAGCGACGAGCAGCAGCGGAACGGCGGGTTCCGTAGTCGCCCACGTCAAGACGTTGGTAGAAGAACTGAAAGTCGGTTCCCCGGCCGATGTCGTTGAGCACCTCGTCCTTTGATTGCCGGGAGTGCCGAGCTAGTACCGTTTCCAAGTCTGGATCGGGTGTGTAGTAGTCCTGCACCTGATACGTTCCAGCGCGCGCGACCACCGCGATTCGTCGACCCGCGCATGTTATTCGATGGGGTAGGTGCCGTCGGAAAAAGCTCACCGAGTGATGCCCCTTTGAGCCGGCCAATTGTGTTAGGGGACTGCGGTATTCGCCGTCCTACTCAAGTCGGTCGATCGACCGTTGACGTCGTGGTCGGCCGTGGCGCCGGCCCGCAGATAGCAGTGCACTGCCGATGACCAGGGTAAGTTGAGGTTCTCACATTCATGGGCGTGCACAGAGGTCGTTGTCTACCTTCGGGACGCATGACGGAGAAGGCGATTCCAAGGCTGATGGCCCCGGCGATCCAGCCGGTAGCCGATTTCTACACAGCGCTGGGGTTCGAGATCACGTTCCAACAGACGGCGCCATACCAATTTCTGAGTGTGAGGCGTGGAGGGATCGAGCTGAACTTCTACGGCGATGAGAAGTTCGATCCGATGACCTCCGCGCATGGCTGCTTAGTCGATACCGATGACGTCGACCTGGTCTATGCGCTCTTCACAGAGGGCCTGCAGGATGCCTTCGGGGCAGTGCCCGTGCACGGGGTTCCGCGGATCGGTGCGTTGACGGACATGAGCTACGGGGTGCGACAGTTCCTGATGATCGATCCGGGTGGGAACACGATCCAGGTTGCCCAACCGATCAGCGAGGACCAGCAGCATCGGCCGTTGCCGAAGGGCACGTTCGACCGAGCAATCCACATGGGCTCGTTGTACGCCGATGCCAAGCAGGACCTGGACTTGGCGGTGAAAGTCCTAGACCGGGCTCTGCATCGGTCCGACGAAGAGCCGACCTCGATTCACCTGGTGAAGCTGCTGGTGCTGCGGGCAGACGTGGCGGTCCGCCAAGGTGAGCAGGACCTGGCCCGGGAACTGCTGGCCCGCGCAAGGGGGGCCGGGGCCAGCGGACCAGAACTGGCGGACGCCCTCCGTCGGGCAACGGAGCTTGAAGCCGGGCTGTAAGCAGAATCCAGGCGGCAGACCCGGGCCGGGCCACGGTCGTCCCAAGCCGGCGCGACGTACTGCGCTGAATTAGACATCAACATCATCCGGTGCACTGTCGAGAACCGCGCACCGGCAGAGTGGTGCCGGAGTTGCAGACCACCTATAACGTGCCCCGGGTTGAATCTGGTTGTTGTTCATAGAATGTCGCTATTGAATCCACGTTGCGACCGGGCTCGATGTCGAAACCCGGTGGCACGCCGTCAACGCGCCGCCACTCGTCGGCCTCGTCCGCACGGTGCGGTGTCCTGCAAGGGGAAAGCTACCCCGTTCGGCTTTTGTCAGCAGTTCGCGGCGAGTGCGGGGTGCGGTAGGAGTCCCCGGTGAGGTGAGTACTTCGGCGTGGTGGACGAGGCGGTCAATCATCGCTGCGGCGACGACGTCGTCGGAGAAGGTTTCGCCCCAGCGGCCGAACGGTAAGTTGCTGGTGACCATGATCGAGCCGATCTCATAGCGGGAGCGATCAGTTGGAAGAACAAGTTGGCCGCGTGTGGCGTGAAGGTGGCCCCCTGCCGCAGGTCGTCCGTCAGGGCTTGTTGTGCCGTGCTCGATGAGCGCACCGTCTTCGAGGCCCGTCGAAGTCCACACCTGACGGTGGGCACGATCGATTGAATCTCCCGTCTTGTCGCTTGTGACCAGCGGGTTCATCTAATCCGGTGCGGAATGATGCCACTGGGAGCCATTGAGGGCTTGAAGTGGTGCCACCTGTGTGCCAAAGTGGCACCATGGACTTGACGTCGTACGTCGGCAATCTCGGGCGTGAATTCGCCACACTGGCCGAAGCTCGCGGTGACGACGCCCACGCGTTGATCGAGCGCCTGGCCGAGTCGCTTGAGTCGGCGATCCGGATGACGCTGCTGGACGCGTTGTCGGCCGCTGCAGACGAGATCACCCGGGACCTGGCCCCGGGATCGGTGGAGCTGCGCCTGCGCGGCCGCGAACCGAGCTTCGTCGTCACCGCACCTGTTGCGGAGCCGATTCAGGACGCGGCTGAGAATGCTCCCGCGATGGTGGGCGGCGACGCACTGATCGCCGAGGACGGCCCGACCGCACGGATCAACGTGCGCTTGCCCGAACAGCTCAAGACTGCGGTGGAGGAGGCCGCAGCCACTGAGGGACGTTCGGTCAATGCCTGGCTGGTCCGCGCAGCTTTGGCCGCGTTGAGGCAACCGGACCGCGACCCGCCCGCCGAGCCGCGCGGCAAGCACACCAAGCAGCGCTTCACCGGCTGGGCCCGCTAGACACCCGCCTTCCGCTACACCACGTCCCCGACCTGCGGGGAAGTTCCACGTACCCATGACGAGAGGACAGCTATGCCCAAATTCGAGACACCCGAACCGATTTCGCTCAAGGTCCAGCTCGGTGTCGGAAATGTGCGAATCGCCGCGAGCGACCGCACCGACACCACTGTCGATATACACCCGAGCGACGAAGCCGATGAATCGGACGTCCAGGCCGCCCAGCGAATCAGCGTGGACTACGCGAACGGCGTGCTCCAGATCGCGGGGCCGAAAGCGCGCCTTTTCGACTTCTCCCGCAAGAGCAGGTCGGTGGAGGTGTGCATCGAACTACCCAGCGGTTCGCGGGTTTCCGGCGAGGTGCAAGTCGGAGACCTCAACGGCACGGGCCGGCTCGGGGAGTTCAGGTTCAAGACCTCCACCGGAAACGTCCGGCTCGAGCGGACCGGTCCCCTGAGCGTCGACACCGCGGCCGGTCATGTCACCGCGACCACCGTCGCGGGGAACGCCGAGATCCACACCGGCTCTGGGCAGGTCCGCATCGGCGAAGTCGAGGGAGGCGTAGTCGTCAAGAACTCCAACGGTGACACCACGATCGCCGCGGTCACCGGCGACATGCGGGTGCGTGCGGCGAATGGCGACATCTCCGTCGGACGCGCCGGCGCGGATGTTGATGCGAAGACGTCCAACGGCAGCATCCGCCTCGACGACGTGGCCCGTGGCTCGGTCGAACTCGGGACCGCGATGGGCGACCTCGAGATCGGCGTCGCCGAGAACACCGCCGCCTGGCTGGACGTGAAAACCAGTTGCGGGCAGGTGCGCAACTTACTGGATGACACCGCCCGGCCTCGGGAGTCTGACGAGATCGTCGAGGTGCGCGCGCACACCTCGTTCGGCGGCATCACGATCCGCCGTTCCTGACCCACTTCTGGTACTGGCGAAAGGGAAACGATGACTACCAACCAATCCCAGCCGGCGATCGCCGTGACGGGGTTGCGCAAGTCGTTCGCGAACCACGTCGTACTGGACGGCATCGACCTGACCGTCCCGCAGGGAACGGTGTTCTCGCTACTCGGCGCGAACGGCGCAGGAAAGACCACCACCGTCAAGATCCTGTCCACCTTGATCAGCGCCGACGCCGGTGACGCCAAGGTCGCCGGCTACGACCTCTCCCGCGAGCCCGATGCAGTGCGCGGCGCGATCGGTGTCACCGGCCAGTTCTCGGCGGTGGACAACCTGCTCACCGGCATGGAGAACCTGCGACTGATGGCGGATCTGCACCACCTGGCCCGCCGCGACGGCCGACGACGCGCAGACCAGCTGCTCGAACAGTTCGACCTTCTCGACGCGGCCGGGAATCCGGTCTCGACATACTCCGGGGGCATGCGGCGGCGGCTCGACCTAGCGATGACCCTGGTCGGCAGCCCGCGAGTGATCTTCCTCGACGAGCCGACCACCGGCCTGGACCCGCGCAGCCGCCGGGGCATGTGGCAGATCGTCCGGGACCTGGTAGCCACCGGCGTCACCATTTTCCTGACCACCCAGTACCTGGAGGAAGCCGACGAGCTGGCCGACCGCATCGCGGTCCTCGACCGCGGCCGACTGGTCGCCGAAGGGACCACCGACGAGCTCAAGCGCCGTATTCCCGGCAGCCACGTCCGCCTGCGGTTTGCCGACCCGCTCGGCCTCGAAGCGGCCGAGGGGGTCCTCGGCGAGGTGTCACGGGACAACGATGCGCTCGTCCTGCGGGTGCCTGGCGACGGCAGCCTCCGCTCGCTAAAGACCCTGATCGACCGGCTCGAAGACCAGGCTATCGAGGTCGACGAGATATCCACGCACACCCCCGATCTCGATGACGTCTTCCTCGCCCTCACCGGAAACCCCGACAACGAGAGAGTGTCCTCTCGATGAGCCCTGCACTCGTCCTCCCCGGGCCAGCCCCGGCGAACCTCCGGTTCCACCCGCTCCGCGACTCCGCGACGATGCTGCGCCGCAACCTCAAGCACATGCTGCGATACCCGTCGATGACCGTGACGCTGCTCGGGATGCCGGTCGTCTTCCTGCTGCTTTTCGTCTACGTGTTCGGCGGCACGATGGGCGCGGGGCTGAGCGCGGGTTCAGGCGGACGCGCCGAGTACGTCGACTACGTCACGCCCGCGATCATCCTGATGACCGTGACGGCCGCAGTCCAGGGGACGGCGATTTCGGTCGCGATCGACATGACCGAGGGCATCATCGCCCGGTTCCGCACGATGCACATCGCCCGCGTCTCGGTGCTGACCGGACACGTCCTGGGCAGCCTCATCCAGACCATGCTCAGCATCGCGGCCGTCATCGGCGTCGCGCTGCTCGTCGGCTTCCGGCCCAACGCCACGCCGGGTGCGTGGCTGGCCACGGCCGGATTCCTGGTGGTGGTGACGTTCGCGCTCGTCTGGCTCTCGGTCGCGCTCGGGCAGCTGAGCAAGACCATCGAGAGCGCGAGCAACGCGGGCCTGCCGCTGCTTTTGCTGCCGTTCCTCGGCAGCGGGTTCGCCCCCACCGACTCCATGCCTCCCGGGCTGCGCTGGTTCGCCAAGCACCAGCCGTTCACCCCGATCATCGAAACCCTGCGCGGTCTACTCATGGGCACCCCGATCGGCAACGCCGCATGGATCGCGCTCGGGTGGTGCGCCCTCATCGCCCTCGGCGGCTATCTCTGGTCGAAAAAACTGTTCAACCGGGACTACCCGCGTTAGCTGCACGGCCCCAAGCCAACCGGTCTGCTCCGAAGCACCTCACCCCGCACTGGAGGAACAATGCAGCACCAGCCGTCAACAAGCTCGCCCCAGGGCGTCACCGGCGCAGAAGCGATCCCCCGACTGGCAGCCCTGCCCAACGCGCGAACCGCAAGGTGCCCCTTCGACCCGCCCGAGGAGCTGGCCAGGGTTCGCGAACGGGGTCCACTCAGCCGGCTCGTCTACCCTGACGGCCATGTCGGCTGGCTGGCAACCAGCCACGCCCTCGTCCGCGCCGTCTTGGCCGATCCCCGCTTCAGCTCCCGGTATGAGCTCATGCACCTGCCGCTGGCCGACATCGGCGACATGCCCTCGGCGCCGGTCGGCGACATCACGGGAATCGATGCGCCAGAGCACACCCGCTACCGCAAGCTGCTTGCCGGCAAGTTCACCGTCCGCCGGATGCAGCGGCTCACCGAACGCGTCGAACAGATCACCACCGAGCACCTGGACGCGATGGCGCAGCACGGCCCGCCGGTGGACCTGGTGCAGGCGTTCGCACAACCCATTCCCGCGATGATGATCTGCGAACTGCTCGGCGTGCCATACGCCGACCGCGAATTCTTCGAACGCCAAGCGGCTGCGGTGAACGACGTGGCCGCCACGCGAGAAGAGCGACACGCCGCCTACACCGCGCTCGGGCAATACGTGCACGAGCTGGTGCTGAACAAGCGGACCGAGCCCACCGACGATCTGCTCAGCGACCTGACCACCACCGACCTCACCAACGACGAACTCGCCGGGGTCGGGAGCTTCCTGCTCGGCGCGGGCCTCGAAACCACCGCGAACATGCTCTCGCTCGGTGTCTTCGCCCTGCTGTGCGATCCCGAACAACTGGCCGCGTTGCGCGCCGACCCTGGTCTGGCCGACAACGCGGTCGAGGAACTGCTGCGCTACCTGACCATCACCCCCACCGGGGTCCGGGCCGCGCTGGAAGACGTCGAACTCGGCGGTCAGCTGATCAAGGCAGGCGAATCGGTCACCATCTCGATTCAGGCCGCCAACAGGGACCCGGAGAAGTTCGCCGCCCCCGACACCCTCGATCTACGTCGGAACGCCAGCGGGCACTTGGCCTTTGGCCACGGCATCCATCAATGCCTCGGCCAACAACTGGCCCGCGTCGAAATGCGGGTCGCCTTCCCCGCGCTGATCGCCCGGTTTCCGACGCTGCGTCTGGCCATCCCACCCGAGGACGTGCCATTGCGTGATGACGCGAGTTCCATCTACGGCGCGCACCGGCTCCCGGTCACCTGGGACGGAAACGGTCGATGAAAGTCCACGTGGACCGCGACCGCTGCATCGGTGCCGGCATGTGCGCACTGACGGCCCCGGAAGTCTTCGACCAGGACGTCACGGACGGCCGGGTACTACTGCTCGATTCCGCACCACCACGCCCGCAACAGACGACAGCACGCCGAGCCGCCTACCTCTGCCCCGCGGCGGCGATCACCACCTCGACCGAGAACCCATCCCTGCCAAACGATTAGGAAATCCCGATGAGTCACACGGCACCCATCCCGCACGGCCTCCCCATGGACCGCGATGCCGGCCCCTTTGACCCGCCTCGCCAGATCACCCGGCTGCGCAAGGCGCGTCCGGTGAGTCCCATGGTGTTCCCCGACGGTCACGAAGGTTGGCTCGTCACCGGCTACGACGCGGTCCGCCAGCTCATGGCCGACACCCGGTTCAGCTCCCGCCAGGACATCGGCATTCTTCACATCCCGTACGAGACCCCGGGCATGCCTGCCGCCACCGAACCGTCCCCGCAGACCCCGGGCTTGTTCATCGCCATGGACCCGCCGGATCACACCCGGCTGCGTCGCAAGCTCACCGGCGCGTTCACCGTCAAACGTATGAAGCAGCTCGAAGAGCAGATCCTCGACATCGCAGAGCGGCAATTGGACGAGATGGCGCGCTTGACCCCGCCGGTCGACCTGGTCAAGGAGTTCGCGCTGCCGGTCCCCTCGCTGGTGATCTGTGAACTGCTCGGTGTCCCTAACGCGGACCGGGCGAACTTCCAGACCAACTCCGCCCAGTTCATGCTCAAGGACCAGCAACTCGACGAGAAGATGGCCGCCTATGGCGCAATGACCACGTACCTGGCCGAACTGATCACGCACAAACGTGCCGCGCCCGGGGAGGACATCCTGTCCGATCTGGCCCGCGATGACGACCTCACCGTAGAGGAGCTGATCGGCATCGCTTTCCTGCTATTGCTCGCGGGCCACGAGACCACCGCCAACATGCTGGGGCTGGGCACCTTCGCGCTCTTGGAGAACTCCGAGCAGCTGGCCGAACTGCGCGCCGAGCCGGATCTGCTGCCCGATGCGGTCGAGGAACTCATGCGCTACCTGTCGGTTGCCGACATCTTTTTCCGCTACGCCACCGACGACATCGAACTCGGCGGCGAAACCATCGGCAAGGGATCGACCGTCGTCATCTCGCTGTTGGCCGCCAACCACGACCCCCAGCGCTTCGACAACCCCGACACTCTGGACATCCACCGCACGGCCCGCGGTCACCTGTCCTTCGGTCACGGCGTCCATCAATGCCTGGGCCAGCAATTGGCCCGTGTCGAAATGCGCGTCGGATTCGAGGCACTCCTGCGCCGCTTCCCGACCCTGCAGCTCGCCGTCCCCGCCCCGGCGGTGAGACTCAGGACCGACATGAACATTTACGGAGTCCACGAACTGCCGGTCACCTGGACCTAGCCTCGACGCGCTACCAGCAACCCACCGCGACCTGGTGAGTAGCGCCGCGTCTGGTCGTGGTGTTGCACCGCGTTAGGTGCGCCTCGCCTGGAACTGCGCGGGCTTCGCCGGCCTGGCCTGCGAAAAATCGCATACCTGTGCTGCAGAAGGAATGGTCAATCCGACCGCGTCGGCACTGATTGTTGAGCTTGCAGTCCATCCAGCAGGTACTGCAAGCCCATTCGGTAGCTGCCCTCGAAGTCATCGTCGTACAGATAGCCGTTGTCGGCCAGGGTCGGGTATCGGTCACGATCGGCGTTCAACTGGGCCTGTCCGAGCTGGCGGTCCTCGGGGGAAATGCTCAGCGCTACCTGCGACGAGGCCGAGCCCATCACGTGGTTGTACAGCAACCAGGTTGCTGCCGACAAGCCGTGTCCGCTGAATCCGGCGCGAACCAGCGCAGCCTGCAGATTCTCCATGGAGGCAAGGAAGTTCGGGCCGATCGTGGGCCGTTGCCGTGCCGGCAACCCCGCCGCCCACGGGTGGCGCAGCAACGCACCACGCCACGACGTCACGATGTGGGTGACTTCCTCGCGCCAGTCACCGCCGTCGCCGGGTTGGGGCGCGATCGCTGCGAAGACGGCATCCACGGCGAAATCGATGACGTCGTCTTTTGTGGCGACATGCCAGTAGAGCGAAGGGGCGCCCGCCTGCAATCGGTCGGCCAGTCGACGCATGGTGAGCTTGTCGAGGCCCTCCTCATCGAGCAGCTCAATCGCGGCGTCCACGATCCGGTCCAGGGTGAGGGGCTGGCCGCCCCGGGCCGCGCGCCGCGGCCGCAGCCACACACTGCCGATCGTGGCAGCACCGCGGTCACTGCCTGTGGTTCTGGGGCTGCTCTTCACCTCGCGCCAATTCTCTCGTGCCGACCGGTAGCCGAAGCCTAGTACAGTGATTGCGTAACCGAACAGTGTTCGATAAACGATCAATGGTCGATTGAGGGTGTGGGGTTCATGGATGGCGCGCAGGAAGAAATCACGGTGGTGGACGGATTCGTTCCAGTCATCGACATATCCGCTCGACGCAGTACTGCTCGTCGGCGCGCGGTGGCCGACGCCATCGGCCGAGCGTGTGAAGCCTCGGGGTTCTTCATCGCCGTCGGTCACGGCATACCGCGCGAGCTGGTCCGCCGGATGTACGCCACGACCACAGCGTTTTTCCGATTGCCCGACACGGAAAAGGAGTGCGTCGCAACGAGACCGGGTGTATCGGGATTTCGTCGGTTCAGCGGGGCGACTGCGCAGACGCTCGGGCAGGCGGCGCCGCCGGACCTGTGCGAAGGATTCAGCACGCACGTGACCGGAGAGCTCAGCGACCACGATCGGGCCAAGCTTGGAGATTATTGGGCGTCCTGGAAACTCGCGAACGTCTGGCCGGCCCATCCTTCTGAGTTCAGGGACGTCTGGGAGGAATACACCTCGGCCGTGACTGATCTGGCACGAGATCTGGTGCGGTTGTTCGCGATTGCGCTTGGGTTGGGGGAGACGTTCTTTGATGACAAGTTCGACCGCCACGTCTCCTCGCTCACCGCCAACTATTATTATCCGCTACTGCAGGCGGCGTTGCCCGGTCAGATGCGGCGCGGGCCGCACACCGACTTCGGTGCGCTGACCGTGCTGTATCAGGAAGATGACCTCGCTGGACTGCAGGTTCGCTCGACTGCCGGTGTGTGGCTTGACGTCCCGGCTGTCCCGCAGAGCTTTGTCATCAACATCGGCGATCTGATGGCATTGTGGACCGGTGGCCGATGGGCCTCGACTATGCATCAAGTGGTCAATCCGCAGCCCGGTGTCACCTCGTCGCGCTTGTCGATTCCGTTCTTCTTTCAGCCCAACCACGACGCCCTCGTCGAACCGATGGCACCGCTGGCCGGTGCAGGCGCTGCCCCGGCACCGGTGATCGCCGGTGAATGGATCTCGGCCAAGATGCTGCAACTGTTCGCATCGACCACATGAGCGACCTGGCGGGAAACGAAAGGGACCCGGTCGGGCGCTGGCGTGACCTGGGCAGCCACTTCGGAACCGTAGTGGTGCTGGCCGGGGGGGTGCTGGTGGGTGCGATCAACATCTACCTGACAGCCAGCCTACTTCCGACAGTCGTGGAAGACATTGGCGGTGAGCGACTCTACGCATGGAGTGCAACCATCTACCTTTGCGGCCAAGCGGTCGCCACCATGCTTGTCGGGCAACTGCTTTCGCGGCGCGGCAACAGGTCGTCCTACCTCATCGGTTTCGGCATGTTTGCGGTGGGCTCGGTGATCTGCGCGGTAAGCCCGACGATGCTGCTACTGCTGCTTGGACGTGGCGTTCAAGGCGTGGCCGCCGGCCTTCTGACCGGCCTGGGCTTCGGCCTCATCCACACCACGTTGCCGCGCCACCTTTGGTTGCGGGGAACCGCATTGGTCTCGGCCATGTTCGGCGTTGGCAATCTGGTCGGACCCGCTGCCGGTGGGCTGTTTGCGCAATGGGGATCCTGGCGCGCGGCCTTCATCGTGCTGGGTTTGGCAGCAGTCACGATCGCGGCGTTCGTCCCACGCAGCCTCCCGCCGGGGCGCGTCGAGGGCCCGTCAGCCAGCGTTCCGGTCATCCCACTGGGACTGGCGATCACTGCCATCGGTGCAATGAGTCTGGCCGGCGTTGTCGGCGGCGTGGTGTTAATGGCCGCTTCACTCACTGCCGCATTCCTGCTGGTGGGGGCCTTCATCTGGGCCGAAAAACGCACCACGACACCGATCCTGCCGGCTTCGACTTACCGACCGGGATCCCCGCTGCGCTGGTTGTACCTGAGCATTCTCCTGCTTGCCTCCGGCGTCGCGGTCGAGACATTCTTGCCGTTGTTCGGCCAACGGATCGGCGGATTGTCTCCTGTTGGCGCCGGATTCCTCGCCGCGGCATTGTCGTTCGGCTGGTCGATGACCCAGCTGGCGAGTTCATCAATGCGGGCGCGCCAGATGGTCCATGGGTTCCACGTCGCTGGACCCGGGGTCCTGGCCGCAGCCTTCGCCCTACTCGCAGTGCTGCAGGTACCCGATGCGCCCCTCGCGGTGGTGATTGCCTGGCCCATCGTTTTGCTTGTCGGTGGCGCCGGCATCGGCCTAGCCATGCCGCACCTGTCGGTGGCAGCGATGGCGACTGTTGACCCAGCCGAGGCGAACCAGGCCGGCGCGGCGATCGCCACATTGCTGACGATGTCCACCGCGGTCGGCAGCGCGCTGGCCGGTCTACTCGTCAACGCCGGCGGCCCCGACATGGTTACATCGGCTCGTTGCCTGCTAGTCGGTTTTGCCGCTGTCGCCGCGCTCGGAGTGTTCACCGCGATCTGCGCCAACCGGCAACTCGACCATCACGCTGCACAGCAGATCGCCAGCGGCTGAACGTCTTCCGTGACCGAGGCAACCGGCTGGCTGATATCCAGGGACTGGACGAGATCGCGGGCGGGTAGTTCTGCGTGCCAGCAACGTACGCCTATACGCTGAAATTGGAGATAGATAACGACAACGACGATCGTGCAACGCGGCGACGGGCTACCACCGAGAACGATTGTGTCAGAAAGGAACAGCCGTGACAGTGTTTGATCAGTTCCCGAAGCCGCCGTGTGCGCGACTCCTCGGCTGGGATCTCATCGATGCCGACGCGCAGACCGGCAGGGTCCGTGTCAGCTTCCAAGCCGCTCATGCCTTCTGCAATCCGGGTGGGACCATCCAGGGCGGACTGCTGGCCGCAATGCTCGATGACACGCTGGGCCCTGCCATCCTGGTGAAAACCGGGGGGACCCACTACTGCGCGACACTCGATCTCAACGTCCACTTCATCGCACCCGCACGACCAGGAACACTCCTGGGCGAGGGCCGAGTGATCCGCTCCGGCTCCACCATCGCCTTCCTAGAGGGCGAACTCCGTGACCTCGACGGAAACCTGATTGCCACGGCCACCGCCACGGCTCGTGTTACCCCTACCGACCACTTGGATCGCCGACCGACACCAACCGAATAACCGTGCACTCGGTTCGCCCAGCGCGCCATGACACTGTTGCGGTTGGTGGGGTCGCCGCACAGCAAGTATTGGCGGGTGAGCCAATTAGGGCAGCGCGACGTCGATGTGCGCACCGGGTTCCCATGTGGCGAGGGGCAGCGTCGCAGCCGCTTAAGTGGCAGATCGCTGCTCTGAGTTCCTCCAGCGTCCGTGAACCGGGCAGTCTGCAGAGACCGTGGTTCCGTCGTGGGCGGTCTAGGTTCGACTTGTCGGTACGTCCTATTGATTCGCGTGTAAGGCAGGTCTAGCGGGTACTGCCTTGCCGAATGCGCAAGGGTAGCTGTACGACGTGCACGACACTCATAGTGTGTCGGCATGACGCCGAAAGTGCCGAATCTGGTCGTTGTACCTCCGGTCGGCCGTCGCGCACACGTTGGCGCTGTCTATCCGCAGTTCGCGACCCCTGGTCACGAGACCGCTTTGCTCTCCGAGCATCTCGCATCCTTGCTCGCGTGGCTGCCTGAGGAAGCGAGTGCCAGTGACATTGCGAACTTTCTGCTGCGCACCGGTGAGGGCACTTCGGTGCTGAATGCCCCTTGCCTCAACGATGCGTGACCGTCGGCTCAACCGATCGACTGGCCTGCTCTCGGGGCTTGCTCGGCATCGTTGCGGCGCGGTCCCCTCGACGAGTGTTGTCAGCCGCACGTAGGGGTCGGCTCGATCGCCCGTCGCGAAGCAACCAGGAGTTGCTCGCTGGGCACCTGCACGTGTTCCTATTTTGCGTGTCTAGCAAGTAGTCCGTCTATCTCGCACTGCGTTCGTACAGTGAAAAAGATTGAGTGTGCGCACTCATCGAACCGCTGAAAGCGGTCATTCGCCAACAACGAAAACCATGGCTAATGAATGGGATTGAGGATGAACGAGCGGCGACGGAATGAACGCGTTACCAACACTCCACGGCGACATGGCATCGAGGTACCGGGGCTGGACCAGGAATTCTGGGAACAACGGTGGGAATCCGCTCGCCGTACTACGAACGGACGGCCAGTCGTACCCAATTGCACGTTGACTGGTACTGCCGAGCAGCTGTCGCCGGGGGTAGCACTCGATGCCGGTTGCGGTGAAGGATTGGATGCCATCTGGCTGGCTAGCCACGGCTGGACGGTCAGTGCGGTTGATTTCATCGCCAGCGCACTAGAGCGTGGGCGCGTGCACGCCGAGCAGACGGGCGCCGAGGTTGCGCGTCGAATCAACTGGGAGCAAACGGATCTGAGTGTCTGGGTGCCGCCAGAGGGTGCCTTCGATCTAGTTTCGGCGCACTATTTGCACGGCATTGCGCAGCGGGAAGTTCTGTTCCGACGGCTCGCTGCGGCAGTGCGTCCGGGCGGAGCGCTGCTGATCGTGGGCCACCACCCATCCAATGCAGATTTCGCGGGCGGCCAAATGCCGGAAGCCGTGTTCTTCTCTACCGCTGACGTGATGAAGGTGCTCGACGAGAGCTGGAGTCTGGTCAGGGTGGATGACAATGTGCCGCAGCGTGAGATCACCGACCACGACGGTAGGGTTCGAACGCTCCGATCAGCGCTGGTCTGGGCGCAACGGTCATAGAACGCAATGCCGTCGACGATCGAGCGGCCTCGCACTCCGGTTCCAACAGTCGTCCCCGGGTGCGGGCCACCGATCTCGACATCTCCTTGTGCGATCCGTATTCCGTGCAACGCGGAAGCGACCAAACCCCAACGGATTCTCCGCCAATGGTCTGCTAAAGGCGGTGACCTGCTCGTTAATGTCATATGTGTGAACATGATTGGCAAAAATCGACAGGGTCCAGCAGGGATCGGCACCCGTCGTCTGAGCCAACTCATTCCGCTCCCTGGCCTTGGGGTACTTCATCTAAGCTGTGCCGCCCCGCCGATCCCACGCCTACCAACTGCCTCGCTGGCCGGGCTGGTCGGGTCCGTACATTCTGCGGCCACCAGAACCAGCGACCCATTAGCGCGGCGATGGTTGGCATCATGAAGGACCGCACCACCAGGGTGTCGAAGAGTAGACCGAGGCCGATCGTGGTCCCCACCTGAGCCATTACTCGTAGATCGCTCACCGCGAATGTCATCATGGTGAAGGCGAACACCAGACCCGCTGATGTCACCACGCTGCCGGTGCCGGCCATCGACCGGATGATGCCCGTCTTCAACCCCGCCCCGCGTTCCTCCTTGAAGCGGGCCACTAGAAGTAGGTTGTAGTCCGACCCGACGGCGAGCAGGATGATCACGGACATGCCGAGGACCATCCAGTGCAACTGAAGTCCAATGATGTGTTGCCAGATGAGTACGGACAATCCGAACGAAGCAGCCAGCGAGAGCAACACCGTACCGACGATCACCAAAGCGGCCATGACTGCGCGGGTGATGATCAGCATGATGACGAAGATCAGGCAGAGGGCGGATACGGCAGCGATCATCAGGTCGTATGTGGTGCCATCTTGCATGTCCTTGTAGGTCGCCGCGGTGCCGCCGAGGTAGATCTTCGACGTTTCCATAGGTGTGCCCTTGATCGCTTCGAACGCGGCATTTTTGATCTGGGCGATGTGAGTGATGCCCTCAGGGGTTGCAGGGTCTCCCTGATGGGAGATGATGTAGCGCACTGCCTTTCCGTCTGGTGACACGAACTGTTTTAGGCCCCGCTTGAAGTCGGGATTGTCGAAGACTTCAGGGGGAAGGTAGAACGAATCGTCGATCTTGGACTTGTCGAACGCCTCACCCATCGCGTTCGTCTGATCCTGCTGATCTTGCTGGTCTTGCAGACCCTTTTGCGTGGCGTAGTTGGTCAGGATCCGGTGGCGGTTGGCTTCCTGACTGGCGATTTGGGGCGGAAGCAGGGCATTCAGCTTCGTTTGAGTGGCAGCAAGCTTGTCCAAACTGGCGGTGATGGTTCCGAACTGGTCGGAGAGTTGGCTGATGCCGTCGATGGCATCGAACACCGATCGCATTGCAGCACAGGAGGGGATGTCGAAGCAGTGAGGTTCCCAGTAGAAGTAGTTGCGCAGCGGTCGGAAGAAGTCGTCGAAGTTGGCGATCTTGTCGCGTAAACCGTTCACGATCGGAACGATGTCGCGAAAGGCGTCTGTTTGCTCATTTTGGGCTGCGGCGTTCTGCTTCTGCAGCTCCATCTGTTGTCTCAGGATGTCGATCGTCTTGGAGATGTCATCGGCCTGGGCAAGAAGGTCCGCGGTGCGCCCTTCCGAATAGGACTGGTTCAGCTGTTGGGTGACGCCCTGCATGCCGATTTGGTATGGGATTGAGGTGTGTTCGATCGGTGTGCCCAGTGGTCGTGTGATGGTCTGCACCCGCGCGATGCCGGGAAGGTGGAAGACGGCCTTGGCGATCCGGTCGACGATGAGCATGTCCGCAGAATTGCGGAGGTCATGGTCGGCTCGGAGCAGGAGCATTTCGGGATTGAGGCGGGCTTGAGAGAAGTGTCGGTCCGCCGCCGCGTAGCCCTCGTTGGCCTCGATGTCGGCAGGCAAGTAGGCGCGATCGTTGTAGCTGGTCGTGTAGGAAGGTAGAGCAAGGAGACCGATTAGGGCGACCGCAATGGACGCCACCAGAATTGGGCCCGGCCAGCGGACGACAGCGGTGCCCACCCGGCGCCAGCCGCGGGTTTTCATGGTGCGTTTAGGGTCCAGTAGGCCGAATCGGCTTGCCACGGTTAGCAGGGCGGGTGCCATGGTAAGCGCGGCCACTGTTACGACGAGCATGCCGATCGCCAAGGGCACACCCATGGTCTGGAAGTACGGCAACCGGGTGAAACTGAGGCAGAAGGTTGCTCCGGAGATCGTCAGACCCGAGCCTAGGATGACGTGAGCGGTCCCTCGGTACATGGTGTAGTACGCGGTTTCGCGGTCCTCGCCGGCTCGACGTGCTTCGTGATATCGGCCCATCAAAAAGATCGCGTAGTCGGTGCCCGCAGCGATCGCGAGCAAGGTAAGCAGGTTGACTGCGAACGTGGAGAGCCCGATCACTTCGTGATAACCCAGAAATGCCACGACGCCCCGGGTGGCCATCAGCTCAAACATCACCATGAACAGGACTAAGACCACAGTGACGATAGAGCGGTAGACAAGCAGCAACATCAACACAATGACCCCCATGGTCACTGCTGTAACCAGTTGCAGACTCTTGTCGCCCGCGTCCTGTTGGGCCGAGGCCATCGGACCCGGTCCGGTGACGAAGACCTTCAAACCGGGCGGCGGCGGAGTAGCGCCTACCACGTTCTTGACCGCCTGGACGGATTCATTGGCCAACGTCTCACCCTGGTTGCCGGCGAGGTAGAGCTGGACGTAAGTCGCCTTGCCGTCGGGGCTTTGCGCGCCCCCCGCGGTCAGCGGATCACCCCAAAAGTCCTGGACGTGCTCGACATGCGTGGTGTCGGCTTCGAGCTTCTTGATCAGGCCGTCGTAATAGCGATGTGCTTCCTCGCCGAGTGGTTTCTCGCTCTCCAGCACGATCATCGCCGAGCTATTGGAGCCGAACTCCTCAAAGACCTTGCCCGCCAGCATCGTTGCCTGCAGCGACGGCGCGTCGTCTGGAGTCAGGGACACCGCGTGCTCCTGGCCGACGACCTCCAACTGGGGCACGACGACGTTGACAATGGCGGTTAGCGCCAGCCATCCCAGCAATACCGGCACGCAAAACACGCGAAGGAACCGCGGAATGGCCGGGTGGGCGGCAATACGGTTGTCGCTCATGCGGACTTCACCAGGCAGAAAGTCTGAGCGCTTACGCCTACGGACGTGTTCTCGTCCTTAATTTCGTCGTTGACGGTGATGCGGCAGCCGATGCTGTCCCCGTCGCCCTGGGCGACGATCGTGACACTCGCCGCGGGCGCAGTGGTGCTGAGAGTGACCGACCAGGGCAGAGGGGCATCCCTCACCCTCTGCGGCTGGGCGTCTAGATCGAGATAGTTGATAGTCGCCACGGCGCCTTCCTTCCCGAAGATCTCGTACTTCACAACTTTGGGGTTGAACGGCTCGGGGTCTTCGGCGAGGCCGGCGCCGGGGCGCGTGACCTCGTTGTCGGACCCGAACATGCCGTGCATGCGATGGACCACGAATCCTGATATCGCGACGACAACCACTATGAGCAGCGGAATCCACGCACGCTTGACGAGACGAGTCACCGAATGCCTTCGCCGACGCTTGCGTAATCGGACCTGTCGATCGCGATGACTTCCCTTGTGCGAGTTACTAGTTCGTCGACGCCATCGGCGGTCGGCGGCCAGGGGAGCGTCATCTACTGTTCTCCTCCCGCCCGAAAGCGGGGGGAGTGGTCCGAGACCGCACGGCAACCAGGGCCGCATTCGTGTCGGCGATAGCTAGGTCGGCGTTCATGTGCGAGGCAGCGAGGGCGCCCGCAGCCGCGGCCGCGCCGACTTGCGCAGCCAGATCAGTGGCGTTGCCGGCGACCCACACACCCGGCACTTCGGTGGTTCCTGCCATCCCTGTCACCAAGCCGCGGCCCATGCCGCCCGGCAGATCCGCCATCGGCAGCCGCAAGCCATCGAGACCGTCGGTGCGGGCCTGCATCCAAGTGAGTACCGACACGACGCGTCGGGGCACGACCTGTCCGTTGGTGAGCCGCACACCCGTGATGCCCGTCTCGTCGGACCGGATCTCCGCGACCGGGGTGTCGACGACGCGGATACCGCGGGCGGCGAATCGAGCACGGGTGTCCTCGTCCAGCTCGGTGCCGCGAGTGAAGTACACGAGGTCTTCGGTCAACTGGCGGAACAGCTGCGCGTGAAGGATCGAGCCCGAACCTCCTGCCAAGACGCCGATGGGTTCATCGCGTACCTCCCACCCGTGGCAGAACGGGCAGTGCACGACGCCCTTGCCCCAATGCGGGGCCAGTCCGGGGATGTCGGGGAGTTTGTCTCGCAGTCCGGTGGCGACCAGCACGCGGCGCGCCTGCACGGATCGACTGTCGGAGAGCGTGATGGTGAAGCGCGGATCTCCCTCCGCAGAGGGCGCATCCGGGGCGGCGGAGGTTACCTCGCCGGCTACGACTCGCCCGCCGTAGCGCCGCACTTCCTCGCGGCCGCGACGCAGCAGTTCCGCCGGCGGTGTGCCGTCCAGGCCGAGCAGGGCGTGCACGCCCTCGGCGGGTGCATTGCGGGGAGTGCCGCAGTCGATCACGATGACCGAGCGGCGCAAGCGGGCCAGCATTAATGCGCCACTAAGGCCTGCGGCCCCGCCGCCGATCACCACGGCGTCAACCACATCACCCGGCAGCAGGTCCATCACTCTGTCGGCAGTTGTCACAGGCGTCGTCCCACCCTTTTTCTCGTGTTAGTTGGGGTCCAGACCGGTCGCCGGTCGGTATGTGATGAGCGTAGGCACGCCTTGCCATATCGACATATGATCATGCCTATGACGCAAGAAAGTGGTGATCTGGACAGCCTGGTGCGCAAACGCATTCGCGCTCTGCGTGTTGCGCAGGGTTGGTCCTTGGATGAGTTGGCCACCCGGGCACGACTTAGTCCGTCGTCGCTTAGTCGCATCGAGACAGGCTCACGACGCCTCGCCTTGGACCAACTTGTCACGATCGCTCGAGCCCTGGACACGTCGCTGGACCAGTTGGTCGAAACCGAGGCCGACGACGTGATCTCTCACCCGACGGTCGATGCGGCCCACGGGGTAATGCGGTGGCCGATCAAGGCGAATTCCGGCATGACCGTGGTACGCATGCGCATGACGAACCCGCCCCCGGAGAATCCCGCACGCATGCGTGCTCACCCGGGGCAAGAGTGGCTCGTTGTCCTGTCCGGCACCGCGGTGCTGATGCTCGGCCACCGTCGTTTACGGGTGGAGACCAACGAGGCCGCCGAGTTTCCCACCATGCTGCCGCACGCGATCGGCGCCGAGGGTGGACCGTGTGAGATCTTGGGCATCTTCGACCGCGACGCCCGCCGGGCGCACCAATCCGATAAGGAGACGACCGCAGGGAACAACGGCCAGGGTGATCGGATCGCCCGCTTGTATTCCTGACTACTTGCGCATCTGTCGGCTCGAGCAACCTTCGCCTTGCCGGCCGCGCAAGACGTGGTGCATGAAGCGCATGCCTCGACTTACCGTCGACGCATGACGTTATCCGCGCATGACCGCGGCGCTCACGGCGCAGATCGGTGTGGGGTCCAGGACCAGGCGGAAATCCTCGACCTCGACGCGGAACTACTTGCCGAGCACACCGCATCCATCACCGCTTTGCTGCCCGTCAACGTGTGCCCTCACCAGATCCTGGATTTGGGCTGCGGGACAGGCGCGGGCACCTTCGCCCTGCTCGCACATTTCCCTGAGGCGCACGTGACCGCCGTAGACTCCGCGGTCAGTCACCTGCGGCGCGTGCGAGAAAGGGCCTGCGAAGCTGGAGTGGCCGACCGCGTAAGCACCGTTCAGGCCGATCTCAACGCGACATGGCCGGACCTCGGCGAACCGGACTTGGTGTGGGCGTCGGCCGCCCTGCACCACATGGCCGATCCCGACGACACTTTGCGCCGGGTCCATGACACTCTCGCCCCCGGCGGACTCCTCGCCGTTGTCGAACTCGCCGGCTTCCCCCGGTTTCTGCCCGATGATGCCCCAATGGGCCAGCCTGGCCTAGAGACGCGCTGCCACAACGCGATTGACCGCCGCCACGCCGGCCAATTACCCCACCGGGGTGCCGACTGGGGGCCCAGGCTCACCGCTGCCGGATTCACCGTCGAAGTTGAACGCACGATCACCGTCAACATCGAGCACTCCCGATCCGAGGCGGTAGGCCGCTACGCACTCCACAGTCTCCGCGGTATGCGCAGGGCCGCGGCCGACGTGCTCTCGGTCGATGACCTCATTGCGATGGATCAGCTGCTCGACATCGAAGGCCCACACAGCATCCTGGGTCGCGATGACCTTGCAGTACGCACTGAGCGCGCCGTGTGGGTCGCACGCCGCACGTGATCGTCGACAGACTGCTTGTCTACCCGGCGGGGCTACGCCGCCGCCGTGCTTTCGACGCACTTGACGGGAATCAGGTTCCTCCGCAACAGGAGTCGAACACTTCACCGACACCGACGCACGATCCCGACCGTCGTCACTGCCGGAGCCGGTACACCCGCAGCAACGGCTACAAACAGTACGGCGTCGCGCATCTGGTCAAGTTGATGCGCATCAAACGACTGAAGGCCGTGCGCGGTTTAGCCCCCTAGGGTCGGCAGCGGCAACGACGTGAGCCGGTAGCCCGGCGGCTCGGTGCCGTGCAGATGCCTGACGAAATAGTCCCAGGTGCGGCGCAGGAAGTAGTGCTGCCGGCCAAGCAGTGCGTGTTCGGCGCCGGGGATCATGATCAGGTCGAAATCTTTGTCCTCCTTGATGAGAGCGTCGACCAACCGCATCGTCATGTAGGGGTGCGCGTTGTCGTCGAGTTCGCCGTGGATGAGCAGCAGTTTGCCCGTCAGATTGGCGGCCAGGGTGGTGTTCGAGATGGCGTGCTTGCCGTCCTCGCTCACATCACCGTGGTAGTGCTCGGCCCACATGGCCAGGTTGACGGCGTTGTCGTGGTTGCCGGACGTCGCGACGGCCACGTGATAGGACTCCGGGTACATCAGTACCGCACGGGCTGCGGCGAACGCGCCCGCCGACTGCCCGGTGATACCGACCCGGCCGGTGTCCAACCACGAGTGACGGTGACCCAGTTCTCGGATCGCGGCGATGTGGTCGTCCAGGGCTCCGGCGTTGCCGAGGTCTCCGTAGGAGTGATCGTGAAAAGCCTTGCTGCGCCCGGCCGTACCCCGCCCGTCGATGGCGATGGCCGCGAACCCGAGTGCCGCGAATGCCTCGGGCTCACCCTGGTGCGGCGGGTCGAAGGACGGTCCGGCGCGGTAAACCTGGGGCCCCGGATAGATGTGTTCGACTATCGGGTAGCGCTGCTGGGGGTCGAAGCCGTGGGGGCGCCACAGCAGACCGTAGATCGGGGTCTTGCCGTCCGCGCCGGTGACCCGGAACCGTTCCGGTGGCTGCCACCCGAGGGCCTCCAGTGCGGCGGTGTCAGGGGATTCGAGTTCCACGAGTTCGTTTCCGTCACCGTCGAGGACGACCGAACGCGGCGGCAGGCTCGGCGACGATGCCCGATCGACAAGGTAGCCACCGTCGGGCGGACTCACCGGGTCGTGGTCCAGGTCGTCGTCGGTGAGCCGGGTGAACCCGGCACCGTCCAGGTCGATCCGGCAGATCTGCCGCAAGTAGGGATCGTGTTCGACGAGACCGGCCGCGACGAACCACAATTGCCTGCGGTCTTCGTCGACCCACAGCAGCGCGCGAACGAGCCACTGCCCCTCGGTGATCCGGGTGACCTCCCGGCCGTCGGCCGAGTAGAGATAGAGATGGCCCCAACCGTCACGTTGGGACCACCACACGATCTCGCCGGACTTCAGCACCCGCACCAGGTGCGGCTCACCCAGCTGTGGTGCAGGGTCGACGCGGGTTTCACCGGTCTCGCTAATGACGGTGCTCACCTCTCCGGTGGCGGGGTCGAGACGGCGCAGTTCCAAGGTGCGTGCGTCGCGTGAGTGGTGCAGGAAGTGCACCGTGTTCTCGTCTGTCCACCACGCGTACACCAGGGCGGTGTTGTGCATGATCGGCGTGGGCTCGGTCTGCTGGGGAATGACCTTCCGTTCGGCCACATCCAGCACGTTCCACGTCATGGTCGCCACCGCGTCTTCGCCGGGCATGGTGTACCGGGTGCGATGTTCGACGGGCCGGCCGCCGTCGGCCGGGGCCGACTCGACGAGGACCAGCTCCGGGAGATCCCGTTGGTCGATGCGCTGCACGAGGATTCGGGTCGAGTCGGGTGACCAGTGCAGGATCGTCAACGGCGGCAGGCCGACTGCTCGCATCAGCGCACGACCTCCGGTCGTATCGGGCAAGCCGCCGTAATCGAACAGCGGTTCGGCGTCGTCGGTGAGCGCGAATTCCGGCTCCCCTGGGCGCCGGACCCAGATATCGCCGTCGCGCCGGAACGCCACCCAGGCCTCGTCGGGTGACGGCGCCTCGCCGGGCGCGGGCGGCGCCGCCGCGCCGATGCTCAGGCCCGAATCGTCGGACCACTGCCACCGCTCGCCGAACGCAGTGAACCGCATGGTGGCGTCGTCGCGGATGTCGACTGCGGTGATCGGCAGGTCGGTCCCCTCCGCCGCGTGGCCGGAGGCAGCCGACAGCGCCGATGCCAGCCTGGCATGGTCGAAGGCGTCCTGGCGGCTTTTGTCCGCGAGGTTCACCATGCGGTAGCGCGTGCCGATCCGGTACCAGAACCTGGCGCCGTCGGCGAGCCACTGTGGCTGCAGTGAGCTGCCCGGCACCCGGCGCGCACGATAGGGAGCGAGCATCTGCTCGGCGCGGGCGTAGTCGGAATCTGTCAGCGTCGTGGGTTCATGCGTCACGACATCCATGGCACACCCGGACGTTGCGGCATGGTCAAGCCCCGGCTTGACCCCGCTGAACATGGGCGCGGTGTCGACGGCCACTGCGGTGCCTGTGCTGATACATCGCCAACGGCGTCGTCGCTGCGGTGATGTCCAAGGGGCTCCGGCATACTGGCCTGGTGGGGGCTTGGAGTTCGATGCGGTGCAGACGACCTCGCTCGAACTGGGCGCGAGAGACCTGCAACGGTCTATGACGCAGATACTCCTCGCCGCGGGCATGGCCCTGGTGGTCGCCCTTCTGCTGACTCCCGTGTTGATCCGGGTGTTCACCCGGCTGGGGCTAGGCCAGCAGATCCGCGACGAAGCCCCGAAAAGCCACCAACGCAAACGGGGTACGCCGACGATGGGCGGTCTGGCGATCCTCACCGCGATCTGGGCAAGCTACCTGGGTACCACCCTGGTCGGGCTCGCACTCGGCGGTGAGGGCCCGACGGCATCAGGACTACTCGTCCTCGGATTGGCCACCGCACTAGGTGCGGTCGGCTTCGCCGACGACTACATCAAGCTGCGGCGCGCCCGCAACCTCGGCTTGAACAAGAGAGCCAAGAGCGCAGGACAGCTCATCGCAGCAGTCCTCTTTGGCACGCTCGCACTCCGTTTCCGCAACGCCGACGGTCTCACCCCAGGCAGCGCTGAGCTGTCCTACGTCCGCGACATCGCCGCGTTCACACTGCCGCCCGTGGTGTTCGTGCTGTTCTGCATCATCGTCGTCTCTGCGTGGTCGAATGCCGTCAACCTCACAGACGGCCTCGACGGGCTCGCCGCAGGTGCCATGGCAATGGTGACCGCCGCTTACGTCCTGATCACCTTCTGGCAGTTCCGAAACACATGTGCCGTCGTCCCCGGACCCGGCTGCTACCAAGTCCGTGACCCTCTCGACTTAGCCCTCGTCGCCGCCGCGACCGCCGGCGCCTGCATCGGATTCCTATGGTGGAACGCCGCACCCGCCAAAATCATCATGGGTGACACGGGTTCCCTGGCGCTGGGCGGCATCATCGCCGGGCTATCGGTGACCAGCCGCACCGAGATCCTGGCCATCATCCTGGGCGCCCTGTTCGTTGCCGAGGTGACGTCGGTCGTCATCCAGGTAATTTCGTTCCGCACTACCGGCCGAAGGGTCTTCCGAAATTCCCCGCTGCACCACCACTTCGAGCTGATGGGTTGGCCAGAGACCACGCTGACCATTCGGTTCTGGCTGATCACCGCCATCGCCTGCGGACTCGGAATCGCGCTCTTCTACGGCGAATGGCTGACGGCTACCGGTGCCTGAGCGCCAGTTCAACAACCCTGCGTGCGCCGAAGACAAGGTGCGTGCATTGCGCCGAGACGGGATGTGATCACTCTCGTTTCTCTAGAAACGAGACAAGACGGACGGACCGTCGATCGACGAACAGCGCGTCCGCTAAACCAGTTGGCCTTGCGCGGCCGTGTAGGGATGCTGTGTCGGATGGAAGCCCTCAGTCAATGGTCGTCGTTGAGCGATCAGGTCAAGCTGGCGAACGACCTTTTCGGCCCGCCCACCGGCGAGCAGAAGGTAGCTAGTTGGCTCGCTGAGCAGATGAGCCTCGTCGAAAACGTCGACTTCGCCCAAGAATTCGCCGCTCATGTCCAGCTGCCCGGCATTGCGATCCTCGACTATGCCCACCGGCACGTTCGCTCCAACCACGGTGAGTTGCTTGGCGGGATTCGGTTCTACTCACGCGACACCGCGCGCCCCTTCGTCGACGTCCTCGCCCACAACTTCGACGGCATCGATGCCCTCGCCGATTGCGTTCTTCGCGAATGGTCGGCCTTCAACGCCCCCTATCTCCGCCTCCGAACCGCCCCCGGACTCCTCACCGATCGGCTTGACGGCATCCTCGACGAGACCATTCATGTCGCTCGTTACCGGGACATGGTGCCCGCCGACGGCCGCGTCACCCTCGACCAGTTCGACGACCCCGAACACGCCATCTCACTCGTCGACGCCCGCTACGCCGCACTGGCCGCCACGGACCCAACGTTGGCCAATAATCTTTCTATCGCTGCGCCGGAGGATCTCCGGCACTGGCATCACAGCGATCAACTACGCGCAATACGCAGGCACGACACCACGATCGGAGTCCTTGCCGTAGTGCCCGGCGCAATTGGGTGGATCACCGGTGACGAAATCAACGAGGAGGTCATCAGCACAGCCCACGCGGGCCAGGGATACGCTGCCTCGGCCCAAACCGCCTGGGCCCGTTACATTGCCACCGATGCCGACCAACTCCTGATCGGCACCATCGACCGCCACAACCACGCCTCACGTGCCACCGCTCTGCGCGCCGGCCGACCACCGGTACTTGACGACATCTTCATCGCGCTACGCGCCTCCAGAACCCCACCACGGCGAGACAAGAACCGATCGACCTCGAATCGCTAGAACCGAGACACAGCGGACGTCGCTGCGGTGACGTCCAGGGGGCTCCGCGCCGTCCTGGCCCAGTGGGGGCTTGGAGTTGGATCCGGTGCAGCTGCCGTCGGTCGAACTGCGCGCGAGATGCCGGCAACGGTCTATGAGGTGAGTATGTCAATTGATTAGTGCCCACTGTGACGGCTTGAGTGGGGACCATGCGGCTTCGATGACAATGCTGTGCGGTGCTAGGTCAGGTGTTTCTGGCGTCGAGCGTTGGAGATGGCGGTGATATTGCTCTTACCGAACGGCCCGTGGTGATCGAAGACGGTGGCGGTTCCCACAGCGATGCCCTCGTTTTCGAGTTGGTCGTCGGCGCGTAGTCCGATGCCGCCATCAGAAGGTAGTCGTGTGAGTGTGAGCGTCATGTCGGTGTTGATATAGCCGGGGCCCGCGGTGCCCCAGTTGCAAATCAAGCTGGTGTTCTCGCCAATGAGTGCCACGTTCTGGAACGGAGTGAGCGGTTCGTCGTCGAGCAGCGGTGGGAAGTTCTGCCAGATGGTTTTGCGGTCGGCGTTGTTGTGGGCAGTGAAGTCGGCGCTCCACTGACCGTCGCTGTGGATAAGCGGTGGCCCGTGGTCGGGCCGACCATCGTGGGGAGGCGCTGGGAGAGGGTCTTCTGCGTGCCATAGCTGCCCGGGCGGGTCTTGGGTGACGGGTAGAAAGATCGCGGTAGCCCTGGCTCTGGGTTCGTCGTCCTGGATGACTGTGGCATCGGTGACGATGATGCGGTTTGCGCGACGGATGACGGTGCTGCGCATGATTAGCGGTTCGGTTCGCACCGGGCTGAACAGGTCGACTGTCAGTCTGGCCGGGATGAATCCTGCTGTTTCCGTTGTCTTTTCGATCTCGCGTGCGAGCGCTCCGCAGACGGCGTAACCCCCTACTTGGGCGGCTGACCACACGCTGATGGAGATGTCGCGAGGAACAAGCGTCCCGCTGCTTCCGAGAGTGAAGAACGATGTCACGGTTGGCGGACCTTTCCGGTCAGTCTGTGGTGGCGTCACGTCTGCTGTGTGGCGGCTCGGGTTGGGCCAAGCGGTAAGAGTGGCCGGCGGGTTCGAATGGGATGTCAAGGTGAGGTGAGCTGATTGGGACCTGGATCTGGAACAGAGCCTGCACGCAGCGTCTCAGTCGGCTGGGTGACGGTGGTGCCAGTCGGTGACCTGTTGATAGGCATTGCCGGCACGTACAAGGGTTGCTTCGTCCAGGTGGCGGGCGACGAGTTGGAACGTCAGTGGCAGACCATCGTGGGTGAATCCGCCGGGCAATGTGATCGTGGGATTGCCCGACATGTTGAAGGGTTCGGTGAACCGCCACATCAAGGCGGTGCCTTGCGGGGTGGCCCAAAGCTGGTTGATCCGTTCAATGGTGAGATTGTCGGGCGGTTGCGACGGCGTCAACAACACGTCGATGTCGTTGAACAAGGTGGCGAGCCCGCCGCTGAACGCGAGCCGTGCCTGTTGGGCCTTCATCACATCCATACCCGTCGTGGCGCGGCCGGCGTCCAACAACCCGGCCAAGGGCCCGTATTCGCCGCGTCGGGACGGGTATGTCGCCTCATGGGCGATCGCGGCTTCGGCCGCGCACGACGCTAACCCGCTCGTAATCAACATATCTGGGCTCGGCACGTGGACTTCCTTGACGTTTGCACCGAGCGTTTCGAACACTTTTCGGGCCGCCCCGACCATCTTGATGGTTTGTGGGTCGGCTCCGGTGTCGTTGTAGGCCGGATCGATTCCTACTCGTAGATTGCCCAGCCGCGCATCGAGATTGGCCAAGTAGTCCGGCACCGGTGCGGTCACACTGGTGGGATCGTTGGGGTCGTGGCCGGCGATCACAGCAAGGATGACACCGGCGTCGGCTGCTGATCGCGTGATGGGCCCGACGTGGTCGAGGCTTTCGGCCAAAGGGAACACCCCGTAGCGACTGACCCGCCCCCAGGTGGGTTTGAGGCCGGTCACACCGTTGGCCGCGGCGGGATATCGGATCGATCCGGTGGTGTCGGTGCCCAGAGCGCCAAAGCACAGACCCGCGGCGGTGGCCACCGCTGAACCACTCGACGACGATCCGGCCCAGTGCGCGCGGTTCCACGGGTTGACCGGGGGTGTCACGGTCGGGTGGTAGTCGCCGGAGGCGCCTTCGGTTAACGCCAGTTTGCCCAGCAGGATCGCTCCGGCGTGGTGAAGGCGTTGTACTACAGTGGCGTCGTAGTCGGGGCGGTACTGCGCGTAGATCGACATCCCCGCGGTCGTCGGAATCCCTTTGGTGCGGCACAGATCTTTGACTGCAATCGGGATGCCATGCAACGGACCGCGGTAGTTCCCGCTCGTGATCTCACTTTCGGCTTGCTTGGCTTGTTCGATAGCGAGCCCATCGGTCACCGTGGCATAGGCGTGCAGGGTTGGCTGGAAGTGGTTGATCCTGTCGAGCAGAGCGTGAGTCAGTTCTACCGGGGAAATCTGACCAGACTTGAGCGCCGTCGCGGTGTCGAGAAGTGAAGAGTAATGCGGTTCCGCCGCTCCAGTGCGAACCGCGGCAGGGGCGGCCGTGTCGGCCGCCGGGTGTGCGCATGCTGTGGCGGTGGCGGAGACGACCAGCGCCGCGGTCAGAAACCTTCGACGGTCAATTCCTACATCTAGCTGCGAATCCCCCATGCAGACCAGTCAAACCCGATGCTCGACGTGCGTCGGGGACCAACACGCACGACCAGCGATTGATCTGTCCGCTGCGTAGGGTCCGAGCTGCGTCCCTGCGGCACCGCCGGTGGTGATCACATCCACTATGCGAGCGATGGTTTTTCCGGTGATGTCGGCGCCTTCGGCAAGCCTGCAGGTGCCGTGGGGTTTGGCAGCTTTCCGGACCCGAGCTTTTGCTGCCAAACCGCAACCTGCAAACCAACAACCGACTCGAAGTCGTGGAGTGCGGCGTACCAGTAATGTTGGGACAACTGGACCACTTGCGATGGTGCGTCAGGCTGTCGCCGAAAGCTGCGGGCGGGTGGTCCAGAAGGGGGAGCAGTATGAACGCGACCGATCCGCCTGGCAGCTCAGACGGTGGCCTGTTCGCCGGGACTGCCTGGCATTATGCGCGGTATCGGCCGGGCTATCCTGCAGCCTTCCTCGATGATCTCGTCCAGGGTCTGAGTCTCGATGGCACCGGCCGTCTGCTCGATCTAGGTTGCGGCACCGGTCAACTGACGCTCCCGCTCGCCGCGCACGTCGTCGAGGCGGTAGGGATGGACCACGAACCCGACATGCTCGCCGAAGCCTCCCGGCAAGCACAGGAAGCGGCTGTCACCAACGTGAGCTGGATCCACGGTAATGCAGCAGACCTCCCGGGCAATCTCGGGCACTTCACGCTGGTCACCATGGGGCGTTCATTTCACTGGATGGACCGCGAACACGTCCTGGCGGCTCTTGACGGCATGGTCGACGATGACGGCAGCCTGGTCATCGCCAACGACAGCAACCTCTTGCTGCCGACCACACCATGGCAGCGGGCCATCCAGGAGGTTCAACGTCGATTCCTGCCGCCGGATTACCAACACGGCCCACCGCCGGCGACCAACACCGGCCATACACATGAGCAAGTATTGGCGAATTCAGCGTTCCAACAGGTGAATCGGCGGGTCTACGAATTCACGCGGCACTGGACCATCAAACAAGCCATCGGCTACCTCTACTCAACATCAGTGCCACTACGCCGACTACTTGCTGACCGACAGACCGAGTTCGAGGACACCGTCACCGACGCCCTGCTCGCGATCGAACCCAGCGGTCACTTGACCGAAGCAGTCGCTTTGGAAGTCCTGACCGCAACTCGCACAACATAATCCACGCCCAGTACGCCCCTACACACAGATGTGCCCCCGGATAAACCGAGTCACCCAACGGTGTTCGTGGCGGTTTAGGGAAGGTCCCTGGAGGCCACGAAGTTGTTCGCGGCCAGCAGACCTCGGCGGTCGCCGATATCGAAGTACTGACCGTCGGTCACGTATACGAGCGGCGGCACATCGGCGTCCACCAGCCGCAATAGCGCATCGGTGATGCGGCGCTCCCCACTGCGTGGGTCCACGGGCACGGCACGCACGAGATCGATAATCGTCGGCTGCAGGAGGTAGCGGCTGATGTTGACGAGAGGATCTCGGGTCGGATCGGATGGCACCTCCTTCTCCTGAAGGCCGGTCAGATGCAGCTGGCCGTCCCGTCGGGCTACGGCGAGGACTCCGTAGCGTCCCGCCTCTGCCCGGTCACATGCGCGGGCGATGAGGCCGCTGCCTCCGACGTTTACCTGGTCGGCGAGGTTGTGCAACGTGGAGGTGGGTGGGGTGTCGATGAGGATGTCGTCGCCGGAGATGTAGTAGAAAGGCTCGTCACCGACGAAGTCCTCGACGAGCAGCAACGGAACGGCTGTTCCATAATCATCGACGTCAAGCCGTTGATAGAAGAACTGAAAGTCGATTCCGCGGCCGATGTCGTTGAGCACCTCGCCCTTCGATTGCCAGGAATGTCGAGCCAGCAGCGCTTCCAAGTCCGGATCTGGTGTGAAGTAGTCCTGCACCTGTGACGTACCAGCCCGCACGACCACCGCGATCTGGTCGACACCCGCAGCTTGGCACTCGTCGACTATTAGGTCGATTGCCGGGCGTGTACCGATAGGAAGCATCGCCTTGTCGATTGTCTTGGTGACGGGATACATGCGCGTCCCCAGCCCCGCGGCTGCGACGACGGCCCTGCGAACGTCCATATCCAAAAGGCTAGGGGAAGAAATAGGCGATGGCGGGTCCGAAATCGAGACGGCGATAGCGCTAAATCGACGTGCATCTGCGGGATTGAGCCTGGTGTGATTGCAGGTCCACGAACACCGCAGATATTCGTTTGCCTGGCGAGTTCGGCGCCTGCGAGGCTGCCGTGGTGGGCATGCACGTTGGTCAGTTGGTGGTCTCAACCTCGACGGTGCGTGCGTTGATTGACGAGCAGTTCCCGAATTGGCGTGACTTTCCGTTGCAGAGAGTGGCCGCTACCGGCACAGTGCACGAGATCTTCCGGCTTGGTGATGGGCTGGCAGCTCGATTTCGCCTCGTGCCCGACGATGTCGAGTCAGTAGGGTCTGAATTGCGGGCTGAGGCTGAGGCGGCCCGCGAATTGGCCGACCACACTCGGTTCGCCACTCCTGAGCACGTCGCAATCGGTGAGCCCGGTAGGGACTACCCGATGCCGTGGTCGGTCCAGACGTGGCTTGATGGCACTGTAGCGATAGACGACGATCCAAGTGAGTCGGAGGGTCTTGCAACAGATTTGGCCGAATTCATCACTGGTGTGCGCCGCATCGACACTCGCGGGCGTCGCCACAGCGGGAACGGGCGTGGTGGTGTTCTAGCGGACCATGATGAGTGGGTCCGGGAGTGTCTCACCAGAAGTGAGGGCTTGTTGGATGTCGTTGCTCTGAACCACATCTGGGAAGCGCTGAGGGGCTTGCCACGTGGCGACAGTCCCGACGTGATGAATCATGGCGATCTGCTGCCTGGCAATCTCCTCGTGCGCAACGGGCGGCTCACTGGGGTCCTTGACGTTGGCGGCCTCGCCCCAGCAGACCCCGCGTTGGATCTGGTGAGCGCTTGGCATCTTCTGGAGGTCGGGCCGCGTCAGGTGATGCGTGAGTGTCTCGGCGCTGGCGACGAGGAGTGGGAGCGCGGAAAGGCATGGGCGTTTCAGCAGGCGATGGGTGCCGTCTGGTACTACGCCGACAGCAATCCGGTTTTCAGTCTGATAGGCCGACGAACCCTCGCACGCATCATCGCCGATTCGGCGCGATAGAAGGGCATCGCCATGCAGAATGGCAACCGACAACCACCACCACGGCGCCGTTGGCTCACCGAGTGGGGAGGTGGCCCCGCGCGACCTTGTTTACAGGTTGATGTGGTCGCTCCGTATTCAGATCGCGGTTTCCGTATCGGCGGGATGGTTGCCACCGAATCTGAGGGCACTGTGATGTTCGTGTCCAAGCCGCCGCAGGCAAAGAAGCAACTGGCCAAACACCAGCTCGCCTACCACCATTCGCTGCGCAACAGCATCGCGGTCCTCGGCCGGGTCTGCATCGCCCAGCCGGCTGACCTCGTATGCCGCGAGTGCGTCGATGAGACCGAGATATGTTGCCGCGTTGGGTAAGTCGAGCGGCCAATCGAAATCGCTAAGCACCCCGAGGAGAACGGCAAGCTGACCGAGGGCGGGAGAATCCGGGCGCGCATGTGTCCAACCGGCCTGCTGGACCACCTCGTCGGCGAGTACGCGCGCCTGTCCGGTCAGGGCATCTGTTGGGCGCGCCAGTGCGTCATAGGCTGCACCGAAGACCTGATGCATTGACAGCGATTCGTCCTGCGCCGCATCGACGATTTCTTTCAGGTCTGCCACCGAGACTGCGCCGATCTCGCGCAGCGCACGCAGCAGCCGCAGTCGGGCCACGTGGTGGTCGGCATACTCCGCACGCCGTTCGCTTACCTTGTTTCCGGGTGGCAGCAGGCCTTCACGCAGGTAGTACTTGATCGTCGCTACGGATACGCCGGACCGCTCGGCGAGTTCAGAGATCCGCACTCGGCACCTTTCCGCAGGGTTGACAGCAGCCAGTGGATAGTTTCACTATCTCTAACTGGATACTTCCGCTATCTAGTCTAGGAGATGCGATGACTCAAACCTCAATTCCGCGCGCGTTTCGCGACGCCCTGCACCGTGTTCCCAAGGGTGTGCTGGCGGGCGCGAGTGTCGCGGACGTAGGCGACGACGAGGTGGTGGTGTTCCTGATAGGAGCGCGGGTGCACCGCTGGCGCAAGGTCCGTAGCTGGTTCCCCACCTTCGTTGCGATGCCCAGGATGCTGATCCAGCTAGCGAAGAATCCTGAGCTTGGTCTCCTCCACGCCAAGACGTACCGGTCAGGCCGCGACGTCATCGTTGTCCAATACTGGCGCAGCGTCGAAGATCTGGGCCGGTTCGCCAAGGATCCCGCACTTGCCCATGCGCCGGCCTGGGCGGCATTCAGCCGTGACGCAGCCGGTACCGGTGACATCGGCATTTGGCACGAAACCTATCGGGTGCCCGCCGATGGCATCGAAACCCGTTACGGCAACCTGGCCCCATTCGGTTTGGGCAAGGCAATCGGGGTGCGCGGGCGCTTGGGAGCACCCCGCAACAGCACGCACCAGAAAATGAACGAAACCGACTCGGAGTACATCGACATCTGACGATGGGCGAGAGGAGCTGTCGCAACGCCCAGAAGGGGATCTTGACGCGATCTAGAGCGATCCCGATCCTCGCCGGTGATCCCGACACTGGCTTCAGCGTGGAGCAGTTTTAATGAAGGCCCCTACTTTGCACGAGGTAGCACGTCATGTTCGGATTATGTTGAACATCAGTGACATTGAACGGGTACCCGTACGGCATCAACACACCCTTGGTGTCGAGGTCGTGCTGCTTCTGGACGTTGTCGCGTTCAACCGCGTCAGCGGCGCGTAGGCGAGCGGCAACAGCTTCCACTCCGGTCCCAAAGCAGTGCGATCCCTCTGAGGTGAGTTCCTGGATCGGATCGTCAGCCTTCTGAGTGTGGATCTCCGGAGTGGCTGGCGCCGAGGGATTTTCGGCAGGAGGTGTCGTGGAGGTACCTGCGCACCCGACGAGCGAAAGTAGCAGCCAGGCCGCGCCCGCTGTGATGGTCAATCGATTCATGTCGCGAATCTATCCACGGGTATGTGGAATCGCGTTTGAGCTTGCCTCGTGTCGGGTGGCTTTCTCGACCGCGGGCCCGCATAACGCGGCGATGCGGTCGCCGATGATTCGCGGATCCGACGCCGCGGCCTCTGCTCACTGATCACACACCGACATCGGGGCCTTCGAAGAGATATCGATCAGCTGACCGTCGGCGTCGACGCCTGAACGCATGGATATTTGGCGAAACAGAGACCCAAGGGCCAAGCGAATCCGACATCAAGCGGGCCAAATTGCGTGAGCCGTCATTGAAGGCCGAGAGCGCCGCCATCGTGAAATTGGTGTCTGAACAGCGCCGATGGTGACCTTATGGTCGAAGGATGGCAACCACCCTGCGCGTGAATCCGCCTGTGCTGCGAAACGTTTCTGCCGACGAGAAGTCGGTGGCTGCCGCCGCGCCTACTTGCTGGCGACGCGTGATCGGGGTGGTCGGACTATTGATGCTGGCCGCTGTGATGGTCGGGTGCGGGACAGTGGTGAGAGATCCGATGTCGCCGCAACAGTCCCGCGCGCAGGTGATGGACGTCGGCAAGGGGTTGGTCCAGGATTTGGGGTTGCAGGGCAATCTGGTGAGGACGACGTTCACCTACGAATCCTGCACGGACAACAACAAGGGCCCGTTTAGGGGCAAGCTCGTGTTGGTGTTCTGGATGCCGGGGGCCGACCGGTCCGCACCGGTGGATCCGGCAACGGTAATTTCCGCGCTGAAGCAGCACGGGTGGCAGGGCGACCCGGACTTTCACTCGCACAGCACCGCGACTTTGACGAAGAACGACGTGAAGGCGGAGGTGGAGTTGATGTACGTCGTGCCATTGGACGCTCACGCGCGTGTCACACTCTACGGCCAATGCCGCGACACTTTCGATCACTCGAAAGACCCATTCGATCGTGGCGACGTCACGGCTGAGTTGGAATCGCCCTAGCGTCCGCCGGATCCGGATCCGGCGACGGGCCTAGCAAGATAGGGGTACTCAGGCCGCTGCGGGCCGTTGGTGTTCTTGGTGGATGAATGTGGCGATTGTGTTGCAGCCCAATCGGTTTTGCCGCGCACGCCTGGCATCCGGATTCGGTGGGCACTGAGATAGGCGAGGGGGCTGGCGAGGGGGTCCCTTGGGCCGGTAAGAGTCGGTGGGCGATCGTCGATTGCGCGGGTGGCTCGAATTCCAGCGAGCGTGGATGCTTCGCTCGCTTGCCTGTTTGCCCTCGGGGTTGGTGGCGCCTCGATGACTTACTGAGATAGGCTAATCAATCTTCGATAGATTGCTGGTTAGGGCAGTTCGGCAGCGACAGTCGCGAAGCGTCGTCGAGCGGCTTTGAGCGGGAAAGGGTGGCCTAGTGAGCTCGATCGAAACAGTCATCACCGAAGACGGTGTGACGATTGGTTGTCATACCGCAGGGCAAGGGCCACCTCTACTGCTCGTGCACGGCGGGGGCGGCGATCATTCACGGTGGACGCACATTCTTGGCCGGCTCAATGAGCGCTTTACCACCTACGCGATGGATCGCCGGGGGCGAGGTGCGAGCAGCGACGGCATCGGCATGTACGACATCGAAACTGAATTCGACGACATCGCAGCTGTCATCAACGCGATCGGTAGCCCCGTCGACGTCCTCGCCCACTCATACGGCGCGTTGTGCACGTTGGAGGCGGCCCTGAGGACGCCGCATGTTCGACGCCTCGCGCTATATGAGCCGCCGCTGCCCGTCGGTGTCGACTTCTATCCGGCGGGTTTCGTCGAACACCTCAGCGCGTTGCTCGATGCTGGCGATCGAGACGGATTGGTAGCCGCAATGTTCACCCAAACCGGCACGCGGGCAAGCGATTTAGCGACATTGCGAGATCTTCCCGCTTGGCGCAGGCGAGTCGACGCTGCGCACACGATTCCGCGTGAGATGCAGGCGATATCCGGGATCTACCAACCAGACTTCGACAGATTCGCGAGCGTTGCCGCACCGGTGCTGCTGCTCGTCGGTAGCGACAGTCCGCAGCCATTAAAACTCGGCACTGAACGCCTGCACACAGTACTGCCGGACGTCAGGGAAGTGGTCCTGAACGGTCAGGCGCATTTTGCGATGGATACTGCCCCCGACATGTTCCTGCGCGAGATACTCACATTCTTCGAATGAACTACCGATTGACCGCGCAGACACAACATTCGGGCCATGCGAGAGCCTTGCAGGTCTGCCGGTGAGTTGGGACACGGGGCGCTGGGGACCTGGACCAGCAAGAGATGCCGACGGTTCTAGGGGAGTCGATGCCTGCGTCGAGCGGTGCCCCTCGATCAGAGGAGAAGGAATTGTCGGCCAGTGAGAGCGGTCCGCCGGCTTGGGCCACCGAACCGGTCTATCTCGCCGATGCCGATCCTGCGTGGGCACTGCGCGGCGAGCAGGATCGCGGCCAACTGGAAGTGCTATTGGCACCGTGGCTGATCGCCCGGGTCGAGCATGTCGGCTCCACGTCGATACCCGGTCTCGCTGCCAAGCCAATCATTGACTTGCAAGCGCTCGTAGCTGACCTGGTGGATCCGCAACAGCTGGTCGCAGCGCTGCAACCGCATGGCTGGCACTACGTGGATCCCGACCTGGACCGGCGCCCCTGGCGACGATTCTTTGTCAAAGTCACGGGAGGCAGGCGCAGTGCCCACCTGCACGTCATGACGCCCGACAGTCCGCGCTGGCGCCAGCAGCTCATCTTCCGCGACGCGCTACGCGCAAACCCGGTCCTGGTCGCGCAGTATGCGGCGCTGAAACGGGCTCTCGCATCCGAACATTCCGACGATCGCGAGGCCTACTCGACGGCCAAAGCAGATTTCGTCGCATCGGTCCTCACCGGCGCTTCGTAGCTCGATCGCAGCTGTACGCGACGGGTGAGTGGAGTGAGCTGTTGGACAACCGCACGGTTTCAGTTTTGCCGGTTTCAAATGGAGAAATCCGCTGCCAGATCATATGGAGCCCGCTGAACCCGCAGGTAAGGGTGCTATTGCCGGCGGAGTTCTAGAAGGCGAGCGACTCGCCGTGGGTTGTCATTCTCGATGGTCCCGAATGCTCCTCGCGCGCCGCCGGTCAGGCGCGGTTCAGCCCGTACCCAGGGTCCCGGTGTATATGTGGAATCTGGTCTGTATACAAGGAGAGAAGATGGCATACCAGAATGCCGCCGGACGGGTGGCTGCACGGCTGCGGTCGGAGATTCTGCAGGGTGACATCTGCCCGGGCACGAGACTTTCCCAGCAGAGCATCGCCGAACAGTTCGGGGTAAGCCGCATTCCGGTGCGTGATGCGCTCCAAACCCTCGCCGGCGAGGGGCTCGTACAGCCGTCGTCAAACGCGAGTGCGGTGGTGACCGGGCTGTCGGTCGCAGAACTGCAGGAAATCTACGAGTTGCGGGAGGCGATCGAGCCGCTTGCCACTCATCTCGCCGTATCGAATGTCGGTCGCGCCGACTTACTTACGATGCGCAAGCAATTGAAGATCATGGAAGAGCACTCGGATACGCGGACGTGGCTGGCTGCCAATACCGAGTTTCACGCCGCGGTCTATCGACGTGCGGGCCGTCCACGGATGATTGAGCTTGTCGAGCAGTTGAGACGTCTCGGTGATCGCTATATGTACGTCCACCTTGAGGTCCTGGGTAAGACCGAACACCTGACATCCGAACACCTGGAAATTCTCGCCGCAGTCGAGAAGGGTGACGCCGCCTTGGCCGCCCGGCTAACCCGGGAGCACCTGGCGACATCGCACCATTTCATCCTCAACTATCTGCTGGAGATTCAGGCCACGGCCGGTGACGAGGATGTGTTGATCGGTCTGCACGCCGGCCGTCATTCGGACACCGGACCCGAGCCGGCGACACCGCTTGGCGCAACACCGTGAAGGCCGTAGGCCGTCATGACCACCGGCGGTGAGAGTGGCCAACAGAGGCGCAACGATGCGTCCCGAGCCGACCGGATGGGAACGGCGTTCGATCGCACCCTCGTCAGCGAAGCCATGAAGCAGATGTCCCCGTCGCATCGTGCGGTGATTCGAGAGGCGTATTACAGGGGGCGGATGACCGGGCACATAGCCGCCGAGCGGAATGTCAGCGACGCTGTCGTGAAGGACGAGTTGCACACAGCCTTGTCTGCACTCCATTTGAGGTTGTTGGCGATGGCTGAGCAACGCGGCGCCCCGCAGCATGAGTAGTCAGCGCGTGATCGTGCCGATCAGCCGGGTCGCCCGTCACGTCCCGTCGAAGTCGACACCATCCCGCGAGTTCGATCCTCAACTCTGGACATTTGCTCCTCAGCGAGCGTTCAGCTAGCGGTCGGTACGTTGCCGGTCGTGACGGAGACGACGAGAAATGGGAGCGGCAGGGCCACGCGTGTAATGGTGAGTAAGGTCCCCGAAATCACCGTGTGGTTCTGGGTGATCAAGATTCTCTGCACCACCGTTGGTGAGAGCTTCGCCGACTGGATCAATATGTCGCTGGGCGTCGGATTGATCGCCACTGCGCTGATTTTCACGGTCGTGCTTGCCGCTGTCCTGATTTGGCAGCTGCGGCTCGAACGGTATGTGCCCTTTGTCTATTGGCTGACGGTCGTGGTGCTCAGCGTCGCAGGCACGCTCTACACCGACATCCTCACCGACACCTTCGCAGTGCCGCTCGCGGTGAGTGCGAGCGTCGTCGCAGCCGCGCTCGCCGTGGTCTTCGCGGTGTGGTTCGCGCGGGAACGGACCCTGTCGATCCACAGCATTGTCACCACGCCTCGCGAATTGTTCTATTGGCTTGCGGTCCTCGTTACCTTCGCGCTGGGCACGGCGGTCGGCGATTGGGTACTGCAGCTGACCGGCTGGGGACCTGGCGTCTCGGTACTGTTGCCTGCCGCCTTGATCGGTGCCGTCCTCGTCGGCTGGCGGTGCGGTGCAAACAGCGTGCTGTCCTTCTGGCTCGCCTACATTTTGACCCGGCCGCTGGGCGCCAATTTGGGCGACTGGTTCGCCACTCCGGCAACCGAACACGGCCTCGGTCTGGGTACTGCGCTAACCAGCGTGATTTTTCTGGCAGCGATCGCCGCTACTGTGCTGTATCTGACGCGCAGCAGGGTCGATGTCATCGCGGCGACTGCGCAGACAGGATTGAAGCCCCCGACAGTCTCACGTCCGGCCCGTGAGCACGCGATGCTCGGCTACTTCGGGGTGGTGGCCGCGGTCACCGGCGCGCTTCTCGTCTGGGCGGCCGGGCAGCCGCACCAAACGGCCGCTGCCGGCGAAGAGGACGCGAATGCCTCCACGTCGGTCGCGGCACTGTCGCCCGAACAGGTCACTGCGCATTTCCCGGCGGCGGACATCGCAACATTTCGCACCATCGCTGAGGACACGCTGACGAAGCTGCGGGCTGGAGATCAGACCGGCGCGACCGTACGGATCAAGGATCTCGAAACCGCTTGGGACGAACGTCAAGGCGCCCTGCAGCCGATGGATGTTGACACCTGGACGGGACTGGACGGCCAGATCGACGGTGTTCTCACCGCTTTGCGAGCGGCCCAACCCGATCCCGCGACTGAGAAGCAATCGCTTGACGCCCTACTGGCATCTTTGAGCTGAGCGTGACGAGAACTATCCCCATGTGGTCGGGAGTTGAGGCAGGCAGCTACCGGCACGTGTCGGCGTAATTTGTTCGTGGGGCTCCGGCCTGGGCCGTTGCTGCCAGTCGGGCAACGACGGCGGGCAATCTACTCTGACAATTGGTGAGGCTATGGATACAGGGTCGGAGGCGACTGACCGTCGGGCACTGCTGGCGATGCTGAGACGATGGCGCGGCTGGTTCGGTGGAATCGCAGTGCGATCGGGGGCGGTGGCGGCGATCGTGGTGTTGGCCGGTCTGGTGGTCGTGGGGTCGGTCTCGGCGGTATTGCTCTACCGATTTATGTGCGCCGATGTCGATAACGCCGCCGTCGCACGCGCGCAGGCGGTGGCCGATGTGCTGCGAAAAGAACCGCCTGATGAAGTGGAGTCGGTGCTGATGGACACCGATCACCGGATCGTGGCCGTGCAGATCGTCGACACCACCGGAACTGTGGTGCGCCGGTCGGATGCAGCGCCTAAGACGCCGTTGATTCCCTTGCAAGGCAATGATTCCCGCGTCGGGATCTTGGCAACTGATGATGACGATGTGCGAGTCAGCACTGTCCCGGCCACCTCCCGCGAAGGTGGCCCGTACACGGTATTGGTGGGCGGGGGCATCGAGCCGATCGAACTGATGATGTCCACTGTCGCGCGGATGCTCGCGATCACCGCCCCGATCGTCGCTGCGGTCGCCGCGATCGTCACCTATCTGTTGGTGCGCCGGTCGCTGCGGTCGGTGGAGGCCATCCGGTCGCGGGTGTCTGAGATCAGTGCGTCCGATCTCGCTGAGCGGGTGCCGGTCTCGGGTAGATCGGATGAGATTTCGGCTTTGGCGGTGACGATGAATGAAATGTTGTCCCGCATCGAGGCCGGCAATGCCGCGCAACGCAGATTTGTCGGGGACGCCTCCCACGAATTGCGCAGTCCCTTGGCCACGGTGGTGTCCGCCTTGGAGATCGGGGCCACGCATCCCGATGCCTTGGACAGAACCTTGCTCACCACAGCGCTGCTGCCCGAGGCACGCCGGATGCAGTCGTTGGTCGAGAACCTGCTGCTGCTGGCCCGCGCCGATGAGCACGGGCTACCGCTACGCCGCGTCGAGGTTGACCTCGACGATCTGGCCACCGCCGAGGTGGCGCGACTCAAACGCGAAACCACACTGCGGATTACGGCTCAGCTGTCGGCGGTGAAGGCCAGCGTCGATCCCGACGGCTTTGTGCGGGTGCTGCGCAACCTCGCCGACAATGCCGCGCGCCACGCCGCCACCGAAGTGACCGTCGTAGTCCGTGCCGAAGGGAACAACGCGGTGGTGCAGGTGATCGATGATGGGCCGGGAATCCCGGCCGCCCAGCGCGACAAGGTCTTTGAGCGATTTATCCGATTGGATTCCGACCGTTCCCGCCGCGGCGGCGGCACCGGCCTGGGATTGGCGATCGTCGCCGAGATTGTGGCCGCACACGATGGCAGCGTGACCATCAGTGACCGCGAGGCCATCGGGGGAACAGTAGTGACGGTTCAGTTGCCGTTGGCGAATTCGCCAGATTCCAGCCGGTAGCCCGCGCCACGCAGGGTGGTGATCGTGTGCGCGCCGACCTTGCGCCGCAGATAGCCGATATACACCTCCACCACGTTGTCGGGGCCGTCGTAGTGGCTGTCCCACACGTTGTGCAGGATGTCGGTTTTGGTGAGCACAGTGTCCTTGTGGCGCAACAGATATGCCAGCAGAGCGAATTCTCGCGGGGTCAGTGACACCGGCTCTCCAGCCCGGTGCACGACACGGCGTGCCGGATCGAGTGAGATCTCCCCGGCGGTCAGCACCACCGGGCGTTGCGGGGCGCCCCGGCGGATCAGGGCTCGTAAGCGGGCGGTGAGCACGATGAACGAGAAGGGTTTGGTCAGGTAGTCATCGGCGCCCAGGTCGAAGGCATCGGTCTGGTCGTAATCGCCGTCCTTGGCGGTCAGCATCAGCACGGGGGTCCACGTGCGCTCCGCGCGCATCTTGCGCAGCACCTCGTAACCATTGAGGCCGGGCAGCATGATGTCGAGCACAATCACGTCGAACTGCTCGTGGGTGGCCTGCCACAAGCCCTCGACACCGTCGGCGACGGCAACCACGACGAACCCTTCCGCGCGCAGGCCGGCGGTGATCGTTTCGGCCAGGCTTGGCTCGTCTTCGATCAACAGCACTCTCACCTGGTCAGCCTGTCACAGGTCACCGGGCCGCCCATCAGTTGCCGGGCAGCACTACCTCGACAGTGTCGGCGGGATTCTGGTGCTCGCCGACCGATGCCGCGGGTGCGTGTGGTGCCCGTTCTTGGGCCTCTGTGACCGTCACCGCCGCTGCTACCAGCATCAACGCACCGATGATCAGGTTTACCGCTTCTCGTCGGGCAGTCACGTCCATCAACACCTTTCACGGAGGTTTCGGCCGCTCATGTGGAGCGGCAATCGGTATACCTCAGGCTGGCAGTGGGTGGCTGTGAGAACGCTGAGCCTTGATGTGAAGCGTTTCCTGGCGAGGCTGTGATGCATCGGGTGATGATCAGGAATCGCAGTTGGAGCTGTTGAGCGGCGGCGAAACCACCGGGGTCTCGACGGTGTTGTCACCCGACCGTTCTTCAACGTGGATGCCGCAGCGGCGTAGTTCGGCCGCAACGACGCCATCGCCAGGCTGGAGGGCGCCGGAATGCGTTCCGTCGTAGATCGATCCGCAACCACATGACGGGCTGCGTGCTTGCAGGATGGCGCGCCGCGCACCCTTTTCGATGGCGGTGTCGGCAACTGCCTTGGCCCCGGCGATGAAAGCGTCGGTGAGATCGTCCCCGTGCACAGAGACCACCCGCGCACGCCCGTCGAGCACGTCATGGCCGTCGCCGCCGACGATCTCCGCTGCAGGCCGCGGGGTGGGAAGTCCGCCGAGCACTTCGGCGCAGAGCGGCAACGCCTCCCCAGCGGAAACGGCATCGATCACGTCTCTGTCGGGCCGAGCCCGCCCGTCGTATCGGCAAGGGATTCCACTCAGGCACGCGCTGACGATCGTCACCGGCCGATCTGACCCTTCGTCGCCTTCCTGCACTGCAGTCGACCTCCGCTTCCTCGCCGCCGGGTGCACCCTGCCACACGGCGTCGGACGGTGTATTTGGGCCTACCCGATCGATGATCCCGCGGTTGTGAAGTCTTGGCGAGGAGTACCGGATCTCGGAGTTCGGATCCTGTGGCGAGTGCGGCTGGGATGGCTGCCGGCGATACCATCAATGCGTGAAGCGCCGAACTCCGCAGCGTGAGCACGAACCGCTGCCGCGCGGGCTCCACAAACTCTCCCGCGACGAGGTGGTCACATCGCAACGCGGCCGCTTGCTCGTGGCTGCCACCGAGATTGCCGCCGAAAAGGGTTACGCTGCAACATCAGTTGCCGACATCCTGAAGCGGGCCAAAGTTTCCCGACTCACCTTCTATGAAATGTTCGACAACAAGGAGGCGTGCTTCATCGCTGCCTACGACCATGTCGCCACGGAAGTATCCCGCGGGGTCGGTGACGAGTTCAGCGCAGCGGGGGAACCCATGGAGCTCGTGGGCCGTGCGATCAAGTCCTATCTGCACGCGCTGGCGCGCGACCCCGAGTTGTCAAGGTTCTTTCTGATCGAATCGCATGCCGTGGGGCCGGTACTGACTGCGCGCCGGTTCGCCACCAATCGCGCGATCGCGGAGCTGATTGCCTCGAACTTCGGCGCATCGACAGAACGGCAGCGGGCGGTGTGCGAGGGATTTGTCGGAGCGATCGTGGCGCTCGTCTCCTCGCGCCTGATGACGGATGGACCGTCAGCCATTCTCGCCCTCTACGACCCGATCATGGATCTCGCGGGACCGATCTTGACGGTACTGCCCGAACTGGCCGGCTAGTTCGACGTCGGAAGGCCGAACACGGCGGCCATCCGGCTCAGCGCATCGCGGTCGCCGCTGAAAATTACCGAGCCCTCGGCCGCGGCACGCGGCGCCGGCTGCAGGCCAGCCCCCAGCGCCAGCAGCGAATACAGGTCAGTCGCCAGGATCACCGCAGCGTCCTCGGCAAGGCCCAGATGCATCTCGATAGCGCCGTCCGACACCCGCGCATGGAACGTCTGCTCGCCCACGCGGAACTCATAGGTCTCGTAAATACCTTGCGCAGCAACGCTATTGAAGGTCGACCTGACGGCACCCAGAATTCCGCAGTCGCCGCCCACTGCATCGAAGTTGGGCCCAAGGAGCGCGACCGCACGCTCGGCGGCCCGCATGTCACCGGTCAGCCGGGCCAGGTCGCGTGCCACTGCCTCTTCCACTACGGTCACCGACGCCCCCAGCGCCAGGAAAGTGCCGACATCGGATTCCATGCTGAAGGCAGGATCGTGGGCCGGCCCGTGGCCCGCGCGGGCGGTCCCGTCGTCAATTCGGATATGGAACACATCCTCGCCAATGCGGTACTCGTACGTCTCGCACAGATGCCGCGCCAGCGCCGGCCTAAAGGACGCTTCCAGGCATTGCAGCAACCAGGCCAGACGAAACCGGTTGCCGGGTTTGAGCCCTAACATGAGCATTCCCCAGCCATCGAGTTCATCGACGACGGGCCGCAAGGCCTGGCCCAGATCCGTCAGTTCATACACCGACGCGGCGGACGGCGCCGGAAGTCTGACCTGCCGGATTACCCCGCATTCCCGAAGGTTTCGGAGTCTGTCGGTGAGCATGCTCGGGGCGATGCCTGGCAGTGCCGACTGAAGATCGGTGAATCTGCGCGGACCGGCCAACAAATCCCGCACGATCAGGATCGTCCAACGCGACCCGATCACCTCCAGCGCACGGGCTGACGGCGCCGACTCCAACACGTGGCTGCGCTTCATTGCTGCCCCACTTCGTTTTTCAGTAGTGGATCGCGGTACTTGATTCGTTCGAACAACGTTGCGGCCCTGAATATCTCCCGTCCCGCAGGGCGAAAGCACCACTTCTTCCCGAACTATAGACAGCAGTGTTTATATTTGTGCAGACTTCGGCCAGAAATCGGGGAATCGAGCCCCCGGACGGTTCACACCGGCACTAGAAGGGTCGAACATGCGCACAATCCGCGGGCTTCTCATTGCCCTTGTCGCCGTGGTGGGGACTGTTGTCCTCACAGTGGCATCGGCCGCAACGACGCTGATCCAGCTGACCGCGACCACCGCGCTGATCATGGGTGGTACCGGGATGAAAACTCCCAGCCAGTCGTTCAGCAACGCCGTGAATGACGCCTATCTGCATCTGCCCGACCCGGACTTCAAGTGGGTGCAGACACCTGAGCACTTTTGGCCGGCAACGGGTCCAAACGACATGACGTTTGGTGAGTCGGTGGCTCTGGGCGTGCTCAGCCTGGACAACGACATCCGGACCACACCGGGGAAGAAGGTGGTGGTCGGCTACTCCCAGAGCGGGACCATTGCGACCCGCGAGAAGCGGCATCTCGACTATCTACGTTCACAGGGCGCCACCGGTCTGCCGTCGCCGGACGATCTGTCATTTCTGTTGCTCGCCAATCCGAACCGGCCCAACGGCGGAATTCTGGCGCGATTCCCGGGTCTGTACGTCCCCATCCTCGACGTCATGTTCGACGGCGCGACCCCCGACGACGAATACAAGACGATCGACGTGGCCCGCGAGTACGACCTGATTGCTGACTTCCCCGAATACCCGCTGAACCTGCTGGCCGACATCAACGCCTTCATGGGGTACTTCCAGCTGCATCCCTACTACGGGCCGGACCAGGTCAATCTCGACGATCCGAGCACCTACGAGTCGTACACCCAAGGGAATACGACCTACTACCGGGTGCGCACCCAGAACCTCCCGATCTTGCAGCCTCTGCGTGATCTTGGCGTTCACCCTGCACTGATCCATCTGATCGAGCCGGTGCTGCGCACCTTGATCGAGCTCGGTTACGACCGCACGCCCGAGAACATGGGCGTGCCTACCAGCGCCAAACTGTTTCGCCACATCGACCTCAAGAAACTCGCGGCCGACCTCGATGCCGCGATCCAGAAGGGCGTCAACGACGCGCTCAACGATTTGGGCATCAAGCGACCGCAGGAGCCCGAGAAGCCCGCACCGGCCGAGCCCAAGACGAGCGAACCCAAAACGAGCGAGTTGAAAACCAGCGAGCCCAAGACGAGCGAGCTGAAAACCACCGAGCCCAAAGCCGCGAAGGAACCCAAGCCCGTCGCCGATCCGAGCACCACTACGGCCGATGCCCCCTCGGTCAAGGGCGAGACGACGCCGAAACCGGAAACGCCCCTCCTGCAGCCGGTCCCGGTGCATGTGCTGCCGGGCACGGACGCGGAACTGGAAGCAACCGCAACGGCGACGGCGGTGTCTGTCACGGCCCCCTCGGCATCCGCTGCCCCCAAGGATGAGCCATCCACGACAGCGCCAGTGCGTACCGACGCGGGCACCGCTGGAGAAAACGTCGATGCCGCCCCAGCCAAGCCGGCGTCAGCCAAGCCGGACGGCGCCGAGGACGCCAAGAAGGACGACAGCGCCAAGCCGGACGCCACCACCAAGCCCCGCATTGCCAAGTCCGACAGCGCAACCAAGCCGGACGGCGCCAAGCCCGGCAGCACCGTCAAGGACGACAGAACTGGGGAGAAGGGCCGCCCTGCAACCAGCACCAAGACCGACGGCACAACCAAATCGGACGTCACCGCCAAACCTGCCAAGACCGTCAAGCGCGACCAAACCGGTCAGAAGGACCACAGCGCAACCGGTACTAGATCGGGAGGCGCCAGCGAGCCTGGCAGCAGCGTCGGACAGGACAAATCCACCAAGTCCGACGGTCCTAGCCAAAAGAGCGGCGGCACTAACACCAGCAAGCCGGACAAGACCAGGCACGAAGCGGCCTAGCGGGCAGGCCCGTGTGGCTCGCCGTTGATGTTCACGGTCGGACCACATTCGTTCGTGCCGTACAGATTTCGACCGAACACGGAATGGCCCCGTTTCCTGTGGCTGCGTTGGGGCGCCACTGGAAACGGGGCCGGTACCGGGTGCGTTAGGGGGAGTTACCCGGTACGTCTATCTCCTATTCGGAGCTACCGCTATTGGAGCCGCCGTTGCCGGAGCCGTTGTGCTGCTGGCGTTGCGTCTTCCTTTCCTGCTTGTCGGCCTGCCGCTGCTGATTGCGCTCGACAGCCTGGGCCTTGCGCTCGGTGGTGCGCTCGGCCCGGGTGGATTGCTGGTTGTCCGCCCGGTCGGCCTTCTGCTCCTGGCGGGTCGTCTTGCGGTCCTGGCTCTGCTGGTTGCGGAGTTGCTTGCGCTCAGCCCGCTTCGTGGGTGCAGGCGTAGCGTCGTCGCCGCCGGTGGCTCCTCCGGTGCCGGTGCCGGCATCGGTTGAGCCACTGCCAGTCGAGCCGCTGCCGGTACTGCTGCTGTTGTCGGTGCCTGACCCGGGTGTTTGGGCGCCACCGCCGCTCTCGGTTTCCTTGACTTCCTTGACGGTGTCATCTTTCACCGTGACCGTTGTGGTCTCGGTGCCCCCATCCGTGACCTTGACGGACCCTTCGTTCACGACCTTGACGGCGCCATCCGCATCCTTGACAGTCACCTCCTTGACGGCTCCGGTGCTCTCTACCGCGACTTCGGTGGCTACCTGCTTGACATCGACGACATCGTCCTTGGCGACCTCAGCCTTCGGCACCGAAACATTCACCAACGTCTTGGCCTGCGGAAGTGATGCCGGCCCAACCGATTCTGGTGCTTTCGGTTGGGGGACCTGGAAGCCGATGGCGGTCAGGAATCCGGCGGTGAGTGCGGTGGCGGCGGTTTGTCCGGTCAGGGCCAGGGAGGCGGCGATGTCCGAGAATGCCACGGCGCCAATGTCGGCGACGTCGGCGAGCCCGGCCAGGCTGGCATTGAACGCCGCCAGACCACCCAGCGTCAGGTTGCCCACCGCGTCGCGGATGCTGCCCGGGCCGACCAAGGCTGCGGCTGTCGCAGTGGCTTGCGACACCGGCGGTTGGAAGCCGATCGCGTTCAGGAACCCGGCAGTCAGTGCGGTGGCGGCGGTCTGTCCGGTCAGGGCCAGGGAGGCGGCGATGTCCGAGAATGCCACGGCGCCAATGTCGGCCACGTCGGCCAGCCCGGCCAGGCCGGCATTGAACGCCGCCAGACCACCCAGCGTCAGGTTGCCGACGGCGTCGCGGATGCCGCTCGGGCTGACCATCGCTGCGGCCGCCAGTCGGCTGGTCTGCTCTTCGGTCGGGACCTGGAAGCCGATGGCGGCCAGGAACCCGGCAGTCAGCGCGGTGGCGGCGGTCTGTCCGGTCAGGGCCAGGGAGGCGGCGATGTCCGAGAATGCCACGGCGCCAATGTCGGCCACGTCGGCCAGCCCGCCAAGGCCCGCGTTGAAGGCACCGAGGAAACCCAGCGTCAGGTTGCCGACGGCATCACGGATACCGCCGGGGCTGACCATTGCCGCTGCGGCCGTTGTCGCCGAGTGCGGGAGCTGGAAGCCGATGGCGGCCAGGAACCCATTCGTCAGCGCGGTGGCGGCCGTCTGCCCGGTGACGGCCAGGGACGTCACGGCGTCCGAGAACGCCACGGCGCCAATGTCGGCCACATCGGCCAGCCCGCCCAGGGTGGCGTTGACCGCCGTCAGGAAGCCCATGGTCAGGTTGCCCACGGCGTCGCGGAGATCGTTGGTGCTGACCATGGTTCTCGCCGCCGCTGCGGTGGCCGCACCTCCCTCGGCCGGCATCTCGAAACCGATGGCGGCAAGGAACCCTGCGGTCAGCGCAGTCGCGACGGTCTGTCCGGTCAGCGCCAGGGAGGCGGCGATGTCCGAGAACGCCACCGCGCCGATGTCGGCCACATCGGCCAGCCCACCGAGGCCGGCGTTGACCGCCGTCAGGAAGCCGAGTGTCAGGTTCCCGATGGCGTCGCGGATGTCTGCCGTGCTGACCAGTGTGGTCGCCGCTGCCGAGGCATTCTGACCGGCTGGGATCTCGAAACCGATGGCGGCGAGGAATCCCGCCACCAACGCGGTGTTCATCGTCTGTCCCGTCAACGCCATCGATGACGCAATGTCCGAGAACGCCGTCGCGCCGATGCCGGCGACGTCAGCCGCGCCGGCCAAGCCGATGTTGAATGCCCCGAGCCCACCAAGGGTGAGGTTTCCGATCGCGTCACGGATGGCGGCCGCGCTCGGCAGCCCCAGCAGCGCCGAGCTCAGCGCCGTCGGCGTGTAATCGGAAAACACCGCCGACAGGTCGTCTGCCCGGACTGTGATGTCCGGCGGCGTAGGGGCGATCGGACTAGCAATCAATGCTGTCGCTCCGACCGCCGCGATTCCGGCGGTGAGATATGACCGTGCAGCAACTTCCATGGCTTCCCCTTGGGTGGTGTGGATCTTGGACGAGCAAACCGTACCTGAGAGCCAGATAAGTAGCCGACCAATTCTTTGAATTTGGTTTTCTCGGCTTTCTTCGCCTTTGCTGCGTATTTGCCCACCATCTGTAGCGGCAGATGTGCGATCGTGGCGTATCGCCATCTTTCGGCAAACAATTGTTGGAACTTTGCCGGCGGTTGGCACTGGCTCCGTGGGCCGGTGTCGCGGCCAGGAACTCGGAATAGCTGAATCTGGGGCTTCGTGCGGATGCGCGACGAAATATGTGCCAGGGCGGCAGGCGTGAGAATTTGCATGAATTGCACGTGGCGCCTCTCTGTCGGGCGTTGCCGTCAGCGTGTCGGGTGCGACGTCGACGATTCAGCAATCCGCGTGTGAACATCCGGTTGAAGCGTGGAGGCTTAACTGAATCTGCAGGTAGAGCTGATTTTGTCGGTCGGGTATCGCCGTGTGTTTCGGGGAGGTACCGGAGTGTCGTCGTCGTGTCGGACCGCGTGTTGCTCCGGTCGGCCCGGCTTCGAGGTCGGTTGCGGGACCGGGGATCGCCACCCGGCCGAGTTGCGGGTCTGCTTGTTGCCGCCGTTCTGGGCGGGTGCGGAGTCGGCCGCCGGTTGGTTTCGGGCGGCTGGTTCGCCAGTCGCGGTCGGGCACTGTCGCTGTGCCGACTCCGTTAATGATTATTTGAGGGTGGCCTGGCCACTCATGCGCTGGCTACGGGGTGCCTCTATTGTGTTGCTAAAGGGATCGTTCGCCCTTGCTAAAGGGTTCGATGCGCATCATTCGGCCCCATCATGACTCTCGGATCAGGGATGCACTCCAGTTGTCAGCAAAGGTTGTATAGGTAGTCTTCGCTAATCTGCTCCGTGCGGCTGATCGAGCGCCGAAACCGTTCGTTTCGCAAACTATCTAGGTCGCCTGAATGTGGCCTCCGGCTGCGGCAGCCCTACCAAGGCGTCTGGCCACCATCTCGGCGCGATGTTAGACATTCGCACAAAATTGCGGATTCAGGATGTGCCTCAATGCGGCTTTTGGGGAGTCTTGGCGCTCGTCAAGATTGGGCCACTTCAGCCTCAAGGAGGAAATAGTGGTACTTGGCAGCCCGGAGCGTATTGCCGACAGTGCGGGCACCCCGACCGGCACGAACGGTCACGATGTCCTCAACCGTGGCTTCAGCTTCCGGGCTGCGCTGTCACTGGCGTTCGCCGACATCTCGCCGATCGTGGCCCTGTACGCGATCTTCGCGCTCGGCCTGTTCGCCGCCGGCCCCCGATTCTTCTGGGCCTTCCCGATCGTGCTGTGCGGCCAGTTGCTCGTCGCGCTGGTGTTCGGTGAGTTGGCGTCACGGTTCCCCTACGCGGGCAGTGTCTACCAGTGGGCACGGCACGCCAAAGGTACGACCTGGGGCTGGACGGCAGCGTGGGCCTACATCTGGGGTCTGACCCTGACACTCTCCACAATGGCCTACGCCGCAGCGGGGTTCATTCTCGAGGTGTTCGGTGTCAGCTCGCCCGACCGGTGGGTGCTCAGCGCGGTGGCGATCGGCGTCATCAGCTTCACGACGGCGGCCAACATGATCGGCCGGCAGGTCCTCAAGGTCATGATCGTCGCGAGCATCATCTGCGAGATCGTCGGCTCTGTCGTGCTGGGCACCGTGCTGTTGCTCTTCCACCGCGTCAACCCGGTCTCGGTTCTCTTCGAGGGCCTCCCGGGAGATCACGGCAGCATGCTGAGCACGATGCTCGTCGCGGTCGCCTTCGTGGGATGGGCGTTCCTGGGCTTCGAGTCCGCGGGTTCGATCGCCGAGGAGGTGGAGAATCCGGAGCGCAATGTCCCGAAGGCGATTGTCTTCGCGCTGCTGCTGGTCGGCGTCATCGTGATGTACTCCGCAGTCGCGGTCATCCTCGCGATCCCGGACATGTCGGCGGTACTCACCGAGCAGAGCGGTGACCCGGTGTCGGCGACGCTGACGGCGCAGCTCGGTTCCTCGATCGCCAAGCCGCTGCTGCTGATGTTCGTCATCGGCTTCATGTCCGCCTGTCTGGCGGTCCAGTCGGCGGTCTCCCGTGCCGTCTACGGGATGGCACGCGACCGCGCCCTCCCGGGGGCCGCAGTGCTGTCGAAGCTCGCCGGCCCCGAGCGGATGCCGATCTTTGCGATCGGTCTGACGGCGGTGGTCGCCGGCACCTTCCTGCTGTTCGCCGGCTCGGATCTGTACAACGTCCTGGTCAACTTCTCCGTGATGGGTCCCTACATCGCCTTCGCCGTGCCCGTCTTCGCCGCCGCCCTGACCCGGCTCGCCGGGCGCTGGGTTCCCGGCGTCTTCACCCTGGGACGCTGGGGTGCCCCGGTGACCTACGCGGCGGCCGCATGGCTGGCCTTCGAGGTCGTCAACGTGCTGTGGCCGCGCACGCAGCCCGGGCAGCCGTGGTTCGTCAACTGGAGCATGGTCATCTCACTGGTGAGCCTCGGCATCCTGGGGGCCGCCGTGTATGCGAAGTGCAAGGACCGGATCACCGTGCCGGTCGGTGAACGGGTCGGTGCCGAAGCAGCTGAGAATCGGGAGCCGTAAACCGGACTGGGTAACTGCTTGACGACGCCCTGGCGGGCCCACCGCCAGGGCGTCGTCGGCGTTCCGAAGGCGACGCGCCCGCGACGGACAGCGAGCGCAATCGTCATGTCGATCCAGCGTCGTAGCCATGTCCCGACGGCATGGAAGTCCCATAGATTTCCAGCCTGAACTCGGGGAAACAGGTTCGCCGACGCGGAGGTGACATGGCGATCGAAGACCAGCAGGGGCACGACGTAACGCTCAAGCGAGTGCTCACTCTGCGGTATCTGGTGGTCTTCGGACTGGCCTATCTGGCGCCCACGGTGGTCTTCAACTACTACGGCATCATCACCAGCCTGACCGGCGGAATGATGGCGCTGGCATACGTAATCACCACTGTCGTCATGTGTTTCACCGCCTACAGCTACGCCAACATGGTCAAGGCGTTCCCGGTGGCCGGCTCGGCGTATACCTACGTGCAGAAAGCAGTCAACCCGTGGCTCGGGTTCTTCACCGGCTGGGTGATGCTGGTGGATTATCTGCTGCTGCCGATGATCTGCTACCTGCTCGTCGGCATCTACCTGAACGAGTTCGTGCCCGCCGTGCCGGTCGCGGTCTGGGTTGTCGCAGCCGCCACCCTCGGAGCGTGGACGAACATCGTCGGGGTCAAAGCCACCGGGCGGATCAACACCGTGATCATCGCCGCCCAGGTGCTGTTCTCGGTGGCGCTGATCGGCCTGATCGGTTTCTATGTGGCGCGCGGCGGCGGCAGCGGGACGCTGTTCTCGTCCACCGCGCTGTTCAACCCGCAGACCTTCGACTCGGGCAATGTGCTGCTGGCGGCATCCATTCTCGCGGTGTCGTTCCTCGGATTCGATGCCGTGTCCACCATGGCGGAAGAGACCGTCGAGCCGGCCAAGACGGTGCCTAGAGCCATCATGATCGTCCCGATCGCCGCGGGCATCGGGTTCGCCATCATCTCGTACTTCACCCAGATCGCCTGGCCGAGCGCCAATACAGAGATCTCGAACCCGGACGCCGGGATCTTCGAACTCCTGACCAGGGTCGGCGGAAACGCGTTGTCCACCGTCTTCCTGGTGACCGACAACCTCGCCAGCCTCATCTGCGCCATGGCCGGGTTGGCTGCCGCGTCGCGCATCCTCTACGGGATGGGCCGTGACGGCGCGCTGCCACGGCGTTTCTTCGGTTCGCTCAACCCACGCTTCCGCACGCCCGTCAACAACATCGTGCTGACCTCGCTGATCGCGCTGAGTGCCGTGTTCTACGCAGACAACCTCACTGGCGCAGCATCTTTGATGAGCTTCGGTGCCCTTACCGGATTCGTCCTCGTCAACTACTCGGTGATCAATCACTACTTCGTCCGCAATCGGCGGCGGCATGGTGCGGACCTGCTGCGCTTCCTGATCCTGCCGGGCATCGGTGTCGTCGTGAGCCTGCTGCTCTGGATCAACGTCGACTCCTCGGCCAAATTGCTCGGGTTGAGCTGGTTAGCGCTCGGCGTCGTATATATCGCCTTCACCACCAAGGGGTTTCGGAATCCTCCGGTCACGCTCCGTCTGGAGGACGCCACCGGTGAAGACCCCGAAGACAACCGCACATCACTACCGGAGGCCATTACATCGTGAATGTCGAGAACAACTTTGCTCTGCTGTCCGTGACCGTCGTCGACGGACGCGGCGGAGATCCCGTTCCGGATCAGGCCGTGGTCGTCCGGGACAGACGTATCCACTCGATCGTCCCGATGACGGAGTATCGGCGCTGCGACGAGATCACCGAACTGGACCTCGACGGCCACTACGTCATGCCGGGCTTGATCGATGCCCACGTCCACCTGTCCGGCGGCCGCGCGCAGATCGACGATCAAGAACTCGGGGTGATCGCCGAGCCGAAGTTGATGCGGGCGGTGCGCTCGGTTTACGAGGCGCAGCAGCTGCTCAAGCGCGGGTTCACCACCGTCCGCGACATCTCCTGGAACGGGCTGTACCTCAAGAGGTTGTTCTTCGAGCAGCAGATCCCGGGCCCCAAGGTCATCGCCTGCGGGCCGGGTCTGACCCGCACCGGCGGCCACGCCGACCTGTTCCAGTTCACCCCCGAGTACGTGCGGGAGAACGGTGTGTGGGGCCTGGTCGCCGACGGCCACGACGAGATAGTCAAGGCCGTGCGCTTCCTGCTCCGCGAAGGCGCCGACGCGATCAAGATCTGGGCGAGCGGTGGGGACAACTGGCCGCACGACCGCAACGCCGACGTGCACTACTCCCTGGATGAGATGCGGGCAGCCGTTGAGGAGGCACACCGCCAGAAGGGCACGATCGTGCTGTGCCACGCCGAGAACCGCGAGGCGATCCAGATGGCGGTCGACGCCGGCTGCGACACCATCGAGCACGGCGAGGACATCGATGAACAACTCGCCCGCCAGATGGCCAGGCAGGGCACGATTCTGGTGCCCACGCTGCAGTTGATCGTGAACTGGTACCGCGACTTCATCCCGGTCGGCGAGGCCGCCGAGCCCAAGGTTCGCCCCGACGCGTTTCTCTACCGCGACCATTACCACCACCACGACGAGGAGTTCGGCGAGGAGTACAGCAAGCGCGCGGTCGAGAGTTTCCAGACCGCCAAGGCCGCCGGAGTCAAGATCGCGCTGGGTTCCGACACCGTCTACGAGCCTCTGACCAAGTACGGCGAATACAGCGCGCTCGAATTCCGTGCCCTGGTCCAACACGGGCTGACGACCAGCGAGGCCATCACCGCGGCAACGCAGACCGGGTCGGAGGCCGTTGGAATGTCGCACGTGCTCGGCACCGTCGAGCCGGGCAAGCTCGCGGATCTGCTGGTGCTGCGGCGCGACCCGACTGAGGACCCCATGGTCATCTACGACGCCTCGAACATCTACCTGACCTTCTGTGACGGCAAGCTGACGGTGGAGAACGGTCAGTTCGTTTGGTAGCGGTTTGTCCGGGCGTTACGCTGGGCGCTCCGGTCGTCCTGACCGGAGAAGCCCGGCACCTGGCCGGGGCAATGGAGGCGCCCCGCGTGGGCGGCACGGTGATGTTCGAGTCGGTCGTCAACTTCGCTGCAGGCACAGCGGTGCGCACCGGCGTGCATTCGATCCGGCGTACCAGCCTGCACCGGCACCCCGGTGTGGTCGAAATCGCCTACGCGCTGCAGGGCGGGCTACGCGTCCAGGTCAGCTGCGAGACGTTCGAACTGGAACCCGGCGACTTTGCGGTCATCAATGCAGGCGATCCGCATCTCCTCAGCGGATCCGCCGACAATGTCACCGCACTCGTCCACATCGACCTCGAGCAGTTCCAGTCCGTGGATCCCTTTGTCCAACAGATCATCTTCGCCTGCGAGTCGTTCGACCTCCCGCGCTACCGCCGTCAAGAGGCGTTGATGCGGGGCATGCTGCTCGACCTCATCAGCGGCGGAATGGAATCCGCGGATCTCGGCGCGGGGCGGACAGACGCGGTGTGCGAAGAATTGGTGCGTCTGCTGTGCACCGGTTACTCATTGGAGAATTACTACAACCGTGAGGCTGCTCCCCGGGCGGGGCAGCGTGAAAAGTTCCTCACCATTCTCGGTTTCGTACGTGAGCATCTGGACCGGCGCGATGTCCTGGAACTGACAGCCGCGGCACTGCACTACTCGAAATCCTATGTGTCGCATCTGGTCAAGGACGTCGCGGCGGTCAGCTTCAGTGATCTGCTCGGATTTCTGCGGGTGTCGCGAGCCGAGTTGCTACTGCTCACCACTGACGACACCATGCTGGAGATCGCCGCGGCCTGTGGCTTCTCCGACGTGAAGTACTTCACCCGGACATTTGTGGACTGGTTCCACCAGTCTCCGATGGAATACCGAAGGCGCTGTACGCCAGAGATCCTGCGGGACAGCGATATCGGCGACGTGCCCGCTGCCGCGGCGGCGGCGCTCGTCCACGACCACCGACGGCAGGTCGCCTCGCCGGCGGAACGCCCGCGGTTGAGCGTCACGCCGCTGCTGCTGAAGAACATCGGCTCGCGGATGGATCTGTTCGATGCCGTCCGTTCACACCGCCAAGACCTGATTCCCAGCCGTCCACTGCCCGCTGATCCGCCGACCGGTCGGCCTCACCTGGTGCCGATCAGAGTCGAAATGTCGGATCTGGACGATGGCCGTCTGGTCAACGGTCTTCCCTCCTTCGAACAGATCCATGCCACCGCATGCCTGGTGTTGGGATTCTCGACCAAGGTCGCCACGCTGGCCCTCGTCGACGCATTGGCACAGCGATTACCTGACACAGGACCGGTCCCGATCTGGCTGACCTACAGCGCCATGCATGACCGGGGCAGCGTCGACGAGGTCGTCGCCCATGCGGACGCGGTGCACGGCCTGCAGATCCAGGCGATCTTCATCCCCTGAATCTCAGCCCCCGGTGATCGCCGCGTAAGCGCTCGCGAACTCCTTGGTCTGCTCGTCGCTGAGCGCGGGCCACTGCTTCACGCGGTCGAGCGTCGATTGCGGCGGGTTGATCAGCGGGTTGGCGGCGGCGCTGGGGTCGAGCTTGTTGAGGTCGTCGGTCATGTCCGTGAGAACCGGGATATAGCGGGTGAAGACAACGAGTTTCGCGTAGTTGGGCCTGTCGTACACGTAGTCGATCCACGCCTCGGCCGCCTTCTGGTTCTCCGCGGTATACGGGATCACCATGCTCTGCAGGGTCAGCGTCCCGCCCGAATCCGGGATGACGAACTTCAAGTCCGGGTTGTCCTTCTGCAACTGCACGATATCGCCCGAATAGGCTTGTGCGACAGCGATGTTGCCAGCGGCAAGATCGCTGGCGTAGTCGTTCCCGGTGAACCGCCGGATCTGTCCCTTTTCTGTCTGTTCACGAACGACATCGGCGGCCTTCTGAACGGATTCACTACTGGGATTCTCGGGGGAGTTGCCCTGGGACAGCATGACCATTCCCAATCCGTCCTGGACATCGGACAACATGCTGACCTTGCCCTTGAATGTGGGATCCCACAAGTCGTCGATCTTGGTGATGTCCCGGCCGGTCGCGGCCCGGTTGTAGGCGATCCCGACCATGCCGGACATGTACGGCGCGGTGAACTTACGGCCGGGGTCGATACTCGCGTTGAGCAGACCGGGCTGGAGATTCTTCTTGTTGGACCAGCGCGACTCCCGGATGTCGTTGAGCCATCCGAGTCGGTGCAGGCGCGCGGCGATGGTCTCCGAAGGGATCACCAGATCGCAGCCGATGGACTGGCGCCGCGACAGCGGTTCGCGGAATTTGGAGAACCATTCCTCGTCGTCGTTGTAGTCCTCGCGGTAATCGACGGTCAGGCCGGAGGCCTTCTGGAATCCCGCGACGAAGCCGTCGGCGATGTAGAGCGGCCAATTGGACACCCGCAGAACACCGGTAGCCGGGGTGCCGTCATCTGCGGGAACGGTGGCCGGTGTGGACCCTGGGCCCGCGTCCGACCCGCACGCAGCCAGCAGCGCCGGACCCACTACGGCTGCCGCGGCTGCGGCCGCACCGCCGCCGAGGAAGCGTCGGCGATTGAAACCGCCGGTCGAAACCTGTGCCGAGAGTCCCTGGCTGCCGTCGTTGAACATGGCATTGGACGCTAAGCGAGATCGCATCACCTCCGACATGCCGATGCCGCTGAGCTGACATGACGATTACGCCGAGACTGATGAACCGAAGCGGGCATTGCAGATCCGACCTGTTGGCAGAGTGTCAACGAGTTCACCGGATCCGTTACATTGCGTCACCCAGACCCGACCGGCGAGCGGCCTAAGGTCTGCGTTGTGCGCGATGACCGATCACGGGACCGCACCGCCAGAGTGTCAGTACGTCTGTAGAGGTTGCTTCATGAGTGGTGTTTTAGAGCGGCTGGCAACTGCCATGTACATAGCGATGACGGCAGCGTTCTTAGGGCTGGCATTCTCGGCTCTCATCGCGGTCTATATCGCTGCCGCCCCTCTCAAGCTCTTGAGCTCTTGGCGTTGATCGGCAGGCGAGCCTGATCTGTAACTGGTCGCGTCCCCATTTGTAGAAGACGCTCCAGTTTTCTCGGCACGTTGATGAAATGACCGCGCGGGCGGTAAGTCCGATTCCTATCGAGACCTTTCACGCATCGGGTGGATGCCCACCCGATGCCACTGCCGGACCACCGCTTTCACCGAGATCCCGAGATATCGTCGCCTGTTACGGAGTGCCCACGGCCGTCTGCTCCGCGCCCGCCCGCATCTGCGGATACGTCTGGTATTCGATACCGGACAGGTACTGCACCGTGCGCACGACCTGAGACGAGTAGCCGAATTCGTTGTCGTACCAGACATAGAGGATCACGTTGTCGTCGTCGACGATCGTGGCGTTCGCATCGATGATGCACGCCGCGCGTGAGCCGATGAAGTCGCTGGACACGGCGTCGGTCGCCGCGGTGTAGTCGAGGTTGCGGCTCAACGGACCCGACAGCGACGCCTGGCGCAGGTACTCCAGGGCCTCTTCCTTGGTGGTCGCACGGTGCAGTTGCAAGTTCAGGATCGCCACCGAGACATCCGGCGTGGGAACGCGGATCGAGCTCCCGCTGATCTTGGCCTTCAGGTCCGGCATCGCCTTCGCGACCGCGGAGGCGGCACCGGTTTCGGTGAGCACCAGGTTGAACGGCGCGGACCGGCCGCGACGGTCGGCGTTGTGGTAGTTGTCCAGCAGATTCTGGTCGTTGGTGAACGAGTGCACCGTCTCCACGTGGCAGCGCGCGATGCCGTACTCGTCGTCCATCGCCTTGAGCGGCGGAACGATCGCGTTGGTGGTGCAGGAAGCACACGAGAAGATCTGCTGCTCAAGATCGAGCGTTCGGTGGTTGACCCCGTGCACGATGTTCGGCACGTCGCCCTTGCCGGGGGCGGTCAGCAAGACCTTCGCGATCCCGGGGCGCAGGTGCTTGGACAGGCCGTCGCGGTCACGCCATTTGCCGGTGTTGTCGATCAGGATCGCGTTGTCGATGCCGTACTCGGTGTAATCGACGTTCGACGGGTCATCGCTGTGGATGAACTTGATGACATTGCCGTTGGCGATGAGGCAGTTGTTCTCGGTGTCGACCTTGATCGAGCCGTTGAACTGGCCGTGGACCGAGTCGCGGCGCAGCAATGACGCCCGCTTGGCCAGGTCGCCCTCCCCGTTGCTGCGGATCACGACGGCCCGCAGGTTCAGGCCGTTGCCGGATCCGGCTTTCTCGATGAGCAGGCGTGCGACGAGCCGGCCGATACGGCCGAACCCGTAGAGCACCACGTCCCGCGGCCCTTGCGGTTCGATCTTGTTTTCACCGGTCACGTCGCTGAGCACCTGCGCGGTGAACTCGGGCACGGACAGTCCGGCATCGCTGGCGCGATAGGCCATGACCAGCAGACCGAGGTCGATCTTCGACGGGCCCAGGTCCAGGTCGGCCAGCGCCTGCAGGAAGGGGAAAGTCTCTTCGACCGACAGTTCGTCGCCGCCCACCTGTCGTGCGAAGCGGTGCGTCCGCAGGATGCTGATGACGGATTTGTTCACCAGCGACCGGCTGTGCAGCAGAACCGTCACGCCCTTCGCCCGGTGCAGGGTGCCGATGATCGGGATCATCGCCTCCGCGAGTGCTTCTTGGGCATTCCAGTGGGCGAGTTCTGGCGAGTTCAAATCAATCGTCCTGTGGGTCGTGTGGGCTGGTCCCTCGGATGAGTAGCGCTTCGATGGTAGCGATTGGCCGATCTCACAAAACGCCATGGTCGGGCGGTGAGATCAGCAGTGGCCCAGGTCACAGGCGGAATATCGGGTCCGGAGGGGTCGCGGACCCGACGGGCCGTCACCGTAGAGCGCTGCCGCCGAGCCATTTGTCCCACGGCACGCCCCAGTCGCCGTTCTGCCAAACGGGCAGAGGCTCGCCGCCGGTGTTGCGCACTTCGAACACATCTCCGGGTTGTGAGAATTCGTAGAACCACCGCCCGTTGTCGGCGTTGACATTCAGGCATCCGTGCGACGTGTTGGTCTTGCCCTGCGCCCAGACCGTGCTGTCGAGTTGGTGGACATAGATCCCGTTGTTGGTGAGTCGAACCGCATTGTTGACGGTCACCTTGTAGCCCAGCCGTGAATCGACGGGCAGCCCGTAGGTGGAGGAGTCCATGACGACGGAGTTGGCCTTGTCCATCACGGTATAGACGCCCGGCTGGGTCCAGAACGAAATTGTCTTGCCGGCAACGGTCTCGGATCCGCCCATGCCCATCGAGGTCGGGATCGTGCGGACCAGCTCATCATTGCGGTAGACGCGGATCTGCTTGGTGGCGTCGTCGGCGATGGATACGTGAGATTCTCCGATGCGGAACGAAACTCGACTGCCTCCTTGGCCGGGGGCGCCGTCAATGCCCTGGCCGTTCGCGATCGCGACGACCTCGGTGCCCGGGCTGTAGTAGCTCTGCGGCCGCCAGTGGGCACGCTGGTTGTTCATCCAATACCAGGAACCTTCAACAGGCGGAACGGTCTTGACCGAGAGCTGCTTCTCTGCGGCCCCGCGGTCGGCAACCGGTCCGTCGAAGTTGGCCACGACGACCGTGCCGACACCGTATGTCCCACCGTCGACCAGCGTGGCGCCCGACGTTGTGGTGAAGCTCACCTGAGGCTCGCCGGGCGTCAGTTTTGTGAACATCGGCGTCTGCTGGGACAGCGCCCCGGCGGGGCCGCTGGACGTGGCCATTGTGTAGGCGGGGCCGTAGCCGAATGGGGCATCGGCCCGCCAGAAAGCCACGCCGATGGTCGCGACCAGGATCAGCGCGAATGCCGACAGGATTGGTACTGGCCGCTTTTGGGGTGAACCCACCGACATCCCGGCGTCTCCCATCTGTCCCTGCGTCCCGGCGACGCGGTGTGCTAGAACGGAATACGTAGCTACGGCGTAGCTACGTAGGCGAGGTTAGCATGGAGGTGCGCAGTGACCGGACGGCGAGAAAGCGTCAACAAGGACCTGATCTTCATCGGGGGGCTTGTTGTCATCGCGGCTGCCCTGATCGCCTACCTGCTGATACGTCCCGACAATGACGCGGTCTCCGCCGCGCCCGCCGCAGGGCCGTCGGCGACGTCCCTGGCAACCGGTGCCGAATCGTCCGGCGGCGCCGACGGGGGCCGCCCTCCGGTGGAGCGCCGTCAGGCGGGGGACCCGCTCGCGTTGGGTTCTCCCGACGCGCCCGTGGCATTGGTGGTGTTCTCCGACTATCGATGTCCGTTCTGCGCCAAGTTCAGCCGCAACATCGAGCCGGAACTCGTCAAGCGCTACGTCGATGCGGGCCAGCTCCGCATCGAGTGGCGTGACTTCGCGATCTTCGGCCCGCAGTCGATGTCAGCAGCACGGGCCGGACGCGCAGCGGCTGAGCAAGGCAAGTTCTGGGAGTTCAACAGGGCCGTCTACGCGGCCGCGCCGGAGCGGTCGAAGGCAGACCTGACCGACGAGGTATTGATCGGCTTCGCCAGGCAGGCCGGTGTCCCCGATATCGACAGATTCGCCACCGCGATGCGCGGAGACACGTTCGACGCCGCCATCAATGCCGATCTGGCGCAGGGCACCGGGATCGGCGTCCCCAGCACTCCGGCATTCCTGATCAACGACGTGCCGATGCTCGGTGCGCAGCCCACCGAGGACTTCGTGCGCGCCATCGACGGGGCGTTGGCCGGCCGGTGAGTGGCGTCGGACTGCTCGGAGCCTTCCTGGGCGGGTTGGCCTCCCTGCTCAGTCCCTGCTCGGCTCTGCTCCTACCGTCGTTCTTCGCCTACGCCTTCGATCGGGCGCACCTGTTGATCGGCCGCACCTTCGCGTTCTGGGTGGGGCTCTGCGTGGTGCTGGTGCCATTGGGCGCCGGCGTTGGGGCGCTGGGCAGCGTCGTCACGCGTTATCGCAGTGAAATGACCACGGCCGGTGGGCTGGTGTTGATCGGGTTCGGTCTTATTACGTTGCTGGGCAAGGGGTTCAGCCTGTCCTCCATGCAACGGATGACGGCACGGATCAACATCTCCGGCACCGCCTCGGTGCTCGCGTTGGGCGCTGTCTACGGACTGGCCGGCTTCTGTGCGGGCCCGCTGCTGGGTGCGGTCCTGACCATGTCGGCGATGGGGGCCGACCCGGCCTACGGGGCCCTGCTGATGGCGGTCTACGCCCTCGGGATGGCCGCGCCGCTGTTCCTGCTCGCCTGGTTGTGGGACCGCTTCAACCTGTCGAAGCGGACCTGGCTGCGGGGGCGACCGGTACGTCTGGGCCCGCTGGAGACCCACACCACCTCGCTGCTCACCGGGGCGGTATTCATCGTTCTCGGTGGGGTGTTCCTGTTCACCGACGGCACCGCGAATCTCGGCGGCTTGATGTCCGTCGACGCACAGTATGACCTGCAGGTTTGGCTGGGTCGACTGTCATCGGGCGTCAGTGATCCCTGGCTGATCCTGGGCGTGGTGGTGGTCCTCATCCTGTGGCGGTCAATTCGGTTGTGGCGGCGGCGTGCCCGTTCGCGAACCCCTGTCGCAGAATCTTCCGCTATGGACGCCGATTCCCGTGGCGGCGAGATCGGGAGCGTGGCGAAATGAGGCGAGCGGCTACTATCGCGCTACATAGGTTTGGCGTGCGAGGCCGGGAAATGCTGACGGCGCATCTTGGCGGGCGGTAATGGGTATGGGAATAAAGGGATTTGGCGATCTCGAAGCTGTGGTGATGGAAGTGCTCTGGTCGCGTGCGGAGGCCTCCACAGTGCGCAGCGTGCACGATGAGCTCGTCGCCAAGCGTCAGATCGCCTACACCACGGTCATGTCGACGATGGACAACCTGTTTCGAAAGGGATGGCTGCAGCGGGAGAAGGTCGGTCTGGCCTACAGCTATCGGCCGGTGATGAGCCGCGAGGAACACTCCGCGCAGCTCATGCGCACCGTGTTCGAATCCGGCGGTGACAGCGAGCTGATCCTCAACTTCTTCCTCGAGCAGATCGTCGACGACGACTCGACAAAGCTCCGGCAGGCGCTCAAGCGGTTCACCGAGGGGCAGCCACGATGAACGCTGTCACCTTTCTCCTCGGCTACGCCATGGCTTTGAGCTGGCTGGCGCCGGTGCTGTTCACCGGCCCGATCTCGACCAACATTCATCCCCGGCTCTCGGTGGCGGGCTGGCTGGTGGTCGTCGCAACCGCATCATTCGCCTGGGTGGCGGCGTTGGTGATCCTGATCGCGGGTGCCGCCCACAGCCTGATCACTCGCAGCGCACCGACGTTCTGCGTCGAAACACTGGGGATCGCCAGCGCGGTGACGTTACCGCCCACCGTGGCGACGGTATTGGTTGTCGCCCTGCTTGCGGTCACTGCCGCGGTGGCGACCAACACCACGCGTCGGGTGATCGTCGCGTTGTACCGGGTGCGGCGCGCCAATGGCCGACACGCGGAAGCGGTCCGGATCATCGGCTCGCCTACCGACCACGATGGCGTCGTCGCCATCACAGCTGATCAACCAACGGCATACTGCGTATCCGGCGGCCGGCAGCGCGCCATTGTCGTCACCACCGCCGCCCTGGACTTACTGGATCCGCCGGCCTTGGCCGCGGTTCTGGCCCACGAGCGGGCACACCTCCGTGGACGCCATCACCACATCATCGCGACGCTCAACACGCTCGCGGTGGCGCTGCCGCGGCTTCCGCTGATGCGGGCGGCGGCGCGGGCTGTACCGGCATTACTGGAGATGTGCGCCGACGATGCGGCCACCCGCAGGCACGGGCGTGGGCCGCTGGTGGCCGGGCTCGTCACGTTGAGCACCCGGCTCCGCCTCCCCGACGGCGTGCTGGCCGCGGCCGGTACCGCGGTGACCGACCGTCTTGCCCGTCTCATGCAGCCCCGGCGTTCGATGTGGTGGCACCCGCAGTCGCTGACGATGTTGCTCATCGTCATCGGGACCGCCGCGGCGCCGGCCTTCGCCCTCACGTTGTGCACCCTCCAGCCCTGACCGATCAGCGACGTGATGGTTGCAGCGGTGCGCGGTCAGATATCGCCGCTGCTGCTCGGCCCCGTGCGCGGTCCGTAGCGTTCGGCATAGGCCTGATGGATGTGCGCATTCTTCTTGCGTGACAGCTGGTCGATGAGGGCCGGGTTCAGGCCGTGTTTGACGAGCATGTGACGTCGCCACACCTTGTTCAGTGCGTGGGAGAAGTACACGAACGGGATGAAGATGGGCACCGTCATGCTGGCGTGCAGGTAGAGCGACATGGGGATGAACCAGATCGGCGCCAGGACGAGGACAGCGGGGATCGCGACGCGAACCATCATCCGGATCGTGGCTCCGGGGCCTGCCAGGTCGTTGGCCACCCAGTCGCGCATCGAGTCGGGTAGCCGCTTGCCGTAGCAGTACCCGATGTACTGCAGCGGGCCCGGTTTGGTGCGTGGGGCTTGGCCGGTGGGCATTGCTGAAGGGTAACGGTCGCTATGATGGATTGCGAATTTCATCAATCCATCAATCATTGGGGCAGTGGTGGTCGACAGCGTCCTGGATGGCCCCGAGCGGCCGTTGTACGAGATCAAGGCCAACCTGTTCAAGGCGTTGGCGCACCCGGCGCGGATCCGGGTGCTGGAGATCCTGTCCATGAATGAGGAGCCAACCCCGGTCAGCACGATCCTGGCTGCCACCGATATCGAACCGACTCTGCTGTCCCAGCATCTCGCGGTCCTCAAACGCCATCATGTGGTCAGCGGGCATCGCGTCGGCAACGCGGTGTACTACACCCTCGCGCATCCGAAGATCGCCGAACTGCTGCTCATCGCCCGGACGTTCCTCGCCGATACCCTCGCTGCCCAGCACGATCAGCTCGAGGCCGTCGGCTCGCTGCCGCCGATCGGAACCCCTCGATAGTCAGCGCGGCAGGCGGTCGAGCCAATCAGAGTTTCCGTCGACCGATTCGCCGTCGATGACCGCCATCGGCACTCCGGAGTCGGGGAGTTCCCGTAGGAGCGGCAGGTTGTTGGCGGCGATGGCGTGTCCGTCGAAGGGGATGGGAAGGCCCAGCTTGATCATGTCCTGAGCCGACGGCGGCGCGCCGGCGCGGTCGGCCAGGCCGGCGAGCTGATCGTTGCTCAGATCGGTCTGGCCTTTCTCCTTCGGCTGCTGATCGGCGGCGAAGATCTGCTCGATGAACTTCCAGGTGACGTCGCTCGATTGCGAGTGATCGGCGACGATGAAGGCCGCGTAGATCGCCCGGCTGTCGTAAGTGCCGCTGGCCGAGTACTTTTCGAGAAAATTGACGAGCCGCAGATTGATGTGGAGCTTGCCGGCTTCGATGCGCCGGCCGATCTCCGTGCCCTGCTCGCGCACCATCTTCCCGCTGTAGGGGCACAGCGGATCCAGATAGAGGTCGATCTGGCCCGGCGCGGCAGGGTCGCCGATGGACAGCGCGTCCCCGGCCGGTGACGCTTCCGCCGCGTACGCCCGCCCGGCACCCGGACCCCACACCAGAGCCGCTGCCAGCAGACCCAGCACCATCGCGATGGCCATCGATGTGGCTGCCGGCCGGTTTGCAGACTGGGTTCGCGTGTGGCTCATGGGCTCCATCATGTCTGAACCGATCAGCGTGACGGCGCGAGCCCGTTCTCGATGAGGTGCATGACCTCGTCGGCGACTTCGTCCTGCGTCTTCTCGGAGTTGATGACGTTGTGCAGCATCGCGGTCATCATGATGGCGCCGAAGATGCTGATCGCGGTGCCCTGCGGGTCGGCGAGGTTCCGCAGTGAGCCATCGGCGGCCCCGGCCTCGAGCACTCGGGCGATGGGTTCGTAGAAAGCCTCTTGAACGGCCGACGCGAGTTCGGGCAGTCGGATTGCGCGGCCCAGATCACCGACCAGTGCCTGGGCAGTGCCCGGTCGGTGCATGGTGTGCGCAACCTGGACCTGGATCACGGCGGCCAATCGGTCTCGGCCCGGCCCGGGGGCGTCGGCCGCCGAGGCGACGTCGCGGGCGAGTGCATCGAGCGAATCCCGGAAGAGGAAGGCCAGGATGTCGTCCTTGCCTTTGAAGTAGTAGTACAGCGTTGCCTTCGGGACGCCTGATGCTTTGGCGATGTCCTCGATCTTGGTTTTCTCCAGCCCGCGGGCGGCAATGAGGTCCGTCGCGGTGTACAGCTTCTCGGCAACGGCGGGGGGCACTGTCCGCCCGGTCTGTTCAGCCACGAGCGCAGTCTACGAGCGTCCTTGCGCCTAGTTTGTACTGTGAGTACAAACTAGGAGTTTAAGAGCGGTCGTCGATCACTTTCAGGGAGAGCCATGCCAGACGCACGCACAGTCGATGTCCTCGTGGTCGGATACGGAGCGGCTGGGGTCTGTGCCGCCCTGGAAGCACGGTCGAGAGGCGCCGACGTGCTGGCCATCGACCGCTTCAACGGCGGCGGCGCCACTCAGGTGTCCGGCGGGATCATCTACGCCGGTGGTGGTACCTGGGTGCAGCAGCAAGCCGGTGTCGACGACAACGCCGATGCGATGTACGCATACCTGCAGGCCGAGATCGGCGATGCCGTGCGTCCCGAAACACTTCGCCGTTTCGTCGACACCAGCCCGGCGATGATCGACTGGCTCACCGAACATGGCGTGCCGTTCGAAGCGTCGGTGTGCCCGTACAAGACGTCCTACCCGAACAACAAGTACTACCTGTACTACTCGGGCAGCGAGAACTCCGGGCGATTCCGGGCGGTCACGCCGCCCGCGCAACGTGGTCACCGGGCCAAAGGACCGGGAGCCTCGGGCAAGAAGATCTATCAACCGCTGGCCGAATCAGCCGCGGCCCTGGGGGTACGCACGCAGTTCCACACCCGCGCTGTCGCGCTGTTGACCAACTCGGACGGCCGGGTGGTCGGCGTGCGGGCCAGCACGCTCGCCGATGCGCCGGCCTGGGTTCAGCGCCGCTATCGCGCATACGCCGAGCTCGCGATCAAACCGGGCATCTACTACCCGCCACTGCGGGCCGCGATGGAAAAGCTCCTGAACCGTCTGGAGCGCAGGTATGCCCGCACCGTCGATATTCATGTGCGCCAGGCGGTCATCCTCAGCGCGGGCGGTTACATCGCCAATCGCGAATGGATCGCCGAGCATGCACCGGAGTACCGCGACGGCCTTCAGCTCGGCACCAGCGCCGACGACGGCAGCGGAATCACTCTCGCCGCCGATGTCGGTGCCGCCGTCGATCGCCTCGACAATGTATCGGCCTGGCGATTCATCACCCCACCGAGCGCGTTCCTGGGCGCCCTCGTCGTCGATCAAGCCGGACAACGATTCATCGACGAGACCCGCTACGGCGCGGCCGTCGGGCACGCCATGATTCAAGACCACGGCGGCCGCGGCTGGATTCTGGCCGATCGGCGTCTGCTCGACGAGGCGCGAGCGCAACTTCCCAAGCAGGCCATCTGGTTTCAGCGCCTGCAGATGGAAGCCATGCTGCGCACCGACCGGGTCGTCGGGGACACGCTGGAGGAAGTGGCCGCCAAGGCCGGTGTCGATCCGGTGGGCTTGCGGGCTACCGTCGAGGCCCACAATGCCGCGGCCGCAGGCGGGTTGCCGGACCCGATGGGAAAGCCCGCCGAATTCGTGCAACCTGTCGAGCGGGGACCGTTCTCGCTGATCGCGATATCCATCAAGCGCAGCTTGATCAATCCGTGCCCCATGTTCACCCTCGGCGGCCTGATTGTCGACGAGGTCACCGGAGCGGTGAAAACGCCTGAAGGCCAGGCAATTCCGGGTCTCTATGCGGCGGGGCGCACGGCGATCGGAATCTGTGCGAACTCGTACGTCAGTGGATTGTCGATAGCCGACTGCGTGTTCTCGGGACGCCGAGCCGCCGAACACGCCGTCGAACTGGAACCCGTGCCGTCACTGTGAGGACTTGAGGGGTGTGCCCTTGGGCACCACCCCGCGCAACTGGGTGTCCCCGCCAGTGTGGTCTGCTCATCGGGCGTTTGCTCGTCAATGCAGGCCGTGGGGATCACCGCGTGCCGCGACGCTCGCGGCAGCAGGACGGACTCAAAGGAACTCGGTGACGAAGACCAGCACGACAAGAGGGATCCAGGTCGACGGCGGATGGAGTGTTGACTCCAATGCGTTCATCGACGAGCGCTACAACGCACAGGACGTGCCGTTCGATGACACCGTACTGTTCGCCGCGGTGAACGGCATCACCGGCGTGACGGTCTCCATCTCATACGAGAACGCGGCCATCGGCTATTCACTCGAGCAGATTCTGCTGTCGAGAGCGTCAGGCAGATGGACGTACGACGAGACAAGAAGCGTCCACACAACGATCGCAACCGGCCACGACATCGAGGCGATCTTCGGCATGCTTCCCCGGTTCCTCAATCCGCTCGGCAAGGACCTGATCCCTCTCCGGCTCTCCAGTTGGACAGTCGTGGTCAACAATCTGACCGAAGCAGAGGCTGAGCACCGCGACGTGGAACTGATCTTCTCGGCGACGCGAGGGAAGCTCTTCGTTGACGTCACCTACACCCGGGAACAAGCTCTGCCGTACTGCGTCTACATGGGGATGTCGAAGCATCCATACACCGAACTCACCTACAAGCTCGACAAGCCGACGACCACGCAGAAGGTGATCCACCTGAAGGAGATGGACGCTGTTGCTGCGTTGATCGATGATCTGCTGACGGGACTCGAGCCCTTTTACGCCAGCGTCGACTGACATCCGGATGCGCCGAGCCACCCCGTCGTACCGCCGCTTCGGTCGTCGGTGCGGGTTCCGATGTGGCTCAGCTTCATGGTCTCAACCATGTCTGAGCGGCAGTCGGGTGGCTCTGATGGTCGGTCACCAGCGGTGACGACAGCAGCATCGTCGTCACATGATCGACGAATGCCTCCTGGTCGGCACCGAGGTTGCCCTCGGTCCATTCGATGAACAGCGAGATGATGGCGCCGAATACGGTGGCGTACTGCATCTTGACCGGTGCCGATGCGGCGTCGGCCCCGGCAATGGGCGCGGTCAGTGTGCCCAGCGTCATCGTGCCGATGGTGTCGCGCACAAACTGCCGCAGCCTCAGGTCGGCGATGGGCTCCACCAACAGGATTCGGCAGAGGCGGGGATCGTCCTTGACGAGTCGCGCTGCCGCCCCCACCCCCGCGCGAGTGCGCGCGTGCAGATCGGCATCCGGGTCGCCGGCGGACCGAATGACGTGACGTGCTCGCTCGAACGTGCTGCGGTAGACCTCGCGCAGCAGATCGTCGGTGTCGGTGAAGCTTTCGTAGAAGAACCTCTGGCTGAGCTCGGCTTCACGGCACACGGCTCGCATGGTCATCGCCGCTACCCCGTGGGTACCGACCAGATCGACGCCTGCCTGCAGCAGTCGGGCGCGGCGATCGGCCGACCGTGCGCCGGCGGCCTGGCCGCGGTACGGCCTTGACATGTCGCGAGCATAGCGGGCAGCATCCAATTCCGGAAGCATGCGCTTCCGGAATTGGAGGGGGGATGCATCGTGACCGCGTCCGACGAAGGCGTCGCAGAAGAACCCCGGGCCGAAGTTGCGGCCTGGAATGCACTCGTCGACGGATTGCGAACGGCGGGTGAGCAACTCGCGATCGACACCGCGGACCTTCCGGATTCCGAACGTGCCGATGGATTCCGGGCTCTGCTGCGGGCCCTGTCAAACCAGTTGGGACGCTTCGAAGTCGATCGCGACAAGCCCGAGTTCGTCGCGTTCAACGGGTGGCGCCAGAAGTTTCTGATGGACAATCCCGACTTCCGGTACTGGGTCGCCGATATTCGCTCCGACGGCCGATACCGGATCCGCGGGAATCGAGGAGACGCGGCGTACGTATCGATCACGGTTTACGGCGCCGGCGGGAGCGGTGCCCAGGCAACCGCCCGTATCGACAGTGATGCAATCACTTTCGACGCCGACGGGGCCTACGAGGTGACGGTCGGCGGAGATCGACCGACGTCCGGCGACTGGCTGGCCCTGCCCGAGCGTGCCACCGTGGTCTGGGTACGGCACTTTCACGATGACGTGCAGACCGAGCAGCCCGGGTGGTGTGCAATCGAGCCGGTCGAGTCGCCCCCGATCCCGGCACCCACCGACCCGGCTCGGTTCGGAAAGCACCTGTCCAAGGCGTCGGCGGCGATACTGCACCTGCCCCGCATCTGGAACGCCGCTGCGGCAGCCGATCACACGGCACCGAACCAGTTGCGGCACTGGACCGAGATGACCGGTGGCGCGGTGTTCACCGAACCGGCCATCCACTATGTGCGCGGCGGCTGGCAGCTGGACCCCGGTGAAGCGCTGCTCATCGAAGGTGAGCTGGTGCCGTGTCGGTACTGGAACATATTGGCGTACAGCAGATTTCTCAACTCACTGGACTACCGCCATCGGCGCGTGTCTTACACCGGTGCCACCGCGAGCCTCGACGGCGGGCGCTACCGATTCGTGGTCTCGGCCACCGATCCCGGCCCGGCGGCCGGCGATTGGATCGACAGTGAGGGCCGTTCGTTCGGGATCGTCGTCATGCGGTTCCTGCAGCCCGAGCAGCAGCCGGTCGTGCCCTCGACACGCGTCGTGCGCCTCGCCGACCTGGCAGGGCGCTCATGACCGGCTGGACCGCACCCACCCGCACGCCAGAAGCGCGCAAGGCGTATGCCGCGGCCGAAGAGGATCGGGCTGTCCGCCCTGACCGGTACCGGCTTGGTGCCGACGCCGTCGACATCGTCATCGACCGCGGCACCCGTGGTGCAGGCGCCGGCGTGCTCGGCGATCCCGACCAGTGGCGTCCGGGCCTGCAGCAGTACCTCGAGTCCGCCGAGGGGGACGGCCGGCTCAATGCGCTCGGCGCGCTCACCGCGCAGCGAACGGCGGCCGGCCGGCTGGCCGCCCGGGTCGCGATCACCCGCTATCTGCAGGAGCACCCCGCGATCGGACACCGGCCATTGCTGCCGCCGATCGTCATCACCGGGGGCTGGCGCACGGGGACGACGTTCCTGTTCCGGCTGCTCGACCGTGACCCGCGGTTGCGCGCGCCGCTGCCCGCCGAACTCGGCGCTCCCTGGCGGCTACCCGGTGACCTCGGCCCGGACGAACGCGACCGTCGCCTCGAGGCGGCCGCCGCCGGCCAGTACCTGTTGCACGTCCTCAACCCGGCAATGGCGGCCGTGCACGACTCGGGGCCGCACCTGCCCGAGGAGTGCGTGCTCGGCATGGGCACCTCCCTGCGCAACTGGGGGTTCACCGCAACCACTCGCCTGGACAGCTACGCGACCTGGCTCGCCGGTCAGGACTTCGGGCCCGAATACGACCAGCACCGCCGGATGCTGCAGATCCTCGACGCCGGCGACGGACGCCGCTGGGTTCTCAAGGCACCGGCACACACCGCGGAGCTCCGCCATGTGATCGCGACGTATCCGGGCGCCTGCGTCGTGCAGCTGCACCGCGACATCGTGGAGACTGTCGCGTCCGGCGCGAGCCTGTTCGCGACGTACCGATCCACCTACAGTGACCACGTCGACGGGGCCGACGTGGGCCGGTTTCAAACCGAGCAGACCGAGCTGTGGCTGCGGCGCGCCGTCGCCGTCCGAGCCTCGGCAGAACCGACCGCCACCTGGCTCGATATCAAGTACCGCGACCTGGTGTCCGACCCCGAGGCGACGGTGCGCCGGATCTACGCCGCAGCACAGATGGAGCCGCCGGACATCGCCGGAATGCTCGACGAACATCACCGCGCCCAACCGCGCGACGGGAAAGGCAAGCATCGCTACCTGCCCGAGGAGTTCGGCATCAACCCCGACGAGTTGCGCGAGCGTATGCGCTTCTATACCCAGGCGCTCGACACATTCGACGCCGGCCGGATCCAGGCCTGACACGCCCGCCGCGGCAGGCAGCGACTGGCGCATCTCGCGTCGCGCCATTACTTTCCCTGAGGTGATGTCCTCTGCTGCTGGTGCAGTCGCGCGTTGGATCGCCCCCGTTTTGACAGTTGCCTCCGTGGTCGGCGCAGGTCTTGCTGCAGGCCCGGCGCCGACGGTGCGCCTGGTCAGTGATTCCAACCCACTCGAGGGGCAGACTTTCTACGTCAATCCCTCGTCGAAGGCCGCGCGCGCCGCGCAGGGCGACCCGAGCCCTGAGCTGCAGGCGATCGCCAACACGCCCACGGCGTACTGGATGGACAACGTCTCCAGCCCCGCAGTGGACGCGAAGTACATCGCCGCGGCCCAGGCCGCCGGCACCATGCCGATCCTGGCGCTGTACGGCATCCCGCATCGCGACTGCGGAAGCTACGCGGCAGGCGGCTTCGGGTCGGCTGCGGCCTACAAGGGCTGGATCGACGGCGTCGCCGCCGCCATCGGCGGCGGGCCGGCCGCGGTCATCCTCGAACCCGATGCGCTCGCCATGGCCGACTGTCTGTCAGGCGATCAGCGCGAGGAGCGCTACAACCTGATGAGCTACGCCGTCGATACGCTGACCCGCAATCCGGGCACCGCGCTGTACGTCGACGCGGGCCACTCCCGGTGGACGGCCGCCGGTGAAATGGCAAACAGGCTGAACCGGGTCGGGGTGGCCAAGGCTCGCGGTTTCAGCCTCAATACCGCCAACTTCTTCACCACCGATGAGGAAGTCGGTTACGGCGACGCCATCTCGGGTGCGACAGGTGGGAAGCCTTACGTCATCGACACGTCGCGCAACGGTGCCGGACCGGCCGAGGGCGAGATGTACTGGTGCAACCCCAGCGGCCGGGCCCTCGGCGCTGCGCCGACCACGGCAACCGGAAACGGAAACGTCGACGCGTTCCTGTGGGTCAAGCGGCCCGGCGAGTCCGACGGTGCCTGCGGCACGGGAGAGGCCTCCGCAGGCACCTTCGTCAACCAGTACGCCATCGACCTGGTCCGCAAGGCGCACGGGTAGCCGACGGGCTGCGGTTCTCCAACCGGCGCCGGCCATGCTCTCCTGTCCGGCGCACGGGCGCTGCCGTGTGTGAATCATGCCTTCACGGTGGCTCGAAAGTGCCATCGGTGCTGTCTCGCTACGAGCGTTTACAGGTAGTGGGCTACTCGTGATCACCGGCCCAGATGGGCGCACGCTCCTGCTTGGGACGGTCCCACACATGGACGCCAAGGAGGCTGGCGATGGCTGTATCGACACCGTGGCTGATTCTGAGATGCAAGTGGAAGGGCGCTGACGCCGAACCACTATCGGACACGTACTTCGAGAACATGTTCACTGCGGCCGGTGCAGGCACGCACAACATGGTGGAGTTCTTCGATCGGATGTCGCACGGCACCCTAGATCTCACCGGTTCCAAAGTGTCAGCCTGGATCTCGCTCCCGTACGAGCAGGCCGATTATGTCGGCAACGTTCCCACGGCCCCGCAGGGGAAGATCAACCGTACGGGACTCGTTGAAGCGGCCCGCCAGGCTGCCGACGATGCGGGTTACTCGACGGCCGATTTCACCGGCGCGGTGATCGTGATGAACACGGCGACAGACCTTTACGGGCAACAGAATGGTTGGGCGGCCGTGTGCGACTCGACCAACGTTCACCCGGCCCTGTTGGGGCAGGAGATGGGACATGTCTACGGTCTCGACCATTCACGCCGAGCCGATCAGCCCGACGCGGACTATCTCGACGACTGGGATGTCATGTCCACGTGGGGTTCTTGCCACATCAACACGGTCGGCCCCTATGGCGCGTGGGGGCCCGGCTTGAATGCCGCGAACATGCGGGGCCGCGGGTGGCTGGACCGATCGCGTGTCATGTCGATTGGTACCGACGCCTACACATCGACGCATGTCGAGTTGCGGCCGCTGCATGCACGAGAACTTCCCGGCTACTTGGCGTTGGAAGTCGACGACTTCATCATCGAGTACCGCGACCGCACCGGATGGGATTCGGCAGAACCCGAACCAGTTGTGCTCGTGCACAGCTTCGTTGACAACCACTCAGTCCTCCAGCCATCACACCGCGGGACGTATGGGCTGGTCGCCGGTGACGTTTGGTCACCGTGGCCGGATACTCGGGACCTGCCCTACGTCCAGATCCGCGTCGATGCAATCGACCCTGCGGCACGGAAGGCCACGTTGTCGTTTTCTGGCCATGCCGGACGCGACTTGGAGGGCGAGATCCCGGTGGGTGGAAGCCGGGGTATTCCGTGGGTTGACGGCGGTGGCTTCATTGGTGTTGACGGGCAAGTCCTGGTCATCAACCGCGGTGACCCGATTGTCACTTCCCTCAGGCAGTTGATGTCGTTGCAGCTCGCGGAGACTGTGGCCGACAGCGGGTTGCGGGCCGACCTCCAGCGACGCTCGCTCACCGAGCTGAGCCGTTTCGTTGATACCCGCCGGCGCATGCTGTTCCCAGGCGCCGCATCGGCTATTCGCACGCCGGCCCCCCGGGCGCCCGAACTTCCAGGCAGCCGCCGATAACGACCGGTACAGGCAGAGGACCGGTGGCACTCGATGTGGCTGGAACGGCGCCCTACTGGGGCGGCGGAGGCGGGGGCGCCGTTTCGCACTCGGCGAGCATCGGTGTGGAGAAGTTGACCGATCCGACGCCGCCAAGCGTCATCCCGTTGTCGCGCAGCGTCATCGTCGTCGTGTAGCGGCAGGTCTGATTGACCGTCAGGCCGGTGAGGAACTCGACGTCGTAGGTGTAGAGGAACGAACGCACGAGCTGGTTCGCGTCCCATGGCACGTCGAGGGCGAAACCGAGCGACGACGCGGACAGGGCATTGAGTAGCCGCGGGCCGACCTCACCGATCCCCGGTGTCAGATAGAACGGGGCGCCGTCGGGCTTCGTGCCGGACACGCTGACGCTTCTGATGCGATAACCGGTGGTGCCGGACGGGATGAGTGGACCCCGTCTGATGTTCGTGCTGAACAAGATTGAGTAGTTCGTGCCTCCGGCAATTGCTGTCGTGCTGAAACTCGTCGAAGTGAACTGCTGCGGCAGTTGAGCCGCGCAATTGCCGACTTTGCCGGATGGATCCCCGCATTCCTGTGGCGCCGCCAAGGCAGCTGGCGCGAGTACCGCGGTTCCGACGACGGGCACCGTCAAGGCGGCACCGCGGATGAACGTGCGGCGGGAGAACGCGCTCCCTGAATGATTCGTCATTGGTCTTCCTCCTTATTGGCTCGTGCTTATATCGGCAAAATCGAACCTACAAGGGTGACCAGCGGTTTGGCGGGGATTGCCGCTAGCGGAAAGAGCCGGCCCCGCCGTCGACGAGGAGCGTCTGCCCGGTGAGATAGGCGGAGTCGTCGCCGATCAGGAAGGCGACGACGGCACCGATGTCGGTGGTGGGATCGCCGATTCGCTTGAGTGAGGTGCTCCTGACGACTGCCTCGTACTGCTTGGGCGCCATGTCGCGCAACACTTTCAGGCCGTCGGTTTCGGCGAGCGGGCAAACCACGTTGACGCGGATCCGGTCGACGCCCCATTCCAGCGCGGCGACTTTGGACATGCCGCGAATCGCTTCCTTGGCGCCGGCGTAGGCGCCGAACGCGGGGGTACCGACTGTTCCGGCGGCTGAACCGAGGTTGACGATGGATCCGCCGCCGCCTTTGACCATGATCGGGTGAATCGCCTGCATCAGCCGGAACGTCGCGCGTGGCCCGGTGTCGTGGACCCGCTCGTACTCCTCTGCCGGGATATCGACGAACGGGATGGGTCCGGCGCTGGCCACGGCGTTGTTGACCAATCCGTCCACCGTTCCGAATGCGTCGAGCGCGGCGTCGACGATGCGCTGGGCGCTGTCGCCGTCTCGGAGGTCGGCCACCACGGATGCGACGTCGAATCCGGCTTCGACGAATTCCGCTGTGGTGTTTGCCAGTACGTCATCGAGGATGTCGGTCACGAGCACCCGCGCCCCGCGGGAGAGTAGGGCAGTGGCGATGCCTTTGCCGACACCACGGGCGGCTCCGGTGACGATCGTGACGTGGCCGTCCAGCGAGAGCGGATGGCTGTAGGTGGACATGGGGTTGCCTTTCGAAGTCGGCCAGATTTGGCACGCTAACTCATATGATCAAGCGCTGACGAGGAAGTCGAGGAACCCCATGCTGAGTGATCTACGTTTCTGCCATCTGGTTGTCGGCGTGACCGACATGGATCGGGCCCTGGACTTCTACCGTGGCCTGCTGGGCATGGATGTGGTGTTCGACCAGTTGATTTCCGGTGAGCCGTTCGACGCGGTCCTGCACGCGTCCCGCCAGCAGGAGGGACGAGTTGTCGGGGGAGCGGTGGGCGGAGTCATGCTCGAACTTGTCAGCTTCGGGACGTCGACCCCGCCTGGATCGGGGAAACGAGGCATCGTGGGCAACCAGAACATCGCGTTGTCGGTCACCGACCTCGACGCGACGTATCGCGCCGTGATCGACGCGGGCTTCCAGCCCGTTCAAGAGCCGTTCCCCATCGACCGGGTCCGGATGTTCTTCGTCAACGACCCCGACGGCACCGCCGTCGAGTTCGTCGAGTTTCCCGGTGGCGCCCGCAGCAGCTATGAAATGCATCGCGGCGCAGAACTCACCGCAGAAAGGTAACCGTCTCCGACAACGGTGCACGCGGTATGGACGGTTGCGGCGGTGTCGGGTCTGGGTATCCAATTGACATACCGCAGTACAAGATTCGTTGTGACGGCGGTGCAATGACCTCGTCAACGGTGCGATGGTATTCCGCCCAGGCGATCTGCGGGCAGCTGTGCAGTCCTTCCGACCGCAGCAAGAGCATCACCGTCTGCAGGTACATGCCGGCATCGCCCCATTGCGGCGGTAGCATGTCGCGGTCCAGGTAGCAGAACAGCGCGGTGGAGGCGCCGAAGCAGTCCCAGTTGCCGGCACGGACTCGGGCTCGCGCCGCGTGGTCGTCGTGGCTGATACCCAGAGCGCCGTAACGCCGTTGCCCGAATTCTTCGAGGCGCTCCCGGTAGGGATTGCTCAGCGGTGCCGGATACGTCGCGACCTCCAAGGGATCTCCGCGGTCCCCTGCCGCTACGCGTACGGCGATGCGTTCTTTGAGGTGAGCCAGGCGCTCACCGCCGAGCACGTAGATGTGCCATGGCTGAAGGTTGCCTCCCGACGGCGCCCGCGAGGCTGCCGTCAGCACCCGTGACAAGACGTCCCAATCCACCGGCCGATCCGCAAAAGCCCGCACTGAGTGCCGTGACGCCACCGCTTCATACACATCCACCCCGCCCAGCGTATGTCGGCCTGCGGCACTTGGTCATGGCCATCGAGTGTCAGGTGTCGGTCGCGGGGCCTGTGCGGGCGTGGCGGTAGGCGGTGGGAGTGCTGTTGAACCAGCGTTTGCAGGATCGGGTGAGCACGCTTTGTTCGGCGTAGCCGAGGTGGCGACAGATCTGGTTCAGACTCAGATCGGTGTCGAGCAGTAGGCGGTGGGCGATGTCGCGGCGGGCCTGATCGAGCAGCTCGGCGAAGGTGGTGCCTTCGTCGGCCAACCGGCGGCGCAGTGTTTTGGGGTGCAGGCCGAATTGGCGCGCGGCCACCTCGGCGGTGAGATTTCCGGTGGGCAGCAATTGGCGGATGACGCTGCGCAGGGTGTCGGCCAGGCCGCGCGTGTGCTGGCCCTTGGTAGTGGACAGGTAGTTGAGGGCGAGTTGGTGGGCGAGGACGTCGTGGCTGAGCGGTCGTTGCAGATCAGTTGCGCGCACGCTGAATCCGGCGATCGGCTCGTTGAACTGTGGTGGGCAGCCGAAGTAGCGGCGATAGTCAGTTGTTGTGCTCAGCGCGGGATGGGGCAGGTGTACGGCCACGGGCCGGTAGGTGGTGCCCAGATACAGATGCAGCACCCGTAGCGTGACACCGAGGGCCAGTTCGATGGCCTGCGCCTGCGGGGGTGGCGGATTGAGCAGGAAGTCGAATTCGAACCGGCCCAGCGCAGGATCGGGATGGGCACTGATGCGCGTTTTGATGCCGGGACTGTAGGTGTCCATGTAGGTGTCGACGATGGCGAAGGCGTCGGCGACGGTGGACGCGGTGCGGGCCGCGACGCCGACTGGGCCGAGGATGTCGATGCTCTGGCGCAGCGCGAGCTGGCGACCGATGTCAGCCACATTGAGGACCACGGCGGCATCCTCCATGGCAGCAATGGCGTTGCGCAGCGGGATGAACCGGTCACGCTGGCCAACGTCGTCGGGATCGATGTTGGCCAGTTCGAGTATGGCTTCAGGGTCGCCGCCATGGGCGGTCACCAGCGGCGAAAAGCCGGTCAGGCACGAGCCCCGGATCAACAGCATGTCCATAACGGTCAAGAAGATGTCCAGATATGTCAAGACGGCGGTGACCTTTTACAGCAAAGATCATCGGGGCCCGGTTCACCGCCGACGGTGATATGGGGACGGGCCGGTGTGATTCGGCGACCCCGGCGCGGCACGCCGAGCGGTCCAGGTGAAGGGGTCCGAGTTGAAGCTCTCTGGTTCGTGGCGGCGGTGGTCGAGTGCGCTTGCCGTGGTGGCGGTTTCGGCGGCAATGGCGGGATGCAGTGGCGATGGCGGATCCGACGACCGTGGCGAGGTGAGTTTGGAGCAGATCCGTGAGATCGCGAAGCAGGCCTACATCTACGGGTATCCGATGGTCGACAACTACCGGATTCAGCACTCGTATTTCGTCAATCACACCAGCCCGCAGTATGTCGGTGGCTGGAATGAGACCCACTCCGATAGCCGGGTATACACGCCGGCCGACACCACGGTGCAGACCCCTAATTCCGATACGCCGTATTCGATGCTGGGCGCGGACCTGCGTGCCGAACCGTTGGTGTTGACGGTCCCGCCGATCGAGAAGGACCGCTATTTCTCGATCCAGTTCATCGACGCCTACACCTACAACTTCGCCTATGCGGGCAGCCGGACCACCGGCAACGGTGGCGGCAAGTTCCTGCTCGCGGGTCCCGGATGGACCGGTGAGAAGCCCGCCGGTGTCGATGAGGTGCTGCACGCCGACAGTGATTTCGTGTTGGCGGTGTACCGGACGCAGTTGTTCGGCCCTGACGACATCAACAATGTCAAGGCCATCCAGGCCGGCTACACCGTGCAGCCGCTGTCGGGATTCCTCAAGCAGCAGCCCCCGGCCGCCGCGCCGAAAGTCGACTTCGTCGCGCCGCTGAGTATCGACGAGCAGAAGGGTTCCCCGAAGTTCTTCGAAGAACTCAACTTTGTCCTGAAGTACGTGCCCGTCCTGGATTCGGAAAAAGACCTGCGCGCCAAGTTCGCCTCCATCGGGATCGGCTCCGACGGTGATTTCAACGCCGAGAAGCTGAGCCCGCAGCAGCGCGACGCGTTCCAGGGGGCTATCACCGATGCCTGGAAGGAATTCGACGGGCTGCAGGCCAAGGTCGCCGACGGCAAAGTCACCTCCGGTGATCTGTTCGGCACCCGGGAGATACTCGGTGACAACTACCTGTACCGGATGGCCGGCGCGGTAATCGGAATCTACGGCAACACCAAAGCCGAAGCGATGTATCCGATCTTCGCCACGGACTCCACCGGTGCACCGCTGGACGGTGCCAACAACTACACCTACCGGTTCGCGCCCGGACAGCTGCCACCCGTCAAGGCGTTCTGGTCGCTGACCATGTACCGGATGCCGCAAAGCCTGCTGGTGGCCAACCCGATCAATCGGTACCTCATCAACTCGCCGATGCTGCCCAGCCTTAAAGCCGACCCTGACGGCGGCTACACCATCTACATCCAGAACCAATCGCCCGGCCCGGACAAGGAATCCAACTGGCTACCCTCACCGGAAGGTGCGTTCCAGGTCGTCGAACGTCTGTACTGGCCCGAAGAAGCCGCCCTCAACGGCACCTGGCAAGCACCCAAACCGGAGAAGGTCTAGGAACCGGTTCACGCGGCATGCGGCCGGGCGGGACCGCTGTCCGCAGTCATCACCGTTTCGAATCGCATTTGTATACGCCTGTGAGATAACGAGATCCGCTGGCGCCGGGTGGCTTTGACTACCAGAACACGGAGTATCCGATGAAGAAACACACTCTCACCCTCATCGCCACCACAGCGATCGGTCTCGCGCCGATCGCCGTGGCGCCCACTGCCGGCGCTGACGTCTGTGCCGGCGCCAGCGGACGACATTTCGCCGCAGGTGGCTGCACCAACATCGCCGGTGACGTCGCAACCGGCGCGGCGATCGCAGCAGCGCACGTACCCTACGTTCCCGGAGAAATCCCCTGCTACACGGTCGAAGGCGTGCCCTACTACACCCCACCCGGCGACCCCTGTTGACGCGTCATCGCGGACGTCGCCAGCGCCCTGTCCGGTAAGCCCTGGGCCGGCACTACGCAGCCAATAGGGCGCGAGTTCACACACCGGTGGACACCGGTGTGAACAGCTCCTTACCGGACGGATACGACCGGGAAACTGGATCGCCGAGGGACGCTGCCACCGTAAGGCGATGACGGCAGACCCTGTTGATCCACTCTGGCTCCGGCCGGTGGCCGTGCCTGCTCCGGTGGTGAACATGGCTCCGCGGGCCAGCGCCGATGTACGCCAGGCGCAGGCATTCATCGTGCTTCTCGAGGCTGAAATGGCCGACCTTCAATCGCAATTAGCCCGGATTGACGACCGTGTCAGGGCCGGCCGACCGGGAGCACAGCATCACCAGATGGCGGTGCGTACGCGACTCAACGAGGTGAGGCGCCTCCTCGACGCGCTCATCTTCCGGTTTCCGTCCGCCTGAGCTTCCGGTCGCCGATCGCGGCCTTTGCTGACGGCAATCTCCGTGACTACCCCCGCTGGGATCGCTGGATGAGGCCGGCTGGTAGCCCTCAGCTGCGCGCGAGGGAGTGTCCGGCTCCCTGCCACACGGTGTCGAACGGTGCGTTTCCACCAATCCGATCGATGATGCCGGCGGTGGTGAAGTCCTTGGCCAGGCGCACCGCTTCCGGGGCGCTCGCCCCCTTGGCCAGTGCGGCGGTGATCGCCGCTGCCAGCGTGCATCCCGCGCCGGCGACGCGGGCCTGTCCGACCTTCGGCGCGCGCAGGACCTCAGCCTCGTTGCCGTCGAAGAGGACGTCGACGGCGTCGTCACCGGGGAACTCGACCCCGCCCTTCACGACAACGTAGGTCGGGCCCAGGTCGGCGATGCGTCGGGCCGCCTCGACGAGGTCATCGATCGAGGAGATGGCGTCCATCCCGGCGAGGGTGCGGGCCTCGAACAGGTTCGGGGTGACGACGGTCGCCAGCGGCAGGATCTGACGGCGCAGTGCGGTGTCGGTGTCGAGTGCGGCGCCGGGCTCCTGCCCTTTGCAGATCAGGACGGGGTCCACGACGATGTGCCGCCAGGATTGGCGGGCCAGGGCCTCTGCGACGACGTCGATCGTTGCGGGAGTGCCGAGCATGCCGATCTTGACGACGTCGAGGTCGTACGCCGACGTCGCCGCCTCGATCTGATCTGCGATGACTTGCGGGTCGACCGGCACGAACCGGTGGCCCCAGTTCGCCTTGGGGTCGAACGACACGATGCACGTCACGGTGCCCACGCCGTAGGTACCGAACTCCTGAAAAGTGCGCAGGTCAGCTTGCAAACCGGCGCCGCCGGTGGCTTCGGATCCGGCGATGACATACGAGAGGTCGACCACGTGGGTGAGCGTACGCCAGGGCTACGAGCGTCCCACTGCAACTCGGCGGATACTGGCGTAGGTTGCTGCGCTCTTCGGAGGTGGGAGGACTATGCCGCGTCATCGTGCATTTGCCCAGGTCGATGTGTTCTCGCGAACCCCGTACCTCGGTAACCCGGTCGCGGTCGTGCTCGATGGCGAGGGGCTCGACGACGTTGCGATGCAACGGCTTGCACGCTGGACCAATCTGTCGGAGACGACCTTCGTGCTGCCCCCGACGAACCCCGAGGCCGACTACCGTCTGCGCATCTTCACGCCGGGCAGTGAACTGCCGTTCGCCGGGCACCCCACGCTCGGTTCCGCACACGCCTGGCTCGGACACGGCGGACAACCCCGGCGTGCGGGACGTGTCGTGCAGGAATGCGGTGCCGGACTCGTCGAGGTGCGGCAACGTGACGCCGAGCTGTACTTCCGGGCGCCACCGACCCTGCGGTCCGGACTTCTCGACGACGAGTATCTGGATCAGATCATCGACGCCTTCGGGCTGGCACGCACAGACGTCCTCGCGCACCAGTGGGCTGACAACGGTCCAGGCTGGGCCGTCCTCGTGCTGGACAGCGCGCAACGTGTGCTCGAACTGGAACCTGACTTGGCCCGGATTCCCGCCGCCATGGTCGGTGTCATCGGCGCATATCCGGCGGGATCCGCGCACGACTACGAGATGCGGACGTTCGCACCGGGCGTCGGCGTTCCCGAAGATCCGGTGTGCGGCAGCATGAATGCCTCAGTGGGGCAGTGGCTGACGTGCACCGGCGCGGCTCCGGCGGAATACCGGGTCGCCCAGGGGGCGCGGCTCGGCCGGGCCGGCGAGATCAGCGTGGTGGCTGAAACCGATGGCTCGGTCTGGGTCGGCGGTGCGACCACCACCTGCATCGAAGGTGTCGTGACCCTCTGATCTGTCAGTCACCGACGGGCGTTCGGCCACGAATGTTTTTGACAATTCAATAGTTTTTCGAAAGCGTGGCAGGTGACCGCTTGTTATGTTGCGGTGCGGGAGCCCAGATCCTCGTGGGGATCTCATCGATTGCTGGGTATGGCTCTGTCGCGGTGTGGATTCGTCGATGGAGACGCGAATTATGGCGTATTCCTACAGTTTCGAACCCTAGTGCGGAAGTCCTCTGGCAACCGCCAACATTAATTGAAGTTAGCTGATACCGTCGCGCTCATGAAGCTCGTGCAATGTATGGCCGCAGCCGCGGCTGCACTGGCGGTCTTTGGGGCCGCCGCATGCAGCAGTGCGTCCACTGATCAGGACCCGTCGACCACGCCCGTCCCGGGCACCTCGTCGCCCACCAATCCGGCCAGGTCACCAGGAGTCACCCATCCGGCTGCGCCTGGCGCGCCGAGTCAGCCGATGATGCCCAATCCGAACGGCGACGGTTCGATGGTGCCGTGCGAGGGGACCATCTGCACCAACCCGAACCATGGGGCCGGTGACAATCCGGAGGAAAATGGCGGGGCGGTGATGCCGAACCCTAATGGCGACGGCTCGGATGTGCCGTGTGAAGGCACCATCTGCACCAACCCCAATCACGGGGCCGGCGACGACGGGTAGGTCGTGCGCGCCGACACAGCCGGCGCCACCCAATCGCGCAGATAGGTACGCAGTTCGGAGTCTCGGCGTGACGGTCCGCCGGGGTCGATGATGAACGACTGCAGTGTCCGCAGCATGAACTCGACCAGCTGATCGAGCGCATCGCCGTCGAATCCGACTGCGGACCAATCGATGTCGAAACGCCGCAGGATCGACTTGCCGAATTCGATGGCGAGGTCGACGGGGTGTCCGCCGCGCAGTTCGGTGCGTGGTTCGACGGCCTCACCGCGACGAACGACGAGGCGGCCATGGTCCGGGCCTGCCCTGACCACTACCTGCTGCGGGCGCTGCCGGACGGGCGGCAGGAAGTCGTCGAGACCACCGGGGGATCGCCGACCCCGACCCGGTTCCTCGTCGACTATGCCGCGGCCGGTTCGGTCTCGGTGCCGGTGAAACCTGAGTACCCGGTGCAGATCGCCGGTCGGGCAGTCCTCGACGACGGGCTGGTCATCGGAGGGGTCCGCCACCAGTTCCGGGACCACGACGGCGCGATGGAGGCGCTCCTGGCGGTCGAGTTTCCCGGGCTGTTTCCCGCCCGCATGGTCGCCGCGCACCGCTGGCACCTGGCCGTCGAGTTCGGCAACTGGATCATCGCTGCAGGGGCCGCATCGCCTGCCGGGTGATGCCGGGCACCGAGTTCGCCAGGTCCGGGCGCTGCTTGCCGAAGGCCCGCATCGTTCGATAGAACGACCAGATCTGCGGTGGGGTCGGAACTTTCGGTACCCAGGCCAGTTCCCAGTGGATTCCGTTGATCGGGTCATCGAAGAACACCGCGTAGTAGCCGGGCCAGTACTGGGGGTAGTCCTTGGGTGCATCGGTGACCGGGAGATTCCTGGCGAGCAGGAATTCGCGATGAAAGCGGTCTACTTCCTTGCGATTTCGAGCCCACAGTGCGATGTGGTTGATCCCGACGGCCGGGTCGGGGTGGGTGAGTTTCTCCCCGGTGCGGGCCGGTTGGATTCCAATGTAGCTGTGCGGGTTGATGAATCGAGTCATGTAGTAGACCGACTGGTACTCCATGTTCAGCGACGAGAAGCTGTGGTACCCGAGCTAGCCGAGCATCGCGTCGTAGAACGCGATCGATTCGTCGTAGTCCAAGACCGCGAACTCGACATGACTTACTCCGCGCCACCGCATCCTGCCCCCCGGAGGGTTGACTACTACCGAATGTAGTACTCATGGGGCGTGCTGGGAAGTGCTGGACGCGCGGCGGATTGCTCGCCGGCGCGCCGCGTCGTGCGCCCCGCCGAGCAGGTTGACCGCCAACGCTTGAGTGTGTGCCCCCGGGTTGATGATCGAGATCCAGCCCTGGGCGCGATGGACCGGATGAGGGAGGACGGTGTCGACGGCGGTGAAGTCGACGGCGGTCGGGTCGACCCGAGGATCAGCGCCGACGACTTCGATGAAGGCGCTCCGGCCGACGTGGATGTTCAGCCGCCATCGGTCGGGTTGGTCGAGGTCACACGAAGTATCGTCGGGATAGTTCTTCGTGACAATGGTGGCGTAAGGCTGTTCTCGTTGCGGTACTTGACCGTTGGGTGCGAAGTAGAAGAAGTGGTCGCCCCAGGCGATCTGCGGGAACGGGCTGCCCGCTGTCGGTGCCAGTTCAAAGACGCCGTCGAAGCGTCGGATCATCTCCAGTAGCTGGTCCATACTCATGGTTGAAGTGTGCGGTTGAAGTCCTTATGGAGGGTTTGGAGCATCATGCTGACCGTCTCGGCGGTAGCGGCGGCGACCGGGTACTCGGTCCAGCAGATTCGTGACCTGGAGCGTCTCGGCGTCATCTCATCGGCGGTACGAGCGGACAACGGGTACCGGCAGTTCTCGACAACCGAGATTCGTGACCTACGTGCGTATCGCGATCTGGCCAACGCCGTGGGGCCGGCCGAGGCCCGTCGGTCGATGCGCGCAATCCGAACGGTGTCGCCAGGCGAAGCCGTAAACCTGGTGTGCTCGTTGCACATCGGGCTCAACAGGGAGCACGAACAGGCACTGGTCGCGCGTCAAGCGCTGGAGGCGATCCAGGGCGAGGCCGAGACTGAAGCTGCCCCGGTGGAAGCCGACGCGATGACCATCACCGAACTGTCACGGGCGCTCGGCGTTCGTGCCTCCACGCTCCGCTTCTGGGAGAAGGAGGGGCTGGTGAAGCCAGAGCGGATCACGAATCGGAGTGGATCGACCAGGCGCTATCAGCTTGAGGCCATCCGCGAGGCGCGCATCACGGCAGCTCTGCGGGCTGCCGGTTACCGCATCCCCGATGTTCAACGGGCGGTCGCGGCGATCCGGGACCTCGACGATGTGAATCGCTCACTCGAAGCGCTCGACAAGCGGTTGAAGTCGATCACTGAACGCACCCTTTCGCTCTTTCGCGCGGCATCGACTTTGGCTGAGATCATCCAATCCGCTTAGGTATCGGCCTTTTCGGCCTCGTACTTCTGCGCCATGTGGGTGATCGCATCGATCTGTGTCTGGGCCAGCTCGTCGCGCACTTGCCCGGCGCGCGCCGCGGCGTCCAGGGTCGGCTGGGCCTGCCCCTGGAAATGCGGCATGACTTCCTCGGCGAACAGCTCCGCCGAGCGTCGGGTGGCGGCGGGATTGGCCCAGTCCGCGGCCATCTGGAGCATGGATCCGAACCCGCCGGACTGGTCCCACAGTCGCTGCACCTGGGCGCGCGCCCGCTCCGGAGTTCCGATCACACCGGCGCCGCGATCGTTGATCATGTCGATCATCTCGTCGATATGGCCGCCCGGCATGGTCATCTGCGGGAATGCCGCAATCTTCTGGAAGTAGTTGAACCACGCCTCGATGCCGTAGCGGACCTCGGCGCGGGCCTGCGCGTCAGTCTCGGCGACGTGGAACGGGCCGACCAGCGACCAGTTGCTCCGATCGATCGTGGTGCCGAACGCCGCGGCGCGCTCCTCGGCGATGTTCCAGTGATGGCCCAGCGCATCGAAACCGGCCTCGCTCAGCGTGGCGCCGACCGACAGCAGGCCGATGCCATGCTTGCCGGCCAACCGGGCACCGGTGGGGGAGGCCACGGCGGCCACCGACAAAGGGATCCCACCTTCTGAGTACGGGGCCAGTTGCAGTTTCGCGTCGAACAGTTCGTGGGTGGGCGTCTTGGCGCTGACCGTTTCCCCGGCGAGCAGACGTACCAGGATGTCGAGGTTGGTTTCCAACAATTCGCGGGTATCGGTCGGGTTGAGTCCGATCATGGCCGAGTCGGTGGGCAGGGAACCGGGCCCGACGCCGCCGATGATGCGGCCGTGGGTGAGGTGGTCGAGCAGCATCAGCCGGTCGGCCGCCCACAGCGGGTTGTGATACGACAGCGAGATCACGCCGGTGCCGAACTTGATCCGCTTGGCTCGTGCGGCCGCCGCGGCGATGAACACCTCCGGCGAGCTGATGATCTCGCTGCCGGCGGAGTGATGTTCGCCGATCCAGACCTCGTCGTACCCGAGCGCGTCGAGGTGCTCGATGAACTCCAGGTCCCGGTGCAGGGCCAACGTCGGATTGATGCCCGCGCGATGGAACGGGGCGATGAAGAAGCCGAAGCGGAGTCGGGACACAGGGCCTCCTTGGCGCGAAGTGTGTTCGTCAGAAAGCTAGCTTCGCGCTGACGGTGCCGATGGTGCACGAAAGTGGACAAATTGACCGAAGGCTCGGTCAAGAAGTACGTGAGCCGCGCCTTGAAGTCGATTGACGACGTGACCCGGGGGAGACGGCGGCCTGGTCGAGTTGCAGGATGGCGGCGTCGATCAGGCTGCGGAGGATCTCGTCGGTGCTGAACGAGCTCAGCCACAGGTGTGGGGTATCGGTGCGGTGCAGCATCGCCACACCGTGCACCGCGACCGAGAGGGCCGCGGCGATCCGATCGGATTCGGGCGTCGGGGGCGCCTGCGGGTCGTCGCCGCGGCAGGCGAGCAGGCCCCGGGTGACGATCGCCAATGCCTGCCGGGCGGCCGGCGAGGTGTCGGTGATCTGGCTCATCAGCGCATAGCGCAGCGGGTGGCGCTCGGCGAAGGACACGTAGGTCTGGCAGCCGAGAAACAGCCGCTCGCGCGGGGGCTTGCTGTCGGTGCGGTGTTCCGCGATCTCCTCGGACACCTGCGTCCAACTCGCTTCGGCCACCGCATCGAGCACGCTGTCACGGTCTTCGAAGTGCGCGTAGACCGAAGGGGCCGCGATACCGGCCTCGCGGGCGATGCTGCGCAGCGATACCTCAGCCTCATTCTGGGCGGCATCGATGACGCGGATGGCCGCGGAAAGGATCTCGTCGCGAAGGAGAGCGCCCTGACCACGCATATTGCGTCGACGAGGGGCTGGAACCATGCCCTTATGCTAACACGTGTTAGGTTAACGTCGGGTCGGTTTCTCGTGCGCCCACTATATGTGGACCGGCCTTGCGCCCGTCGCGTCTTTGCGCCTCGGGCGTTTTCGGCGACGGTCCTTGTCTGATTGCCGCTCAAAACTATTGCTGCTCAGCGGATTACGCGATTCCAATGTCTCGGCGAACGCCTGGTTTACCGGTCGATTGCCTCAACTTTACACCTGTTTGCTTATGGCTGTAAGGTCAGCGTCCATGTTGGGTGCGGTAACGCGGAATGCGTCTGGATACAGGCGATGAAGACAGTGATGAGCGCACTGGCGCGGATGTGGATTGTGCTGGTGATCGTCGTGGTGGTCGGCGCCGGCGCGTTCATCATCAACCGGTTCCACGGGGTGTTCGGCACGCAGCGACTGGCTGGCGGTGACGCCCGGGTCGAGAACATCGTCTCGACCGTGCCCAAGTACGTGACCTACGAGGTGTACGGACCGGCCGGCACCTCCGGGATGGTCAGCTACATCGACGAACACGCGCAAGCGCAGGAGGCTCAGTTCAGCGCCCTGCCCTGGACGCTGACCCTGACCACCACCGTGCCCAGCGTGTTCGCCAACGTCATCGCGCAGGGCGACAGCGGGGCGCTGGGCTGCCGCATCACCGTCAACGGCGAAGTTCGCGACGAGCGGTCCGCCGACGGACACACCGCCACCACAAGCTGTTTGGTGAAGGCGGCATGAGCGGCCACCGTAACGTCGAGGGCGCCCGGCCGCCCCTGTATCCCCGGCTGATCCGCACCCTGTCGGTGCCGATCATCTTGTTCTGGTTGGCAGCCACCATCGCGGTGAGCGTGCTGGTGCCGACGTTGGAAATCGTCGGCAAGAACAACGCCGTCTCACTGTCCCCGCAGGACGCACCGTCGGTGATCGCGATGAAGCACATCGGCGAGAAGTTCGGCGAGTTCAACTCGGACAGCGCCCTGATGGTGGTGCTGGAAGGCGACGAACCGCTCGGCGACGACGCTCGCCGCTTCTACGGCGAGCTGGTGGCCAACCTGGAACGCGACACCGAGCACGTCCAGCATGTGCAGGATTTCTGGGGTGATCGCATCACCTCGGCCGGCTCGCAGAGCGAGGACGGCAAGGCCGCCTATGTCCAGGTGAACCTGGCGGGCAACCAGGGCTCCACCCAGGGCGTCGAATCCGTCGATGCGGTCCGCGAGATCGTCGAGCAGACCGAAGCGCCGCCGGGCATCCGGGCCCACGTCACCGGGCAGGCCGCCCTGGTCGCCGACACCAACGAGGCCGGCGACGAGAGCATGGTGAAGATGACCGCCGTGACGCTCGCCGTCATCGCGATCATGCTGCTGGTGGTCTACCGCTCGTTCGGTGCCACGCTGATCGCGCTGTCGGTGGTTCTCGCCGAGATGAGCATGGCGCGCGGGCTGATCGCGGTGCTCGGGTCCGTGCATGTCTTCGGCTTGTCGACATTCGTCGTCAGCATTCTCACCGCGCTGGCCATCGCGGCGGGCACCGACTACTGGATCTTCCTGGTCGGCCGCTACCACGAGGCCAGAAACGCCGGCGAAGAGCGTGAAACCGCGTACTACACCACGATTTCCGGCGTCACCCACGTCATCGTCGGATCCGGGCTGACCATCTCGGGCGCGATGCTGTGCCTGCACTTCACCCGGTTGAACTACTTCAACACGCTGGCCATCCCGTGTGCGTTGGGCATGCTGGTGATCCTGGTGATGGCACTGACCTTCGCCCCAGCGGTGCTGGCGGTATGTGTCCGGTTCGGCTGGTTGGACCCCAAGCGGGCGACCAAGACCCGCGGCTGGCGCCGGCTGGGCACGGCTATCGTGCGCTGGCCGTTGCCGATCCTGGTTGCCGCCACGTCCGTCGCGCTCATCGGGGTGCTGGCCCTGCCGGGCTATCGGACCAACTACGACAACCGTCACTACGTTCCGGCCGATGTGCCGTCCAATATCGGGCACGCCGCGGCCGAGAAGCATTTCTCTTCGGCCAGAATGAATCCCGACATGCTCATGGTCGAGGTGGACCACGACATGCGCAACGCGCGCGACATGCTGGTGCTGGACCGTATCGCCAAGAACATCTTCCGGGTGCCGGGCATCGCGCGGGTGCAGAGCATCACCCGTCCGCTCGGACCGCCGATGGAACACGGCTCGGTTCCGTTCCAGGTCAGCGCCCAGGGCGTGGCCATGCGGGAGAACCTGCAGTTCGTCAGGGCCCGCCTGGACGACACGTTGAAGATGACCGACCACCTCAGCTCGATGATCGCGATCATGGAGCACCTGCACGATCTGAGCGTGCAACTGTCCGACGCGACCCACAGCGCGGTCGGTGCCACGCACGACATGGAAGCCACCATGGCCGAACTGCGGGATCAGGTCGCCGATTTCGACGACTTCTTCCGGCCGGTGCGCAACTACTTCTACTGGGAACCGCACTGCTTCAACATCCCGGTGTGTCACGCCCTGCGGTCGGTGTTCGATGCGACGGACGGTTTCGACAAGCTGGCCGACAACACCAAGGCCCTGGCCACCGAGATGGACAAGGTCGACGGGCTGACCCCACAGATCGCCGCGCAGATTCCGCCGATGATCGGGATCTCCACCCAGGTGCGGGATTTGATGCTGACGCTGCACAGCACGTTCAGCGGGATGGTTATCCAGATGGAGCAGATGACCGACACTGCGTCGGCCATGGGCCAGACTTTCGACGACGCCAAGAACGACGACATGTTCTATCTGCCGCCCGAGGCGTTCACCAGCCCGGACTTCCTGCGCGGTATGGAGCTGATGCTCTCACCGGACGGGAAGGCGGCGCGGATCCTCATCACCCACGACGTGGATCCGGCCACGCTGGAAGGTATTTCGCATGTGGACGCCGAGCTGCTGGCAGCCAAGGAAGCCGTCAAGGGCACGCCGTTGGCCAACGCCAAGTTCTATCTCGGTGGTACCGCGGCCACCTACAAGGACATCCAGGAAGGCGCGCATTACGACCTGTTCATCGCGGCGCTCGCGGCGATCATCCTGATCTTCGTGGTGATGTTGTTGATCACCCGGGCCCTGGTGGCCTCGCTGGTCATCGTGGGAACGGTGGTGCTCTCGCTGGCCGCTTCGTTCGGCATGTCGGTGCTGATCTGGCAGCACATCCTGGGCATCGAACTGCAATGGCTGGTGATCGCGATGTCGGTGATCATCCTGCTCGCGGTCGGCTCGGACTACAACCTGCTGGTGGTCTCCCGGATGAAGGAGGAACTCGGCGGCGGTATCAAGACCGGGCTGATCCGGGCCATGGGCGCCACCGGCGGGGTGGTCACCGCGGCCGGCATGGTGTTCGCCTTCACCATGATCTCGATGATCGCCAGCGACCTGCGTTCGGTCGGTCAGATCGGCACGACCATCGGCCTGGGGCTGCTGTTCGACACCTTCATCGTCCGCTCACTGATCACTCCTTCGATCGCGGCGCTCCTCGGGCGTTGGTTCTGGTGGCCGCTCAAGGTTCGAAGCCGCCCGGCGCGTCCCACTCCGGCTGCACCGCAACCGGTTCCCGCTCTTGCCGCCGCCGGCCCTTCGAACGACGAGCCGACCGTGGAGATCCCGAAAGGAACCCCATGACCGAGATCCTCACCCGCACCAGCCCATTCGCTGAGCTCACCGCGCTGCGCGAGCTCGGGCCAGACCGCTTCGGTGCGACCGTTGATCCGATGTGGACCATCGGGCCCAAGGTGCACGGCGGCTGCATGATGGCGATCTGCGCGGCCGCCGCGCGCCGGTCCGTCCTCGCCGCCGGCGGCAGCGCCGAGCTGCAGCCGGTCGCGGTGAGTGCCAACTATCTGGCCGCACCGGATCCGGGTGAGGTGCAGGTGAGCACGACCCTGCGCAAGCTGGGCCGACAGGTGTGCGCGGTGGATGTGCAGCTGTCGCAGGGGGATCGGGTCGCGGTGACGGCGGCGGTCACCCTCGGCATGCTCGACGACGGCGACCCGCGGCATCAGGAACCGCTGGCGCTGACCCAGATGCCGGCCGAACCGTCGGCCGATGCCGTGCACGTGACACCGGACCATCCGATGGGACAGATCGTGCACGTCGCGCAGGGTTGCGATCTGCGGGTCGACCCCTCGGCCGCACTGTTCCTGACCGGCCGGCAGGGTGACCCGATCAACCGGATGTGGTTGCGGCCCTTCGCCGCCGACGAGGCCGACACCGACACGGCGCTGCTGTTCGCGCTGATGGCCGGCGACATCAGTGCGCCGGTGACGATGAACCGGGGAATGTTCGGCTGGGCGCCGACGGTCCAGCTCACGACCTATCTGCGCCGGCGACCGTCGCCGGGTTGGCTGCGGGTGATGGCGAATTCGACGGTCATGAGCACGACCTGGTTCGAAGAGGACCACCTGATCCTCGACGCGACCGGGGCGGTCGTTGTGCAGAGCCGTCAGCTGGCGATGATCCCGAAGGGCGCCTGAAGGCAGCGGAGTCGCGTGATTGCTGCCAACGGCCGGTCAATTTCTGCCAGCGGAATTAACCGCCTTGAGCAGCGTGTTGTGGAGGTCAGACCGGGTAGGAATCCCCCGAACCGGTGGACAAGACGTCCGAACCGCGACTCACACGCCACGGCTCGAACGCCCCGAGCGAAGGGCTTCGACATGAAGAAGTTTGGTTTTGCGAGCATGATCGCCACCGGTTTCGCCGCCGCCATCGTCGGCCTGGCCGCCCCGGCGCAAGCTGATATCTCCCATCACCAGTGGGTGCACGACATCCAGCAGCAGGCGAGCACCGGCGTCGTCACATCGACATTCGGCAACGGCCGCTGACACGCGACGCAAGCAAAGCGAGGGGCGCCCATACCGGGCGCCCCTCGCTTTGTCTCGAGCTATTCGCTGTACGTCAGGCCGACATCCGGCTCAGGCGATCAGGCCCGCCGACGTACACGATCCCCGACGGGTACGGTGCGGACGCGGCGCGGGCGATCGTCGTCGCCAACTCCCGGTCCGACATCATCTCGCCGGACACCACGGTGAAATCAATTCCCCGCCGGTCGAACTCGGAACGCATCGCGTACAGCGCGGTCTCGCCGGCCCGCTTGCTCGCGGCGATCGGTCCGTAACCCTTCGGCACGGCCTTGTTCGGGAAGAAGTGCGCCTGATGGCTGGTGACGAACACGATCTGACCGCCCACCGGCATCAGCGGTAAGGCCAGCTTGGCCAGCCGGCGCTGTGCATCGCGGTTCAGCCGCATCGCGTAGCCGGGATCGGTTCCCAGCTCCAGCCCGGTCGAAGCGTTGAGCACCAGGACATCCAGGCGGCCGAACTCACGGCCCACCCGCTCGATCATCGCGGCGGCGGCCGCTTCATCGGAAATGTCGGCTCCGAGCGTGGAGGCGCGTCCGCCCGCGCGGCGGATGGCGTCGACGACCGTGTTGGCGCGTTTGGCCTTCTCGCGGTAGTTGACGACGACGTGGGTCTCCGGACTGGCGAGCTGCTGGGCGACGTCGGCGCCGATACCCCGCGACGCGCCGGTGACAAGTGCGATCCGGGTGGCTGCTGCAGGCTGCATGTCGGGTTCCTTCCGTCCTGCCGAGGCGGCCGGCCCTACGTGTGGCCTGCGGTAACACGGTGATGTGCCCGTGCTCACAACCGCCCTGAGCACCCACCGTACACCAACTCTAAGAAAAATAAGACCCTTCTAAGGTCACGGTAAGGGCAATGTCGTGTCGCAAGTGGGTTGCTGCGGTAGGCGGCTTAACCTGGCTACATGACTGGCCAGCGCGTGCCCGGCGGAGTGGTGCACAAGTTGCCGGCGGACCTGCACGAAGCCTTGATCGGCAATGTCTCGGCGCTGGCTGCCTGGCGCGACATCACGCCGCTCGCGCGCAACGAGTTCATCTGCTGGGTCGAGGACGCCAAGCAACAGGTGACGCGCGAGCGGCGGATACGCCGCACGCAGGAGGAGTTGGAGGAAGGCCAGCGGCGGCCGTGCTGCTGGCCCGGGTGCAAGCACCGCGAGCGCACCGGCAAGTAGCCGCTCGGCCCCTACCGGATCGACAGGCCGGTGATGGCCCGGGAGATCACCAGTCGCTGGATCTCGCTGGTGCCCTCGAAGATCGTGAAGATCTTGGCGTCGCGGTGCATCCGCTCGACCGGGTAGTCGCGGGTGTAGCCGTTGCCGCCGAGGATCTGGATGGCCTCATCGGTCACGTACACCGCGGTCTCACTGGCCACGAGCTTGGCCATCGAGCCCTCGGCGTTGTCGAACGCCTTGTTGTTGCGTGCCATCCAGCCGGCGCGCCACACCAGCAGCCGGGCGGCGTCGATACGGCTCTTCATGTCGGCGAGCTTGAACGCGACGGCCTGGAACTCGCCGATCTTGCGGCCGAATTGCTCACGCTGGCAGGCATAGTCGAGGGCGTACTCGTAGGCTGCGCGGGCCACGCCGACCGCCATCGCCCCGACGGTGGGCCGGGTGCGCTCGAAGGTCTTCATCGCGGCTTGGCCGCCGGCCGATGCGCCGGACTTCACGCGCGCGACGCGGTCCTCGAACTTCTCCCGCCCGCCCAGGATCAGATCCTCGGACAGCCGGACGTTGTCGAGCACCACCTCGGCGGTGTGCGAGGCGCGGATGCCGTGCTTCTTGAACTTCTGGCCCTGGGTGAAGCCGTGAGTGTCCGGCGGGATGATGAACGTGGCCTGCCCGCGCGAGCCGAGTTCGGGGTAGACCGAGGCGACCACGATGTGGACGTTGGCGATCCCGCCGTTGGTGGCCCAGGTCTTGGTGCCGTTGAGCACCCACTCGCGGGTCGCCTCGTCGAAGCGGGCGCGGGTGCGGATGGCGCCGACGTCGGAGCCGGCGTCGGGCTCCGAGGAGCAGAACGCGCCGAGCTTGGGTTCGTCGGCCGTGCCGAACATCTCCGGCAGCCAGAGGCCCAGTTGTTCGGGAGTTCCGTTGCCCGCCAACGCCGCTGCGGCCAGGCCGGTGCCCAGGATCGACAGCGCGATGCCGGCGTCACCCCAGAACAATTCCTCGAACACGGTCAGCATGCCCAGCCCGGTGGGTTCGGCGGCCTGCTGGGCGAACAACTCGGGGGAGTACAGCCCCACCTTCGCGGCCTCCTGGATGACCGGCCACGGGGTTTCCTCCCGCTCATCCCATTCCGCGGCCGCGGGGCGCACCACCTCGGCGGCGAACTGGTGGACCCAGTCGCGGACCTCGATCACGTCGTCGCTCAGTTGCAGGGAGAACGTCACGGTTTCCTCCTGAAATAGGTTGGTAATCAGTTGGTTTGAGTGCGGTGTTGTTTGATCACGCTGACGGTCTGGGTGACCCAGGCCTCGAAGAAGCGTTCGTGGTCGACGTTGCCCGGCAAGCGCCCGGTCAGCGCCTGCAGGGTCGCGGCGTAGGACAGCCCGGCGATGGCGACCGCCGCGGTGGCCTCGGGATCGGGGATCTGGGTGCGGCCCGAGCGATTGGATGCGGCCAGCTCATCGGCGAACCGCTGATAGGCATTGTCGGTGATGACCTGCCACGTCTTCTCGTCGAGCTCGCCGAGCTCATCGGGTTCGCGCAGCATGACCCGCAGCAGTTCCTCACTCTGGGTGAGGTTGGTCCAGATCAATTGACCGGCACTGCGAACCGCCTCCTCGACGGATTTCGGATTGCCGGCGTCGTACTGCTCACGGGCGCTCACGATGGCGTCGATGCGGTGCGAGACCGCGGCCTCGAGCAGTTCCCGCTTTGAGCCGAAGTGTTTGTAGAGCGCACCCGACCCCGGTGCCAGGCCGGCCGCCTGCTGGATGTGGGCCACCGACGTCGCGGCATACCCCTTGGCGGCGAACAGCTTGAGTGCCGTGGCCAAGAGCCGGTCCCGTCCGGATGACATGGTGAGAGAGTACTCACTCACCTGATTGGCGCCAAACGGGCCCCTCACGTCCGCCGGATCGATAGGTTGACCTGGACTGTGTCGGTCTGACGGGGAGGCATGACGATGGCAGAGCTGAGTCGAAACGACAAGATCTTGTGCGGCGTCTACGCCGTGATCGCCGTGGTGGCGCTGGTCGGGACCTGGTGGAACAACATCGGCTACATCACCACTGAAAGCACGAGCCTGATCGACTTCTTCAAGAGCGGCTACACCAACTACGCGACGTCCTCACTCACCAACGACCTGCTGCTGTTCGGGTTGGCGGCGTTCGTGTTCATGGTCGTCGAGGCCCGCCGGATCGGCATCCCGAAGGTGTGGATCTACATCGTGCTCAGTGCGGTCATTGCCGTGAGTGTGGCGTTCCCGCTGTTTCTGATCCGACGGCAATTGGTGCTGGCTGAGCAGCGGGTGTCGGGAGGCAACGCAAATTAGCGAAACGCCATTCGTTGTTTAACTGCCCGCTAATCAGCGAGCCCGAGCATCCGGCGGGTCATCTGGTTCAACTGCACGCGTAGCGTTTCACCGTCGATGTCGGCGAGCAGCGGATGCATGACGGCGACGCTGATCGCACTTGAGAGCATCGCCGCGTGAAGTCGGGCTTCGACGCCGGCTTCGGTGCCCAGGAGTGCGGCATAGAGGCGTTCGATGAACCGCTGAAACGGTTCGTACTCGGCCTGCAGGCGAATGATGACGGGGTCGAACATCGGAATGCTGAAGGCGCCGCGGCGGTCGATGGCCTGCTCGATCATCCGGTCCAGCAGCTCCTCACGGGCCTGCCGGGGAGACCCCTGCGCCTCGACCGCCTCGAGTGCCTCTTCGAGTCGGCTCATCTCCCGTTCGGTGATCGCGATGACGATCTCTTCCTTGGTCTTGAACTGCCGATACACGGCGGCCTTCGTGACACCCATTTCGTCGGCGATCATCTGCAGTGACGTCCCGCTGACCCCGTGATTGGCAATGAGTTTCAGTGCCGCGTCCATTACCCGCGTTTGAGCGGCGGTACGCGTGATCGCACCGAAGGTGCGGGCCTCCTGTGTGGACGTCACAGCGTCAACGGTAACCGACGATTGACCGTCGAGTAGCCGATCGGCTACCGTCCAAGTTGCCGATCGGCAACTAACGTCACGCATGAAGAGAGTCCGACGATGAGACGACCTGACGGCGAGTTGATCCTCCTGGGGACGTTGCCCGTAGTGGCAATCATCTGGATCTCCGCGTTCTTCCTGTTCCCCGGGTTCGTACATCCGATGTCCCCCAACATGTCTGCCGAGCAGGTCGCGAGTTTCTATCAGGACGAAACCGCGCGGATCCGGTACAGCATGATCCTGTTCAACTGGTTCGGCGTCGGCCTCATCCCCATCGTGATCCTGTTGGCGATGCAGGTCCGGCGGATGGCCCACCGCACGCCGATCTTGTCCTACAGCCTGATCGCGGCGGCCGGAGGTCCACCGGCGCTGTTCCTCATCGCCAACATGTTCTGGCTGCTCGGCTCATTCCGGCCGGACCGCGCCCCGGAGTTGACCCAGGTTCTCAACGATCTCGCCTGGCTGACCTTCACACTGCTGGTGCCGTATCTGATCGCGCAGTGCCTGCTGCTGGCGTTGGCGATCTACTGGGATCAGCAGGAACGGCCGGTGTTCAAACCGTGGGTGGCGTACTTCAACCTTGCCGTCGCCGCGGCGCTGGTCCCCGCCACATTCACCGCGTTGTCTTTCGACGGACCTTTTGCGTGGGACGGGATGTTGTCCTTCTGGCTCAAGAACATTGCCATCGCTGTCTGGATCCTGGTGATGGGAGTCGTTCTCGCCCAGGCGATCAAACAGCAGCGCGCGATGGACAAGGTGTCCGCATGAGCGGCACACGGTTGAGCAGACTCGTGTGGAACCTGCGCTATCACCCCAAGCGTGAGCTGTGGTTCGCGTGGTATGTGATGGTGTTCTTCTACCAGCTCTACGGTGTGCTGTTCTTCTTCGTCACCCGCGTGCAGCCTCCGCCGAGCCCGGCCTGGGACACCCCGACGGTCGTGCACTGGGTGACCGACCACCGGTTCGGTGTTCTCGCCGGCTTCGGTGTCGTCTTCCTCATCACCGGCATGTGTGCGCCGATGAACGCCCTTCTCGCCTACTCGATGCGACGGATGTCGGTCAGCCCCGTCTTCGCGTACTCGTATCTGATCATGTACTCGCTGAGCGCAATTCCGGGCATGCTCGTCATGGCCATCGCAATGACCACCGCGGCGCTACGGCCCGACCGCGACCCCGAGATCATCCACTGGCTCTATGAATTCGCCTTCTTGTCGTTCAGCGGGACCATGGGTGTGTTCCTGATCGGCTCGCTGGTGTGGATGGCCGCGATCCTGCTGGACAAGAACCGCGTGTTTCCGAAGTGGTTCGGCTATCTCAATCTCTGCAACGCCCTGACCGAAGTGGTCGTCGCCCCGGCCTGGATCTTCCACCGCGGCGCGTTCGCCTGGAACGGCGCGATCGCCTGGTGGGTCAACATGGTCGTGTTCGTCACGTACACCGGTGTTTTCATCGTGCTGCTGCGCAGGATGATCGAACGTGAGGACTTCGGCACCGGTCCGCTCCCGGACCTTCCGGGCAAACAGGCCGGCGAGCTGCAGGTGGCAGCGGAGGCGGTGCGATGACCGAACAAGTCGACGGGGCCCGCACACGGTCGGTGCCCGGGCAGCCCGACATGTGGATGTTCGTGCTGTTCGAATCGCTGCTGTTCACCGCGTACTTCTCGGTGTACCTGGTGTCACGCACCCAGAATCCAGAGCTCTTCCTGCAGTCGCAATCCCATCTGGACCTGCGGATCGGAGTGGTCAATACCATTGCGCTGCTGCTGAGTTCGTGGTCCATCGCCCGGTGCGTCCAGGCCTCCCGCGGGGGCAACTACCGATCCGCGTTGACGAACGTGTTTCTGACGATCACGTTCGGCGTCATCTTCCTGGCAGGCAAGATCGTCGAGTGGGTCACCCAGGTTCGCATGGGGAATACGTTCACCAGCGATGAGTTCTTTCAGCACTACTTCTTCCTGACGTCGATCCACTGCATCCACGTCCTGATCGGCTTCGTGGTGCTCGGTGTCGTCGTCTACCAGTTGTGGAGCCCGCAGCGGCGATCCCAGCAGCTCGTCGAAACCGGCGCCACCTACTGGCACACGGTCGATTTCCTCTGGGTCCTGATTTTCGCGTTGATCTACGTCGTGAGGTGAGTGGTGCGCACCAAGGGCAACACAAGACTGCTGATCGTCTGGGCGATCCTGACGGCGATGACACTCGTCTACGTGTGGCTCGACGAAGCCGTCGACCAGGACGGGACGCTGCGGGCCAGCACCATCGTCACCGTCAGCACGATCGCCATCGCACTGATCAAGGTGCGCATCATCTTCCGGGAATTCATGGAGGTGCGTCACGCTCCGGCGTTGCTCTGCCGCCTCACCGACGGATGGGTTGTCCTCATCGGAATCTGCCTGCTGGGCAGCTACTTCGTCGGGTCAGCGGTCGCCGGCTAGGTGCCGTACAGATGGAGCGCCCGGGCGGTTTCGGTGGCGACGTCGCCACTCAGCTTCGTGATCGGCGGACCACCGCGTTGATGGATGACGTTCGCCAGGACGGCGACGTAGGTGTCTGATCCGGGATCCATCCAGAGCGTCACGCCGGTGAATCCGGTGTGGCCGAAGCTGCCGACGGGAAAGATCAGCCCGCGCGGTCGGGAGTGGGCGGTATCGATATCCCAGCCGAAGCCGCGGAGGTCCTGCCCGTCGATTGCCGGATAGTGCGGCGCCAGCAGGGGATCGGTTGTGTTGGGGGCGTGTTCGATGGCTTGCGGAGTGGCGGTGTTGGCCGCTTCGACTTGTTCGGCGGTGTGTCCGGGCTGCTGCGGAGTCGTCATCAACTCCACGGTCGATTGCTTCAGCGGAAAGGTGCTCGGGCGGCCGGCGAGACGATCGAGCAGGGCCTGCGCGAACCGGCCGATGTCGTTCACCGTCGAGAACACCCCGGCGCTGCCGGCCACCCCACCCATGCGGCGTGCCGTCGGGTCGTGCACGGTCCCGCGCAACGGGTGGCCGTAGTCGGGGTTGATGCCCGGGGTGTCCTCGTCAAGCGCTGTCGGTGCGATGCGGGGCAGAAGGTCGGTACTCCACGTACCCTCCGGGCAGTCGCTCACTTTGGGTGCGCTTGGATCGAAGGCGACGGCGGTGCCCCGGACCTGGTGCGGGCCACAGGCTTTGGTGGCCGGAAGGTAGTGCGTTTCTGACAACCCAAGCGGTGCAAAGACATTGTCCTGCACATACGTATCCAAGGGCTGGCCGGTGATCCGCTCGATGATCGTGCCCACCAGAATGAAGTTGATGTCGGAGTAGTGAAAGAGCGCGCCGGGTTCGTACACGACCCATGCGCCGAGCGCACGGTGAATGCCTTCGGTCTTGTCGGCCTTGTCGAGCCCCCACGGACCGTCCAGGCTCAGATCGCCGGCGATGCCCGACGTGTGGGTGAGCAGCATGCGAACGGTCACCTGCGCGCGGCGTGGGTCGTTGGTGGGGTTGAAGTCCGGCAGGTAGGTCTGCACCTGGTCGTCGAACTTGACCTTGCCCTGTTCGTAGAGCTGCATGAAGGCCGTCGTCGTCGCGATGCTCTTCGACAACGAGGCGAGGTCGAAGATCGTGTCCTCGGTCATCGGCTCGGCGGGGGCAGGTACTCCGTCCAGTCCCGGTTCGCCGTCAAGCTTGCGCGAGCCGTACGCCTGGCGGAAGACGACGTTGCCGCCGTGCCCGACCTGCACCACGGCTCCGGGCAGGCGATGGGCCGTGATGTTGTCGTTGACGAGTTTCGAGACCGGGGTGAAGTCACCTGTGGGAACGACGGCGGCCAAGGTGGGCGTTGGCGCGGTGGTCGTTGGTGCGGTCGTGGTCGACGTGGAACTGGCTGGCGGTGGGGGTGTCGGACGTCCGCACGAAGTCGTTGCGGCGATCGTGAACATGATGGTGCCGACGGCGAAGAGCTGGGTAAGACGCGATCGCGGCACCGTCACCAGATCGACGGTAGTCGTGCCCCGCGAGCGTTGTCGGTGGACGGGAGCACAGTGGCTCCTATCGACCACGGAAGGGGCGGCCATGTGCTGGCAGTGCGACAATCCCAACGGCACTACCGATGACTACTTGGACATCCTGCGGGACATCATCAAGGACCACGGGTGGGCAGTCCAGTTTGTTGAGAACGACAAACGCCCATATGCCTACACCGTAGGCCTGCACGACATGGGCTTGCCGGAGCTATTGATCACGGGCATGCCCGCGCAGGCTTCTGCGCGCGTGCTGAACTCACTTGCCCATCAGATCACCGAGGACGGCACGTTCCTGCAACCGGCGATGCACATCGATTATCAGGACGAGTTTCTCTTCGAGGTGGTTGAGGTTGAGCATCCGGATGTCCATCTCAAATTCGCCGTCGAGCTCTGCAGTCCGCGTATTCGTGCGTTCCAACTCGTGTGGACGGACGATCGTGGTCGTTGGCCATGGGACCGTGGATGGAGTCACGGTCGATGTCGGCAACCGGTACTAGGCGTTCGTAAGCTGTTGCCGGAATAGGGTGCGATCTGTCCACACGGCAGCGAGGTGCACCGAGCATGACAGTGTGCCGAAGTGAACAAGGTCCACATGAACTTCGACGCGTTGTACCTAGGATTGCGGTCAATATCGAGCAGTAATCCTAGGTGTAGTGGTCGCGCGCAATGAGTTTCGCCATTCCGCACGGCAAACGTCAAATCCTTCTATGTCAACGATTGACAGCCGGTGTACGCGGCTCCAGATGCTTCGCCCACCCTGACGCGCACACTGCAGTGCAGACAATCGCCAACAACCCCACCGCACTGAGCATCACCGGATAGCTGAACCAGTGCGCCAGCGCGGCCAGCACCGCGGGCAGCAGGAACCCGAGATAGGCCAGTGAGTAGTAGACCCCGGAGATCCCGGCGAGCTCATCAGGAGGCGCAATGCGTTGGATCTCAAGGAGACCCGACACGATCGCGATCCCGTACGCGCTGCCGAGCAGCATCGCGACCAGCGGGGCGATGAGCGCCGAGCGGGTCATGGCGGTGGCTACCGCGGCGAAGATACCCAGCGCCATCAATGCCATCGACACCACTACGGCACGGGAGCTGGACACGTCGTCGAGGCGCCGCGCAACCGGTTGGATCGCCACACCGCAACCCAGGGTGAGCACCGTCAACCCGACGGTGTAGAGCAGAGCCCACGAACCGAGCTGATCGGCGACGAGCGCCGGCACGACCGCGTAGGCGATGGCCGCCGAACCAAAGATCCACGGCGCCATGGGAACAACGACGTGAAGGAACCGGCGGTGTCCGGCCGCGGGCACCTTCAATCCGTCCAGGAATGGCCGCGAGGTCATGCGCTCACGGGTCTCGACGGTGCGATTCCACACCGCCCACAGCACCGGCACGCAAAGGGCCGCGTGGACCAGGTACGTCAACACCAGCGGCAGCGGGGCGTAGACGGTGAGCAGCCCGGCGAACAATGGCCCGACCCCGAAGCCCAATGACAGGCAGATCGAGGCACGTCGCGCACCGGCCCCGGCCGGGGCGTCGTCGAACGGCGGCCTGGACAGCTCAGCGATCCAGGCTGATCCGACCGCCATCGCGATACCGACCGCCACTCCGCTGAACAGCCGGCCGACGAACAGGGCTGGGAAGCCCCAGTAGTCGCCGATGGCCAGCACGAGGCTGCCGAGCGCCGCACTGATGACACCGGCGGCCATCACGTTGCGTCGACCGTGGCGGTCCGACAACGTCGAGGCGATCAGCAGGCCCGGGATCAGGCCGAGTACGTAGGCGCCCAACAGGATGTCCACGTCCACCCGGGTGTAGCCGGAGTGCTGGGCATACGCGATCAGCAGCGGGGTGAATTGGTTTCCGCCCCAACCGATGCAGAAGATCGCGATGGCCACGGCGAGCCAGGGCTGAAGGCGATGCCGGATCTGATCCGGTGCCTCACGGGAGTCGAAAGCGACAGCGGTCATGCCAGCACCACCCGGTAGGTAGCCTCCAGATGCGCCAGCAATGCGCCCTCGAAACCGGCCACATCGCGCCGCCCGATGGCGTCGGCCAAGTCCGCGTGCTCGCCGATCAACTCGGTCAACCGGGCCGAGTCCGAACGGGCCGCGTCGGCCATCATGCGACGCTGCCGGTCGCTGAGCGACCCGTAGAAGCGGCCGGCGATCGTGTTCCCGGCGACCTCCACGATTCGCCGGTGAAACGCGTCGTCGGCGGCCGCGAACTGATCGGCGTCGCCGATCGCCGCGCCGTGGCGCTGCCGCTCCACCAACTCGGTCAGCTCACCGAACAAGGTGTCGATGGACTCCGGTGACCGGCACAACCGACGCACCGCCGCGGTCTCGAGCGCCAGGCGCATCTCCAGCAGATCGGTGGCCTCCTGCGCGGACACCGGAACGACGACGGCGCCGCGCCGCGGCACGAGATCCAGGAAGTCCTCGGCGGCCAGGCGCAGAAACGCCTCGTGCACGGGTGTGCGGCTGACGCCGAGCTGCGTCGCCACCTCTACCTCGCTGAGCAGCTGCCCGCCTCGAAACTCACCGGAGAGGATCTGGTCCTTGGTCATCCGGTAGACGCGTTGGCTGTTGCTCGACTTCTCGTCCGGGTCCACGAAAGACCAGGGTACCCCTTGCATGCAAGCTTGCATGCAAGGGGTCTATCCAGGGGAAACGCTTAGAAGGGGCTGCTGTTGGCCTGGTACTTGGACGATTCCGGACGCGGTCCGAACCGGCGGATGTACTCCTCGTGCTTCCGCTGGTCCTTCTTGTACTGGATCTCGTCGACCAGGTTGGGGTCGAGGCCATGCTGCGCCAGCCGGTGCCGGCGCCAGATCTTGTTGAGCGCGAGCGCCATCAAGATGGCCCAGATGTAGATCGGCACGGTCATCTCGATGTGCACGTACAGCGAGGCGGGCAGGAGCCACAGTGGCGCCAGTACGAACAGCGGCGGGATCGCCATCCGGATCAGATGCCGGCGCACCGCGCCATGGTCGGCCAGATCATGGGCCACCCATTCGCGCATGGAATCGGGCAGTCGCTTGCCGTAGCAGTAGGCGATGTACTGAAAGAAGTTGGGACGGTCCTTGGCCATGGGGGCTCCTGGTGTCAATCGGTGAGTGAATTGGCCGCCAGTGCAGCCACGTTGATGCGGGTCAACACCCGATGCAGCTCTTCGAGTTCGGCGATGTCGACGCCCAGGCGCTCCACCACCGCGGGTGGGATGGCCAGTGCCCGCTCACGCAGGGCGATCCCGGCCTCGGTCAGCTCGACGTCGGTCGCGCGCTCATCGCCGGCCCGGCGGCTGCGGGTCAGCAGGCCCAGGGCTTCCAGTCGCTTGAGCATGGGCGAGAGCGTCGCCGAATCGAGTTGCAGCGCGGCGGCGATCTCCTTGACCGAGAGCGGGGGTGTGCCGCCCGAGACGGACCGTTGGTGATCCCACAGCGCCAGCATCACGAGGTACTGCGGGTGAGTCAGACCCAGCGGCTCGAGCAGCGGGCGATACACGGCGAGCACGGCGCGGTTGCTGACGGCCAGCGCGAAACAGACCTGCCGTTCGAGGGCCAACGGATCGGAGCTGAGCTCCGGCGCTTCGGATACTACGGACACAAACTGAACGTACCCTAATAGTTAGGGCACTAACAATGTCTGGGTGATCACACGCTCACGTTCAGTGCGCGCGTTTGGCCAATCGCTCGGCGTTGTCGATCAGGATGCTCCGGCCCTGCACGCGGATCCAGCCGCGTTGCGCGAAGTCCGACAGCGCCTTGTTGACCGTCTCCCGCGAGGACCCCACGAGCTGGGCGATCTCTTCCTGGGTCAGCTCGTGGTCGACGCGCAGCGCGGTGCCGTCGCGGCTGCCGAACCGTTGCGCCAGGTAGAGCAGCTGCTTGGCCACCCGGCCCGGCACATCGGTGAAGATCAGGTCGGACAGATTGTCGTTGGTGCGGCGCAGTCGGCGGGCCAGCACGCGCAGGAGTTGTTCGGCGATCTCAGGCCGATCGGCAATCCAGCTCCGCAACACACTGCGGCTCATCACGACCGTTTTCACCTCGGTCAGCGCGGTCACCGTCGAGGTTCGCGGACCCGGATCGAAGATGGCGAGCTCGCCGAACATGTCCGACGGGCCCATCAGCGTGATCAGGCTGTCGCGCCCGTCCACCGACTTGCGGCCGATCTTCACCTTGCCGGCGGTGATGATGTACAGCGTGTCGCCGGGCTCGCCCTCGGCGAAAACCACCTCGCCGCGGCGGAAGGTCACCGGCTCCAGATGCTGGACCAGCGCAGCCACAGCATCGGGTGAGACACCCTGGAAGATGCCGGCACGCGCCAGCACTTCGTTCATGTTTACCCCTCGATAAGTGCCGAAATCGGCTGCTCGCAACGTTTACGCAGGTCACGCTGAAATGCGACCGCGATTCCACCTTACAAGGAATGTGCGCTACGTCATGTGGGGCCTGTGCGGACTCCGGGTACCGGGATCGGCGTGGGTTCGGCCATCCCGTTGATTCGATCGACATCAGATGGCCGAGCAGCAGATCCGCTGGGCTTCGCTGACAGAGTCGGCCAGGGTCTGGCGCGTGTTGATCACGTGGGCGTCGGGCCATTCGGCGCCGCCGGCGGCCAGCCCGTCCGCGATCTGTGGTGTGGCATCTGAGTTGGTGACCTGCCGTTGCACGATGCGTTCCTTGGCTTCGTCGATGGGCACCGTGCAGGCCAATTCCACTGTGGGGCAGTGCTGTTCGGCCGCTACCTGCCGCGCGCGTCGGCGGAGATCCGGATCGCGCCAGGTGCCGTCGAGGATCACCGATCTGCCCCCGGCCAGAGCCTGCTGGGCCCGCTGAAGTACGGCGTCGTAGACGGCGGCGACGTTGTCGCTGCTGTAGAGGCCCTCGTTCAAGATGCCCGCAGCGCCGCCGAGCAGGCCATCCGCCTGCAATTCGCGGCGCACATCGTCGGTGGAGATGACCTGCGCGGACAGCTGTTGAGCGAGCGCGTGCGCGAGTGTCGTCTTTCCGGTGCCCGGACCGCCGCCGACGAGGATCAGTCGCACCGCCCCCTTGCGGAGGTGATCGAGAGCAATGTCGAGATGATGCCGCGCGTCGGTGGCGGCGCTCTCGTTGCCCTGATCGATTCTGATGCAGTCGACCTTGGCGCGGACCCCGGCGCGGTAGGCGATGTAGAAGTCCACCAGCGCGGTCGGTGCGGTGTCCCCGGAGATCCGTCGGTACTCAGCGATGAAGAAGTCGGCCAGGTCTTTGCGACCCAGGAATTCCAGGTCCATCGCCAGGAATGCCACGTCGTCCGTGCAATCGACGTGGCGCAGCCCGTCATCGAACTCAAGACAGTCAAGGATCGCCGGACCGTCCGGCATGCAGAATATGTCGCCGGTCAGCAGGTCGCCGTGGCCGTCGATGATTCGGCGATCGCTGATCCGGTCGGCGAACAGCGCGTCGCGGCCGTCGATGAACTGCTCAACCAGCCGGCTGACCTCGGCCAGCGATTCCGCGGGCAGTGTGGTTCCTTCGTATCGGCGCAGTTCGGCGAGGTTGTCCCGCCAACGGCGGGTAATCGCGGGAATCTTGGCGGCGGTATCGATGTCATCTGACCGATCAGCCTTGGCATGGAAGCGCGCTATGACTTCGGCGATCGCCGACAGATGCTGTAGCGCGGGCTCGCCACCGACAACGACCGACGTCAGCCGGCGCGCGTCGGGGTATCTCCGCATCACGATCACCGGCTCGGGTGGGCCGCCCTGTGGGTCGGTGAAGTGGGCAACCCCGAGGTAACTGTCAGGCGCCAATCGCTGGTTCAGAAAAACCTCACGGAGGCACACCTCATCGCGGCGCTCGACCGAGCGGAAATCGAGAAAGTCCGTGACGACGGGCTTTTTGACTTTGTAAGCCCTGTCGCCGACCAAGGCGACGATCCCGGTGTGTGTCTCGTGAATCTCCGCTGCGACGCTGCCGGCCGCGGACTCAGCGGTCTGCGACGAAGTCGGCAAAGCTGATGTGTCCATAACCCATGTTCACTCAACGCGGGCATGTCTCGGTAGTGCCGTTCGACCCTATCCGGCGTCCGGGAACGGTGGCACGGCGCACGCTGTCCAATGCATGCCATGTGAGTCACATTGCAGCACAGCTGATCTTGGGAGATTCCAGACAACTCGGCGCGTCTGAGATTGAGGACTAATGGCCCTTCTCCTGACTGCGTGAACACACCAGTGTTCTCGGAGCGAACATGCTCACGCAGGGGGATAGAAATGGAGAGCTGTGGTGACTGCCGAAGCACCGCCAATCGGAGAACTCGAGGCACGTCGTCCTTTTCCGGAACGGATGGGCCCCAAGGGCAACCTGATCTACAAGCTCATCACGACGACCGATCACAAGCTGATCGGCATCATGTACTGCGTCACCTGCTTCACGTTCTTCGGCATCGGCGGCCTGATGGCGCTGTTCATGCGTACCGAACTGGCCGAACCCGGCTTGCAGTTCCTGTCCAACGAGCAGTTCAACCAGCTGTTCACCATGCACGGCACGGTGATGCTGCTGTTCTACGCGACCCCGATCGTGTTCGGGTTCGCCAACCTGGTGCTCCCGCTGCAGATCGGCGCGCCCGATGTGGCGTTCCCGCGACTGAACGCGCTGTCGTTCTGGCTGTTCCTGTTCGGCGCGCTGATCGCCCTGGGCGGCTTCATCACGCCGGGCGGTGCCGCCGACTTCGGTTGGACCGCCTACACGCCGCTGACCGATGCCATCCACTCGCCGGGTGCCGGCGCTGACCTGTGGATCCTGGGTCTGGCCGTCGGTGGTCTGGGCACCATCCTCGGTGGCGTCAACATGATCACCACCGTGGTCTGCATGCGTGCGCCGGGCATGACGATGTTCCGGATGCCGATCTTCACCTGGAACATCCTGGTGACCTCGATGTTGGTAGTCATGGTGTTCCCGCTGCTGACCGCCGCGCTGTTGGGCCTGGCGGCCGACCGGCACCTGGGCGCGCACATCTACGACCCGGCCAACGGCGGCGTGCTGCTGTTCCAGCACCTGTTCTGGTTCTTCGGTCACCCCGAGGTCTATGTTCTCGCGCTGCCGTTCTTCGGTGTGGTTTCGGAGATCATTCCCGTTTTCAGCCGTAAGCCGATCTTCGGATACACCACGCTGGTGTACGCGACCATCAGCATCGCGGCCCTGTCGGTCGCGGTGTGGGCGCATCACATGTACGCGACGGGTGCCGTCCTTCTTCCGTTCTTCTCCTTCATGACATTCCTGATCGCGGTCCCGACCGGCATCAAGTTCTTCAACTGGATCGGCACGATGTGGAAGGGCCAGTTGACGTTCGAGACGCCGATGCTGTTCTCGGTCGGCTTCCTGGTCACCTTCCTGCTGGGTGGGTTGTCCGGCGTGATGCTGGCCAGCCCGCCGATCGACTTCCATGTCACCGACAGCTACTTCGTCGTCGCGCACTTCCACTACACGCTGTTCGGCACCATCGTCTTCGCCACCTATGCGGGCGTCTACTTCTGGTTCCCGAAGATGACCGGACGTCTGCTCGACGAGCGTCTGGGCAAGCTGCACTTCTGGCTGACCTTCATCGGTTTCCATCTCACCTTCCTGGTGCAGCACTGGGCTGGTGACGAGGGCATGCCGCGCCGCTACGCCGACTACCTGCCCAGCGACGGCTTCACCACGCTCAACGTGATCTCCACGATCGGATCGTTCATCCTCGGTGTCTCGCTCCTGCCGTTCGTGTGGAACGTGTTCAAGAGCTGGCGCTACGGCGAGCCGGTGACCGTTGATGACCCCTGGGGTTACGGCAACTCGCTGGAGTGGGCGACCTCCTGCCCGCCGCCGCGGCACAACTTCACCGAGCTGCCCCGGATCCGTTCGGAGCGACCGGCGTTCGAGCTGCACTACCCGCACATGGTCGAGCGGATGCGCGCCGAGGCACATGTCGGTCGCAGCCATGCCAGAGAACTGGAGGACAGCACGCGATGACGAGAGTCTTCCGATGAGTTCACCGAAAAGCCGCGTGCCCCGCCTCCTCCCATCCCCCCGAGGCGGGGCACGCCCCAGACCGTCGGACACCACTGCGAGAGGGGGTACTCGAGTTGTCATCCTTGGAATGGCGAGCACTTGGAAACTGCCGCGACGTCGACCCGTTGGTGTTCTTCGGCCCCGACCGCGAAAGGGCGAAGGCGCGAGAACAGCGTGTGTTCAGGGCCAAGGCGATATGCCGTACATGCCCTGTGAAACGCGCGTGCCGCGAGCAATCCCTGAGATTCCCTGAACAACACGGGATCTGGGGCGGGCTGACAGCCGATGAGCGCAGTGACGCGATGCAGTCACCCGAAAGGACAGAACCGTGAACGACGGCGTCGCAGGCAAATCCGGATCACTGGGGAGAGACCAGCCCGGTGTCGTATGCGTGGATGATCGCGGCGGCGCGGTCACGCAGGTCGAGCTTGATGAAGATGTGGCCGATGTGGCTCTTGACGGTGAGTCCGGAAATGCTGAGTTCATCGGCGATCTCGGCGTTGGAATGCCCTTTGGCGATCAGCGTCAGCACATCGAGCTCTCGGGCCGTGAGGTCACCGACGGCGACCGCACGACGCGGCGCTGCCGACTTGCGGTAGGTGGTGAGCACGCGTGAGGTCACCGCCGGGTCGAGATAGCTGTCGCCCTGCGCCACCGCGCGCACGGCCCGGATCAGCTCCTCGGCCGAGGAATCCTTGAGCACGAACCCGCTGGCGCCCGCGCGCAGCGCACCCGAGAGCAACTCGTCGTCGTTGAATGTGGTCAGTGCCAGCACCGGAGGCCCGTCCACCGCAGTTACCTGACGGGTGGCCTCGATCCCGTCGACCCGCTTCATTCGGAGGTCCATCACCACCACATCGGGGCGGTACCGGGTGACGGCGTCGGGCACCTCATCGCCGTCGGCGCATTCGGCGACGATCGTGAAGCCGTCCTTGCGTCGCAGAATCCGTCGCAGCCCGGAACGCACCAGATCCTGATCGTCGACCAGGAGGACGGCGACCTCGGCTATGGCGTTGGTCATGACACCACGGGGCACCATCGGGGTGCCCGGTCGGTGTCTTCCAACGGAATATTCGTGCGGACCGACCATCGGTCGTCGGCCGGGCCGACGCTGATGATCCCGCCGAGCAGTTCGACGCGTTGCCGCATGCCGCTCACGCCGCGGCCCTCGGCGCGCCGGCCGCTCCGGCCCGCCAGCGCGGCGACCGGAAGTCGGTTGTCGATCGTCAATGTCGCCGATGTCCTGGAAATCCTCAGTAACACAGTTGATTCTGCGTCGGGCGCGTGTTTGGCGATGTTCGCCAAGGACTCCTGGGCGATGCGGTACAGCGCCAAACCCACCGCCGCTGAGACGACATCGGTGCGGCCACTGGCATCGAAGTGCACGTTCAGCCCGGCGCGCACGAAATCGTCCACCAGGCAACTGATGTCGTCGACTCCTGGTTCGGGAGCCGTGCTCATCGGAGCGCCGTCGAGTAGTCCGACCGTGCGCCGGATGTCGGCCATGGCCTGACGGCCCAGCCGTTCGGCCTGCTCCAGTGCCTCGACGGCGTCGTCGACGTCGCGGTCCTGCTGCAGTCCGCGGCGCGCCCCGGTCACGTGCAGCAGGGTCACGCTCAGCGAATGCGCGATCACGTCGTGCACCTCGCGGGCGATACGCCGCCGCTCATCGGCTGCGGCGTGGAGTGCCTGCGCGGCCTGTGCCTCCTGTTGCTGACGCATGAGTTGCTGCTGGGTGTGCACGAGATAGCCCACCAGCCAACCCATCCCGAGGATCCCCAGATACAACGGCAGGGCGTCGAGCCGGTGTTGCGAGGCGGCGGTCAGCAGCAGTGCGGCCGCGGTCAGCGACGCCAGGAATCCACCCCACACCCCGGCCAGCGAGGCGACCTCGCCGACCATCAGCACCGCGATCAGCGGGGCGAAATCATTGGCGATGGGTGTGGCCGTCGCGAACAGCAACACCGCGGTCGCGGTGGTCCAGGTCGCCCAGACGATCGGAGCCTTGAAATCGACGCCGGACAGGTAGAACAACGCGAAGGGGGCAACGCAGACGACGAGCGCGAGCAGGCCCGCCGGAAGGTCGGCCGTGGGGCGCTGCAACACGGCCACCGCGCCGGCACCGATCACCGTGGCGTCGAACGCCAACACGAAGGCCCAGTTGTAGCCCACCGGGAGGGCGTACCCCCGCCGGCGCACGTGCGCACGGATGCCGCGCGCGATGGTGCCGAGCATGTTCCGATCGTAGAAGGTGAGCATGCCGCCGCGCCTCCTACTGGGGTCGGATTTTCTGGGGCCGGATTTCAGCACTCAGAGTCGCCACATTTCGCGTGACATCGCGGCGTCTTCGACGAAGCCTTCCCGCTGCGGCGGGTAGTACGGCTGCTGCAGGTCGGGTCGGGGCACGGCGGCCAGTGCCGCGCGCACCGCGGCCAGGGCACGCCGCCAGCGGCCGCCTTCCCGGCGATCCGGGCCGACCGGGATCGCTGGGGTTGTCACCGGCGGGGTGAACACGGCGTCTTTCGCCGTCCATCCACGGGCGACACCTGTCATGGAATTCGCTATCGAGATAGCTGGGGAACGCTGTGCTCGTGTCATGGCTCGACGCTATGAAGAATGCAGGTCAGCCCACATCGCGCTGCCGGCCGATCTTGACCTACGACCGTAGTAGGAGATCTGCACCGACCACAGGACGATCAGGCCGCAAGTGATTACGCTCGTGCTGTGGTCCCGAGTTCGACCCGCAGACGTGGTCCGCGGCGTGACGTCGACACCCGCGCACTGATCATCGACACCGCCGAGCGAATGTTCGCCGAGACGTCGATCGGTGCGGTGGCGTCGCGCGCTGTGGCCCGCGAGGCCGGCGTAGCCAGCCGCGCAGTGGCCTACCATTTCCCCGCCAAGCGGGACCTGGTGCTGGAGGTGGCGCGGCGGCGCGCCCCGATCGTGTTCGATGCTGTCGTCCAGGAACTCGTGCGGGTGGCTCAGTCGGGGAACCAGATTGGTGTCTACGACGTCGTGGAGGCGCTGATCGCGCCCTACGTCAGGCTGCTCGACGAGGATCCGGTTGGCGGATTGCGCTGGCTCAAGGTGATGAATCAGCTGGCCTTGGATGAAGACCAGATCTGGCTCGACCAGTTGGCAGGCGCGCCGAGTCTGCCGGAGTTGTTCTTCGCCGCGGCAGGTCGTGCGGTGCCCGACATTCAGACCAGAGAAGGTCAGCAGCGCAGCACAATTGCCATCTTTTCGATGATCGGTGCGCTCGCCAGTTCTGATCTGGCCCTCTACGGACGCCCCCTCGGTCCCGGCGGCCTCGACCGGGGTTGGGTCGACCAGCTCGTCCGGTTCACGGGCGGCGGTTTGCGCGGCGACGAGGCCCTGCCCGACTAGGATCGTTGCGTGCAGATCGACGGCCAGCAGCTCGCTGCCTTCGCCGCGGTGGTCGAGCTGGGGAGCTTCGACGCGGCCGCGCAGCGTCTACATGTGACGCCGTCGGCGATCAGTCAGCGCATCAAGGCGCTGGAGCAACGTGTCGGCCAGGTTCTTGTCGTTCGCGAAAAACCCTGCACAGCAACAGCTGCCGGTGTTCCACTGCTGAGGTTGGCGGCTCAGACGGCGCTGTTGGAATCCGAGACGCTTGCGGAGATGGGTGGCGGCTCAGCGCACCGCACCAGGATCGCGCTGGCGGTCAATGCCGATTCGATGGCGACCTGGTTCACCGGCGTATTCGCCCAGGCCGCCGAGTTCTTGTTCGACATCAGGATCGAGGATCAAGACCTCTCGGCGCGGCTGCTGCGTGAAGGCGTGGTGATGGGAGCGGTGACCACCGAGCGGCGCCCGGTCCCGGGCTGCCGGGTGCACCCGTTGGGGGCGATGCGCTACGTGCCGGTGGCCAGCGCGGAGTACGTGCAGAACTACCTGCCCGACGGATTCACCTGCGACGCCGCGCAGGCGGCGCCCTCGCTGTCCTGGAACCGCGATGACGCGCTGCAGGATCAATTGGTGCGCAAGGCGTTCCGCAAGGATGTCCTCAGGCCTATCCATTACATCCCGACCGCCGAGGGATTCGGCGCCGCGGTGCGGGCCGGGTTGGGCTGGGGGATGTACCCCGAGGAACTGGTCGACGACGACTTCGTCCGCATCACCGAGCAACACCTGGACGTGCCGTTGTACTGGCAGTGCTGGAAGCTCGACAGCCGCACCGTCGAGACCATCACGGCTGCGGTTCGCGGTGCGGCGGGGGCCCTGCGCGGACGGGCCGGTTGAGGTTGGCGCGAATTCAACGGAGTGAGAGGTGGCGATGAGTAGGACACACCGATACGAGGTCGAGGTGACGTGGACCGGCAACACCGGTTCGGGCACCAGCGGCTACCGCGACTACGCCCGCGATCACGACGTGTCCGGTGTCGACACGCCCGGCAAACCGGTGATCCCGGGCAGCGCCGATCCCGCCTTCCGGGGGGACCCGCAGCGCTGGAACCCCGAAGAGCTGCTCGTGGTCAGCTTGTCCCAGTGCCACATGCTCTGGTATCTCGCCCTGTGCGCCAAAGCGGGCATCATCGTCACCGACTACAGCGATCGGCCGGCGGGCACCATGAGCGAGAACGCCGAGGGCAGCGGCGTTTTCACCGACGTCACGCTACGGCCGCAGGTGACCATCACCGACCCGGAGCGGGCCGGTGATGCCACCGAACTACATCACGAAGCCCACCGGATGTGCTTCATCGCCAACTCGGTCAACTTCCCCGTGACTGCCGATCCCATCATCAAAGTGAGCTGAGCCCAGTTCATCGATGGAGCCGGCGCAACTGGGCCGAGGCCACCGACAACACCGCCAGATCGGGCGCGTCGGAATCGAGGAACTCGTCCAGCGTGCGCTTGGCCCGGTCCAGCCGCGGCCGGTTGTAGGCCTCGAAGTCGCGGATGCTGCTCGCGACCTGGTCCCCCTCGACCCCGTGCTTGGTGACGTCGATGGTGAGATCACGCAATGAGCGGTACAGGTCCTCCCGAAGGGCAAGCCGCGCCTGCGCATGCCAGCGGCCACCTCGGGGAAGCGACGACACCGCCAGCAACAGCCGGTCCACGCCCAGCCGGTCCGACAGTTCGAAGTAGATCCTGGCCAGTTGAGCCGAGTCCTCACCGTGGACATGGGCGACCTCGATGATGTCCAGAAGGCTGAACGCATAGAGGGATTCGCTGATCCGACGGGCGATGTCGGCCGGCACGTCGCGGGCCACCAGGTCGTCGTGCGCCGCCAAGACGGCATCGCGCTCCTGGCCCCGCAGCATCGATCCGAGTTGCCCGCGCAGCATCGCGACCTGGTTGCTGAATCGGGTGATCTCGGCGTCGACGTCGAGCGGTTGCGGCCGGTTGAGCACAATCCATCGGGCGGCCCGGTCGAGGAGGCGACGGCCTTCGATGATCATGGCATTCGTCAGTGCGGGCGAGAGATCGGCGGCATAGATATCCGACCAGAGTGTGTCGAGGTCGAAAACCTCGGACGCCACGGCGTGAGCCCGCACGATATCGGCTGGGGCAGCGCCGGTTTCCTCGGAGAGCCGGAACGCGAAGGTCAGCCCCGAGGTGGCCAGTACGCGGTTGACGATCGAGGTGGTGATGATCTCCCGGCGCAGCGGATGCTCGGGCAGTGGCTCACCGAGTTGGCGCCGCAACGTCGGCGGGAAGTACCGGTTCAGCAGCGCGACGAAATATGGGTCGTCGAACATCTCGCCACTGAGCAGTTCGGCCTTGAGGTCGAGCTTGATGTGCGCCATCAAGGTGGCCAGTTGCGGAGCGGTGAGGCCGCGACCATCCTTGGCCAGGTCAGCGAATTGCGCTGGGCTGGGCATGTTCTCGCGGGAACGGTGCAACCCGCGCCGGGTCTCGAGATCTGCCGTTATCCGGGCGTGCACGTCGACCATCTGGGCCGCGTTCGAGCGGGCATCGCTGAGCAGACGATTGTGCGCCTGGTTGTTGGCCAGGACGAGCTGTGCCACTTCGTCGGTCATGTCGACCAGCAGTCGGTTGCGGGCGCTGCCGTTGATCAGGCCGGACCGCGCGGCGGCGTCCAGCAGGATCTTGATGTTGACCTCGTGGTCGGAGCAGTCCACTCCGGCCGCGTTGTCGATGGCATCGGTGTTGACCAAGCCGCCGCGACGGGCGTACTCGATGCGGGCGCGCTGGGAGAGCCCGAGGTTTCCGCCCTCGACGATCACCCGTGCCCGGACGTCCCCGGCGTCCACCCGCACCGGATCGTTCACCTTGTCGGCGATGTCGGAGTGCTGTTCGTCGCCGGCCTTGATGTAGGTGCCGATTCCGCCGTTGAACCACAGGTCCACCGGCGCGCGCAGGATATGGCTGATCAATTGGGTGGGAGACAGGCGGGTCTCATCGTCGGCGATGCCGAGTGCCGCACGCATTTCCGGTGTGGTGGCGATGGTCTTGGCGGTCCGCGGCCACACCCCGCCGCCCGGGCTGATCGCGGCGCGATCGTAGTCGTCCCACGATGATTGGGGCAGTTCGAACAGTCGTTGCCGTTCCTTGCGGGCTCGCGCGGTGTCGGGTTGCGGGTCGACGAAGATGTGCCGGTGGTCGAATGCGGCCACCAGTCGCAGGCCCGGGCGCAGCAGCATGCCGTTGCCGAAGACGTCGCCGCTCATGTCGCCGACGCCGACGGCGGTGAACTCGTCGGCCTCGGAGTCGATGCCGAGTTCGGCGAGGTGGGTGTCGCCACTGACCCAGGCGCCACGGGCGGTGATCCCCATGGCCTTGTGGTCGTAGCCGGCTGAGCCGCCGGAGGCGAAGGCGTCGCCCATCCAGTAACCGCGGTCGAGTGCCACCGCGTTGGCGGAATCCGAGAACGAGGCGGTGCCCTTGTCCGCGGCCACCACCAGGTACGGGTCGGGTCCGTCGTGGCACACCACGCCGCCGAAACGGGGCCGCTGATCGCTGCCCGAGGCGGAGTCGGCGTTCTTGTCGACTACGTCGAGCAATGCGGCGATGAACTGTCGGTAGCTCCGCAGGCCCTGCACACGGGGTGATTCACCCGCGACGGGCCGGGCCTTGACGACGAACACGCCCTTGGCGCCGGCCGGCACGATCATCGCGTTCTTGACCGCCTGTGCCTTTACCAGTCCCAGGACCTCGGTGCGGTAGTCGTCGTGGCGGTCCGACCAGCGCAGGCCGCCACGGGCGACCAGTCCGAAGCGAAGATGCAGACCTTCGAATTCCGGTGAGTAGACGAAGATCTCGGATAGCGGACGCGGCTGTGGCAGCTCGTCGATGGACTGGGCGTCGAGCTTGTGGACCAGATAGGGTGCCCAGACCGTGAGGGCGTCGGGCGCGAACGCGTTGGTGCGCACGGTGGCGCCCATCAGGTTGTGGTACGCGCGCAGGATCCGGTCGGCATCGATGTGCAGCACCTGGTCGATCTCGGCGGCCACGCGCTGCTCGGCCTCGGTGATGCGGGCGGCGCGGTGGGGGCTGTCGGCTGGTTGCTCGGTCTGGCCGAACCGCGCCTCGAACAGCGCCAGCAGGGCGCGGGCAGCGTCCGGGTTGTCCAGGAGCACCCGCTGGATGCGGGCCTGACCGTATGGCAACGGCAGCTGCCTCAGGTAGCGGCTGTAGCTGCGCAGGACACTGACCTGACGCCAGTTCAATGAGGCTCGCAGGATCAGCGCGTTGAACCCGTCCGATTCGACCCGGCCGGCCCACATCGCCTGGAAGGTCTCGCGGATGCGCTCGGTGATGCCGTCCTGTGGCTTGGCCAGCGCGTCGACGGCATCCGGACCGGGATGCAACACCAGCTGATACACGTGGCACACCCGGCCGTCCGCGCGGGTCCAGGTGCCGGACTGTTCCTCGAGAACCTCCAGGTCCATGCTCTGCAGCGCGGGCAGCATCCGGCGCAGCGGAACCGGCTCGAGGGCGGCGAGCGCGAAGTTCAGCCGCCCGTCATCGGTGCCGGCCCAATCGAGGTTCACCGTGACCGCATCGCCCATCAGATCGTTGAGCGCCGTGACCTCCAGTAGCCGGTCGGGTACCACAACCCCGGCCTGCTGATCTTGCATGTCGGGCGCAATGTGATTGGCGCGCAACGAGTCCACGGTTGGCTCTCCTCAATCGTCGTTGATCGATGCCGTCGGTTGCGTTCTCGACGGATGGGCCAATCCTGTGGTGTCTCGGAGCGCAGAGGAGGCTGCAAAGTGTCAGCGATATCGGGGGCGTGCTTACATTGTGTAGGCCGGGTTCGCTGCCGGCTTCTGGTTTAGTATTACAAAACGACTCGGGCTGGCCAGCGGTAATCTGCTGGATGCCCGACGGCTACCTCGTAGAGGTCGGCTGCCGGGCATCGGCCCGGGCGCGTCAGCCCTGACTCGCCGGCACCACTCCGCGCGGAAGGATCAACGGGAGATCGTTGTAGGTGACGATGCCGGGTGCGGCGTTGACCACGGCGGGGATCGCGTTGATCGGGGGAGTGGCGGTCATGATGTGCCCCAGCACCATGAACTCCTCCAGCGTGGTCGCCTCGAAGTCCGGCGGCGGTAGGAAGCCGACCTTCATCGTCACAGTCGGGCGACCGGCCACCTCGATCACCCAGCCGTCCTGATCGATCTGCCAATCCGGTTGCAGCGTCTGTCCTTTGCGCCACCGCAGGGTCAGCTCGACGCGCGTGGTGTCGCCGACGATCCCCTTCCAGCTGACGAAGACGCCCGCCACACCCCCTGCCGGAATCGTCCACGAGCCGAGGTCGAGATCCTCTGTGGTCTGGGCATATTCGGCATCGCAGCGGACCTCGTCGAATTCGATACCGAGTGCATCACCGATCATCCGGACCGCCTCGCCGAAGACTCCGGTGCCGTGAGCGGTCATGGCCTGTAGATCGGGATGATCGATGGGCAGGCCGAACCCGACCGGCTTCTCGGTTTCCGGCGAATCGTAGAACGTGGTGTCGGCGGCCTCGTTGACGGTGACCTTGTCCACACGGTCGCAGATGCCGGCAGCCACGATCGCCAGCTGGTTGACGTAGCCCGGGCTGATGCCCGATCCGAACATGGTCGCGCCGCCCTTGCGGCAGGCCTCGGCGATCCGGTCCCGGCCCTGGCCCTGATTGTGCCCGGTGATGAATGAGGCGGTCGCAACGACATTGACCCCGGCGGAAAGGATTTCGACGAGTTCGTCGACGTCGATCCACATCGGGTTGTAGACCACGACATCCGGTTTCAGGGCGAGTAGCGCCTGCACGTCATTCGTGGCGGCCACCCCGAGGGGCTCGATGCCGACGAGCTCTCCGACGTCCTTGCCGGCCTTGTCCGCCGACCATGCGTAGCAGCCGACCAGTTCCAGGGTCGGGTTGCGGGCGATGGCCGCCACCGAACTCTTGCCGACGTTTCCCGTCGTCCACTGGACAACCCGGTATGGAGAAGTTTGTGACATCGCAGCGGCTTCCTTCCTCGGTTTCGGGCAGTTTTCCACTACCGTGAGAAAAAAGGAAGAGTGGTCCGAACACGGGCGGCGAAACAACTAGAATTCGGGGTGTGACCACCGGAAACGCGCCGCGCCGGGGGCGGGGCCGTCCACCCCGTATCGATCAGCAGCAGATCGTGGCCGCGGCGCGCGCCATTACGCCGGGCGCGTTGACGATGCAGGCGGTGGCCGATGCGCTCGGGGTGGACCGCACCACGCTGCACTACTACGTCGGTGACCGTGACGGCCTGCTCGAGTTGGTGGTGGCCGATCTGTTCGAGACCGAGTTGCGCTCGATCAAGTTGCCCGAGGGCGCGAGCTGGCAGGAGGTCCTGCGGGCCTACGGCAATGCCATCCGCCAGGGCGTGCTCAAACTCGGTGTGACGGCGACGAGTTTCCGGCTGCGGGGGCCGAGTGGGGCGGCCAGTCTCGCGCTGGCCGAGCAGGTGCTGCGGGCCCTGGCCGACGGTGGATTCGGTACCGACGACGCCGGGCGCGTGCTCACTCTGGTGTCCGGGCTCGCGATGTCAGCCGCGCACGACGTGCTGGGCTCGGCGGAGTCGCGGCTGCACCACCAGACGCCCGAGGTGGTTCGCGCACTGAAAGATCTGCCGTCCAGTGACTTCCCGCTGCTCAGTGGTGTGGTGGCCGATCGTGGCGTCGACGCGACTGCCGCCGGGGACTTCGACTTCAACCTCGACATCGTGATCGCCGGGCTCGAGCAGTTCCTGGCCAGGTAGGCACCGGTCGTTCACGGGGCCTGGCTCGAGTACAGTACTCAGCATCCTCTTAGGCGGAACTTGAGTTCCGTCTAATCTCGGCAATTGTCACAGCAGGAGGCGCAGCGGTGTACCGGTTGCTCAAGAAGGCGTGGATGCCGTTGCTTTTGGTGGTGGTCGTCGCGCTGGGCACGTACGCGATCCTGCGGATTCGCGATTCCGGCAACCGGGTACCGAGGACGGCCGAGGGTTCCGCCATCACGGAGAACTTCAACCCCAAGCACATCATGTACGAGGTGACCGGGTCGGGTGGGACGGCGAACCTCAACTATCTCGACGAGAACGGCCAACCACATCTCATCGAAAATGCACCGTTGCCTTGGTCTTTCACGATCGTGACGACACTGCCGTCGATGTCGGCCAACATCATGGTCCAGGGTGACCGCGACGTCAGTGATCTTCGATGCCGAGTGACGGTCGACGGAGAAGTGCGCGACGACCGCGCAAGTACCGACACAGTCAAACCGTTCATCTACTGCTTGGTGAAATCCGTATGAGCAACGCGCCCTCGAAGTCGCATCGTCCGTTCCTGGGCCACATGGTCCGGATCTTCTCGCTGCCGATCATCCTGTTCTGGCTGGTCGTTGCGGTCGGACTGGCAGTGGTGACTCCGTCACTCGACGATGTCGCGGCCACCCGGTCGGTGCCGATCAGCCCCACCGGTGCACCGTCGTATCAGGCGATGCTGAACATCGGCAAGGTCTTTCAGCAGTACGACTCGGACTCGTCGGCGATGGTTGTGCTGGAGGGCGACGAGACGCTCGGCGATGCCGCGCACGAGTATTACGACGAGATCGTCGCCAAGCTGAACGCCGATAAAGAGCACGTGCAGAACGTTCAGGACTTCTGGAGCGATCCGCTGACCGCCGCGGGCTCGCAGAGCGTCGACGGCAAGTCGGCCTATGTGCAGATCTTCCTTGACGGGTCTCAGGGCACCAGCGCCAGCCACGAGTCGGTGGCCGCGGTGCGCGACCTCGTCGCCTCGGTGCCCGCGCCGCCCGGTATCAAGGCGCACGTCGCCGGTAATACCGTGCTCAACGCCGATACCAGCGTGGCCGGGCACGAGAGCATGGCCACGATGGCGCTGCTGTCCATCGGCGTCATCATCTTGATGCTGCTGTTCATCTACCGCTCGCTGGTGACGATGTTCATCGCATTGTTCATCGTCATACTCGAACTGTTTGCGGCACAGGGTGTTACGGCCACGGCGGGCTACCTGAACATCATCGGTCTGACGCCGTATGCGGTGAGCATGGTGACGATGCTGTCCATCGCTGCGGGCACCGACTATGTGATCTTCCTGCTGGGGAGGTATCACGAGGAACGCGCCAGGGGTGTGGACCGCGAGGACGCGTTCTATATCGCGTATCACGGTGTCTCGCACGTCATCCTGGGCTCCGGGTTGACCATCGCCGGTGCGTGTATGTGCCTCACGATGACCACGCTGCCCTATTTCCAGACCATGGGCCTGCCCTGCGCCATCGCGATTCTGGTGATCATCGCTACGGCGCTGACCCTGGCGCCCGCGGTCCTGACGGTGGCCTCGAAGTTCGGGTTGCTCGACCCCAAGCGTGACCTCTCGGCCAAGGGATGGCGCAAAGTCGGTACCTCTGTGGTCCGTTGGCCCATCCCGATCATCCTGGTGACCAGCATCGTTGCCATCATCGGCTTCGTCGCGCTGCTGAGCTACGTGCCGCAGTACAACGATCAGAAGTACACCCCCGCCGATATGCCGGCCAACCTCGCCATGGGCGTCGCGGACCGACACTTCTCCCAGGCACGCATGAACCCCGAGCTGCTGATGCTCGAAGCCGATCATGATCTGCGCAACTCCGCTGACATGCTGGTGATCGACCGGGTCGCCAAGGGCGTGGTTCACATGCGTGGCATCGATCGGGTGCAGACCATCACCCGTCCGTTGGGGTCGCCGATCGAGCACAGTTCCATCCCGTTCCTGCTCGGTGCGCAGAACGCCGGAACTCTGCAGGGCGCAAAGTTCAACAACGACAACTCGGCTCAGATGCTCGAGCAGGCCGACGAGATGGGCCGGACCGTCGCCAGCATGGAGCGCATGTACGCGATCACCTCCGAGCTCACGGCGACCACGCACAGCATGGTCGGCAAGACGCACGAGATGTTGGCAGCGACCCAGGAGATGCGCGACAACCTGGCCAATTTCGACGATTTCTTCCGGCCGATGCGCAACTACCTGTACTGGGAGCCGCACTGCTTCGACATCCCGATCTGTCAGTCGATGCGGTCGATCTTCGACACCTTGGACGGCATCGACAAGCTCACGGATCAAATGCAGGGTCTGACCGCCGATATGGATCGGATGGATCAGCTGATGCCGCAGATGCTTCCGGTGCTGAGGACCACCATCGACTCGATGGCACGGATGCGCGACTTCATGATCGCGACCCACAGCACGATGGCCGGCATGCAGGCCCAGCAACAGGAACTGGCCAAGGGCGCCACGGAGATCGGTCTGTACTTCGATCAGGCCAAGAACGACGACTTCTTCTACCTGCCGCCGGACGTGTTCACCAACCCCGACTTCCAACGTGGCCTGAAGATGTTCGTCTCGCCGGACGGTAAGTCGGTCCGATACATCATCACACACCAAGGGGATCCCGCCTCTGTCGAGGGCATCGACCATGTCCGTGACCTCAGAGATGTTGTGGCCGACGCGGTTAAAGGCACCCCGCTGGCCAATGCGAAGGTCTCGATTGCCGGTACCGCGTCGCTGTACGCCGATATGCAGGACGGTGTCAAAACCGACCTGGCGATCGCGATCATCGCGTCGATGATCCTGATCTTCGCGATCATGTTGTTGATCACCCGCAGTGTGGTGGCCGCCCTGGTGATCGTCGGTACCGTGGCGGCATCCCTGGGCACCGCGTGTGGTTTGTCGGTGCTGCTGTGGCAGGACATCCTCGGACTGGGTGTGCAGTGGATCGTGATCCCGCTGTCGATGGTGATCCTGCTGGCGGTGGGTTCGGATTACAACCTGCTCCTGGTCTCGCGTCTGAGAGAGGAGATCCACGCCGGGCTCAACACGGGCATCATCCGCGCCATGGGAGCGACCGGGCGAGTTGTCACCGCGGCGGGTCTGGTGTTCGCCTTCACTATGATGTCGATGATCGTCAGTGATCTGCGCGTGGTCGGTCAGCTCGGTATGACGATCGGTATCGGCTTGATCGTCGACACTCTGATTGTTCGTTCGTTCATGACACCGTCGATCGCCGCAGCGCTGGGGCGTTGGTTCTGGTGGCCGCTCAACACCTTTGAGATCACCAGGCAGGGCCGCAGCGCCGCCGAACCGAAGCCGGCGGGCGACCCCGACGACGACAAGACCGCTGCGATCCCGGTAACCACGATGTGAGGGAGGTGAGTGTCGTGGGTGACACGGACAGCGCGCCCGATGCGGAGTCGAAACTGCGCCGGCGCACCGATGGTCGGCTCGACCGATCGCGTGATCCCGCGATTCTCAATGCCGCATTGGCCGCCTTGGCCGAGAACGGCTACGTCAACACCAACATGAACGACATCGCCGCGCGAGCCGGTGTCGGCAAGGCGGCGATCTACCGTCGCTGGTCATCGAAGGCCGCATTGATCACCGATGCGCTCGTGTACTGGCGGCCCGACCTGATGAGCAACGATGCGCCCGACACCGGCAGTCTGGAAGGTGATTTCGACGAGATCGTGCGCCGTGCGGTGCGCAACGACGAGGAGCACTTCTCCTACGATCTGGTGCTGCGGGCCGCGGTTGAGGCCAGCCATGATCCGCACCTCGCCTCGGCCCTCGACGATCTGATGCTGCTCAAAGGCCGGCGCGTGGTGACGGCCATCCTGCAGCAGGCCGCTGCCCGCGGTGAGGTGGCACCCGACCGGGACTGGTCTCTGGTTGCCGACGTGATGACCGGCATGTGCCTGATGCGGGTGATCAGCGGTCAGAGCATCGACGCGAAGTTCATCCGGGACGTCATCGACACCCTGATCCTGCCCGCCGTACGCGACCGGTAGCGGTGGCATCCGGGCACTGGGCAGCGAGGACATCACTCCTCGGGTGTAGGTTGTGATTAGGCCGGATACATCAGTTGGTCAGCCGTGGCGAATGACAGTCACGACTTCGATGTTGAACCGTCAGCCGGTGATTAACCATCGCTTGCTATCCAATACCAGTGCGGTCGTCCCGCACCTTTCAAGGACACTCTTATGGAATCGTCCGCACTGTTTTCGCACCCGGAGCAGCAACAACCGATGCCGGATGTCGAGGGCGCGGTTGAACCGCCGCCCGAGTTGGTTTTCTCGGACCAGCCCTCGGATCGGCCCATGCCCCGTGCAGATGCGCAGTCATCGTGAACGGCCTGAACGGGACACGGCGACTGGCCAGTCCCGTCCGGCTTGCCCTCGCCAGGCAATTGGGCGCCGACATTGACGGAGCGTGGTGGCCGCACACCGCCTCCGTTGCCGCTGAATTGCCCGAACTTGTTGGCGCCCTTCATCGATCGATCGGGGAAGTCGTCGACATCCGCATCAACTGGTCAGCCGCTGAGGGGCAGTTGGACCTCAACACGATCGTCACCGGCAATCGGTGGGCGCAAGGGATGACGCTGAGTCGTCCCCGGTTGATGTTGGTGACAGGCCGGAGCGAATGCGTGAAACTCCTTGTCGTCCCGTGCAAGACGTCGGCTGCGCTCGGAGCGCTGGTGATGCGCTGTGCAGCGGCGATGTCTGTGGAGGAAACGGTGAGGCGCACGCCGTTGTTCGAGACCGCGGATTGCGTACTGCGCGCGGCCCAGACCGAATCTGCCAGTTGGTTGGGGCGGATCCAGGACGCACCGGTGTGAAATGCAAAATGAGCTGGTACGGAAATTAATCCGTACCAGCCCATAGTCAGGTCTTAGAGCGGTTTAGACCGCAGTAACTCCCACTGCCTGGGGGCCCTTGGCTCCCTGAGTGATCTCGAACTCAACGCGCTGGTTCTCTTCGAGCGACCGGAAACCACCGCCGGTGATCTCGGAGTAGTGGACGAAGACATCGGGTGCGCCGCCGTCAGGAGCGATGAAGCCGAAGCCCTTTTCGCCGTTGAACCATTTCACAGTTCCCTGTGCCATATTTTTGCTTCTCTCATTGTTCAAACTGGACGTACGTTGCACGTCCGTGTCCAGTATGGCACGTCGAAACGCATTGACCCAAAAAATATTTGTCCGGTGAATCTTCTCCGCGAAGCGGTCACCGGATGGCCGACGAACCGCAGCCGCCGCCCGGCAACCCAGTGGAACTGCCAAATCGGCTCTGCGGCAGTCATTTTCACGTTCTGCGGTCATGCGATGCGCTGACTTTCGCACCTGCGCGGCGTCCTTCTGTACGCCACGGCTGCCGGACTCACTTGGATAGCCGTCCTGCGGTAGAAATCGACGCGTAGAGCATCACGCAGAAGCGTCGTGCTTGTCCTTCTTGCCGAACGGCAGCACGTGCATGATCCCCACGACCACGGTGCCGACCACCAGGCCGATCACGGCCGACGCGGCGGTGTTGGTCAGCCAGGCCAGCAGACCGCCGAAGGTACTGCCGGTCGCATGCCGCACCGCTTCCTCGGCATGGTGGACCAGGCCGTAGATCGTGTGCCAGCCCAGGGTGTCGGTGCCGGCCAGGAGGATGTGTCCACCGACCCAGAGCATCGCGACTGTGCCGATCGTCGACAGGGCCGACAGCAGCTTGGGCATCCCGGCGACCAGGCCGCGCCCGATCTTCTGCGCTATCCGCGACGAGCGTTGAGCCAGGAGCAGGCCGATGTCGTCCATCTTGACGATGCCGGCCACCACGCCATAGACCGCGGCGGTGATCACCAGCGCGACGATCACCAGAATGATCAGTCGAGGCCAGAAGGTCTGATCGGCGACCTCGTTGAGTGCGATCACCATGATCTCGGCGGACAGGATGAAGTCGGTGCGGATCGCGCCGGTGATCATGTACTTCTCGGCGTCGCCACCGACCGCCGTGGCGGGCTGGCCGTCGGCGTCGTGTCCGCCGTGGCCGATGAACCGTCCCCAGACCTTCTCGGCGCCTTCGAAACAGAGGTACGTCGCGCCCAGCATCAGGATCGGCGTCAGCAAAAACGGCGCGAACTGGCTGAGCAGCAGCGCCGCGGGCAGGATGAACAGGATTTTGTTGCGCAGCGAGCCGATCGCGATGCGCTTGATGACCGGCAGCTCACGGTCAGCGGAGATGCCGTGTACGTACTGCGGCGTCACCGCGGTGTCGTCGATCACCACGCCGGCGGCCTTGGCGGTCGCCTTGCCCGTGGCCGCACCGATGTCGTCGATCGAAGCCGCCGCCAGCCGCGCCAGCGCGGCAATGTCGTCGAGCAATCCGAACAAGCCGGCGCTCACTGCTGACTCTCTTCGGGCAACCGACTGATCGGCGACGTCATCCCCATGACCGTGAAGGCTACCGGCCCCTACATGCCGATGAGCGACTCGATCCAGCCGCGGGCGAAGTAGAGGATGAAGCCGGCCGCCACGATCCACAGCAGCGGGCTGACCTCGCGGGCCTTGCCCGCGGCTGACCGCAATACCGCCCAGGCCACGAAGCCGACACCGATGCCGTTGGCGATCGAATAACTGAAGGCCATGGTGGCCACGGTGAGCACCACTGGCAGGGCCACCGAGAACTCCGACAGATCGATGTGACGCAGCTGCGACACCATCATGGCGCCGACGATCACCAGGGCCGCGGCCGCGACCTCGGTGGGCACGATCGAGGCCAGCGGGGCGACGAACATGGCCGCAAGGAACAGCGCACCGGTGATGAGGTTGGCGAACCCGGTGCGGGAGCCCTCCTCGATGCCCGCGCCGGATTCGATGAAGACGGTGTTCGACGATGCCGATGAGGAGCCGCCGACGACGGCACCGGCGCCTTCGACGATCAGGGCTGATTTCAGCCGCGGGAAGTTGCCCTGGGCGTCGGACAGGCCGGCCTCCCGGGACAGCCCCGTCATGGTTCCCATGGCGTCGAAGAAATTGGCGAACACCAGCGTGAACACGAGCATGATCGCGGCGAGTGCGCCGATCCGACTGAAGGCACCGAGGCTGACGTCGCCGACGAGAGACAAGTCGGGCAGTGCGAACGGTGAGCCGGACAGGCTCGGTACCGACAGACCCCAACCGCCGGTCTTGTCCTGTGCCAAGCCGAGGTGCCAGATCGCCTCGACGATCACGGCCACGACAGTGCCGGTGACGAGGCCGATCAGGATGCCGCCGCGAACTTTCCGGGCCACCAGGATGCCGGTGACCAGCAGGGTGAATACGAACACGACCGTGGGCACGGTGTTGATGGAGCCGACGCCGCCTGTGCCGAGCCCGACCGGGGGAGAGGGCAGGCCGGTCGAGCCGACGAATCCGGCGTCGACCAGTCCGATGAACAAGATGAACAGGCCGATGCCCGCGGTGATCGCGAGTTTGAGCTGCATCGGGACGGCGTCGAACACCAGACGGCGGAACCCGCTGGCCGCCAGCGCCACGATGATCAGGCCGTCGATGACCACCAGGCCCATTGCTTCGGGCCAGGTGACCGTGCCCACCACGGTCGTGGCGAGAAATGAGTTGATGCCCAGTCCCGCGGCGAACGCGAACGGCAGCCGCGCGATGATCCCGAACAGGATGGTCATCACGCCCGCCGCCAGGCAGGTGGTGGCCGAGACTTGTGCGAACTGCAGCTTGTTGCCCGCGACGTCGGCGGAGCCGGAGAGGACGACCGGGTTCAGCACGATGATGTAGGCCATCGCGATGAAGGTGACCAGGCCTCCGCGGATCTCGGAAAGGACCGTTGAACCACGGCTTGAGATCTCGAAGAAGCGATCGACTCGATTCATAAGCGATGAGCCTAAAGCGGGAGTCGCCGGGTTTCCCGGCGTATCGCCGATGAACGACGTGGACGCGTGCGTGACGGCCGGTTCGATCCCGCCGGGCAGGAAACCTGCTGAGCACACCGCCGTCGGAACAATCTGCCGTGGAGTCAATATCGGGGCGCTGAAGTGCAACAGCCGCAAAGAGATTGGCGACGAAAAATCGTTTGACCTCAACTTGGGTTGAGGTGCCATGCTGCGTGCATGAGAGTTCGGCACGACCGCTGGGGTGTGGAAAACCGCCCCGAACCTGGGGGTAATCCCCCTGGGGGTCGGCTGCGGCGCCGAATAGTTTCGAGTGGCGAAGTGTTTGAGGCCAGCGATATGAGCAGTGGCGGGAGCGGGGGCCATGCCGATGAGCACGGGCGTGCACATGAGTGTTGACGATTGTCGTGCGGAGCGGTTCGAGCGCGATGCACTGCCGTTGGTGGACCAGCTTTTCGCGGCCGCGCGTCGTTACACGCGCAACGTGCCCGACGCCGAAGACCTGGTTCAGGAGACGATGGTCAAGGCGTACAGCAGTTTTCACACGTACCAGGACGGCACCAACATCCGCGCCTGGCTGTTCCGGATTCTGACGAACACGTGGATCAACTCGTACCGGACTGCGCAGCGCCGACCGCAGGAGGTCTTCGCCGACGAACTCACGGACGCGCAACTCGCGGAGGTGGCCCTACGGTTCCCGTTGGGCGTGGTCTCGGCCGAACTGGCGGCGCTGGAATCGCTGGGCGATGACGACGTGCGTGAGGCCATGCGGGCGTTGCCGGAATCGCAGGGCATCGTCGTCTACTACGCCGACGTTGCAGGATTCCGGTACAAGGAGATCGCCGAGATCCTGCAGATTCCGGTGGGGACGGTGATGTCGCGATTGCATCGGGGGCGGCGAAATCTCCGTGCCCGGCTCATTGACGCCGGCGTGGCCGGCGGGTTCGACTGCGATCGACTGCCCTGCACCGCAGCCTGATTCGCGTACAAAGCTTGGCCTTGGCTATCGGGTCGATTGCGGCAACGGGCCAGCGCCGTTTGCCGGGAGACGGATGATGCCCCGGTCCTTGGCGACGTCACTGAGTAGCTCGCGCAGTCGGCGGCGGCCACGTGCTAGCCGCGACATCACGGTTCCGATGGGAGTTCCCATCAGAGAGGCGATTTCGCGGTAGGGATAGCCTTCCACATCGGCGAGATATACCGTCACGCGGTTGACTGCCGGTATGGCGCAAAGCGCATCGGCGACCTCGTCATCGCGTATGGACTCGAGGGCTTCCACTTCGGCTGACCGCAGGCCTGAAGAGGTGTGGCGGGCCTCGGCGGACATCTGCCAATCGGTGAAATCCTCACAGAGCTGCTCGGCCACGCCCCGTTGACGCGTGCGGTAGGCGTTGACCCAGTTGTTGTACATGATCCGGAAGAGCCAGGCGCGGGCGTTCGACTCCGGCTGAAAGGTGTGAAATCCGCTGTAGGCCTTGAGCATTGTCTCTTGTATCAGGTCCTCGGCGTCAAACGTGTTGTGGGTCAGTCGCCGCGCACGACCCCGGATCTGCTCGATGCAGGGCAGTACCGTGTTGACGAACCGAGTGGCGTCTTGACTGTCGGACCGTGGGTCCGTGTCGTTGTCCAACCTCAGACAACCTCCCAACTAATACATAGAATATCTATGAATAATAATAGTCGATCTAGGTAGCTGATACCAAATGGCCGGCGGGCAGGGATGCCGACAAATGTTGGGCCGCATGGCCAAAGCTGGTGCACCAAGCTTGCTTTCAGCAAGTTCACAGGAAATAGGTCACTGCTGCGACGGGTTGTGGACCGGTGTAACGTTTGTCTCCGCTGTACATAGTTATTCGAACTAATTCGCCGATCGCCGGGGCGGGTCATCGCCTTCGGTGGGTTCGGGTAATCGTCGGGAGGTATCGGTGAGTCCTGGTCGGGGAGCTCGTCGTGTGTTGAAACACGCGTGGATTCCGTTGGTTCTGGTCGTCGTGCTTGCGGTGTCGGGTCTCGTGGTCTCGCGCCTGCATCGGATGTTTGGCTCCGAAGACCTCAACGCGAACGCCGGCGCCGGCATCGAGATCGTTCAGTTCAATCCGAAGGTCCTGGTGTACGACGTGTACGGGCCGCCCGGGTCGACCGCTCAGATCAGCTATTTCGACCCGGACGCCAAGGTGCATTCCGTGACTACGTCGCTGCCGTGGTCGGTGACCTTGTCGACCACGTTGCCCACCGTGAGTGCCAACCTCATGGCCCTGGGCGACGGTAGCGAAATCGGTTGCCGCGTCACCGTGAACGGCGCTGTCCGGGAGGAGCAATCAGCCAATGGGATCAAACCCCAGACCTACTGCCTGGTGAAGTCCGCATGACGTCTTCCACAGCTGCCCACGCCAAGAACGATCGGGGTCACCGCCCCTACTTCGCCCACATGCTGCGAATCCTGTCCATTCCGGTGGTGCTGTTCTGGATCGCCTTCGCCGTCGTCGTGAACGTCATCGCGCCGCAGCTCGAGGTGGTCGGCGAACTCCACTCGGCGCCGATGGCGCCCGAGGATGCGCCGTCGATGATCGCCATGAAGCGCATGGGCGCGAACTTCCAGGAGTTCGATTCCAACAGCACGGTCATGATCGTGGTGGAGGGCGACCGGGCGCTGGGCCCCGACGCGCACAAGTACTACGACGAGATCATCCGCAAGCTGCGTGAGGATCCCGAGCACATCCAGCACATCCAAGACTTCTGGGGTGACACGCTCACCGCGGCCGGGGCGCAGAGCGCCGATGGCAAAGCGTCCTACGTGATGTTGAACCTCGCAGGCGAGCAGGGGCAGACCCTCGCCAACGAAGGCGTGGAGAAGGTCCGCGAGGTCATCAAGGAAACCCCGGCCCCGCCGGGCGTGCAGGCTTACGTCGCGGGTCCGGCGGCGCTGACCGATGATCTGCACGTAATCGGCAACGCGAGCTTGGCCACGATTACCCTCTACACGCTGATCGCTATCGCGGTGATGCTGCTGATCGTCTACCGGTCGATCCGTACCACGTTGGTGCAGTTGCTGTTGACCGGTGTGGGGCTGTTGTCGTCGCGCGGCTTGGTCTCGGTTCTGGCCAGCCATGACGTGTTCGGGCTGACAACCTTCGCCGGCAACATCCTCACGATGCTGGCCATCGCCGCCGCGACCGACTACGGCATCTTCATCTTCGGCCGCTACCGTGAGGACCGTAGCCAGGGGCTGGACCGAGAAGACGCCTACTACGCCACGTTCAAGTCCGTCGCCCCGGTCATCATCGGGTCGGGCCTGACTATCGCCGGGGCCACCTACTGCCTCAGCTTCGCGCGGCTTCCCTACTTCAGCACCATGGGCGCCCCCGTCGCCATCGGCATGATCGTCGTCGTGGCGTCCGCTGTCACGATGGGTCCCGCGGTCCTGTACCTGGGGAGCAAAGTTGGCCTGTACGAGCCGAAAAGGGAGGCCAAGGGCCGGTTCTGGTACAGGGTCGGCACCACGGTGGTCCGTTGGCCCGCACCGGTCCTGGTGGCCAGCGCGTTCGTGGTGCTGATCGGTGTGGTGGCCGTCCCCGGCTACAAACCCGCCTACAACGACCGCTGGTATCTGCCGGCCGATGCGCCGGCGAACGTTGGATTCACTGCTGCCGACCGGCATTTCAGCCAGGCCCGGATGAATCCTGACATCCTGATGGTCGAATCGACGCATGACATGCGGAATCCCGCCGACATGCTGGTGCTGGACCGCGTCGCGAAGAACGTGCTGCGTACCGAGGGCATCGCGATGGTGCAGAGCATCACCCGCCCCCTGGGTATCCCGATCCAGCACAGCTCGATTCCGTTCCAGACCGCCATCCAAGGCCAGACCAGCAATTTGAACCTGCCGTTCCAGCGGGATCAATTGGACAACCAGCTCAAGATGATCGACGCGACGAACGTCTCGATCTCGATTCTGGAGCAGCAGTACCAGCTGTCCCTTCAACAGACCAAGCTCACGCAGGACTCGGCGGCCAAGTCGCAGGAGCTACTCGAGGTCACCAAGAAGATGCGGGACAACATCGCGAATTTCGATGACCAGTTCCGGCCCATGCGCAACTACTTCTACTGGGAACCGCACTGCTTCGACATCCCGATGTGCTCGGCGGCACGGTCGGTCTTCGATGCCCTCGACGGGATCGATGAGCTGACCGACAAGACCTCGTCGGTGCAGCTCAACACCGATCAACTGGCGGACCTCGCTCCGAAACTGACTGCGCTGCTTCCTCAGACGATCGCGTCGATGAAAGCCAGCAGGGACCTGTCGCTGGCGTCGTACAACTCGCAGAAGGCGCTGCTGGACCAGATGCAGGCGATGAACGACACCGCGCTGGCGATGGGGGAGAGCTTCGATCAGGCCAAGAACGACGACCTGTTCTATCTGCCGCCGGAGGCGTTCACGAACCCGGACTTCGAGCGTGGCCTGAAGATGTTCCTCTCGCCCGACGGCAAGTCGGCGCGGATGTTCATCACCCACCAGACCGACCCGGCGACGCCGGAGGGTATCGCGCGGGTCGATGCCGAGCGCACCGCTGCGCAGGAGGGCCTGAAGATGTCCTCGCTGTCGGACGCCAAGATCTACCTCGGCGGCGTCGCGGCCACCTACAAGGACATGAGCGACGGAGCCCGCTACGACCTGATGATCGCCGTGGTGTCGGCGTTGACGCTGATCTTCATCATCATGCTCATCCTGACCCGCAGCGCCGTGGCGGCCCTGGTGATCGTGGGAACGGCGGCCAGTTCGATCGCGGCGTCGTTCGGCATCTCAGTGTTGTTGTGGCAGTACCTGTTCGGGATCCATGTCCACTGGCTGGTCATGTTGATGTCGGTGATCATCCTGTTGGCGGTCGGATCGGACTACAACCTGCTGCTCGTCTCCAGGTTCAAGGAGGAGATCCACGCGGGGCTCAAGACCGGCATCATCCGCTCGATGGGCGGCACCGGCGGCGTGGTGACCTCGGCGGGTATGGTGTTCGCGGCGACCATGGCGGCCATGCTGGGCAGTGACCTCGTCGTGCTGGCCCAGATGGGGTCGACGATCGCGATCGGCCTGCTGCTGGACACGTTGATCGTGCGGTCGCTGCTGATGCCGTCGATCGCCACGTTGCTGGGCCGCTGGTTCTGGTGGCCGCAGGTGGTGTATCCCCGCGGGGACAACCATTTCCGCAAGCCGGCGCCGCGACAGGTGCCCCGTGCGGATGATGACGACACGGCGGCGATCCCGGTGCCTACGAGCTAGACCCCGCGGCCTTCCACTGCCGGTAGGCGTCGGGCAGGCACACGGCGCACGGGCGGTACCCCGCCGATGCAGCGGCCTGCGCGTCGGCGAAGAACACCCGGTGTCTGACGTACCCGCCGGCAGCGATGGCGCGCAGGGCCGACGGGCAGTCGAGGCAGCCGTAGATCTTGCTACCGCGGTGTCCCCCAAAGGTTCCCGGTGTGTTGCTGCGATGGGGATGACCGTCGGCGTCGATCAGGGTGTACAGACTCATGCCGCGTCATGGAAGACCAGGCCCAGGGTGAACCTGGTCCCGGAACGGACCGTCGAGACGCCGTGCCGGATGGGTGCCGCCGACCAGCCCCGTACCGACTTGGCCGGTCGGTCGCGGGTGGTGAATACCAAGCCGTGCCCATGGGGGATGACAGTGGCGGTACCGCGCGATTGTGCGCGGGGTCGTTGTTCGTAAAGCAGGAACTCGCCGCCGGTGTAGTCGACGTCCGGGTCGGTCAGATTGATCACGACCTGTAGCGGGAAGATCAACTCGCCGTAGAGGTCGCGGTGCAGCGCATTCCAGTCCCCGGCACCGTATTTCAGCAGGATCGCGGTCGTCTTGGTCTGACCGGCCTCATGGCACATCCGCAGCCAGTCGTCGAAGTCATCCGGCCACGGTGCCTCGCGGCCGAGCCGAGCCCACCACGTGCGGGCGATCGGCAGCAGGTGGGGATACAGCGCCTTCTTCAGTGCTGTCACGGCCGGCGGATAGGGCTGCCGGAAATAGCGGTACTGGCCCTCGCCGAACCGGTAGCGGACCATGTCGATCGTCGATCGGAACCGGGCCACCTCGGGGTAGAGCGCGACGATGTCGGCGGCATCCGCCGGAGTCAGCAGTGACCCGGTCAGCGCACATCCCGTGTTGTCGAGTTCATCGCTGACACGGCTCCAGTCGATGAGATCTACCCGCTGCTGCCAGGCATTCGTGCCGTTCATGCCGCCGCCTCCAGGTCGAGCAGCAGGCGCTTGGCCTCCGGACCGCCGAGGTAGCCGCCCATCGCACCGTCGCTGCGGACGACGCGATGGCAGGGGATGACAACGGGCAGTGGGTTTTTCGCGCACGCCGTCCCCACAGCGCGTACCGCTTTGGGGCTGCCGGCCAGGGCCGCGACGGCGGCGTAGCTGGCGGTCTGCCCGTAGTCGATCTCGGGCAGGTGATGCAGCACTGTGCTGCGGAATCCGGCGGCGAGCCGCCAGTCCAGCGGCAGGTCGAAGGTGCGTCGCGTGCGGGCGAAGTACTCGTCGAGTTCGCGGGCCGCCGTGTCGAGGCGGGCGGGTGCTTGCAGGATGCGCGGGCTCACCTCGTCGGCGAGGTGCTGCAGCACGGTGTCGTGGTCTTCGCGGGCATAGGCGACGCGGACCAGGCCCTGCTCGGTGGCCGCCAGCAGCAGCGGCCCGACGGGGGTGTCGACTGTGCGGTAGGCGATGTCGAGGAGACCGTCGCGCTGGGCGGCGGCCGCGAGTCGGTGGTGAAACTCGGCCAGCTTGCCGGGGCCGGGTTGGGTGATTCGGGCCAGCTCGCGAACGATGCCGTCGTCGTTACTCATTGGTCTCTCCTTTCCTGGGCGCGTCGACCTCGGTGAGTTCGGTGAGGTAGGTGCGTCGTAGCGTGGCGATCCCGTCGCTGGAGGCGCGGCGTGCGGCCGCAGCGCTGCCGCCGAGGATTTCGGCGATTTCGTCATACGGCAGGCCGGCCAGGTAGTGGTAGGCGACCGCGTGTTTCTGTTTGTGGGGAAGCTTGTCGACCGCGGCGGCCAGGTCGTCGAAATTCTCGGCCGTGCGGGGGCTCGATGTTTCGGGGACGACGTCGGTCGGGATGGGTTGGCGCGTTCGGGTCCGGGTGATGTCGATGGCTTTGTGGTGCGCGACGGTGACCAGCCAGGCCTCGAAATTGGCATCGGCGGGGAGGTCGGGGTAGGCCTTCAACGCCGCCAGGAACGTTTCCGACCAGGCGTCGTCGGCGTCGTGCGCGCCGACGATGGCGCAGCACACCCGATAGACGGTGGGGCCGTGGTCGCGAACCACGGTCTCGAAAGGCGGTTTGGCTGTCACACCCTGTAGACGCTCCCTGGCCGAGATTTGTGAGGTCTCCATCGTGAATGATTTCTGCCGGCGGCGTCGAAGTGGCGAGACCTCATTTACAAATGAGTCTAGAAGTGTCACGGTGTGCTGGTGGATTTCTCCCATGTCGAGCTGTCCGAGGAGGGCCTGGCCTTCCGCGATGAGCTGCGGGCGTTTCTGGCCCGGGTCGTCACCGACGAGGTGATCGAGCGTGACCGCGAGACAGGTGAGAACTTCGACGAGACAGTGCATCTGGCCCTCGGTGCGGCCGGGTACCTGGCCGGTGATTACCAGGCCGAGGCCGACGGCGGGTTCAGCGCGGTCCGGCGCCGGATCTGGGAACTGGAGATCGGCCGGGCCCACACCCCGTGGTTCCACTGGGGAACCACCGCGATGGTCGCCCACACGGTGGAGAAGTTCGCCTCGGCCGAGCTTTTGGACGAGGTGCTGCCGGGTGTCCTCGACGGGAGCTTGCGGCTGTGCCTGGGCTACACCGAACCCGAGGGCGGGTCTGACGTCGCGACCTGCAAGACCCGGGCGGTGCGGGATGGCGAGAGCTGGATTATCAACGGCGGCTGTTCACCTCGAACGCGCACAACGCCCAGTACGTGTTCCTGTTGACCAACACCGACCCGGCCGCGGCGAAGCACAAGAGCCTCACGATGTTCCTGGTGCCGCTGGAATCCGCCGGCGTCGAGATCCAGCCGCTGCGCACCGTCGACGGAGACCGCACCAACATCACCTACTACAGCGACGTCCGGGTCAGCGACCGGTACCGCGTCGGTGAGGTGAACGGCGGCTGGACGGTGCTGCGCGGTGCCCTCGAGCTCGAGCACGGCACGTTCGAACGCGAGACCCGCGGCCTGCAGAAGCTCGCCACCATGACCGAGCACATCAACCTCATGGCCGAGGCGGTCGATCGCGTGGCCGCCGTGGCCCCTGACGACGCGGCGTCGCGCTATCGGCTGGGCCGGGGCATCGCCCGGCTGGAAGCCGCGCTGAGCAGCCCCGACATGTACGGGCGCGTCGCGATCGCCCAGACCATGCGCGAGGTGTCCCCGGATCTCATGGACATCGTCGGATCGGCGGGCGCATTGCCCGTGGGGACGCGGGGCGCGGCCGCCGACGGCGCCGCCGAGTACATCTTCCGGCTGGCCGGTCCGACCGGTATCTACGGCGGCACCCTTGAAGTGTTCCGCAACATGATCGCGCAGCAGGCACTCGGGCTGGGGCGGCCGAACTATGCGCCGGCCAAGCGAACTGGCTGACCGCCGGGTCTTCCTGGCCATACCTGGCCATACCTGGCCAGGCTGCCGTCAAATTTTTTGACGGGTTCCTCCGGATGGTGCGGTCTGCAAGGTGGCATCGGCGGCGCCGAGCAACGCGAGGCGGCCTGGGTACTGTGGCCGGGTGCATCCCTTGGACAAAGCCCTTGAACTCTCGCCGTCCGGTGACGGTCGGTGGCGCGGGCGGACGGTGCCGGAGTGGGCCAACATGGTCGGCCCGTTCGGCGGTATCACGGCCGCGACCCTGGTGCGGGCGGTCGAGTTGCACCCGAAACGGCACGGTCAGCCCATCGCCCTGACGGTGAACTATGCGGCGCCGATCGTCGACGGCGAGTTCGACATCGTGACCAGGGCCGTCAAGACCAACCGGTCCAATCAGCACTGGATCGTCGAACTCAGCCAGGACGGCGAGGTCAAGACCACCGCCACCGCGGTGTTCGGATTGCGACGCCAAGGGTGGTCGGATACCGAGATCACCGCGCCGCAGGCCCCGGCGCCCGAGGACATCGTGCCGTCGGTCCCGCCGTTCGGTGTGGCGTGGTTCGACAACTACGACATGCGGTTCGTCGACGGAGGGATGCCCGACGTCGGCGGGGAACCGACCGAGTCGGCAAGTTCCACCACGACCCTGTGGGTGCGCAACAAACCTTCCAGGCCGATGGATTTCGCCGCGCTGACCTCGGTGAGCGACATCTTCTATCCGCGGGTCTTCCTGCGTCACGGTCAGTTCGTGCCGGCGGGCACGGTGTCGATCTCCGTGTATTTCCACGCCGACGAGGAGCAGCTCGCGACTCAGGGCGACGACTTCGTTCTGGGAACGGCACGGGCACACCGGTATTCCGGCGGATACTTCGATCAGAGCGCGCATCTGTTCGGCCGCACCGGCGCACTGCTGGCGACCAGTCACCAGTTCGTCTACTTCAAGGCCTGAGGTCGTCGGGAGCCGACTGCAGGGCGATCCACGCGCTCACCCGGGTCTGCGGATCATCGAGCTTGCCGGGCAGCGCCGCCTCGATGGCAGCGAGACGGTTGCGCACGGTGTTGCGGTGCAGGCCGAGTTCCTCGGCGACCTTCAGGCGCGATCCGTGATGGCGCAGGAAGCAACGCAGGATCTCCAACTGCTCGGAATCGAGCCCGTGCAACCAGGATTCGGCGAACGCCGCGGCTTTCTCGGGATCGATCAGACTCAGGGGGCCATTGTCGATTACTTTGTCCCACAGCACGACGCCGGACACCTCGGTGGCCTGGGCGAGTGCCAGTCCGGCCGTGCGATAGCCGGTCGCGCCGTCGCCGGGTGCCACCGCATTCCCGACGCCGACGTGGAGTCCACCCTCGGCCAACTGTGAACCGGTTGCCTTCGCCTGTGCGGGTGCGACGACCGCGCACAACTCGCCGGCATATACCCCGGCGAGGATGCCCCGCCGCTCCAGGGACGCCACGGCGTTCTCGATCGCGGATTCGTCCCCCGTGGCCCGCAGGAAGCGGATGTGTCTCGGCAGTTCGGCCGCCGACTGGTCCACCTCCAACACCAATTGCGCGGTGCGGTCATCGCTTTCGGCGAGCAGCTCCAGCGCTCGGCTGCGCAGGTGCTGCCGGGTCGTGGCGCGGCTACGGACCTGTTCGTCGATGAGTCCCAGCAGGGCCACCGCGGTCGTCACCGCCTGGCGCTGTCCCTCCGATGCCCTGGCCGGCGCCAATGCCGCCAGGTAGGCCGACGCCCGGCCGCGTAGCCCGATGGGATGGACCGACACGGAGAGCGTCGGGTTGGACTGTGCTGCAGCCGAACGCAATCCGTGGGCCTGCAACCGTTTGACGTCGTGGGCGACCTCGTCGAGCGGGAACTCGTTGCGGCGGGCGCCGACCGGGCCTGTCACGACCCGGCCGTCGGGGTTCATCAGGCATGCCGCGCCGTCGAGCGCTGCGGCCAGCGCGGTGATGACCGCGACTGCAGGATCCGGTTTGGCCGCAGCCGAGATGAGCTTGCGCTGTGTCTGGAGGGACTCGCGTGTCGCGGTGGACTCCTGTTCCTCCAGCAGATGCGCGACGTGTCGGCTGATCGCGACGAAGGTGGTGCGGCGTGGCACCTCGAACAGATTCACCTGGTGCCGTCGGCAGGCAGCCGCGAGTTCTGCCGGAGTCTCGGCGTGGGTGAGGCCGACGGCGAACCCCACCGCGGCCACACCGGCGTCGGCAAGCCTGCGCACGTAGCCGTCCCACTGGTCGTGCCAGTCACCGGTTTCCAGGCCGGTGGTCAGCAGGATCTCCCCGCCCTCCAGGAACGGCCCCGGATCGGCGAGTTCACTCGTGGCCACCCAGCGGACCGGTGCGTCGCGGCGGCAGACCTCGACGGCGACCAACCCGAGCGGCCGCACATCCAGGACATCGCCGACCAGAACCATGGGTGCCAGTTTCGCACAATTCAAGCAACATATTTGTGCATTTCTGACCTGCCGACGATGCCCGCGGTTCCCTAGCGTTACGACAAACAACCGCCAGCAGCAGGAGGAACACGTGACCATCGCTGAGATCGCGGGTACGGCCATCGCCCAGGAACGCCGGCTCGTCACCGCCATTCCCGGCCCGATCTCGCAGGAGATTCAGGCACGGAAGACCGCTGCGGTGGCCGGCGGCGTCGGGACCACACTGCCCGTCTACGTGGTCGCGGCAGGCGGCGGAATCCTCGTGGACGCCGACGGCAACCAGCTCATCGACTTCGGCTCCGGCATCGCCGTGACCACCGTGGGCAACAGCGCACCGGCTGTCGTCGAGGCCGTTACCGAGCAGGTCGCCGCGTTCACCCACACGTGCTTCATGGTCACCCCGTACGAGGGCTATGTGGGGGTGGCCGAGGAGCTCAACCGGCTCACTCCCGGTGATCACGAGAAGCGCAGCGTGCTGTTCAACTCCGGCGCGGAAGCCGTCGAGAACGCCGTCAAGATCGCCCGCGCTCACACCCGCAGGCAGGCCGTCGTGGTTTTCGACCACGCCTACCACGGCCGCACCAACCTCACCATGGCCATGACCGCCAAGAACCAGCCGTACAAGAACGGGTTCGGGCCGTTCGCCGGCGAGGTGTACCGGGTGCCGACCTCGTTCCCGTTCCGTGACGGCGAGACCGACGGTGCGGCTTCGGCCGCCCGCGCCCTCGATCTGATCGACAAGCAGGTCGGTGCCGACAACGTCGCCGCCGTGGTGATCGAACCCATTCAGGGCGAGGGCGGGTTCATCGTCCCCGCACCGGGATTCCTGCGCGCGCTGCAGAACTGGTGTACCGACAACGGTGCGGTGTTCGTCGCCGACGAGGTGCAGTCGGGCTTCGCCCGCACCGGAGCGATGTTCGCGATCGAGCACGACGACGTCGTGCCCGATCTCATCGTCACCGCCAAGGGCATCGCGGGTGGCCTGCCGCTGTCGGCGGTCACCGGCCGCGCCGAGATCATGGACGCGCCGCACGCCGGCGGCCTCGGTGGCACATACGGCGGCAACCCGATCGCCTGCGCCGCCGCGCTCGCGGTCATCGACACCATCGAGCGTGAGGGACTGCTGGCCCGCGCCGTGGAGATCGAGAAGACGATGGTCGGCCGCCTGAACGCGATCGCTGCCGAGGATTCCCGGATCGGCGAGGTCCGCGGCCGCGGCGCCATGATCGCCATCGAACTGGTCAAGGCGGGCACCAGCGAGCCCGACGCCGACCTGGCCAAGCAGGTCTCGGCCGCTGCACATGCCCAGGGCCTGGTGGTGCTGACCTGCGGGACCTACGGCAACGTGCTGCGGTTCCTGCCGCCGCTGTCGATGCCTGATCACCTGCTCGAGGAGGGGCTGGACATCCTGGCCGCCATCTTCGCCGAGACCCGCTGACCGCCGAACCGCCTAGATCCCTGGGAGACGTTGAGTGAACACGCAGAATGCGATCGCCGAACTGGACGCCAAGCACGGCATCCTCATCGACGGGCAAGCCCGCGGTGGCGCCTCGACGTTCGAGGTGCACGACCCGGCTACCGGCCTGACCATCGCCGAGGTCGCCGATGGCACGGTGGCTGACGCCCGCTCGGCCGTCGATGCCGCGCACCGGGCCTTCGGTGGCTGGGCCAGGACCAGCCCCCGGCAGCGCAGCGACATCCTGCGCCGGGTGTTCGACCTGATGGTCGCCGACACCGAGCGGCTGGCGGCCCTGATCTGTGCGGAGAACGGCAAGTCGCAGGCCGATGCCCGGGCCGAGGTGGGCTATGCCGCCGAGTTCTTCCGCTGGTTCTCCGAGGAGGCGGTGCGCACCGACGGCGCCTACGGTGTCAGCCCTGCCGGTGGCACCCGGACGGTGGTCACGCACAAGCCGGTCGGGGTCGCTGCACTGGTGACGCCGTGGAACTTCCCGGCCGCGATGGCGACCCGCAAGATTGCGCCGGCGCTGGCCGCGGGCTGCACCGTGGTCCTCAAGCCGGCGGCCGAGACGCCGCTGACCGCCCTGGCGATCGCCGGAATCCTTTCGGCCGCAGGCGTTCCTGATGGTGTGGTCAACATGGTGCCCACCACCGATGCCGCCGCCGTGGTCGAGAACTGGTTGAGCGACGACCGGGTCCGCAAGGTGTCGTTCACGGGCTCCACCGGTGTCGGCCGGGTGCTGCTCAAGCAGGCTGCCGCCCGGATCGTCAACGCCAGCATGGAACTGGGCGGCAACGCTCCGTTCGTCGTCACCGCCGACGCCGATGTCGAGGCGGCCATCGCCGGCGCGATGGTGGCGAAGTTCCGCGGTGGGGGCCAGGCCTGCACCGCGGCCAACCGGTTCTATGTGCACGCTTCGGTCGCCGATCAGTTCGTCGCCGGTTTGGGCGCCGAGGTCGCGGCACTGCGCGTGGGGCCTGCGTCGGATCCGGCGTCCCAGATCGGTCCGCTGGTGAGCGAGCGCGCAGCGCAGCGAGTGGCTGCCGCGGTCGATGCCGCGGTGGCCGACGGTGCCGTGATCGCCGCGCAGGCGCAGGCGCCCGCCGAGGGCTGGTTCGTCGCTCCCACGGTGCTGACGGGTGTCGCCCCGGATGCCGAGATCCTGGCCGACGAGATCTTCGGGCCCGTCGCCCCGGTCGTGGTGTGGGAGGACGAGGACGACCTTCTGCGTTGGGTCAACGACACCGAATATGGTTTGGCGGCTTACGTTTACGCCGGTCGGCTGCAGGATGCGCTACGGCTCGCCGAGTCCTTCGACGCCGGCATGGTCGGCATCAACCGGGGCATCGTCTCCGACCCGTCGACCCCGTTCGGTGGGATGAAGCAGAGCGGGCTCGGTCGCGAAGGTGCCCGGGAAGGTCTGCACGAGTTCCAGGAGACGCAGTACTTCAGCGTGGCGTTCGACTGAGCGGTCCGCTCAGAACGGCGCCGAGTGCTGCATCAGGCTCAACATCAGCACGACCATGCACAACAGCGAGCTGAACATGATCAGCCCCATGACGACGACTACGAACCATGACGCGCAGCGCTGCTTGCTGCGCGCCAGTTTCGCGATCCGCTCGTCGTGCATGAGTTCATCTGCGACGACCGCGAATTCGACACGTTCCAATTCAGCGTCGGCGGCGGGTGCGCCGCAGGATATTTCGCGAAGGCGCGCGGCGGCGATGCCGACGCCGACCCCGGCGAATCGCCGACTCATCTGACGTGCCTGTCTTCGGGAGAGGCGGTGATCGAGCGCATCCAACGAATGCGGCCGCTGTCCCCATCCGCGGCCGTGCGCGTTCGACGGGGTCGTCATAACCTATTGAGTCTACGAGCGTCCCTGGTCGTGAGGAAGCCTGCGCCCGTGGATTGTTCACGTCTGCAAGTACTTGTTCACCGGATGACCCGGTGCACGTCCTCCGTCACGTCGCCGCCCTCCTGGGCGATCCACGGCCCTTCGATCGACGGATCGATGATTCCGTCCTCCAGCCACGTGTAGCTGCCGGCGAGCACCTCGTGCGCCAGCGTGCGGTCAGAGTCGTCGCTGTTGTCCCAGAGTTCGGTGAACAGCCGCTCGGCCCGTGCTCGGGATTGGCGACAGAACGCGTCGGCGAGGTCGACAGCGGAGTCCGGTGCGCCGCTGCGGGCCCGGACGCAGGCCGCCGTCATCGCGAACAGTTCTGCCCCGATGTCGACGATCCGGCCGAGGAAGCGTTGCTTGTGCTCCAACCTGCCCTGCCACCGTGACATCGCGTAGAAGGTGCTGCGGGCGAGCTTGCGGCTGGCCCGTTCGACATACCGCAGGTGCTCGGCCAGCGGCCCGAACTCGGTGAATGATGTTGGCAGCTGGCCTTTTCCGGTGACCAGGGTGGGCAGCCAGCGCGCGTAGAACCTGCCGGCCTGCGCGGCAGCCTTCGCCTTGTGCCTGAGGTCGGCCTCGGGGTCGATGATGTCGCCCGCCACCGAGAGGTGCGCGTCCACCGCCTCGCGGGCCAGCATCAGATGCATGATCTCGGTGGAACCTTCGAAGATCCGGTTGATCCGCATATCGCGCAGGACCTGCTCGACGGGCACGCCGCGTTCCCCGCGGGCGGCCAGCGACTCGGCGGTCTCGAAGCCGCGGCCGCCACGAATCTGCACCAGCTCGTCGGCGATCAGCCATGCCATCTCGGAGCCGTAGAGCTTGGCCAGCGCGGCCTCGATCCGGATGTCGGTGCGCCCGGCGTCGGCCAGTTCGCCGGCGAGCTCGACCATCGACTCGATGCCGTAGGCGGTGGCCGCGATGAACGCCACCTTGCCGGCCACCGCGTCGTGCTCACCGACCGGCCGGCCCCACTGCACGCGTTCCTTCGACCATTCCCTGGCGATCTTCAGACTCCACTTCGCCGATCCGGTACACACCGCCGGCAGCGACAGGCGGCCGACGTTGAGCGTGGTCAGGGCGATCTTGAGGCCTTCTCCCTCGCGGCCGATGCGGTTCGCGGCCGGCACCCGCACGTCGGTCAGCTTGGTCAGACCGTTCTCGATTCCGCGTAACCCCATGAATGCGTTGCGGTTCGTGACAACGATGCCGGGCGTATCCGCCTCGACGACGAATGCGGTGATACCGCCGCGATGCCCGTCACTTGGCGGCACCTGGGCCATCACCACGAGCAGGTCGGCGATGACACCGTTGGTGGTCCACAGTTTGACGCCGTTGAGCAGGTAATCGTCGCCGTCAGGCGTGGCGGTGGCGTGCAGTCGGGCCGGGTCGCTGCCGACATCCGGCTCGGTCAGCAGGAACGCGCTGATCTCCCGCGTGCACCGGGGCAGCCAGGTGCGCTTCTGCTCGGCTGTCCCGAACATCGACACCGGCTGCGGTACCCCGATCGACTGGTGTGCCGACAGCAAGGCCCCGAGCGCGGGGTGCACCGAACCCACCAGGGTGAGCGCCTTGTTGTAGTACACCTGCGACAGGCCGAGCCCGTCGTACTCGGCGGAGATCTTCATGCCGAACGCGCCGAGTTCCTTCAAACCCCGGATCACCTTGTCTGGGATCTGCGCGTCGCGTTCGATGACCGTGGCGTCGATCTGCGTCTCGCAGAACGCCCGCAACTTGGCCAGGAATGCCTCTCCCCGCTCCGTCGCCTCGGCCGAACCCCGTGGGTACGGATGGACCAGATCCAATCGCAATCTGCCGAGGAACAGTTCCTTACCGAAGCTGGGCTGGCGCCACTGCGCTTCCCGCGCCTGCTCGGCGACCTGCCTGGCCTGTCGTTCGTTGACTTCTCCGGTAGCGGTCATCACCGGCCTCCATACGTCGGGCCCTACTCGACGGTAACCCCATTCGGTGGTGGCATACCCCGCAATACTTCGGCGAAACGGTATTCCAGCAGGCCGGCTCTCGAACTTCTTCTGCCGGAATGCGGTTTCGGCGGGGATCGGTGAGCCGGAAACGGTCTCGCTACACTTACCGTAAGTACAACGGTTAGGGGCCGCGTTGATCAAGGTAATGCAGGGTATCCGGGTGCTGGAGGTCGCACAGTTCACGTTCGTGCCCGCGGCCGGCGCCATCCTCGCCGACTGGGGTGCCGACGTCATCAAGGTGGAGCACCCGGTGCGCGGCGATACCCAGCGCGGCTTCATCAACATGGGCGGATTCGAACTCGACCCGAACCGGCATCCGCTCATCGAGCATCCCAACCGCGGAAAGCGCAGCGTCGGCATCGACGTCTCGACCCCTGGTGGCCAGGAGATCCTGTACGAGATCGCCAAGACGGCCGACGTGTTCCTGACCAACTACATGCCCCAGGCCCGGCAGAAGAACAAGTTCGATGTCGAGCACATCCGCGCGGTGAACCCGAACATCATCTACGCCCGCGGTAGCGCCTACGGCGACAAGGGGCCCGAGCGGTTGGTCGGCGGTTTCGACGGCACCGCGTTCTGGACACGCAGCGGGGTCGGACATGCCCTCACCCCCGAGGAGTTGGGCGGGGCACTGTCCCAGGGCATTCCGGCGTTCGGCGATTCGATCGGCGGGATGAACATCGCCGGCGGTATCTCGGCGGCATTGTTCCACCGCGACCGGACCGGCGAAGCGCTCGAGGTCGACGTGTCACTGCTGAGCACCGCGTGGTGGGCGGCCGGAGCCAGCGTCACCCAGGGCATGGAGACCGGCGAGACGATGCGCTCGGTGATGCCCGATTCCATCGGCCCCACGGTGAACCCGTTCCTCGGTAACTACCTCACCTCAGACGGCGGCACCATCAATCTGTGCATCGTCAGCCCGACCGGATACATCCGCGACGCCTTTGAGCACCTCGGCCTACCCGAGCTGGCCGATGACCCGAGGTTCTCCGATGTCCTTCCGCTGATCGAAAATGCCGAAGCGGCAGCCGAACTGATTTCCGAATCGATCCGCAGCAAGCCGTTCGAGTATTGGCGTCAGCACCTCAAGACCATGAAGGGCCAGTGGGCGCCGTTCCAGAGCCTGGTTGAGCTCGCCAGTGACGACCAGGCTGTCGCCAACGACATGATCGTCGAGGTGGAGGCCACCGACGGCGGCAAGCCGTTCAAGGTGGTGCGCGGGCCCGTGCAGTTCAATCACGAACCGCTGGAGACCACGCGCGCACCCCAGGCCTCCGAGCACACCGAGATCGTGCTGATGGAACTCGGCATCGACTGGGACCGGATCAGCGAGCTCAAGGACTCAGGCGCGATCGCCTGAGCTAGTTGCGGGCACCGTTTTCTACACCAGGGCTGTTGACCGGCGGCGATCACAGCCCCCATGTAGAAAGCGGGGGCTGTGATGTGTTCCTGAGCTAGTTGCAGCCGCTCGCGTTGACCCACCGGCCGTTCCAGCCGATACAGCCGTTGACGTTCGATCCGGGCGGCGGCGGTGGCGGATCCTCCGGCAGCGGGGCGTAGTACGTCGGCGGGGGAACGTAAGGGGCGACCGCGTCGGCGATGTTGACGCAACCGCCGACAGAAATCCGGCGGCCGGCGCTGGCGCATACGTCGGCGTTGGCCGTCCCGGCGGGGGCGGCGAGGACGATGGCGCCGGGCAGCGCCGTGAATGAGAGCACCACCGTGGCCGCGCGAAGCCAGGATGATCGCGACGTTGTCTTGTGCATCATTGTCCTAACGGCTGGTCGGGCTGCTTGATTCCGCAACGATTGCGGAAATCGGTCAGCGGTTGACGGATCCCGGCGAGGTCAGCGTGGGCCTGGGGATTGCCGTCGAAGTAAGCCCGTGTGGCGTCCGGCACCTCTTCCTCCGGACGGCCCCGCAGGCTCGTATAGAAGTCGTTCACGTCCGGGTGGGTGAACAGGTACGTCGACGTCGACGCGGCGACGCCCGACGCAATGTTGGCGAGGTCGGCAGCCGTGCAGTCGGGCGGGCGCGGCGGCGGCGGATCGGCCGCCGCGGTCACGGGGCTGAACAGACCGACGGCGACCCCGACGGCACCGGCGGCGAAAGCCGGGACCAATCCGTAGCGCATGTTGGACAGTGTGCGGGACACAGCGGGACTCCTTCCCGAGGCGGGCAGGTGCCGATTGCATCGCCCGGCGGGCCGAACTGTAGCAGGTGGGGCGGGGTATGGGCGACGAATCCTTCGCTCGGCAAGGACGTGGCTTGGCTTGGTAGCCCGGCGTTTATGGCCGCGGCGGCGACCCGACCCGTGCGTTGCGGTAGGCCGTGGGAGTCGCGCCGAACCAGCGTTTGCAGGAGCGGGTGAGGACGCTCTGCTCGGCATAGCCGAGTTGGCGGCAGAGTTGGTCGAGGCCGACATCGGTGTCGAGCAGCAGGCGTTGAGCGACGTCGCGGCGTGTCTGGTCGACCAGGTCGGCGAACGTGGCGTTCTCGGCGCGCAGTCGCCGTTGCAGCGCCTTCGGGTGCAGGCCGATGTGACGGGCGATGTCGGACAGGCCGATGGCCCCGGTGGGCAGGAGTTGGCGCACCAGGCTGCGCACCCGTTGGCTGGTCGCTGGGTCGAAGTCGCCCATGAGCTGGGCGAGGTAGTCGACCGCGGTCTGTTGGGCGAGTTGATCGGCGGGCAGTGGCCGTTGCAGATCGGTGGTGCGCAGGGTGAAGCCTGCGACCGGTTCGAAAAAACTGGGCGGGCAGCCGAAGTAGCTCTGATAGTCGTCGGTGGGGGTCAATGCATGGTGGGGTAGGTGCACTGCGATTGGCCGGTAGGCGGTGCCGAGAAACAGCCGCAGTACCCGCAGCGTGACTCCCAGCGACAGTTCGATCGCCTGGGCTTGCGGGGGTGACGGGTCCAGGTGGAATTCGAATTCGAAGCGCGGTAGTTGCGGGTCGAGATGTGTGGTGACCCGTGCGGTGATCGAAGGGCTGTAGGCCGCCATGAATTTCTCGAAGATCGTGAAGGCTTCGGCAACAGTGGCGGCATTGCGGCCGGCAAGGCCGACCGGGCCCAGGATGTCGATGCCCTGACGAAGTGCCAAACGCCGTCCGAAATCCGGGGTTCCGAGTGCGGCGGCGGTGTCTTCGAGCATCCGGGCGCCGTTGGGCAGGGAGATGAACCGGTCGTGACGACCGACATCGTCGTAGGGAATGTGGGCGGCCGCGATCAGTGCGCGACTATCTCCGCCGAGTTCGGTGACGAGTTGGTGAAAATTCGTGAGTGCCGTCCCGCGAATCACGGCCATGTCCCAGACTGTCAAAGATTTGTCCTGGAATGTCAAGACATCGGCTCTCAGTTTGCTGCACAGTAGATGACCGGGTCGGGGTGAATCGGCTGCGCGGCTTGCCCCACAGTGGCCTGCTGCACAGACCGAGTTCCTATGGAGGAGAGGGGCGCGGTGTCTGACGTGCAGGGTGACCAGTTGGTGGCGGCGGTTCTACCGGACGGAGGTGTTTTGCCGTTCCCGCCGGTTCCGTCGGGCAGTATCGCGGGCCGCACGTTGCAGGAGTCGACGTACCAACCTCGTCAAGTCCCGAAGCGACTACATGATGACTCGCCGAACATCGTCATCGTGCTCATCGACGACGCGGGGCCCGGCTTGCCCACGACCTTCGGCGGTGAGATCACCACGTCGACGCTCGACCGCATCTGCGCTGAAGGCGTGTCCTACAACCGCTTTCACACCACCGCCATGTGCTCGCCGACCCGGGCGTCGCTGCTCACCGGCCGCAACCACCACGAGATCGGCAACGGCCAGATCGCTGAGCTCGCCAACGACTGGGACGGATACGCCGGCAAGATCCCGCGGTCGAGCGCCACCGTGGCTGAAGTGCTCAAGCAGTACGGCTACGCGACATCGGCCTTCGGGAAGTGGCACAACACCCCCGCGGAAGAGACCACTGCCGCCGGACCGTTCGAGAACTGGCCCACCGGTTTGGGTTTCGAGTACTTCTACGGATTCCTGGCCGGTGAAGCCTCGCAGTACGAGCCAAACCTGGTGCGCAACACCACCGTCGTCGCCCCGCCGAAGACTCCCGAAGAGGGTTACCACCTGTCCGAGGATCTGGCCGACGACGCCATCTCCTGGCTGCGCCGGCACAAGGCGTTCAACGCCGACAAGCCGTTCATGATGTATTGGGCCAGCGGTTGCCTGCACGGTCCGCACCACATCATGAAGGAGTGGGCCGACAAGTACGCGGGCAAGTTCGACGACGGTTGGGATGCCTACCGGCAGCGGGTGTTCGAGCGCGCCAAGGACAAGGGCTGGATTCCCGAGGACTGTGTCCTGACCGAACGCGATGAAGCGATGGCGGCCTGGGATGAAATCCCCGAGGACGAGAAGCCGTTCCAGCGCCGTCTGATGGAGGTCGCCGCCGGCTACGCCGAGCACGTCGACGTCCAGGTCGGCCGTCTCGCCGATGAGCTCGAATCACTCGGTTACGCCGACAACACCCTGTTCGTCTATATCTGGGGTGACAACGGCTCGTCGGGCGAAGGCCAGAACGGCACGATCGCCGAACTCTTGGCGCAGAACGGGATTCCCACCACGGTGCGCCAGCACATCGACGCCCTCGAGGAGCTCGGCGGCCTCGACGTCCTGGGTTCCCCGCTGGTTGACAACCAGTACCACGCGGCCTGGGCGTGGGCGGGCAGTACGCCCTACAAGGGGATGAAGCTGCTCGCCTCCCACCTGGGCGGCACCCGTAATCCGATGGCGGTGCGCTGGCCTGCCCGGATCAACGCGGATGCCGCTCCCCGCGATGTGTTCCTGCACTGCAACGACATCGTGCCGACCATCTACGACATCGTCGGTATCGCGCCGCCGCAGATGGTCAACGGCGAACCCCAGATGCCGCTGGCGGGAGCGAGTTTCGCCCGCACGCTGGGAGATCGAAATGCACCCGGCGGCAAAAAGACCCAGTACTTCGAGGTCATGGGCAGCCGCGGTATCTACCACGACGGCTGGATGGCCTCGGCGCGTGGGCCCCGGCTGCCGTGGGTGCCGGGCCTGCCGCCGGGTATCGCCACGTGGACCCCCGACAACGACACATGGGAGCTGTACCACCTCGACGAAGACTGGTCGCAGGCCCACGATCTCGCCGCTGAACAGCCCGAGAAGCTTGCCCAGATGCGGGAGATGTTCATGGTCGAAGCCGCCCGCAATGCGGTGTTGCCGATCGGCGGCGGCCTGTGGGTTCCGGTCTATCACCCTGAGTTGCGTATCGCCCCGCCCTACAAGGAGTGGGAGTTCTCGGGTGACACCATCCGGATGCCGGAATTCTGTGCCCCGGCGCTGGGCAACAAGAACAACGTTGTCACCATCGACGTCGACATCCCCGCCAATGCCAACGGGGTGCTGTACGCGCTCGGAGCGGCGGCCGGTGGGCTGACGGTCTACCTCGACGAGGGCCAGCTCTGCTACGAGTACAACCTGTTCATCTTGTCGCGCACCAAGATCCGCAGTGAGGGCAAGGTGCCGCCGGGGCGCGCCACGATCACCGTGACCACCCAGTACGCGGACCCGCGCCCGGGCGGTCCGCTCGACATCACCGTCGCGCGGAACGGCGAGACGATTGCCAGTGGCCAGGTCCCGGTCAGCGTGTCGTTGCTGTTCACCGCCAACGACTGCCTCGACATCGGCACCTGCCTCGGCTCACCTGTATCGCTCGACTACCGCGAACGCGCGCCCTTCCCCTTCGACGGCCAGATTCACCGCGTCCACGTCGCCTATACCTAGTCGGCGGAAACCCTCAGAAAGGAACGACTTTTCGTGAAGAAGGATCGGCGCGTGGCCAAGAGGCTCGTCGCGCTCGGCACCGCGATCTTGATGATGGGCACCCTGGCGTGTTCGCCTTCGTCTGACCACAGCCAGCAGTCTGGGCCCGGCCAGTTGACGCCCGATGAGGCCAAAGCCATCGCCCTGGATGCCTACGTCTACGGGTATCCCCTTGTCACCGTTGAGATGACGCGACGTGTGATGACCAATGTCGCCCAGGTTGAGACGCCGCGGGCGCCGATGGGGCAGTTGATGCGGATGCGTGAGTACCCGAACGCCCAGTTCCGCGACGTCACCGCACCCAACGCCGACACCCTGTACACAAACGGATTCATCGACGTCAAGAACGAGCCGTGGGTGCTGACCTTGCCGGACGCCCGCGACCGCTACTACCTGTTCCCCATGCTCGACGGCTACACCAATGTCTTCGAGGTTCCAGGGAAGCGCACGACCGGGACGGGCCCGCAGACCTACGCCATCACCGGTCCGGGCTGGAAGGGCACGCTGCCCGCCGGCGTGAAGGAGTACAAGTCACCCACCTCGACCGTGTGGCTGCTCGGCCGCATCTACTGCGACGGCACGCCAGAGGACTACGCGGCCGTGCACAAGCTGCAGGACGAGATCTCGCTGGTGCCCCTGAGCTCGTACGGTAAGCCGTACACCCCGCCGGCCGGCAAGGTCGATCCGACCATCGACATGAAGACGCCGGTCCGCGACCAGGTCAACAATCTGAGTGCCGAAGCGTACTTCGATCTGTTGGCCTCGTTGATGAAGGACAACCCGCCGACCGAGGCCGACCGCCCGATCGTGGACAAGATGGCTGAACTCGGCATCGTCGCCGGGGAGAAGTTCGACATCAACAAGCTCGGTCCCGACGTGGCCGCAGCCTTGCAGTCGGTTCCCAAAGAGGGCGTCGACAAGATCATGGCCCGCTTCAAAGACCTGGACGACGTCAACGGTTGGCGGTTCACCACACAGACTGGTCAGTACGGCACCGACTATCTGCAGCGCGCGTTGATCACCGCCATCGGCCTGGGCGCCAACTTGCCCAAGGACGCGGTCTACCCGACGTCGGAAGCCGACACCGATGGTCACTCCTACGACGGCGCCAACAAGTACACGCTGCATTTCGACAAGGGCCAGTTCCCGCCCGTCAACGGATTCTGGTCACTGACCATGTACGACGAGGGCTACTTCTTCGTCGACAATCCGCTCAACCGCTACACGCTGAGCCAACGGAACCCCTTCGCCAGCAACCCCGACGGATCGGTCGATCTCTATCTGCAGCACGAGAACCCCGGCCCGGGCAAGGAAGCCAACTGGCTGCCCGCACCCGCCGGCAAGTTCAACCTCATGTTGCGCCTGTACTGGCCGACGGAAACCTCACCGTCGATCATCGACGGCACGTGGAAGCCACCCTCCGTCACGAAGGTTCAGTAAGACGATTTGCCATAAATAAGCGAAATGGCTGCCAGACCGGGTCTGGCAGCCATTTCGACGTTTGTCTGATGTGCGATGAACTACGTGTGCACCGCCCGGTGACGATGGCGAAGCAGGCGGGTCAACCAGCGAACATCGATCAACATTGCGTTGGCCTTTCTCTCAGGCGCTCTTGATAAGCAGGGGCAGCAACCGGCGGCGTGCCGTGTTGCCTTCGGCGAAGTGATGCAGGGCTTCGGGCACCGACGAACTGACCGGTACGTCCACCTCCTGGTGGTGGATCTCGGAGATGACCGGCTGGCTGGCGACCACCGTCCAGTCCACACCGATTGCGCCGCACCGTTCATCGATGTCGTAGAACAGTGAGATCGCTTGCGGTGCAAAGCTGTTCACGCCACTCAAATCGAGTGCCAACGGCTTCTCCGCGAGGATGAACCGATTCACATACGATGCGATCTGGTCGATGTTGTTGGTGTCGACATCTCCCTTGACGGTCACCACTGTTGCCAGCTGGCGGCATTGCGCACGCATCGATGCGCCCTCGCAGATAACCGCCGAGTTCCCGTACCGAAAGTGTCGATCCAATGCCGGGGTGTTGTTCGTGAATGCCATGATCAGCCTCCCGCCGTCTTTCCTGAGCTCTGGGCTGAGCTCCTTCGCGTCAACCTGTCCATGACGTTATGCGGGCAATCTAAGGCGGCTGGGAGCCAGCGTTAATACTTTGCTAAGAACCCTCCGGGGCCTACTCGTCGGTAAGGTTCACACCACCAGCACGTCGAGCGTTCGGGGTCCGTGGACGCCTTCTACACGTTGTAGTTCGATGTCGCTGGTGGCGCTGGGTCCGGAGATGAAGGTCAGGGGCCGCGTCGGCGCCAGCTCGCCGAATGCCTGAGGGACGGTGTCGACGATCTGATCAGCCCGCACCACACAGATGTGATGGTCGGGTACCAGGGTCAGCGCGCGCCGCCCTTGTGTGGGGCCGGCATCCAGCACGATCGTCCCAGTCGCTGCGATCCCCAGCGCGCATCCGGTCAGCACCGCATCGGCTCTGTCGAGTTGCTCGACACCGAGCTCGGGCGCATCGGCGACCGTCGTCAGCCCCGCCACCCATTCGGGCGGCAGGTCGGCCGGGATGACCACGGTGGCGCTCGGCCCGACCAGTTCCAGAACGGTCGACGCGATCGCGTCGACCTTGATGCGATGTACCCGGGCTTGGTACTCGGCGACCGTCTCGGCGAACCTCTCGACATTCCCGGCGCCGGTCAGCGGCTCGCGGTGATAGTCCCGCGGCACCACGACTGCCTGCGGCGGCGCGGACGCCAAGGCGCCGCGAACCCGGCCGAGCACCGCCGCCCTGGCCTCCGGCGTCGGGCCGGTCATCCTCGCCCTCCCTGATGAGTCCGGTTCCACCACTGCCGGAACGTCTCGGCCGGCGGCTCGGGAATGTCCCGGCTGGCCGTCCACTTGGAGGCCGGCCAGGGCAGCGAAGAGATGCGGTGATCGCGCCCCGCGATCAACCGACCGGCGCCCAGAACCTTCTCGGCCAGCGAGAACCGGCCCGCGCCGGCCATTGCCCAGCCCGCGGCCTTCATCGCCAGATCCTGCCCGCCGGGTAGCCCTCCTCGCTCCGAGTCCACCTGCTCGGCGCGCAGGTGCACCAGGATTGACGGGATGTCGATGCGTACCGGACACGCTTCGACACACGCCCCGCACAGCGTCGAGGCATACGGCAGGCTGGCGTTGGGGTCGTCGTGACCGGTGGTGCCGGTGAGCTGAGGACTCAGGATCGCCCCGATCGGTCCCGGGTACACCGAGCCGTAGGCGTGGCCGCCGGTGCGTTCGTAGACCGGGCAGACGTTGAGGCATGCGCTGCATCGGATGCAGTGCAGCGCGGCGCGTCCCACCTCGTCGGCCAGCACCCGGGTACGGCCGTTGTCGAGCAGGACCAGGTGGAAGTCCTGTGGACCGTCGCCGGGGTGCACGCCGGTCCACATCGAGGTGTACGGGTTCATTCGTTCGGCCGTCGACGAGCGTGGCAGCAACTGCATGAAGACTTCGAGGTCGGCGAACGTCGGCACGATCTTCTCGATGCCCATCACGGTGATCAGCGTCTGCGGCAGCGTCAGGCACATCCGCCCGTTGCCCTCGGATTCCACCACCGCGAGCGTGCCGGTTTCGGCGATGCCGAAGTTCGCGCCGCTGATCGCGACCTTCGCGGTGAGGAACTTGCGCCGCAGATGGGCCCTGGCCGCCATCGCCAGTACCCGGGGATCGTCGGTGAGCTCACCCGCGTCGGGCATCTCGCGGGTGAAGATCTCACGGATCTCGGCGCGGTTGCGGTGGATCGCCGGCACCAGGATGTGGCTGGGTTTGTCGTGGCCGAGTTGCACGATGAGCTCGGCCAGATCGGTTTCGAACGCGGCGATGCCCTGGGCTTCCAGATATTCGTTGAGCCCGATCTCCTGCGTGGCCATCGACTTGACCTTGACCACCTCGTCGGAGCCCGTGGCGCGGATCAGGCCGGCGACGATGCGGTTGGCCTCATCGCCGTCGCGGGCCCAGTGCACCACGCCGCCGCGCTGGGTGACGTTGTCCTCGAGCTGCTCGAGCAACTCGGGAAGCCGGGCCATGACGTCCTGCTTGATGGCGCTGCCGGCGGCGCGCAGCTGCTCCCAGTCGTCGCACTCGCGTATTGCGTTGAGCCGCTTGGTGCGAATGGTGTGGGTGGCATGGCCGATGTTGCGGCGCAGCTGGGAATCGGCGAGCGCGGTGCGGGCGGCGGCGGGGAACGGTTCGTCGCCGCGCAGGTTGCCGACGCCGGGGGTGCCCAGAAAGGTGGTCATGCCTGCGCCGCCAGGATCTCGGCCAGGTGCACGGTGCGCACTCCGGATCGCAGCCGGCTCAGCCCGCCACCGATGTGCATCAGGCAGGAGGAGTCCCCGGCGCTGCACACCTCGGCGCCGGTCTCCAGGATGTGGGCCATCTTGTCGGTCAGCATGGCCGTGGACGTGTCGGAGTTCTTGATCGCGAACGTTCCGCCGAAGCCGCAACACGATTCGGCCTCCAGCAGCTCCACCAGTGTCAGCCCCCGCACCTTGCGCAGCAGTCGCAGCGGTTTGTCACCCACGCCGAGCATGCGCAGCGAGTGGCAGGTCGGGTGATAGGTGACGCGGTGCGGATAGTAGGCGCCGACATCGTCAACCCCGAGCACGTCGATCAGCAGTTCCGACAGCTCGTAGGTCTTGGCCGCCAGGCTCTCGGCGCGGGTGGCCAGGGCTTCGTCACCGGCGCGACGGGCCACCATCGCGTGCTGGTGACGTGCCGAACCCACACACGAGCCCGACGGGGCCACCACGGCGTCGCAGTTCGCGGATTCGAAAGCCTGGACGTGATTGCGCACCAGCGCGGTGGCTTCCTTGAGATAGCCGGTATTGATATGCATTTGGCCGCAACAGGTTTGGCCTTGTGGGAACTCCACCTGATGGCCGAGGCGCTCGAGCAACTGCACCGTGGCGATCGCCGCGGGTGGGAACATCGCATCCGCCAGGCAGGTCGCGAACAGGGCGATTCGCATACGCACTCCTAGTTTTCAGCGCTTCCACTGAGCGCCGCGGTAGTTCTCCCACGGGTTGTAGTCGGCGAGCAGCTCCTCCTGGGGTGGGCGCTCGGCCTCAGGTACGTGCTGGAGGTTGACCCGCACCCGGTACCAGATCGAGCTCGGGCCGCGCATCCCGTCGAGCAGGATGTCGACGGGTTCCAGACGCGCGGCCACCGCGGGATGGCGATCGCGCCACACGTCCAGTGCCGCCATGGCCTCGTCCTTGGTCTTGGTCTTGGCGATCTCGATCAGCGGCATCGAAGAAACGCGCCTGCCGGCACCGCTTCGTCCGGCGCCTTTCGGCGGCTTCTCGGCCGGGCCGAGCTCTTTGGCGAGCGCAAGCAACGCGTCCAACCCGCCGACTGTGATGTCCATGCCCTCCCACGGGTCGCCGATATCGGCGAACCGCTCGGGCACTGTGGCGACCGTGAACGCCTCGGGACGGCACCCGTCGACCTCGTCCCACCGCAGCGGGGTGGATACCCGGGCATCGGGGGTGGCTCGCACGGAGTAGGCCGAGGCCACCGTGCGGTCCTTGGCGTTCTGGTTGAAGTCGACGAAGACCCGGGCGCCACGTTCCTCCTTCCACCAGCGCGCCGTCGCGAGATCGGGAACGCGCCGCTCGACCTCACGCGCCACTGTCTCGGCGGCCAGTCGCACCTTGGTGAACGGCCACCTCGGGTGGATGCGGGCATAGATGTGGAAGCCGCGCGAGCCCGACGTCTTGGGCCACGCGGTCAGACCATGATCTTCGAGCACCGCGCGGGCGACTTGGGCGACGTCGACGATCTGCGACCAGTCGACCCCGGGCATCGGGTCCAGGTCGACCCGCAGTTCGTCGGGATGGTCGAGGTCCTCGGCCCGCACGGCATGGGGGTTCAAATCGACGCACCCGAGATTCACCGCCCATGCCAGACCCGCGGTGTCGCGCAGCACGGCTTCCTTGGCGGATGTGCCGGACCGGTACTTGAGCTCGGCCACGTCCACATAGTCGGGCCGCTTCTCCGGTGCCCGTTTCTGGAAGATGGCCTCGGCGGCAATGCCCTTGACGAACCGTTTGAGGATCATCGGACGTCCGTACACTCCGCGCAGTGCGCCGTCGGCCACTGATCGGTAGTAGTTGATCAGGTCCAGCTTGGTCACGTGCGCGTCAGGGAAAACCACCTTGTCAGGGTTGGTGACGGCCACCTCGAGGCCGTCGATCTCCAGCGATACTGCACCGGCCATGACCACATGGTAGTTAAGGCCCGAAGTGCGATAGATGTCACTTATTGTGGCGACATGCCAAGTCTGTCTGATCTGCCGGCGAACCTGACTGCGAAGGCCAAGCAGTACGCGGAGCGGGGCGCGGCGGAATTGCACTACGCGCGCAAGATGTTCGAGGCGGGTGCGCTGCGGCTGGAACCGCCACAGAACATCCTGGCCATGCTGGGTGACATCCGCACCTGGGGTGAGATCGGAATGATCCCGGCGCTGAACGCGCGTCGGCATCCCAACCGGGTCGCGGTCATCGACGACGAGGGCGAATTCACGTTCGGTGAGCTCGACTCGGCGGCGCACGCGGTGGCCCACGAACTGCTCACCATGGGCGTCAGGGGCGGTGACGGGGTGGGGATACTGGCCCGCAACCACCGCTGGTTCCTGGTCGCGCTGTACGGTGCGGCCCGGGTGGGAGCCCGGATCATCCTGCTCAACTCCGAGTTCTCGGGGCCGCAGATCAAGGAGGTCTCCGAGCGCGAGGGCGCCAAGGTGATCATCTACGACGACGAATACACCGCTGCGGTGGCCCACGCCGAACCGGAACTGGGCAGACTACGGGCGCTGGGCGTCAACCCGGATTCGGGCAAACCCTCCGGCAGCACCGATGAGACGCTGGCCGACGTCATCGCACGCGGCAATGGGCGTCCGGCACCGAAGGCCAGTAAGCATCCCGCGATCATCATCCTGACCAGCGGCACCACCGGAACGCCCAAGGGCGCCAACCGTGCCGCCCCGCCGTCGCTGGCCCCGATCGGGGGAGTGTTGTCGCACGTCCCGTTCCGGGGCGGCGAGGTGACCGCGCTTCCCGCGCCGATGTTCCATGCGCTCGGGTTCCTGCACGCCACCCTCGCGATGATGCTGGGCACGACCCTGGTGCTGCGTCGCCGGTTCAAGCCCGCCACGGTGTTCGAAGATGTTGAGAAACATCAGGTCACCGCCATGGTGGTGGTGCCGGTCATGCTCTCGCGGCTGCTCGACTACCTCGAGCAGGTGACGCCCAAGCCCAATCTGTCCTCGCTGCGGATCGTCTTCGTCTCCGGATCCCAGCTGGGTGCCGAGCTGGCCTCCCGCGCCCTCAAGGAGCTCGGGCCGGTCATCTACAACCTCTACGGCTCGACCGAGATCGCCTTCGCGAGCATCGCCCGGCCCAAGGATCTGTCGATCAACCCGGCCACGGTCGGGCCGGTGGTCAAGGGCATCACCGTCAAGATCATCGACGACAACGGCAACGAGCTTCCCCCGGGGCAGGTGGGCCGCATCTTCGTGCGAAACACGTTCCCGTTCAAGGGTTATACGGGTGGCGGGGGCAAGGAGATCATCGACGGCATGCTGTCCTCGGGCGATGTCGGATACTTCGACGAGCACGGTCTCCTCTATGTCAGCGGCCGCGATGACGAGATGATCGTGTCCGGCGGGGAGAACGTGTTCCCGGCCGAGGTGGAGGATCTGATCAGCGGCCATCCCGATGTCATCGAGGCGACGGCACTAGGTGTCGAGGACAAGGAATGGGGTGCCCGGCTCAAGGCCTTCGTGGTGAAGGCCGAGGGCGCCAGCCTCGACGAGGACGCGATCAAGACCTACGTCAAAGAACATCTGGCCCGCTACAAAGTGCCACGTGAGGTGGTCTTCCTCGACGAATTGCCCCGCAACCCGACCGGCAAGATCCTCAAGCGCGAACTCCGCAACCTGGAATAGTTCGCCCGCATCGGTGGTAGTACAGCCTTGTGAACATCGACCTGACCGGAAAGACCGCACTCGTCACGGGCTCGACCCAGGGCATCGGGTTGGCCATCGCCGAGCAACTGGCGCGCAGCGGTGCCCGTGTCGCCGTCAACGGTCGCACTCCGGCCCGGGTCGATGAAGCCGTCGCGAAGCTGGGCGAGTTCGACGTCCTTGGTGTCGCCGCCGATGTCTCCACCGAGGAGGGAACAGCGGACCTGCTACGTGAGTTGCCCGAGGTCGACATCCTGGTGAACAACCTCGGCATCTTCGGTGCCGTACCGCCGCTGGAGATCACCGATGAGCAGTGGCGCACTTACTTCGACGTGAATGTCCTTGCCGCAGTCCGACTTATCCGCAGCTACCTGCCCGGGATGACCGAGCGGGGCTGGGGCCGGGCCATCCAGATCGCCAGTGACTCCGCCATTGTCACGCCGGCGGAGATGATCCACTACGGCGTCTCCAAGACAGCACTGCTAGCGGTGTCGCGCGGTTTCGCCAAGGAGGCCGCCGGCTCCGGCGTGACCGTGAACTCGGTGATCGCCGGGCCGACCCACACCGCGGGCGTCGAAGACTTCGTCTACCAACTGGTCGACAAATCGCTGCCGTGGGATGAAGCGCAACGCGAATTCATGATCAAGCACCGGCCGCAGTCGTTGATCCAGCGCCTGATCGAGCCTGAGGAGATCGCAAACATGGTGGCCTACTTGGCGTCTCCGTTGGCCTCGGCAACCACAGGTGGAGCGCTGCGGGTCGACGGCGGGTACGTCGACTCGATCCTGCCCTAAATCCACAACCCCCGGCGGGTCCGCGAGTTCGAACGTATTCTGCGGCCATGGGTGCGAGTCCGTCGGGCAAGGTCGCCGTCATCACCGGTGGTGCGTCCGGTATCGGTGCGGCGCTGGCAGCCAGGCTGGCAGGCGAAGGCGCCGAAGTCTGGATAGCCGACCGGCAGATCGATGCCGCACAGGACCTTGCCCGCCGCCTCGGTGCGAGCGGCGGCACAGCACACGCGATCGAACTCGACGTGCGTGACCCTGCATCGTTCGAGCGGGTGGCCGCCGAGATCGTGGAGCAGTCGGGGCGCATCGACTACCTGTTCAACAATGCGGGTATCGGGGTCGCCGGCGAGGTCGATTCGTACACACTCGATGACTGGAACGACGTCTTCGATGTGAACCTGCGCGGTGTCGTGCATGGCATCCAGGCGGTGTATCCGATCATGATCCGGCAGCGCAGCGGTCACATCGTGAACACCGCGTCGATGGCGGGGCTCATGACCGGCGCGGGCACGGCGAGCTATTCGGCCACCAAACACGCCGTCGTGGCCATCTCGCGGACCTTGAGGGTCGAAGCCGAGCGACACAACGTGTTGGTCTCGGCGCTCTGCCCGGGCGTGGTGCGGACCCCGATCCTCACCGGCGGCAAGTACGGGCGACTCAACGTCCTGGGCATCGGTGACGAGGAGTTCGTCAAGAAGTTCTGGGAACCGTTGCGGCCCATGGCCCCTGCGGCATTTGCAGAGCGGGTGGTGCGTGCGGTGATGCGCGGTGACGCGATGATCATCGTTCCGGCGTGGTGGAAGATGCTCTGGTACCTGGAGCGGCTGTCGCCCCGGTTGTCGTTGCGCTTGGCGAAGGTGGCGCTCAATCGCAGCCGCGCCGTGAAAGCCGCCGGCGCTACGGGGTCCTAGTCGAGCATCGCTGAGCCCGGCACGGCCAGGCACATCAGCGACAACGCCAGCAGGAACCAGCCTGCGCCCTGCCAGATCGGCCAGGTGCCCTCGGCTTTCCATACCTGGTAGGTACGGACGAATGCGCCGACGCCGCCGACGAAGAGAATCGTCGGGACCAGCGACGCCGAGAGGGTGGAATGGTCAAAGGCGTAGAACGTCAGGGCGACCCCGGCGACAGCGACCACGGCCAGCACGTAACCCACCGCGGATCGGAACATCTCCGGATCGTGCCAATGCTTTTCGACGTCGTCCTCGTCGCTGCCCATGAGGTCCACTCAGATCGTCACGGCGGCCCGTTGACGTACCAGGCCAGGCATCCCGGCTTGCCCCGGCACGCGATGATGGCGCCGGCGTCGGGAGCGGACCCGCGCACCCGGGGCGGCCTGGGTTGCAGGTTGCAGTTCACCACGTAGGGATTCCACGGAATGACGCCGTTCACGCATGGGTCGGCCTGGATTTCGGTGGCCCCCGGGGCGACCTGACCCCACACAGCGGTCGGCGCGATGACGACCGACAGCGCAGCTGCGCCCAGCAGTACCGGGCGCAGAATGCGTAGTCGTGACGTGCTCATCGTTGAGAGTCAACCGTTTCTGCTAGCTGCCTATTTCGACGGTACGCCTGAGACCGGCGAGCAGACGTAAATGTCCCCCAAAACACCGGTTTTGGGGGACATTTACGTCCGCTCGCGCCAGGGGGAGCAGGGCTGTAGCGCGCACTGTGCGCGCCGACGACTTGTGGCGCAATCGCGGTGCGGTCGCACATGGTGACCCAGCTCACGACAGCGTTGGCTGGTCTGCACCACGTCGTGAGGGCTCCGGTCTGCCCTCACCGGAGACAGGAAGCGGTGGTTATGGGTATTACTCGGATGAGACGCCGAGCTGGTGCGCTGCTCTCGTTGAGCCTCGTCGGACTGGTGGCGGCCTGTGGAGGATCAAGCCAAAATGCTGCGGCCGCCGACACGCTCGTCATCGACGAGGTGCTCAATATCAGCACGCTCGACCCCGCGCAGGTATTCGACTTCACCGGCGCCAACGCGCTGTTGCACACCTACGACACCCTGGTGACCTTCGACGGCGAATCTGTCGAGAAGGTGGTGCCAAGTCTCGCTGAGAGCTTCGAGGGCTCACCTGACGCCAAGACATTCACGTTCCGGTTGCGGCCGGACGTCGAATTCTCCGACGGAACTCCGATGACGGCCGACGACGTGGTGTTCTCCTTCAACCGACTCAAGAACTACAAGGGCAGCCCGTCGTATCTGATGGACGGTTTGGCGGTGACCGCGCCGAACGCATCGACCATCGTGGTGTCGTCGGAGACGCCGCGTCCGGAACTGCCGGTGATGTTGACCTCCGGCAACTTCAGCGTGATCAACTCGGCCGAGGCCAAGAAGCACGGCGCCACCGATGCGCCCAACGCCGCGGCCGCAGACAGCGCGGGTTCCAAGTTCGACAAGATGTCGATGGGCACCGGGCAGTACGTGTTGGAGAGCTACGAACCGAACTCGAAGCTGGTGCTCAAGGCGAACGACAACTATCGCGGTGACAAACCCACATTTACCCGGTTGGTCTTCCGTAGCACCTCCAGCCCGCAACAGCAGTCGCTGAACGTCCAGAACGGCGATGCCGATGTCGCGCTGAACCTGTCGTCGCCGATGCTGGCCGAGCTGGACGCCGCGAAGGTGTCGGTGCACAGCGGTCTGCCGCCGGAGGTCGTCTATCTGGCGCTCACCAACGCCGCCGACTCACCGACCGCCAACGCCGATTTCCGCAAAGCGGTTGCGCTCGGCGTGGACTACGACGGGCTTGTGCAGTTGGCCGGGCCCGGCGCGGTGCAGGGCACCGGCCTGATCCCACGCAGTGTCAAGGCCGCGCTGCCCGAGCAGTTCGCCACCAAGCGCGACGTCGGCGCGGCGAAGAACTCGCTGGCCGCCAGCGGCAAGGGAGGTGCCGAGATCGTGTTGGAGTACGGCAGTGACTACAAGGTCGGCGGCCTCGACATGGGTATGTTCGCGCAACGTATCGCCTCGAGTCTCGGTGAGGTCGGTGTCAAGGTGAGTTTGAAGCCCGGCCCGACACAGGTCACGCGCACCCGCTACCAGGAGGGCAAGACGCAGGCGGCGATGTACCCCTACCCGCCGGACTATCCCGATCCCAGCCAGTTCCTGATCTACAACCCCGGCGGTGTGCTAGGCGAGCGGATTCACTGGCCATCGGAGCAGGACCCGCAACTGATCGAGTTGGCGGACAAGGCCAGTGTCACGCTGGACGACGCCCAGCGAGTGGCGGCGTTCCAGGAATGGGACCAAACCCTCAAAGCGACAAACCATTTCATCCCGATCGTGACGGTGGCCTCGAACGTCGTCGCGGACAAGAACCTGACCGGGCTGAACTACAACCCAGCGCTCGGAACGAATTTCGGCAAGGTCGGCCGGGGCTGACGAAGGGTATCCGATGGTCATCGACAGCCTCGCGAACCCGGAGGTGCGCGCTGAGCCCAGCGCGCCCGCCCGGCGTCGCCGCCCTCTCGTCCGTTACGCCCTGCGCCGACTGGGCTTGACCGCCATCCTCGCGGTCGGTATCACGGTGGTGAGTTTCCTGCTCACCACCGTGGTGCCGATCAACGCGGCAGCCGCCAACCTCGGTGATCGCGCGGCCAGTGACCCTGAGGTCGTGGCGGCGTACGAGGCCCGGTACGGACTGGACCGGCCCCCCGTCGTTCAATACTTCATCTATCTCAAGAACCTCCTGCAGGGTGACCTGGGAATGTCACAACTGACCCACCGTCCCGTCGTCGAGGATCTGGGGGCCTACGCGCCGGCGACGCTCGAACTCGTGATGGCCGCCGTGCTGTTCGTGGTCGTAGTGGGGGTCGCTCTGGGCACCTGGGCTGCGCTACGGCGCAACAGGTTTCCTGATCAGCTCGCCAGGATCATCGCAATGCTCGGCGTGAGCACTCCGATCTTCTGGCTCGGGTTGGTGGCCTCGTTCGTATTCTTCGCCAAGTTGGGCTGGCTGCCGAGTGGTGGTCGACTTGACTCGACATTCGTTGCCCCGCCGAAGATCACGGGATTCCTCACCATCGACAGTCTGCTGGCCGGCGACCTGCCCGCATTCGCTTCGGCAGCCTCGCATTTGGTTTTGCCGTCGGTGGTGCTGGGTGTCTACACGTTGGGCTTGATCATCCGGTTCACCCGCACCTCGGTTCTGGAGGTACTCGGGCAGGACTACGTGCGCGCGGCAGAAGCCAAGGGGCTCAGCGGAACCGAGACGACGTTCCGGTACATACTGCGCGCTGCCGCCGGACCCATCATCACCGTGACCGGCGTTGCTTTCGGCACCCTGCTGGCCGGCACCGTACTGATCGAGACGGTGTTCAACTGGCCCGGTCTCGGGCAGTACGCCTACCACGCGGCGACGGCGGGCGATCTGAGCGCGATCATGGGAGTGAGCCTGTTTGTCTCACTCTCCTACATCCTGATCAACCTCGTCGTCGACCTGCTCTATATGGCCCTTGACCCGCGAGTGAGGCTGACATGACGACCACCCTGCCGGCATTCGATGATGTCATCGAACAACAGTCGCAGCCCCGGCATCGGCGATGGCGCCGAATGAGATTGGGCAAGTATCGCAACACCGCATTTCTGACCGGCGCCGTGATGCTCTCGCTGTGGGCGCTGGTGCTGCTCTTCGCACCGCACATCGCGCCGTACGATCCGTTGGCCCAGGCGTTTCCGCCGCTGTCCGGGCCGTCGGCGCAGCACTGGTTCGGTACCGACGAGCTCGGGCGCGACGTGCTCAGCCGGGTGCTGTACGGCAGCCGGATCTCGGTGGTGTTCGGCCTCGTCCTGGTGGTCTGCGCCGCCGTCATCGGCGGGGTTGTCGGTTTGGTGGCCGGCTTCTTCGGCGGCTGGGTCGACGAGGCACTGATGCGACTGGTCGACCTGGTGTTCGCGTTCCCGGTGATCATCCTGGCGATGGCGATCGCCGCGTCACTCGGTGCGAACCTGCACAACTCGGTGCTCGCCGGCGTGATCGTGTCGTGGCCGATCTATGCCCGCACCGTGCGCGGGCTCGTGGTCAGTCTGCGGGAATCGGACTTCGTGCTGGCCAGTCGGCTGGCCGGCACGTCGTCGCTGCGGTCGATCCGGATGGACGTCATCCCCAGCGTGGCCGGACCCGTCCTGGTACTGGCCACCCAGGAGGTGGGCGGCGCGATTCTGCTGCTCGCCGGGCTGTCGTTCCTCGGTCTCGGCGCCCAGCCGCCCACCCCGGAATGGGGGTCGATGATCGCGGCGGGTGCCAACCAATTCTCGTCGTGGTGGATCGCGGTGTTCCCGGGCTTGGCCATTCTGACCGTCGCGTTGGCGTTCAACCTGATCGGGGACAGCCTGCGCGACATCCTCGACCCCCGCACCAAGCGGCTGGCCGAAGCGGGGAGGGCGTCATGACGCTACTGCGCATCGACCATCTGAATGTCAGTCTGCCCGTGGCGGGTACGTACCAGCCGGTCCTGGTCGACGTGAATCTGACTTTGGCAGAAGGCCAGATCCTGGGTGTCGCGGGTGAGAGCGGCAGCGGCAAGACCATGACCGGCCTGTCCGTGCTGCAACTGTTGCCCACGGGCGCGCGTCGCACCGGGTCCATCACCCTGAACGGACGGGAGCTGCTGGAGTTGAGCCCCCGCCGGATGCGGGAGGTGCGTGGCCGTGACGTCGCGATGGTGTTCCAGGACCCGATGAGCAGCCTGCACCCGATGCTGCCCGTGGGTCGTCAGTTGACCGACCATCTGATCAAGCATCGCAAGGTGTCCCGTGCCGCCGCGAAGGCGCGGGCGGTCGAACTGCTGGAGCAGGTACGGCTGCCCAGCCCTGAGCGCACGCTCAAGGCGTATCCGCATCAGCTCAGTGGCGGTATGCGCCAGCGCGTCGCGATCGCGATCGCGCTGGCTTGCGAGCCCAAGGTGCTGATCGCCGACGAGCCGACGACCGCCCTCGATGTCACCGTGCAGGCCGGCATCCTGCAGTTGCTCGACACCCTGAGGAATGAGACGGGAATCGGCATCATGGTCATCACGCACGACCTTGGAGTGCTTTCCAGCGTCGCAGATGATCTCGCGGTGTTCTATGCCGGGCGGATCATCGAGCAGGCGCCCGCTGCGGACGTGTTTCGGCGACCTACGCATCCGTATACGTCTGCGCTGCTGGCTGCATTGCCGCATGTGGAGGACGCGAACGGTGAGTTCGGGTTGCGGCCGCTTCGAGGAGCCCCGCCGGGGATCGGGGAATGGCCGCAGGGCTGCGCCTTTGCCCCCAGATGTGAACGGGCAGTGCAGGAGTGTCAGGCGCGCATCCCGGATCTCGATGACGTGACCGACGGCCACAGTGTCGCGTGTTTCGTTGCCGAGCGGGAAAGCGAGATCGCGGAGCGGGTGGTGTCATGAGCGACTCGGTGCTCTCAGTTCGGGACGCGGTGGTGCAATACCGACGGGCGGATCACACCGTCGTGCGGGCCGTCAACGGCGTCTCGCTGGACCTGGCCGCGGGGGAGATCCTGGGCGTTGTCGGGGAAAGTGGTTGCGGTAAATCGACTTTGGCGCGGGCCCTGGTGGGCCTGGCGCCGTTGACGTCAGGTTCGATCACCTATCGTGGGCGCGATGTGGTACCGCTCGGCCGGCGCACCAGGCCGGCCGAGCAGTGTCACGTGCAGATGATCTTCCAGGACTCCGCCGCATCGCTGAACCCCCGCCGCACAGTGGGAGACCAACTCGCCGAGGTGATCCGGGCTCGGAAGCTCCGCGGCGGCAGCGGTGGTGTCGAGTTGGGGCATCTGCTGGACCGGGTCGGGCTACCTGCGACGGCTGCCCGGAAATACCCGCACGAGTTCTCGGGTGGGCAACGGCAACGGATCGCGCTGGCGCGCGCATTGGCCACCGAACCCGAGGTGATCGTGGCCGACGAGCCGATCTCCGCACTCGACGCGTCCGCTCAGGCATATGCGGCCCAGTTGATCGTGGATGTCTGTTCCGAAGAAGGTATTTCACTCATCTTCATCTCGCATGATCTGGCCGTGGTGCGCGCCATCGCAGACCGTGTGGCGGTGATGTACCTGGGCCGGGTCGCCGAACTCGGGGCAACCGCCGCCGTCTGGCGTGCGCCGCGGCATCCGTACGCCCGCGCGTTGATCGACGCCGTACCCGTTCCGGACGGTCGGCGACGCCAGCTCCGGGTTCTTCCCGGGGATGTGCCCGATCCCGCACAGGCACCGTCGGGATGCCCGTTCCATCCCCGCTGCCCGGAGGCGGTTGACATCTGCGCCACCGAACTGCCGCCACTCCTGGAGATGGGTGAAGGGCGCACTGCTGCTTGTCATCTGGCCGATGCGGCGGTGTTGTACTGACGCACCAACCGGTCCCGGTAGGCCATGCACGCGCACATACCGGAGCGCCGGGCAGCTCCATAACCTCAATCCTGAACATCAACAGTTAACTGGAGGCGGATCCGTGAAGGAACGCATCGACGAGTTGGTCGTCCGCGAGCGCGGCCTCGTCAGCCGCGAGGTTTTCGTCGACGACGACATCTTCAAGCGCGAGCTCAAGCACATCTTCACTCGCGCATGGTTGTTCGTCGCGCACGAGGACCAGATCCGCAACAAGGGCGATTACGTGGTGTCCCGGATGGGCACCGATTCGGTGATCGTGTCCCGGGACATGGAAGACGACGTACACGTACTGCTCAACACCTGCACGCACCGCGGGATGAAGCTGTGCCGCTACGACATGGGCAACACCCGCAACTTCACCTGCCCGTACCACGGCTGGAGCTACTCCATCGACGGCCGGCTGGTGGAGCGTCCGGGAGACCTGGTGGGAGTTCCGGGTTTCAGCACCTACTATCACGGCGAACTGGACAAGAAGGCCTGGGGTTTGGTGCCGGTGCCGCGCGTCGCGGTGTACAAGGGCACGGTGTGGGCCTCGTGGGACCCGCAGGCGCCCGACCTCTTGGATTATCTCGGCGACATGCGCCTGTATCTCGACTACGCGCTCGACGGGCGCGACGGCACCGAGGGCAACAACGAGATGATCGGCGGCATCCTGAAGTGGCGGGTGCCGTGCAACTGGAAGTTCGCCCCGGAGAACTTCATCGGCGACAACTATCACGATGTCAGCCACCGCTCGGTGGACCTCGTCGGCATCGGGCCCAGCGGTGGGCGCGGCCGGCGCGACGACGAACCTGAGAACGTCACCACGCTCGGCTTCCCGGGCCTGGGCCACGGCGTGATCGGTGAGCCGCCGTACTACTCCGAACCCGAGTACGCCGGCGGCTGGGACAACGATCCGGAGGTCGCCGAGTACTACCGGCGCTGCCATGAGCGGCGCGTCGAGCGGTTCGGTGACAGCCCTCGGGTCAGCATGACCGTCGGCACGATCTTTCCCAATATGTCGTTTCATGGCCGCCAACCCCGCACCATCGCGGTGTTCCATCCGATTTCGCCCACCGAGATGGAGATGTGGCGCATCTTCCTGGTGGACCGGGACGCCCCGCAGAAAGTGAAGGACACGGCCCGTCACTACTACCTGCGGTACTCCGGTCCGGGCGGGCTGACCGAATCCGATGACATGGAGAACTGGACCTACGCGTCGCAGTCCAGCCTCGGGACTGTCTCGCGCACTTTGTACTTCAACTACGAGATGGGACTCGGCCACGCCAAGCCCATCGACGGGCTCGACGGCGCGGTCGACAACGGTGAGTTCACCGAGGAGAACGCGCGGATCTTCTACAACCGCTGGGCCGATTTCATGAAGGCCGACAGCTGGGAAGAACTGGCACCGGTCGCCGAGCTCGATCAGGAGGTGTTGCTTCGATGACCACCGCACCCATCGCGCCGGGTGCCGACCTGCAGTTGGCATTCTCGGTGCAGCAGTTCCTGTTTCACGAGGCCGATCTGCTCGACGATCGCGACTACGATCAGTGGCTCACGCTGCTGCACCCCGATGTGCGCTACGTGGTCCCGCTGGCGCGCAACGTACCTAGGACCGCGGCAACGGAATTCACCGTCGAGCAACACGACCTGTGCTGGATGGACGAGGGTCTGCACACCATCACCCAGCGGATTCGCCAGATCCAGACCAACATCCACTGGGCCGAGGAACCGCCGTCGCGCGTTTCGCACCTGGTGACCAACACCAGGATCAGCGACGTCGCCGAGCGGGAACAAGGTCGCCAGGTGGTGGCCAGATCGCGAATCCTGGTGTACCAGAATCGCGGTGAGGACGAAGTGAATATGTTCGTCGGCAAGCGCAGCGACACCTTGGCGGAGGGGCCCGATGGCTGGCGGCTGTTGCATCGGACGGTGCACCTGGACCAGAACGTACTGCTGGCCAAAGCATTGACGGTGTTCCTGTGAGCGACATCAAGGCGACATTCATTCTGCCGTCCGGCGAGCAGGTAACCCTCGACGTCTACGACGGGTGGTCCCTCATGGAGGCCGCCCGCCAGGAGGGCGTCGAAGGGATCGTTGCCGAATGCGGTGGCGGCGCGATCTGCGGAACCTGTCATGTACGGGTGCGTGCCCCATGGGCCGACAAGCTGGACGCACCGGGACCCACCGAGCAGGCCCTGTTGGGTGTCGTCCCGGAACCGTGTGAGACCAGCCGGCTGAGCTGCCAGGTGATCGCCGTGGCCGAACTGGACGGCATCGAGGTCGAAGTGCCCTCGCAGCAACTGGATTTGTGACCGATTACAAGTATCAAAAGGACTGATTTGATGACGACGATCTTCAACTCCACCGACGTGCCCGCGGATCTGCTGCAGGCGCTGAAAGCCGACTTCGACGTGGTCGACGTGCCGCCGGGCACGGAGAGCGGGCTGGCGGCCTACGGAGCACCGACGGCGTGGATCCTCGACGGCGACACGAAGATCGACGCGGGGGTCCTCTCCCAGCTGCCGTCGCTGCGGCTGGTGTCGAACTACGGCGTGGGCTACGACAACATCATCGTCGACGACGCCACGGCTGCCGGCGTGATCATCACCAACACCCCGGGCGTCCTCGACAACGCGGTGGCCGAGGTGACGCTGGGCCTGATCCTGGGTATCGCGCGCGGGATCGTGTGGTCGGATCGCTGGATCCGCAACGGCAACTGGGGACCCGATTGGGCGCCACTGACCGGCGACGCACACGGCGCGACATTGGGCATCGTCGGCATGGGCCGGATCGGGCGTCGCGTCGCCGAACTCGTCGCGCCGTTGGGCATGCGGGTGCTCTACCACAATCGGAAGCCGAACCCGGAGATCGACAACAGCGGTCTGGCGCATTACGCGGAGTGGGAGACAATGCTGGCCGAGTCCGACTTTGTTTCGCTGCACACCCCGTTGACCGAGCGCACCCGTGGCTTTTTCACGGCCGAGGATTTCGCGTTGATGAAGCCGAGCGCCTACCTGATCAACACCGCGCGCGGCGCGGTGGTCGACGAGGCGGCGTTGCTGGACGCGTTGACCAATAACCGCATCGCCGGTGCGGCGCTGGATGTGTTCGTCGATGAGCCGCTGCGCAAGGACAGCCCGCTGCTGCAGCTGGACAACGTGGTGCTGACACCGCACATCGGCAGCGCCACAGTGCATACCCGCCGGGCGATGATCGAGCTCGCGGTCGGCAATGTCAGGGCAGGCGCGCGCGGCGAGGCGCCGCAGACACCTGTCAACAGCATCGTCGGCTGAACAAAATCGGCGGGTGGGCTATCTTGCAGGGCACCATGCAGTTCGGTTCAGGCCCACTCGGTGGCGGCGTCGCCGGCATAGGTCCGGTCAGCCTGCGGACCCTACTCGACGCCGAGCAGTTCGGCATCCGCGCGATCTACCTGCCGGAAGGCGCCGAACAGCGGGAGATCCGCTGGGTCACGGTGACCGAGATGGTCGACCCGGCGCCGTACCTGTTGGGGGACGAGCTGATCCTCACCCTGGGGATCTCCTGGCCGGAGCCGACCAGCCCCGAGATCACGACGTTCATGGAACGCGTCGCGTCGGCAGGTGTCAGTGCTGTCGGCACAAGCGTGGCCCCGGCACTCCAACACACTGAGATTCCGGTGGCCCTGGTGGAGGCCGCCCGCCGGTTCAACCTGCCACTGATCGAGATTCCGTTGCGGACGACGTTCCGGTCGGTCGCGGAGTACGTGGTGGACCGGCAGGTGGCCGACCGGTACGCGGTGGCCCGGCGCACCCTCGAAGTGCATGAGGCGCTGACCGACGCATTGCTGTCCAGGCAGGGGCTGGACGGCCTGATCGCACGGCTGCGCACGATGCTCGACGCGCCGGTGGCCCTGGTCGACTTCCACGGCAACGTGCTGGCGGCGACGCCGACCAGCGAGGTCTGGCCCACCGGGGAGATCCTGGCCGGGCGCAGCCGGCTGCAGTTCGGATCGGTGGTGGCGGGCGTGACGTGCTACCCGGTGAGCGTCGCCAACCACAACGTGGCGTTCGTCTGTACCAAGGGCAGCACTGAGACGCAGGATGTGGTGCGCTTCGCGCTCGGGCTGGTGGCCTTGGAGTTCTCCCGGCTGCAGGCCGAGCGGAACGGCAGGCGTGAACTCGTCGGCGAGGTCATCGAAGACCTGGTGCACGGCGACGTCTCCGACACCGCGGGGGCGAACCGGCTCGCGAGATGGGGAGTGGACACCCAGGCCGGCAACCGAGTGGTGCTCGCCCGGGTGGCATGTCCGCCGGAACGCCTGCACGACGTGCCCTGGAACGGGGACCGCTTTCTGCCCGGCAGCGTCGGTCAGTATGTGGTGGCCCTGGTCGGCGAGGTGATCGCACTCGTGGTCTCGGAGCGAGTGGACACCGAGCGGCTGACCTGCGGGATGCGCGAACACCTGGGCCGGCTGGGCCCGGTCAGCATCGGGCTGGGCGGCGTGTATCCGGGCGTCACGGGGCTGCGGATGTCGTGGTACGAGGCGCAGGAGGCGCTGAGCCACGGGCCGGGCGTCAACCAGCCCGCACCGGTCAGCATGTCGCGTTTGTTGCTGGCCAACCTGAAGGTGCCGCTGGGCTCGCTCGGCGAGGAGATGCTGCGGCCGCTGCTGGAATACGACCGCGAACACGACTCGTGCCTGGTGGAGACTCTGCGAGCCTTCGTGGAACACGACTGCCAGGTATCGCTGGCCTCCGAGGCCATGTACGTCCACCGCAACACGTTTCGCTACCGCATGCAGTTGATCGAGAAGCTGACCGACCGTGAGCTGACGTCGTTCGCCGACCTCGTCAATCTCTACCTGGCCATCCTGGCTCTCGACATCGAGCGCAACCGCCACGGCTCTGCCGTCGATTAGTGCACGGCGACGGTAGTCGGCCGGATCCTCGTACATCTGACTATCGGCTCGACCCTCGCGCCGCTCTTACGATCGGTGGGCACACGGCGGCTGCCTCGGATTCCTCAACCGCCATGGACCGAAAGGGGTTTCGGTGCAGACAGATTCACCGCGTTTGACGGACGTCGACCAGACTTGGCAGGCCTACATCGACGGCCGCTGGGCGGACTCGGCCGATGGTGCCACGTTTCCCGTGGAGAACCCGGCTACCGGTGAGGTGATCGCCCGCGTGCCGGCGATGACCGAAACCGATGCGGCCGACGCGATCGCCGCCGCTCGCCGTGCCTACCCGGGCTGGCGCAGGCGTCCGGCACAAGAACGTTGCCGCATCCTGCGCGCGTGGTACGAAGCGGTTTTGGCGCACCGCGACGAACTCGCCGCGCTGCTGACCCGCGAACAGGGCAAACCGTTGAGCGAGGCCCGCTCCGAGATCGCCCAGGCCGCGTCCTTCCTGGAATGGTTCGCCGAGGAGGGGCGGCGTGCCTACGGCGACGCCATCCCGGCCAACACCGGTGACCGCAGGCTGCTGGTGCTGCGTGAGCCGGTCGGTGTCGTCGGGGTCATCACGCCGTGGAACTTCCCGGCCGCGATGATCACGCGGAAGGTCGCCGCCGCTCTCGCCGCCGGCTGCACCGTGGTGGTCAAACCCGCTGAGGAGACGCCGCTGACGGCGTTGGCGCTCGCCGAGATCGGGGCGCGGGCCGGTGTGCCCGACGGGGTGGTCAACGTCATCACCGGTTCGGGCCCGCGTCTCGGGAAGGTGCTCACCGCGAGCCCGGATGTCCGGAAAATCTCGTTCACCGGGTCGACCCAGGTGGGCAAGATCCTGGCGCGGGATTCGGCTGCCACCCTGAAACGGATGTCGCTGGAACTGGGCGGCAATGCGCCGCTGATCGTGTTCGACGACGCCGATCTGGACCTCGCGGTACGCGGCGCCGTGGCCAGCAAGTTTCGCAACTGTGGTCAGGCGTGTGTGGCCACCAACCGCATTTACGTCGCGCGTCCGGTAGCCGAAGAGTTCTTGCGCCGGTTCGCCGCGGCGGTTGCCGATCTGCGGGTGGGTCCCGGTGACGACGGCTCGACCGACGTGGGGCCGCTGATCAACCGGGACGCCCTGGACGCGATGGAACTGGCCGTCAAAGAAGCCGAGGCCGACGGCGCCCGCGTGGTGCTGGGCGGCCGCGCGACAGGTGGACTGTTCTTCGAGCCGACCATTCTGGGCGACGTCGCCGATAACGCGGCGATCACCCGCGCGGAGATCTTCGGCCCGATCGCGCCGGTGTCCGTCTTCGACACCGTCGACGAGGTGATCGAACGGGCCAACAACACCGCCTACGGCCTGGCCGCGTACTTCTACACCCGCGATTACGCCCGGGTCATCCACGTCAGCGAGGCGCTCGAGTACGGGATGGTCGGTGTGAACGAGAGCCTGGTGGCGACCGAGGTGGCGCCGTTCGGCGGGGTCAAGGAATCCGGATACGGCCGTGAGGGTTCCCATCTCGGCCTCGACGAGTACCTCTCGGTGAAGTACGTGTGCCTGGGCGGTCTGGGGGACCGATCGTGACGAATTCGGTGTCGGCACAATCTGTCCCGAGCCTCCCGGCGGACAGTAAGGACGTGACCGACGTCCTGGTCCTCGGCGCCGGACAGGCCGGCGCCGAGGTGGTTCACGGGCTGCGGCGCGGCGGCCACGAGGGCAGCATCCGGTTGGTGGGGGACGAGCCGCTGCTGCCCTACGAGCGGCCCCCGCTGTCCAAGGCCGTGCTGGCAGCCGGGGTGGCCGCCGAGCGGTTGTCACTGCGTGCCCCGCACGTGTACGCCGATCTGCGGGTCGACGTCGACACCGAACATCGTGCGGTGCAGCTGGATTCGCGTGCGCATCGAGTCACGTTCGATGACGGCAGCGTGGTCCGGTACAACACCTGCGTTCTTGCCACCGGAGCGCGGGCGGTACCACCGCCCTGGCCGCACCACCACCGGATACACGCGGTGCGCACGCTGCCGGATGCACAGCGACTGCAGGCGGCGGTACGGACCGGCGCGCGTTCCTGCCTGATCGTCGGTGGCGGATTCCTCGGCCTGGAGATCGCGAGCTCGCTGATCGGGCTCGGTCTCGACGTGACGCTGGTGGAGGCCGGGACGAGCGTGCTGCCGGGGAAGGTCTCACAGTTCACGGCGAAATGGTTGCGGCGTCGACACGAACAGAGTGGCCTGCGGGTGCACCTCGACTGTCTGGTTACCGAACTGACGGGCCACGAGGACGGCGTCGTGGTGGTACTCCGCGACGGAACCCGGCTCACCGTCGACCTGGTGGTGTACGCGACCGGCGCGGTGCCAAATGTCGAGCTGGCCGCCGCGGACGGCGCGGAGTGCGGTCGCGGTGTCTTCGTCGACCAGGCCGGGCGGACAACGCTGCCGGATGTCTATGCCGCAGGGGACGCCGCATCGCTGCGCACGGCCGGCGGCCTGGAAGCCCGTATCGAATCGGTGCACAACGCGGTGTCTCAGGCCAAGGCCGTGGTCGCCAGCCTGCTCGGCCAGCCCGAGGTGTCCACGTCGGTTCCGACGTTCTGGTCCGAGCAGACCGGTATCCGGCTGCAGCAGGCCGGTTGGCTGCCGGCCGACTTGGATACGCACGACGTGGTGAGCGCCACCGACGACGAGTTGACCGTGGAGCGTTACCTGGCCGGTGCCCTGGTGGGCGTGGAGACCGTAGGGCGGCCGGTGGACTTTCTGCGTCTGGTGAAGTCGCTGACCGACCTTCGGTTCCGGATGTAGGGAGAAGAAATGGGACTGGGAGACGGCCTTACCGACTACGGCGACAAGGGATTCGCCCGCTTTCTGCGCACCGCGTTCGCGTCTTCGATGGGTTACACCGAAGAGCTTCTCGATCGCCCGATCGTCGGTATCACTTGGACGGCAAGCGATTTCAACAACTGCCACCGGTTGGTGCCCAGCCTCGTGGAGGCTGTCAAGCGCGGCGTGCTGACGTCGGGGGCGTTGCCCATGGTGTTTCCCACGGCTTCGTTGGGCGAGGCGTTCCTGTCGCCGACCTCGATGTACTTCCGCAATCTTGCGGCGATGGAGACCGAGGAACTGGTTCGGGGCCAGCCGATGGACGCGGTGGTGTTGATCGGGGGGTGCGACAAGACGCTACCGGCGCAGCTGATGGCCGCGCTGTCGGTGGACAAGCCGGCCATCATGCTGCCCGTCGGGCCGATGAGCACCGGCTCCTTCGAAGGCGAGGCGCTCGGTGCGTGCACGGACTGCCGTCGCTACTGGGCCAAATACCGGGCCGGTGACGTCGACACCGAGCGGTTGACATCGGTGCGACGCAACCTGGCCGCCACCGCGGGTACCTGTCCGGTGATGGGAACGGCCTCGACGATGGCGGCGCTGATCGAGACGATGGGTCTGAGCCTGCCCGGCGCCGCGACCGTACCTGCCGTTCACGCCGACCGGTTGCGGGTCGCCGAACGCACCGGGGCCGTCGCTGCGCGGCTTGCCGTCGATGGCAAGCCCACGCCGCGCCAGTTGGTCACCGAACAGGCGCTCGAAAATGCCGTGCGGATGCTGCTCGCCCTGGGCGGGTCGACCAATGCCGTGGTGCACCTGGCCGCCATCGCCGGGCGGGCCGGGCTGCGGCTGGATATGCAGCGGTTCAACGAACTCAGCGACGACACACCGGTTCTCGTGGATCTGAAACCCACCGGATCGCACTACATGTCGGATCTGCACGCGGCCGGGGGCATACCTCAGGTGCTGCGCCAGCTCGACGGCCGGTGCGACCTGTCCGCGCCGACGGTGTGGGGCGGCACGTTGCGGGACGGCGTCGAGGCGGCCGGCCAGTGGCATGACAGCGCGGTGATCGCTGCGCCCGAGACGCCCGTCGATCCGCACGGCGGGCTGGTGGCGCTGTTCGGCAGCCTGGCGCCGGACGGTGCGTTGCTCAAACGTTCGGCTGCGTCCCCGGCATTGTTCGAAAAGACTGCTCGCGCAGTGGTGTTCACGTCGCTTCAGGATATGGCCGAGCGGATCGACGATCCGGATCTCGATGTGTCCGAGGATGACGCACTGGTGCTGCAGAATGCCGGCCCGTTGGCCGCGGGAATGCCCGAGGCCGGCTACCTGCCGATTCCTCGCAAGCTCGCTCAGCGCGGAGTCACCGACATGCTGCGCATCTCCGACGCGCGGATGAGCGGCACCGCCTACGGCACGATCGTGCTGCACGTAGCGCCCGAAGCCGCCGCCGGCGGCCCACTCGGCCTGGTCCGCACCGGTGACCGCATCCGGATTTCGGTGGCCGAGCGCAGCCTGGACCTGCTGGTCTCACCCGAGCAGCTGGCCCAGCGGGCTCGTGATGCGGAGCCCCGACCGAGCACCGACTTCCGGACGGGGCTCAGCGGCTACGGTCGGCTTTACCAAAGCCACGTGACGCAGGCGCCGGACGGCTGCGACTTCGATTTGTGGGCCGGCGAGCGCAGCTGACGTGACCCGACTGATCATCGGCATCACCGGTGCTTCCGGTAGCGCACTGGGCATCCGGGCGCTCGAACTGGCCGCCGGGATCGATGATGTGCACACCGATCTGATCGTCACCCGGGCCGGCCGCGATTCCATCCACCAGGAGACCGACTGGACGGTGCGCGACGTGCTGGCGCTGGCCGACACGGTTCACGACGACCATGACCTGGCCTCGACGCTGGCCAGTGGGTCATCAACCGCCGATGCCATGCTGATCGCCCCCTGCAGTGTGAAAACCCTTTCCGCGGTGGCGAATTGTTTCGATGCGACACTGCTGGTGCGGGCCGCCGACGTGATGATGAAGGAACGCCGACGGTTGGTGCTGTTGCTGCGTGAAACCCCGCTGCATGCGGGGCATCTCAGGTTGATGACCCAGGTGACCGAATCCGGCGGCATCATCATGCCGCCGGTGCCGGCGTATTACCTCAGACCCGCCGACATCGACGAGATGATCACGCACACCGTGATGAGAGCTTTCGATGTGCTCGGCCTGGCCGTACCGGGTTCGGTTCGCTGGCAGGGGCGTCGTGGGCGGAACGGAAACGCCGATGGCTGAACCGCGGCGGGCCACGGCTGCCCATAATCTGCGCGAAGAGCTGGCGCTGCTGGATCGCGCAGGACTCCTCGCGCGGGTCCGCCGCGAGGCCGATCCGCGATTCCAGATCGCGGCACTGGCCCGCGCCTGCGAGACCGGACCGGCGCTGGTGTTCGAGTCGGTGCTGGGCTCGCGCCACCCCGTGGTGATCAACACCCAAGCTTCACGCGAGATGATCGCGACGTCCTTCCGCGTCGGGACCGATCAGGTTGCGCAGCGCTACGCCAACGCATTACGCAACCCGGTGGCGCCGGTGATCGTGCCCGGCGGACCGGTACAGGAGGAGGTGCTGGTGGGCGAGGAGCTCGACCTCGGCGCCGAACTGCCGGTACTCACCCATCACGAACGTGACAACGGGCCCTACATCACCACCGGGGTGGTGATCGCCGAGGATCGCGAACTGGGCGTACGAAACCTGTCGTATCACCGGATGCAATTGCGCGGCGGAAACGAGACGGGCATCGTGATCGTGCAGCGCCATCTGCATCGGCTGCTGCAACGGGCCGAGTCCGCCGGCCGGGCGCTACCGGTCGCGGTGGTGCTCGGTCTGGACGCCGCCACCCGGCTGGCTGCCGCGACCTCGGGAAGTGCCGCCCCGTTTGGCTTTGACGAGCTGGGAGTTGTTGGGGCACTGCAGAATCGCCAGCTTCCGCTGGTGGCATGCCGCACCGTGCCGGTGCATGTCCCGGCCGAGGCCGAGATCGTGCTCGAAGGTGAGATCGTGCCGGGCCGGTGGGAGGACGAAGGACCGTTCGCCGAATTCGACGGCGAATACGAGAGTGAACCCGCGCGGGTGTTCCGGGCCACCGCGCTGACCCGGCGTCGGGATGCGATCTACCAGGGCCTGACATCGGGATCGCGCGAGCAGCTCAACATCATGGGGCTGCCCAACGAGGGGGTGCTGTTCGGTGCGATCCGGGCGGTGCTGCCCGGGCTGCGTGATGTGCGGGTAACCCTTGGCGGGCTGCGCAAGTTCCACGCGATCGTGAGTATCGACAAACAGCATGACGGCGACGGCATGGACGCGATCGTCGCTGCGTTCGCCGGGCATCGCGACCTCAAACACGTCGTGGTGGTGGATGCCGATGTCTCCCCGTATGACAATGCGGCGGTCGAGAGGGCCATCGCCACGCGAGTGCAGGGCTCTCGCGATCTGGTGGTCATCCCGGGCGGTCGGGGCAATCCCGTCGACCGCAGCCTGCGGGAAGGTGGGGTGACCGACCGGGTCGGCATCGACGCGACGCGGCCGCTGGACAGTGCCGGCGAGCGGCCGCGTGCCGTGGTCCCCGGCGCCGACGAGATCCGGCCGGCCGACTGGCTGTGATTCACCATGAGCCTGACCCCGGCGAGCAGACGCAAAACTGCCCCTTTTCCAGCGAAAAGGGGCAGTTTTGCGTCTGCTCGCGCAAGAGAGTTACGGATCGCGGGGCAGGCCCAGCAGCCGTTCGGCGATGATGTTGAGCTGCACCTCGCTGGTGCCGCCGTAGATCGTGGTGGCGCGGCTGGCCAACAAGTACTCGGCCCAGCGCCCGAATTCCTGCTGGGGATCGCCGACGGCCCCGTCAGTGCCGAAGGAGGCCACCGCGAACTCCGCATAGCCCTGGCCGGTCTTCATCGACAGCAGCTTGGAGATTGCCGCGGCGGGCATGGGATCGCCGCCGGCCAACGTCAGCAGGGTCGACCGCAGGTTCAGCACCTTGGCGGCGTGGCCTTCGGCGATCAGCCGGCCGGCATGATTCTGCTCGATCTGGTCGAACTGCCCGTCGCGAAGGAACGCGACGAACTGTTCCAGGTTGGCCAGGAACGGCGGCTCGCTGCTGCCGATCGACACCCGCTCGTTGGTCAGTGTGTTGCGGCTGACCTCCCAGCCGCGGTTGACCTCGCCGAGGACCATGTCGTCGGGTACGAATACGTCGTCGATGAACACGGTGTTGAACATCGCGTTGCCGGTCAGCTCCCGCAGGGGTTTCACCTCGACGCCGGGAGCCGTCATGTCGAGCAGGAAGTACGTGATGCCATTGTGCTTCGGAGCGTGCGAGTCCGTCCGCGCCAGCAGGGCACCCCACGCCGAGTACTGCGCACCCGTCGTCCAGATCTTCTGCCCAGTGATGCGCCAGCCGCCATCGACCTTGGTGGCCTTTGTGGTCAGGCTGGCCAGGTCCGAACCCGCGCCCGGCTCGGAAAACAGCTGGCACCAGATCATCTCGCCGCGGAACGTTGGCGGCAGGAAGCGTTGCTTCTGCTCGTCGGTGCCGAACGCCACGATCGACGGGATGATCCACGAGGCGATGCCCATCTGCGGGCGGCGTACGCGGCCGGTGCTGAACTCCTGGGCGATGATGATCTGCTCGATCGGTTCGGACGCCCGCCCCCACGGCCTGGGCAGGTGCGGCTGCACCCATCCGCCCTCGGCGATCGCGGTGTTGCGCTCGGCGCCACTCGGAATCGCCTTCAGTCCGGCGACTTCCGCGCGGATCTCGTCACGCAGCTTCTCGGTGTCGGGATCCAGGTCGATGTCGACCGGGCGCATTCCGGTTGCGGTCGCGGTATCGACCACTGACTGCGGGTAGTCCGAGGCCCGGCCGAAGCACGCGGACAGCACGAGTGCGCGCCGATAGTAGACGTTGGTGTCGTGCTCCCAGGTGAATCCGATACCGCCGTGCACCTGGATGCAGTCCTGGGTGGTGTGCTGCGCGGCTGCGGGTGCCAGGGTGGCGGCCACCGCGGCGGCGAACTCGAAATGGGTTTGCGCAGAAGCGTCTTCCTGCGCCTCGTCCAATGCGCGGGCAGCGTCCCAGACGGCGGCGGTCGCTCGCTCGGTCTCGGCGATCATCCCGGCGCACTTGTGTTTGATCGCCTGGAACTGGCCGATCGGCCTGCCGAACTGTTCGCGGATCTTGGCGTACGCGGTGGCGGTGTCGGTGGCCCAGCGGGCGACACCGATCGCCTCGGCCGACAGCAGGGTCGTGATCAGGGCACGGGCGTGGGCGCGGTCCAGGCTGGACAGCACCCGATCGCCGGCCACCTCGGTGGCGTTGGCCCGCACGTGGGCCAGCGGCCGCAACGGGTCGACGCTGCGCACCGGCTCGATCTCCAGTTGGGCAGCGTCCAGCACCACCCACTGGACACCGGACTCGATCGCGACCGGCAGCACCAGAACCGATGCCTGCGCGGCGGCGGGCACCGCCCGTGCCTCGCCGCGGATGACCACGCCATCACCGTGCCGGGTGGCGGTCAGGCCCGAATCGATGGCATAGGCGGCGATGGTCTCGCCGGAGGCCAGGCCACCCAAGACCTTGGCCTCGGGATTGTCGGCCGAGATCAGCGCACTGGCGATCGACGACGGGACGAAGGGCCCCGGCACCGCGCCGTAGCCGAATTCGGCCAATGTGATGGCCAGTTCCAGGATCCCGAAGCCTTGCCCGCCAACGGATTCCGAGAGGTGAACGCCCTGCAGGCCCTGCTCGGCGGCGGCTTTCCAGTATGAGGGAGGGTTGGAGATCGGCACTTCAAGGGCCTCGTGGAGCACCTCGGAGGGCGCCACCCGCGCGACCAGGGACCGAACAGAATCGGCCAGATCGCTGTGCTCAGACGTGATCGCAATAGGCATGCGGGTCCTCCATCCGGGGCATATATCTATTAACCGGTCGGTTGGGGCCGAGGGTACCCCGGCGTGATGCGCGCCACTCCAGTGGCCTATCTGTACCTTGCGCGGTGCTCCGTCCTTTAGTGCTGGGCGTAGCGCATCCCGGTGTTTGTGCCTCGCGGGGCGAGGCCCCGTCTGTCATACGGGGCGTTGCTGGTTTCGATGCATTGCTCGACCACGGTCATGGTCGCTCCGCCGAATGGGCGCGCGAAGTAGGAGCCGGACCAGAAGTGTCGGCCCCACAGGTATTTTCGGACGCGGGGGGGTAGACGACATGTCTTCCTGTGCGTACATCCTTGTTCGGTTGCCCTCGTGGTGACGTGAACCAATGATCATGTCAGAGGTGTGGACGATACTGCCGCTGTGAGCGAGTTGATGGTGGTCAAGCGGTGCGTGAAGTACCCGCTGGCACCATCTGCGGCGCAGTCGGAGGTGTTGGCTCGCCAGGCTGGCGCTGCTCGGGCGTTGTGGAATCTCATCCACGCGCACCACACGTTTCATGAGGCATCGAGACGGTGGCCGTCGTGGTCGGACTCGGATGCGGCGATCCGGCAGTCCCGCAAAGACATCGACTGGCTGGCAGTCCTGCCCGCCCAAGCCGCACAGCAAGTACTCAAGGCCTACAAGCAGGCCTGGTTGAATTATTGGAACGGCACCCATGGTAGGCCTACGTGGAAAACGCGTCGGGCACGCCGCGCGGTCGATGTGCCCCAAGCTCGCGACCTCAACCTCACCCGGCTCAATCGCAAGTGGGCGACCGTGGCCATTCCGAAAGTCGGGACGGTCAAGGTCCGGTTGCACCGCGCCATACCTGAACGGGTCACCGGTGCACGGGTGGTGCGGGAGGCTACTGGCTGGATGCTGGTGGTGCGTGGCGAAAACCGGGTGGCCAAACCCCGCCGACGACGCACCGAACGCGGCAGTGTCGGTATCGACCGCGGCGTGATCCACACGCTGGCGCTGTCGGACGGGTCGTTCATCGATCAAGCCGCCACCCTGGCGTCGGGCGAGAAGAAACGTCTCTACCGTCTTGAACGCCGAGCCGCGCGGCAGCGGGCAGGAAAACCCCGCGGCCACAAAGCCAGCCGGCGGCTGCTGCGGACCTACGTCCAGATCGCGGGCCTGAAAGCCCGCCAGGCCCGACGCCGGTACGAATTCGCACACCAATCCACCGCCGCACTGGTCGCAACCGGGGTGGCCACCCTGGTGGTGGAGGACCTGCGGGTGAAGGACATGACCCGCAGCGCTAAAAGCACCGTCGAGGCGCCGGGGGTGAACGTCAAACAAAAGTCCGGGTTGAACCGGTCCATCCTCAATCAAGGATGGACCCAGATCCTGACACTGCTCACATACAAGGCCGATCAAGCAGGGGCACGGGTCATTCGAGTCCGGCCACACGGCACGTCGCAGACGTGCCACCGATGCGGGTCCACCGCAGAGGGGCAACGCGAAAACCAAGCGTTGTTCCGATGCGCAAACCCAGCATGCGGGTGGACCGGCAACGCTGACACCAACGCCGCGATCGTAATCAAACACCGGGGCCAGGAAGTGGCCTTGCAGGACGTGGAGCCCAACGCCATCAGGCAGGCCGTGAAACGTCAAAACCCGAAAACCACCGCCTAACAACGGCGCCAGTAGGGAAACCGCATCCTTCAGGTGGCGGAGACTTCATTTAACCCCGTTTACTACGTGGGCCATGTGTTCGCCGTCGCGGATGCGCCGGCAGTTGTCGACCGCCATGGTCAGGTAGCGCCGCATCGTGTCGACGGTGTACCAGGTGACGTGCGGGGTGAGCACCACATTGGGCAGCTCCAACAGGGGATTGCCGGGCGGTACGGGCTCCTCGGCGAAGACGTCGAGGCCGGCCGCGGCCAACTGCCCGCTGCGCAGCGCCTCGACGAGGGCCGGCTCGTCGATGATCGGACCGCGCGCGGTGTTGACGACGACCGCGCCGGGTTTCATCGAAGCCAGGGCCTTGCTGTCGAGTAGCCCACGGGTGGCCTCGGTCAGCGGGAGATTCAGCGAGACGATATCGCTGGCGGCCAACAGGTCTGGCAGGCTGCGCCACCCGGGATGGCCGGTGTCGCGGGTGCTGGTGTGGATCACCTGGGAGGGATCGGCACCCATCGCGACGACGATCTTCTCGACCCGCTTGGCGACGTTGCCGTAGCCGAGCAGGCCCACGGTGCACCCGCTGACATCGCGCACGGTTTCACCCAGGCTGTGATCGGAGGGCCAACCCGTACCGTCCCGGGTGGCGCGGTCGAGTTCGGGCAACCGGCGCAGTGCCGCCAGCATCAGCAGCACGGTGCCCTCGGCCACCGACGGCGCATTGGCGCCGGGCATGTTGGCCACCAGGATGCCCAGCCGGGTAGCCGTGTCGACGTCGATGGTGTTCACCCCGGCGCCCAACTTGTGCACCAAACGCAGTCGCAGCCCGCGCTCCAGGTCATCGCCGGACACCGGCCGCAACACGTGCCAGAGCACCTCGGCCGACGGCAGTTCCCGGTAGAAGGTGGCGTCGTCGTCTTCGGCGCAGAACGTGACATCGAGCCAGTCCTGGTGAGGTGCAAGAAAATCCATCACCTTGTCACCGGGGGTGAAATGCGCCAGGACCTTGATCCGGCCTGGGTTCACCGCCACCGCTTCGCGATCCATCGGGCGATGGTATCGGCCTGCTCGCCGCGCGCGCCCGGAGTCGTGAAGTAATGGTCGGTGTCGATCGAGCACTGGGACTTGTCCGTGCTCGCCAGCGCGTCGTAGATGCGTTTGGCATCGGACGGATACACCCCGGTGTCCTGGTCGGCATTGATCACCAGGGCCGGGCAGGTGATCCGGGCCAGGTGCGGCTCGGCCCGGGTCTGGGCGTGCCGCAGGCTCCACATGCCGATCCAGTTGCGGACGGTGGTGGCCGCGGCGATGCCGCGCGCCGACCGGTTGGCCTTGATCGGCACCCCCGCGTAACACAGGTTGGGCTGCCTGCGGGTCGGCTCGACCTTCGGATCGACCATTCTCGGGTCGGCCCAGGTGCGCATGACGGTGAACGGGCGGTCCGAATATCCAGCCGCCTGAATCCTTTTGAGTTCATCCTCAGCCCAGTCGGTGATCTTCTCGTTGCGTGCGACCTGGGCCGCGCGGTAGCGCGCCACGAATTCTGCCGATAAGGGTGCCGCGTTGCGCTCGTCGAACAGGTCCAGGTCGGGGTCGCTGGCGATGGCGTCGTTCTCGTCGACGACCGCCCCGTCCATCCAGGCGGTCAGCACATCTGGGCGGCCCGGATGGGCCGCGCTGGCCACATACCCGTCGGCGGGCAGTAGTTCGGTCAGGCCCGCGGCGGGCCGCATGCCTTCGAGTGGCCGTACGTTCGGATCGACGGCTTGGGACTGGTAGGCCGCCATCAAGGAACCTCCACCGGAATTGCCCAGTAGAACAACGGTTTCGATGCCCTGTACCTCACGGAGCCAGCGCACGCCCACCCCGATGTCGACCAGTGCGTGGTCCAGCAGGAAGCTGCTCTCGAATCCGCGGAAGCGGGTGTTCCAGCCGAGGAAGCCGATGCCCCTGGCGGCCAGGTGGTCGGCGATGTAGTGCTCGGAGAAGTCGATCTGGTAGTGCGTGGCGATCACCGCGACCGTGGGCTTGTGGTCGGCGCTTCGGTAATACAGGCCCTGGCAGGGGTGTCCGCCCGCACCGGCGCGCTGGGCCGTCGGCGATTCCAGGCCGATGAACTCGCGAACCACTTCCGGTGACGCATTGTTCATGAGCGGGAGGTCTCCTCGTGGTAGATGGTCCGGTAGAACACGTTGGCCAGGGTGGTGATGCAGGCGGAGTCGTCGGCGGTGGCGTCGCGCCCGCCGGACAACTGGGTGTAGCAGAACTGGTTGAGCATCGACACCAATGCGACGGCGGTCAGGTGGGCGTCGTCGTCGGGGCAGAACCCTTGCTGCTGAGCATGTTTGATCATCTCGGTGATCATGGCGATCGGCAGCTGGCAGATCTCGTCCCAGTATTCGGCGAAGTCGTCGTCGATCATCGCCATCTGGGAGACGCTGATGATCTCGGCCAGGCGGTGCCGGTAGGTCATCCAGTGGGCGGAGGCCGCCTGGTGGCAGCGCTCCCAATTGGTCAGGTTCGGGCCGGTCGCGGGAAGTGCGCGTTCGCGGGCTTCGTTGCGGAATCGCAGGGCCCATTCGCGGACCATGGCTTCTTTTGAGGCGTAGTAGTTGTAAAACGATGCGGCCGACCGGCCCGCCTCGGAGGCGATGTCGGAGATCGTGGTGGCCAGGATGCCCTTGCGGGCGATCACCGCACGGGCCGCGGTGTCGATCGCCGCCTGGGTCTGGCGGCCACGCGCGGTCGGCAACGGGGTACGGGGGCTGACGGTCACGGACTTCCTCACTCCCGGCGGGCGGGAATCGTGCACGGCCATTGATCACTTCTGAATCTGATGTTAGATTCAGATTCGCAGTTGCGCCAGTGTTTGGTGTCCACCCCGGAGGTGTATGACGTGATCAAGCCCAACAACCCCAACCCGGAGTTCGAGTTCGGCGGTATCAACCATGTGGCGCTGGTCTGCGCGGACATGGCACGCACAGTCGACTTCTACACCAATGTGCTCGGCATGCCTCTGATCAAATCGCTCGACCTGCCCGGCGGCATGGGTCAGCACTTCTTCTTCGACGCGGGCAATGGGGACTGCATCGCGTTCTTCTGGTTCCGTGAGGCCCCCGACGGCGTGCCCGGGATCTCCGCGCCGGCCGCGATCCCCGGCATCGGCGAATTCGTCAGCGCCACCGGATCCCTGAACCACATCGCCCTGCACGTGCCCGCCGAGAAGTTCGACGAGTACCGGCAGAAGCTCAAGGCCAAGGGGGTCCGGGTCGGCCCGGTTCTCAACCACGACGACAGCCCGATGCAGGCGTCGGCGACGGTGCACCCAGGCGTCTACGTGCGGTCGTTCTACTTCCTCGACCCGGACGGAATCACCCTGGAATTCGCCTGCTGGACCAAGGAATTCACCGACAACGACGCGCAGGCGGCGCCGAAGACGGCCGCCGATCGTCGTCCGCCGGTACCGGCGGGGTAGTACCCGGTCCCTACTTGGTGGCGGTGACGAAATATCCGCGAGGCACTCCGGGGACATCCAGTGGCACCGCGGGGGCGAACCACCGATTCCACGTGTTGCCCGGCTCGGCCACATCGGTGACGACCGCCGACCAGCCCAGCCGCTCACACAGCTGCCCCGGGGCATCGGTGCCGAACAGCCACGGCGCCCCGTTGCGGGACATCCGTTCGCGGACCGCGGCCAGCATCACACTGTCCATCAGCACCTTGCCGACGATGTCGTAGAGCAGCACCGAACCGGGCGCCGAGAGCGCGTCGACCCGCTCGAACACCGTGCGCACGGCGCCCTCGTCCAGATATTGCAGCAGCCCTTCCATCAACCAGACGGCCGGCAGGTTCGGGTCGAAGCCGTTGGCTCGCAAGGTTTCGGTCCAGTCCTGCGTGAGGTCGACGCCGATGGCCACCCGCCGGCAGCGTGGTTCGTCGCCGGCCAGCGCGTCAGCCTTGGCCGCGATCACCGCGGGCTGATCGAGTTCGAACACCGTGGTGCCGTCGGGCCACGGCAGCCGGTAGGCCCGGGCGTCCAGGCCCGCGGCGAGGATCACCACCTGCCGGACCGGTGGCACTGCGCTCAGCAGCGCCTCGTCCCAGAAGCGCGTGCGCACCACGATCTGCAGCGTGGACTTGTCACCGCTGGCGGCGACGGCTTCAGCGAGCATCCGCTGACCGGACTCACCGGCCAGGCGCTCTGCGAACGGATCATCGAAAAGCCGGTCGGGGCGGCGGGTTTCCTCGGCGCGGATTGCCGCGACCAGGACGCCGGTGTCGGCCACTGCCTGACCTGGAGTCTGTCTGGAGTTGGTCATATCGCCATCATGCGCGCCCGGCAGTCGTCGGGTCTTGGATATTAATGCCTCGGGATTCCCGCGCAAGCAGCTGTAATGCGTCCGCCGAACTCGAGCCCTCCGCCGTCGTCACCACAACCAGTGCCTGCTCGGCGTCGCGGGCCAGCGTCAGATTCTGCATCGTGACCGTGAGTGGTCCGGCGAGCGGATGGCGCAGGTCATAGGAGTCTGCCTCGCAGGGCTTGACCCGGTGATCGGCCCACAGCGACACGAATTCCTCGCTCTTGACCGATAATTCACCGATCAGGGCGGACAGCAGTGCGTCGTCGGGATGCCGGCCCGCTGCCAGGCGGAGGCTGCCGACCACCGTCCGGACCTTGCGGTGCCAATCCACGTAGAGATCGCGACTATGGGGGTCGAGGAACAGCAGCCGGGCCAGGTTCGGCCGGGTCGCCGGGCTGTCCACCGACGTGAAATCCACGTGGCCGGCCAGCAGCGCGTGGCCCAGCTCGTTCCAGGCCAGCACATCGGTGCGGCGTCCGAGCACCAGCACCGGCAGGTGGTCCAGCGAGCGCAACAGATCGCGCGTCAACGCGCTGACGTGCTCGACGGGAGGCCGTCGAGGCGGCTGCGCGCGCCGTGATGCCAGCTCCCGCAGATGCGTCTGCTCGTGAACATCCAGTTGCAGAGCCCGCGCCAGCGCTTCGAGGATCGCCTCTGAGGCATTGGCCGATTGTCCCTGTTCCAGCCGCGTGTAATACGACACGCTGACGCCGGCGAGCTGGGCAACTTCTTCCCGTCGCAGCCCCGCGACCCGGCGCCGCTCGCCGTACCGGGACAGGCCCACATCCTCTGGATGCAGCCGACCGCGCCGGGCCCGCAGGAATTCGCCGAGTTGTCCGGTGGTCATGACCCCACTATGCCTGCGGTCTGATGAGCCGTGCCTATCCCTGCCAGGGGTAGGCACAGTGGGGCCTGGCTGAGCTGACAGGGCGTGACCAGGCTGGGTTCCATGAACGAAATCGTTTTGGGCGACGTCAGCGTGACCCGGGTGATGGAGTATTACGGCTCGGTCCGGTTGTCGCCGCAGGAGTTCTTCCCGGAGAGTTCCGACGAGGTGTGGCGACGCAACGAGGGATGGATGGCGCCCGACTTCTACGACCCCGATAACGACGTCTGCGTCTCCGCCATTCAGACCTGGCTGCTGCGCAGCGAGGGCAGGACCATCCTGGTCGACACCGGGGTGGGCAATCACAAGGACCGGCCGTATGCCCCGGTCTGGCATCACCTGGACACCGATTTTCTCGGGAACCTCTCCCGGGCCGGTGTCGCTCCTGAGGATGTCGACGTGGTGATCAACACCCACCTCCATGTCGACCACGTCGGCTGGAACACCTACCTCGACGACGGCAACTGGATCCCGACCTTTCCGAACGCCACCTATCTGATGCCGTTGGCCGACTTCGATTTCTGGAACCCGGCCAATCGGGGCGACCCGGTCGCAGGGCGGGACAACGTGTTCCTCGACAGTGTGGCCCCGGTCCGTGCAGCGGGACAAACAGTGTTGTGGGAGGACGGTTTTCAGATCGATGCCAACCTCGCGCTCGAGGCGGCCCCGGGCCACACCCCGGGCTCGGCGGTGGTCAGGCTGCGGTCCGGCAGTGACCGTGCTGTTTTCGTCGGCGACATGATGCACACGGCGCTGCAGGTCGTCGAACCCTACACCAACAGCTGCTACTGCGAGGACCCGGTGCAGGCGCGGGCCACCCGGCGGCGGGTGCTGGGTCAGGCCGCCGACACCAACACACTGGTGCTACCGGCGCATTTCGGCGGGCACGGGGGTGCCGAGGTGATGCGCGACGGCGACAGGTACGCGATCAAGGCATGGGCGCCGTTCGACCGGGTGAGCGAGGGTTCGTGAGGATGGACGATCCGATCGTCGAGACGGCAACCGGTGCCGTGCGTGGTTTCCAGATCCCGGACGCGCAGGTATTTCTCGGAATCCCTTACGCCGCAGCGCCTATGGCCGCGGGCCGCTTCGCGGTGCCGATCGCCCACGAACCGTGGCGGGACCTACGCGATGCGACCAGGCCCGGACCGACCGCTCCGCAGCCACCCCGCAACGGCTTCGGACGCCTGGACATGTCGCCCTTCTTCGGCCCGGGCTGGGTGCGCGGCGACGACTATCTCACGGTCAACGTCTGGGCTCCGCCGAACGCGCAGCGCCGTCCGGTCATGGTGTTCGTCCACGGCGGCGGCTTCGTAGCCGGCTCCACCCGCTCGGCGCTCTACGACGGAACCGCCTTCGCCCGCGACGGCGTGGTGCTGGTGACGGTCACCTACCGGCTCGGGATCACCGGATTTCTGGATCTGCCCGGGGCGGTACCCAACCGGGGGCTGCTCGACGTGCTGGCCGCGCTGGCCTGGGTGCAGACCAACATCGAGGCATTCGGCGGGGATCCCGGCAACGTCACCCTGTTCGGCCAGTCCGCGGGCGCAACGATCACCGCCGGGGCGCTGGCGACTCCTGGCGTGGAGCGGTTGATCCGTCGCGCAATCATGCAGAGCGGAAACGGTTTCGGTGCGTTCGCTCCCGAACAGGCCACTCAAGTCACCCAGGCGGCGGCCGAGGCCCTGGGTGTCGAACCCGCCGCGGACGGCTTCGACCAGCTCTCCGACGAACAGCTCGTCGAGGTGGTGCCGAAGCTTGCCGGGCTCGATTTGCATACCGAAGAACATTTCGATCCGCTGCTGGGATTGAGCCCGTTCAGCCTGGTGCTGGCCGAACAGCCGGCACAGCGGCTCAATCCCGAAGTGGGGCTGCTCATCGGGACCAACGCCGAGGAGGGCAACCTGTACCTGGCCCCGCAGTCTCAACTCGCCTCCACCACCCGCGACGACGTCGAGCGACTCGCCGCGCGCGTGGACCCCGACCCGGCGAGCCTGGTCCGGCAGTACCGCTCGCGCTTTCCCCGCGCGGGCTGGGGTGAGTTGCGTGCAGCGATTCTCGGTGACGCTTTGTTCCGCTCCGGCAGTGACCGCACTGCCCGAGCTCATGAGCAACTGGCCGGCGCGGGTACCCACCGTTACGAATTCTCTTGGCGCTCAGAAGCTGTAGACGGCACGCTGGGTGCAGCCCATGCGGTTGAGCTGCCGTTCGTGTTCGACCGGATCGGACTGGAGTCGTTGCGCGGCCCGGCTGCGCTGCTCGGGCCCGGCGAGCCTCCCGCCGCATTGGCCGACCAGATGCACGGCGCCTGGGTCGGCTATGCCACCACGGGTGATCCGGGCTGGGCTGCATCGGGGACGCGTAGGTTCACCGGCCGGGGCTGACGCCGACATGGCTGGGCGGCCACGTGCGGCGCCGCGCCGGGGCGCAGCAACACCGGGCCCGGCACGGTCAACTCCCCGGTTGCTGCATGCCGGCCACTGCGTCGAGCATCGAGCGCAACTGGTTGATGAGCTGTTCGGGAGACAGTGCGACCTCACCGGACAGCCATGCGCTGATCGTCTGGGTCACCCCGCCGACCGCGAAATATGAGACGGCCCTGAGGTAGTCGTTCTCCTGCAGTTGCAGGGCGTCGCCGGCGTGCTGACCGAGCAGGGTGGCGAAGAGCGCCGTGGATTCGACGCGTTTGCGGGCCAGCACCTCGTTGGACAGTTTGACGCTGAACAGCAGCCGGCCGATCCGCCGGTCCTGGGCGATCAGGTGCACGATGTTGGCCATCCCGGCCATGGTCTGATCGGCCAGCGGAACGGCGGCGACGGCGGCCTGTGTCGAGGTCGCGATATCGGCGATCACCCAGTCGTAGACCGCGCCGATGAAGTCGTCTTTGTCGCCGAAACTCTCGTAGAAATACCGTGCGGCCAGCCCGGCGGTGCGGCACACGGCGCGCACCGTCACCTCCGCGTCCTCGCCGCCCAGTAAGTCGAGCCCCGCCTCCAGCAGCTGGCTGCGCCGTTGCGCGAGGCGGTCGGCTGCCTCGATGCCGCGGTACGGCCGGACCTGTTTCACCCCAACATCTTGACACCTGTCAGGCCGGCGGGCCAATATCGGGAATCACATGTTCTCAGTTTCAGAAGGGGTGGCCATGACGGTCAGCGAACCGATCCCGCATGTCGAACGGGCGATGAGTGACTCGTCGCGCCCGGGGGCTGCGCCCAGGCGCCGCCGGCGGACCGCCAGTTTCGACGACGGACTGATGGGTGTGGCGCTGCTGGCCGGTCCGGCGAACGTGATCATGCAGCTGGCGAACCCCGGCGTCGGCTACGGCGTCGTGGAGAGTCGCGTCGACAGCGGCCGCACCGATCTGCACCCGGTCAAGCGGGCCAGAACCACCTTCACCTACCTGGCGGTGGCCACCCGCGGCACCGATGCCCAGAAGGCGGCCTACCGGCGCGCGGTCAACAAGGCCCACGCGCAGGTGTACTCCACCGAGGACAGCCCGGTGAAGTACAACGCGTTCGACAAGAATCTGCAGCTGTGGGTGGCCGCGTGCCTCTACAAGGGCGGGGTCGACGTGTTCCGGATGTTCATCGGCGAGCTGGACGACGAGACCGCCGACCGCCACTACCGGGACAGCGTCACGATGGGCACCACCCTGCAGGTGCCCGAGGCAATGTGGCCGGCCGACCGGGCTGCCTTCGATCGCTACTGGGAAGAGTCGCTGGAGAAACTGCACATCGACGACACCGTGCGCGGGTACCTGTATCCGATCGCCGCGGGCCGGCCGAAGAATCCGAGGTTGCCCCGCGCGGTGCAGCGTCGGCTCGACGCGGTGGCACTGCTGATCACCACGGGTTTTCTGCCACAGCGGTTCCGCGACGAGATGCACCTGCCATGGGATGCCAAGAGTCAGAAGCGGTTCGACCAGCTGATCAGGGTGCTGCGCACGATCAACGATCTGCTGCCGTCGTTCCTGCGGCAGTTCCCCTTCAACGTGCTGCTCAAAGACCTCGACTGGCGGATCCGGACCGGTCGACCATTGGTGTAGCTGTCAGATTCGCGGCGTACCCTCGCGTCGGTGCGTACCGATGACGACAATTGGGATATCACCACGAGCGTTGGGCAGACAGCGTTATTCGTAGCTGCCTCAAGGGCATTGGAGGCGCGGAAGGACGATCCTCTCGCCGTCGACCAATATGCCGAGGTGTTCTGCCGCGCGGTCGGGGGCGAGTGGACGACCGCGGTCGAGGGCACCGACCCCGAGCATCCGCTGCAGACCGAATTCGGCGAGAACTTCGTCAATTTCCAGGGCGCCCGCACGAAGTACTTCGACGAGTACTTCGCCCGGGCCATCGAAGCCGGCGTGCAACAGGTGGTGCTGTTGGCGGCCGGCCTGGACTCGCGGGCCTACCGCCTACGGTGGGCCGACGGCACCGTGGTGTACGAGTTGGACCAGCCCCGGGTGCTCGAATTCAAGCGCGACACCGTGGATCAGTTGGGCGAGGCGCCGACGGCCGAGCGCCGCGAGGTCGCGATCGATCTGCGCGACGACTGGCCGCGCGCCCTTCAAGAGAGCGGCTTCGACCCGTCGCGGCCGTCGGCGTGGATCGCCGAGGGATTGTTGATCTATCTGCCCGCCGCAGCACAGGAACAGCTGTTTGCTGGAATCGATGCGCTGGCCGCGCCGGGCAGCTTCGTCGGCATCGAGGAGGCGGTGCCGATGCCGGACGAGGCCTTCGAGGCCAAGCGCGCCGAAGCGGTGTCTTCCGGCGACGAGAACGCCTTTTTCACGCTCGTGTACAACCAGCAACACGAGCCGGCGGATCGGTGGTTCGGCTCGCGGGGCTGGGACGCCGTGCCGACACCGTTGCATGAATATCTGGCCGAAGTGGGTCGGCCCGTGCCCGAACCTGACACCGAATCCGGCGGGATGACGGGAACTATCAGCCTCGTGTCTGCGACTAAAAGGTGAGGCAGTTCACGACCTAGCTCGAGTACGTGCCTCTCGACACTTAAGTTATGCAATGCTAACTTCAGCAAAAGTTAGCTTAGCCATACATAAGGGAGAGAATCGGGGGCTTCGCTCCCGTGCACGCATATGGGTAGTGACACGCTTGCGGCTCCAACACAGGGAGCGCCCCGGCTCGATCGCGATGTGATCAGCCGCTTCGCCACATGTTGTCGTGCGCTGGGCTTGACGGTGAACGACCGGCAACGGCCGGCCGATCTCGACGCAGCCCGCGCCGGCTTTGCTGGTCTGACGCGGATCGCGCATGACCACTGTGATGCCTGGACCGGCCTGGCCGCCGCGGGCGATGTGTCCGAACCGGTCATCGACGCCGTGTGGCGCACCCGGGGCAGCGCCGGTCTGCTGCAACGGGAGATCGATCTGGCTGCCGGCGACCTCGGGTTCACCTATGACAGTGGGCTGTACCTGCAGTTCCGGGCCGTCGATGTCGACGACTTCCAGCTCGCCTACGCCGCGGGGCGCTATGCCTCGGGTGCACGGGCCGAGGCCGACGCGCTGGTGGCCGAACTGCTGGCCCGTCGCCCCGGGTGGCTGAACGCCACCTGGCTCCGGGTGGCGTTCAACCACCACGCCGAGCGCTGGTCCGATGTGGTGCGTCTGCTCACCCCGGTCGTCACCAACCCGTCGCTCGACGAGGTCACCGCGCACGCCGCACGTGTCACCCTCGGCATCGCGCTGGCGCGCCTCGGCATGCTGGCACCCGCGCTGTCGTACTTGGAGGACCCGTCCGGCCCGATCGCGGTGGCGGCGCTCGACGGCGCGCTGGCCAAGGGGCTGACCTTGCGCTCGCAGGGCGAGGACGAGGACGCCAACGAAGTACTGCAGGACCTCTTCGCGGCCCACCCGGAGAACAAGCAGGTCGAAGAGGCCCTTTTGGATTCGTCCTTCGGGCTGCTCATCACCACCGCCGCACGCATCGACGCCCGAACCGATCCGTGGGACCCGGATACCGAACCGACCGAGTCGGACTTCGTCGACCCGGGTGCCAAGGAGCGCAAGGCGCACCTGCTCGTCGAGGCCGAAGCCGAGCTGGCCGAGTTCATCGGTCTGGAAGAAGTGAAGTTCCAGGTGGCGCGGCTCAAGAGTTCGGTCGCCATGTCGATCCGTCGCCAGGAACGCGGACTGGCCGTGGCCCAGCGCACCAACCACCTGGTGTTCGCGGGTCCTCCCGGTACGGGTAAGACCACCATCGCCCGCGTCGTCGCCAAGATCTATTGCGGCCTGGGGCTTCTCAAGAAGGAGACGGTCCGCGAGGTGCACCGTGCCGATCTGATCGGCCAGCACATCGGTGAGACCGAGGCCAAGACCAACGCGATCATCGACAGCGCGCTCGACGGCGTGTTGTTCCTCGACGAGGCCTACGCGCTGGTGTCCACCGGAGCCAAGAACGACTTCGGTCTGGTCGCCATCGACACGCTGCTGGCCCGCATGGAGAACGACCGCGACCGGCTCGTCGTGATCGTCGCGGGGTACCGCAAGGACCTCGACATGTTCCTGGACACCAACGAAGGTCTGCGCTCGCGCTTCACCCGCAGCATCGATTTCCCGTCGTACTCCTCGTCCGAACTCGTCGAGATCGCCGAGCGGATGGCCGAGAAGCGCGACAGCACGTTCGAGAAGGCCGCCCACGACGACATGGAGAAGCTGTTCGGCTATCTGGCCGCAGCCACCATGCCGGACACCAACGGTGTGCCGCGGCGCAGCCTCGACATCGCCGGTAACGGCCGCTTCGTCCGCAACCTGGTCGAGCGTTCCGAGGAGGAGCGCGAGTACCGCCTCGATCATTCCGACCACGACGACTTCACCGACGAGGAGATGATGACGATCACCGCCGGTGACGTGAACAACTCGGCTGCCCCGCTGCTGCGTGGCCTGGGCCTGACGGTGCCCGCATGACCACCCAGGGACCTGACGAGCGCCGCTCCTTCTCCTCCCGCACACCGTCCAACGACAACCCCGATCAGGTCGCCTACCGGCGTGGCTTCGTCACGCGTCATCAGGTCTCGGGCTGGCGATTCGTCATGCGCCGCATCGCTTCCGGCGTGGCGCTGCACGACACCCGCATGCTGGTCGACCCGTTGCGTACGCAGAGCCGGGCGGTGCTGACCGGCGCGCTGATCCTGGTCACCGGCCTGGTCGGCTGCTTCATCTTCTCGTTGATCCGCCCCGGCGGGACGGCCGGTAACGACACCGTGCTGGCCGACCGGTCCACCGCGGCGCTGTATGTGCGCGTGGGTGAACAGCTGCATCCGGTGCTCAACCTGACCTCGGCCCGGCTGATCACCGGCAAGGCGGACAACCCGAGCACCGTCAAGACCAGTGAGATCGACAAGTACCCGCGAGGCAACCTGCTCGGTATCCCCGGTGCGCCCGAACGGATGGTGCAGAGCACCAGTGCCGACGCGGATTGGACTGTGTGCGACAGCAATACGGGAACGACCGCCGGAGTCACGCTGATCGCTGGAACGCTCGGATCCGGTGAGGAGCGGGCCCTGCCGCTGACGGCGGGCCAGGCCGTGCTCGTGCACCACAGCGGCGGCCCCACCCCAGGTGACTGGCTGCTGTGGGACGGCAAGCGCAGCCCGATCGACCTGAACAACCGTGCCGTCACCGATGCACTCGGTTTCGGCTCCGACATCCCGGCCCCGCGGCCGATCGCGGCGGGCCTGTTCAACGCGATCCCCGAGGCGCCCGCACTGACCGCGCCGGCGATCGCCGGGGCGGGTGCGCCCGCACAGTTCGAACTGTCGACGCCGGCGCCGGTGGGCGCGGTGGTCTCGGCCGCCGAGGCTGACAACACCGTCCGCTACTACGCGGTGCTGTCCGACGGCCTGCAGCCGATCTCCCCGGTGCTCGCCGCGATCATGCGCAACACCGATTCCTTTGGGCTGCAACAGCCGCCGCGACTCGGAGCCGACGAGGTGGCCCGCACCCCAGCGGTCCACAGCATCGACACCGCTGCCTACCCGGACCGGGCGCTCGAGCTCGTGTCCGCCTCGGCGGCCCCGGTGACCTGCGCCCAGTGGAGCAAGCCGGCGGGTGCCACCGAGAGCCGACTGAGCCTGCTGTCCGGTGCGGTCGTGCCGGTTCCTGCCGGACAGCGCAGCGTCGACCTGGTCGGGGCGGGCGCCAACGGTGCCGCCAGCCGCGTCGCACTGGCACCCGGCACCGGGTACCTGGTGCAGACCGTGGGTGCCGAGCCCGGATCGCCGACCGCCGGATCACAGTTCTGGGTCAGCGACACCGGTGTGCGCTACGGCATCGACACCACCGGTGACCACGACAAAACCCTTGCCGCGCTTGGCCTCACCGCGCCGGCCCTACCCATCCCGTGGTCGATCCTGACGCAGTTCGCGGCCGGTCCGACCCTGTCCCGTGGCGACGCCCTGACCGCTCATGATGCGCTGTCGTCCAACGCAAATGCTGCCCGCCTGGAGGGAACTCGATGAGCCGGCTGATTTTCGAGCACCAGCGCAGGCTGGCTCCACCTACCACCCGCAAGGGCACCATCACCATCGAGCCGCCACCGCAGCTGCCGCGGTTGGTTCCGCCGTCGCTGCTGCGTCGCGTGCTGCCGTTCCTGATCGTCATCCTGATCGTCGGCATGATCGTGGCGTTGGTGGCCACCGGTATGCGGATGATCTCGCCGACGACGCTGTTCTTCCCGTTCGTGCTGCTGCTGGCGGCCACCGCGATGTACCGCGGGTCGGACAACAAGATGCGCACCGAGGAGGTCGACGCCGAGCGCGCCGACTACCTGCGCTACCTGTCGGTGGTACGGGACAACGTCCGTGCTCATGCCGCCGAGCAGCGTGCGGCGCTGGAGTGGTCGCACCCGGAACCCGAGGCGCTGGCCATCATTCCGGGCACCCGTCGGCAGTGGGAGCGCGATCCGCGCGACCGTGACTTCCTGGTGCTGCGCGCCGGGCTGCACGATGTGCCGCTGGATGCGGCGTTGAAGGTCAAGGACACGGCCGACGAGATCGACCTGGAACCGGTGTCGCACAGCACCCTTCGCGGTCTGCTCGACGTGCAGCGCACCGTGCGCGACGCCCCCGCCGGCATCGACGTCACCAAGCTCGCCCGGATCACCGTGATCGGTGAGGCCGAGGAAGTCCGCGACGCGCTGCGGGCCTGGATCGCCCAGGCCGTCACCTGGCACGACCCGACCATGCTCGGGGTGGCGCTGGCCTCGCCCGATGTGGACGCCGATGACTGGTCGTGGCTGAAATGGCTGCCGCACGTGGATATTCCGTCCCAGGCCGACGGCGTCGGCCCGGCCCGGTACCTGACCACCGGTGTGACGGAGCTTCGCGGACAACTCGATTCGGCCCTGGCCGGGCGGCCGGCATTCCCCGCCGAGGCGGATCAGGCGCTGAAGCACCTGCTGGTCGTGCTCGACGACCCCGAGGCCGACCCCGACGACATCGCGCGGAAGCCGGGCCTGACCGGGGTGACCGTGATCCACCGCAGCGACAAGCTGCCCAACCGCGAGCAGTACCCCGATCCCGAGCGGCCCATCCTGCGGGTCACCGAGGGCCGGATCGAGCGGTGGCAGAGCAGCGGATGGCAGCCCTACGTCGACAAGGCCGACGCGATGTCGGCCGCCGCGGCCGCCCACATCGCGCGGCGGTTGTCGCGCTGGGACTCCAACCCCGGCTACGTGCGGTCGACCGCTACCGGCGGCGCCACCTTCACCACGCTGCTCGACATCCCGGATGCCGCGGCGCTGGATGTCGCCGACCTGTGGGCTCCGCGCAACCGCGACGACGAACTACGGGTGCCGATCGGCGTCACCGCCACCGGCGAGCCGCTGTACTTCGACCTCAAGGACGAGGCCGAGGGGGGCATGGGTCCGCACGGTCTGATGATCGGTATGACCGGCTCGGGCAAGTCCCAGACGCTGATGTCGATCCTGTTGTCGCTGTTGACCACTCACTCCGCCGAGCGGCTCATCGTGATCTACGCCGACTTCAAGGGCGAGGCCGGCGCCGACATCTTCCGCAACTTCCCGCAGGTCGTCGCGGTCATCTCGAACATGGCCGAGAAGCGGTCGCTGGCCGACCGGTTCGCCGACACCCTGCGCGGTGAGGTGGCCCGCCGTGAGCAGATGCTCAAGGAGGCCGGCCGGCGGGTTCAGGGCAGCGCCTTCAACTCGGTCACCGAGTACGAGGCCGCCATCGCAGCCGGACATGATCTGCCCCCGATGCCGACGCTGTTCGTGGTCGCCGACGAGTTCACCCTGATGCTGGCCGAGCATCCCGAGTACGCGGATCTGTTCGATTACGTTGCGCGCAAGGGCCGCTCGTTCCGGATTCACATCCTGTTCGCGTCGCAGACCCTGGACATCGGCCGGATCAAGGACATCGACAAGAACACGTCGTACCGGATCGGCCTGAAGGTGTCGAGCCCCAGCATCTCCCGTCAGATCATCGGGGTCGAGGATGCCTATCACATCGAATCGGGTCGCGAGCACAAAGGCGAGGGCTTCCTGGTGCCCGCGCCGGGTGCGGTGCCGGTCAAGTTCCGCAGCACCTACGTCGACGGCATCTACGATCCGCCGCGCGCGGAGAAGTCGATCGTGGTGCGGGCCCTGCCGCAGCCGCAGCTGTTCACCGCCTCGCGCGTCGAGCCCGAGCCCGACACTGTGATCGTCACCAACGAGCCGGAATTCGACGCCGCGCCGCCGCGCAAGCTGATCGCCACCATCGGCGACCAGCTGGCCGCCTACGGCCCGCAGGCACCCAAGCTGTGGCTGCCGCCGCTGGACGACGCGATCGCCCTGGACGACGTTCTGGCCCGTACCGAGGTGGAGCCCGGTCAACTGCGTTGGCCGCTGGGCGAAATCGACAAGCCGTTCGAGATGCGCCGGGAAGCCTTGGTGTTCGACGCGAACTCGTCGGCAGCCAACGTCCTGATCCACGGCGGCCCGCGATCCGGCAAGTCGACCGCGCTGCAGACGTTCGTCTTGTCGGCCGCGGCGCTGCACTCGCCGAGCGAAGTGAGCTTCTACTGCCTGGACTACGGCGGCGGACAGCTCGCCGGCCTGGAGGACCTGGCCCACGTCGGCAGTGTGGCCACCCCGCTGGAGCCCGAGCGCATCCGCCGTACCTTCGGCGAGCTCGAGCAGCTGCTGCAGGCCCGTCAGCGCCAGGGCGCGGTGAGCCGGGTGGGCAGCTATGCCGATGGGTATGGCGAAGTCTTCTTGGTCATCGACAACCTGTACGCGTTCAGCCGGGACAACACGGATACGTTCAACACCCGTAACCCGTTGCTGGCCAGGGTGACCGAGCTGGCCAACACCGGGCTGGCCTACGGCATCCACGTCGTGATCACCACGCCGAACTGGCTGGAGGTGCCGCTGGCGATGCGTGACGGCCTGGGCCTGCGCCTGGAGCTCAAGCTGCACGACAGCCACGACAGCATCGTGCGCGTGGTGGGTGCGCTGCGTCGGCCGGCCGATTCGGTACCCGCCGATCAGCCGGGCCGCGGCCTGACGATGGCCGCCGAGCACTTCCTGTTCGCCGAGCCGCAGTTGAGCGACATCGCCGTCATCAACGCCCGCTACTCGGGACAGAGCGCACCGCCGGTGCGCCTGCTGCCCACCGCCCTGGCCCCGGCCGCGCTGGCGCCGCTATACCCGGCGCCCGAGCAGGTGGTCATCGGGCAGCGTGAAGAGGATCTGGCACCGGTGTTGCTCGACTTCAAGAACAACCCGCTGCTGGCCGTGTTCGGCGATACGAGGTCGGGCAAGACCACGCTGCTGCGTCACATCATCCGGACCATCCGCGAGAACTCGCGGCCGGACGAGGTGGCCTTCACGGTGATCGACCGGCGGCTGCATCTGGTGGAGGAGCCGTTGTTCCCGGACAACGAGTACACCGCCAACATCGACCGCGTGCTGCCGGCGATGCTGGGTCTGTCGGCCCTCATCGAAAAGCGCCGTCCGCCGGCCGGTTTGAGCCCGCAGGAGCTCAGCGCCTGGCGTCAGCGGACGGCTCCGGATGGCCACATCCACTACCTGATCATCGACGACGTGGACCAGATCCCCGACGGACCCGCGGTCAGCGGGCCGTTCGCGGGGCAGCGCCCGTGGACCAACATCGTGGGTCTGCTGGCCGAGGCCTCCGATCTGGGTCTGCGCGTGATCGTGACGGCCCGGGCCACCGGATCGGCGCACGCCGTGATGACCGCGGCGCTGCTGCGTCGCCTCAATGATCTGCAAGCGACCACGTTGATGCTGTCGGGCAATCCCGCCGACAGCGGCAAGCTCCGCGGGCACCGGTTCGCCCGGTTCCCCGCGGGACGCGGCATGTTGCTCGGCGACGGCGACGCGCCCGAGTTCGTCCAGCTCGTCAACCCACTCATCGATGACGCGGCGCTGTCCGTGAACAACGGGAGAAAGGAATTCTGATGACATTGCGGGTAGTTCCGGAAGGATTGACCGCCGCGAGTGCGGCCGTGGAGGCGCTCACCGCGCGTCTGGCCGCCGCTCACGCCGCGGCCGCCCCCCTGGTCTCGGCGGTGATCCCGCCTGCCGCGGATGCGGTGTCGTTGCAGACCGCGACGGGGTTCAGCGTGCACGGCGCCCAGCACTCGACGCTGGCCGCCCAGGGCGTCGAGGAGCTCGGCCGCTCGGGTGCCGGCGTCGCGGAGTCCGGCGCCAGCTACGTCACCGGTGACGCGATGGCTGCCTCGTCCTACATGATTGCGCGCGGCCTCTGACATGACCGCCCCCATCTGGATGGCCTTACCACCCGAGGTGCACTCGACGCTGCTCTCCAGCGGTCCGGGCGCCGGGTCGTTGCTGGCCGCAGCGGGGGCCTGGCATTCGCTGAGCACTGAATATGCCTCGGCGGCAGCAGAACTCACCAGCGTGTTGGGCGGGGTGCAAGCCGGGTCGTGGGAGGGCCCGAGTTCGGAGCAGTACGTCGCCGCCCACGGGCCGTACCTGACCTGGCTGGCGCAGCAGAGTGCGAACAGCGCGGCGGTGGCCGTGCAGCATGAATCGGCGGCCGCGGCCTACACCACGGCGGTGGCCACCATGCCGACCCTGCCCGAGCTCGCGCTGAACCACGTCGTGCACGGCGTCCTGATCGCCACGAACTTCTTCGGTATCAACATGATTCCGATCGCGGTCAACGAGGCCGACTACGTCCGGATGTGGATCCAGGCGGCCACCACCATGGCCACCTACCAGGCCGTGTCGGGAGCCGCGGTCATGGCGGCCCCGGCCAGCACGCCGTCGCCGATGCTTCTCAAACCCGGTGTGGGGGAGGCAGGTACCGCCTCGGCCAACGCGCGGCAGATGATGGCGCAGGCCACCGCGACGGATTCCGGTTCAGCGTTGACCAGCGCCGACGCGACGGCAGACAGCGAGTACCCGAATCTGCCGCAATGGCTGATCGATTACGTCAAGACGTTGCCCAGCAGCGATCAGCTGCTGAAGTTCCTGAATGATCCGCTCGGCAGCATCCGGGGGATGATCGAGACGCTGCTGACCAATCCGAGTGCCTTCCTCACCGAGTGGGGTCCGATGCTCGGCGCCGTGCTCTATCAGGCGATCTTCCAGCCCGTGGGTTGGGGCACCTGGATCGGTGCTGCGTTGTCGCCCTTCCTGGTACCTCTCCTCGGGATCGGCCTTGCCTTCTTGGGATTGCTCGACCTGCTCCCCACCGACGCCCCGGCAGATGTTCCCGCCGAGGCCGATGCACCGCCGGTGCCGATGCGGGCTGATCAGGGGTTGCCGATGGCGGGCCTGGGCCCGGCGGGGATCGGCGCCGGGGTACCGGCCGCTCCGGCGGGCGCACCCGCTGCCGGTGCGGGTGGGGTCGCGGCGCCGGCTCCGGTCGCGGCCGCGGCGTTCGCACCATATGCGGTGATGGGCAACGACCCCGATGAAGGTTTCAGCCCGACGGTGGGCGGCAAGTCCAGTGCCTCGGCACCGGCCGCCGGAATTCCCGCGGCGGCCTCGGGTGTGGCGGCGTCGCTGGCGGCCCGGCGGAAGCGCCGGCGCAAGCGGGGCGCGGCACTGGAGGACCACGCCTACGCGGATGCCTACATGGACTACGAGGAGCCGGATCCGGAGCCCGCGCCTCGGCCGGAACCACGGGTCCGCGCATCTGAAAGCGGCGCAGGGACGATGGGATTCACCGGCACCGAGACGAAATCCGATGCGGCCGCGGCCGGCTTGACCAACTTGGCCGGCGAGAGATTCGACGAGAGCCCCGTCTCGCCGATGCTGCCCGGTTCCTGGGACCCCGATGCGGCCCCGGGTGTTCCGGAAGGGGGTTCGCGCAGCTGACCAGACCGCTCTTGCATGACCATCCACCAACGATCCGAAAGGAAACACCATGAGTCTGTTGGACGCTCACATCCCCCAGCTGATTGCCTCCGAGGCCGCGTTCGGCGCCAAGGCCGCCCTGATGCGCAGCACCATCGCGCAGGCCGAGCAGGCCGCCATGTCGTCGCAGGCCTACCACATGGGTGAGGCCTCCGCCGCGTTCCAGGCCGCACACGCCCGCTTCGTCGAGGTGTCGGCCAAGGTCAACGCGCTGCTCGACATCGCGCAGCTCAACCTCGGCGACGCCGCGGGCACCTACGTCGCCCAGGATGCCGCCGCCGCCAGCACCTACACCTCGGTCTAGCCGAACACTCAACGGATACAGGAGTTTTCATGTCTCAGATCATGTACAACTACCCGGCCATGCTGGCTCACGCCGGGGAGATGAACACCTACTCGGGCGCTCTGCACGCCGTCGGCGCCGACATCGCCGCCGAGCAGGCCGCGCTGAGCAGTGCCTGGCAGGGTGACACCGCCATGACCTACCAGGCCTGGCAGGCGCAGTGGAACCAGGCCATGGAAGAGCTGACCCGGGCCTACCGAGCGATGGCGTCCACTCACGAGATGAACACCATGTCGATGAGCGCACGCGACGCGGCTGAAGGGGCCAAGTGGGGCTGATGCCGGGCACAAGTGGGAGCTAACGCGGTCGAGCTGACCACCGATCAGGCCTGGTACCTCGCCGAGGTACTCGGCGCCGGGGCGTACCCGTGGGTGTTGGCCATCACGCCGCCCTACAGCGAACCGGCGCAGCGGTTCGGCTTTGCCGCCGAGCAGACCGCTGAACTGACCAGGATGGGTGTGCTCGACGCCAGTGGTGGGGTCAATCCGCGGGTGGCGCAATGGGTTCGGCTGGCTTGCCGGGCAACCCAGTGGCTCGACCTGCGGTTTGTCTCCGGTCCGGGGGATCTGCTGCGCGGGATTGTTTCGCGGTCAGGTGACCAGACCGTCGTCGTGTTGCGCAACGCGCAGCTGGTGACCTTCACCGAGATGGACATCCACCACCCCCACGCGCTGGTCCCGGTGCTCACCGCCGGTCTGTCGCAACGCAGGCCGGCGCGGTTCGGGGAGTTCGCGCTGCCGGCCGCGGCCGGTGCCCGCGCCGACGAGCAGATCCGCAACGGCACCCCGCTGATCGAAGTGCTGGGATTCCTCGGTGTCCCGGCCTCGGCCCGCCCGATCGTGGAATCGGTGTTCGACGGACGGCGTACCTACGTCGAGATCGTCGCCGGAGAACACCGTGACGGTCACCGGGTCACCACCCAGGTGGGGGTCAGCATCATCGACACCCCCGAGGGACGGATTCTGGTCTCCCCGTCAAAAGCCTTTGACGGGGAATGGATCTCGACCTTCACGGCGGGCACTTCCGAAGCGATCGCGATGGCGATCGAACGGCTGACCGCCTCGCTGCCCAGCGGCTCCTGGTTCCCCGACCAGCCGCTCATCCGCGACTTCGACGAAGTTGCGACAACCGAAGACCACGCCCACCGAGATTCACGCTCCATGAGAAGAACCCAGAAAGCATAGGAATGTCCGACAACACTGTGATGCCGATCGTCCGGGTGGCCGTGCTGGCCGCTGGAGACGACGGCGGCCGGCTGACCGAGATGGCACTGCCGTCCGAGCTGCCGTTGCGCGAGATCCTGCCCGCGGTCCAGCGCATCGTGCTCCCCGCCGGGGGCGACGGTGCCGAAGGCGGCGACAACGGCGCCGGCGACCCGGTACGGCTGAGCCTGGCCCCGGTCGGGGGTGCGCCGTACAGCCTGGATGCCACGCTCGACACCGTCGGTGTGGTGGACGGTGATCTGCTTGCGCTGCAAGCCGTTCCCGCCGGGCCGGCTGCCCCGCGCATCGTCGAGGACATCGCCGACGCCGCCGTGATCTTCTCCGCGGCCCGCGAGCGCCCGTGGGGCCCTGCGAACATCGCGCGGTACGCGTCGCTGGCCCTGATCGGGCTGATCCTGGTGGGCACCGGCCTGGCCCTCGCCCACCGCGTGGTGACCGGTGAACTGCTCGGACTGTTCGTCGTCGGCGGCATCGCCATCGCCACCGTGCTGGCCGCGCTGTCGACCAGGGGCCGCTCCCCGGTACTGGCCACCGCGCTGGCCGTCACCGCGCTGGTTCCTGTCGCGGCGGTGTTCGCGCTCGGTGTGCCAGGCGATTTCGGTGCGCCCAGCATTCTGCTGGCGGCGGCCGGAGTCGCCGCATGGTCCTTGATCAGCATGGCGAGCTCGCCCGACGACCGGGGGATAGCGGTGTTCACCGCGACCGCGGTGGCCGGAGCCGGCGTCTTGCTGGTCGCCGGAGCGGCCTCGCTGTGGGAGATCAACTCGACGGTCATCGGGTGCGCGCTGATCGTCATCGCCCTCGTGGTCACCGTTCAGGCCGCCCAGCTGTCCGCGATGTGGGCCCGATTCCCGCTGCCGGTCATCCCGGCGCCGGGCGATCCGTCCCCGTCGGCGCAGCCGCTTTCGGTGCTGGCCGACCTGCCGCGCCGGGTCCGGGTGAGCCAGTCGCATCAGACCGGTGTGATCGCCGCGGGCGTGCTGCTCGGTGTGGCCGGGTCACTGGCGCTGGTCGGTTCGCCGACCGCGTCGCCGTGGGCCTGGTACGTCGTGGTGGCCGGTGCGCTCGGTGCCGCCCTGCGGGCCCGGGTCTGGGACTCGGCCTCGTGCAAGGCATGGCTGCTGGGGCATCCCTACCTGCTGACCGTTGTCTTGTTGGTGGCCTTCGCGATCGACGGCCGCTATCAGGCCGCGTGGTGGGCGCTGGCCGTGCTGGCCGCCCTGGTGGTGGTGTGGGTTGTCGCGGCGCTGAATCCGCGGGCCGCGTCGCCGGACACGTACTCGCTGCCGATGCGCCGCCTGGTCGGCTTCCTGGCCACCGGCCTCGACGCCTCGCTGATTCCGGTGATGGCTTTCCTCATCGGGCTGTTCAGCCTCGTCCTCGACAGGTGATGAATCGGTGATCCACAAGAGCCTGGGTGTTCTGGCGACAGCCGGTCTGGTGCTGTTGGTCGGCTCCCCGTCGGCGGGTGCCGTCAGCCCGCCCGAGGTCGACCCACAGGTCGCCCCGCCGGCCGGCAGTGCCGGTCCGGTGGAGGCGATGGCGCAGCGCTCGGCGTGCGCCACCACCGGCGTGCTGCCGGGTACCGATCCCGGCGCGGTCAACCCGAATCAGTTGGCGCTCAACCTGTCCGGTGCATGGAAGCAGAGCCGCGGACAGGGCCAGACCGTCGCCGTCATCGACACCGGGGTGCAGCCGGGACCCCGGCTGCCTCACGTCGAAGGCGGCGGTGACTTCATCGAGTCCACCGATGGGCTGACCGACTGTGACGGCCACGGCACCTCGGTGGCCGGTCTCATCGCCGGGCAGCCCGGACCCGACGGCTTCTCCGGTGTGGCGCCGGAAGCCCGGCTGATCTCGATCCGGCAGAACTCGCCACGATTTGCCCCGCGCGCAACCGGCACCGATATTGCCGAGGCCCGCGCCGCGGCCGACGTGGCCAGCCTGGCCCGGGCCGTGGTGCGCGCGGCAGACATGGGTGCGCGCGTCATCAACATCTCCGTGGTGACCTGCATGCCCGCCGACAAACACATCGATCAGACCGAACTCGGTGCGGCACTGCGTTATGCGGCGGTCGAGAAGGACGCGGTGATCGTCGCGGCCGCGGGTAACACCCAGGGCGGGGTCACCACCGGATCGGCGTGCGGATCCAATCCGCTTGGCGACGCCGGCGCTCCGGGCGATCCGCGTAACTGGGGCGGCGTCTCCTCGGTTTCCATCCCCTCGTGGTGGCAGCCCTACGTGCTGTCGGTCGGGTCGCTGAACGCGACCGGTCAGCCTTCCGGGTTCACCATGGCCGGGCCATGGGTGGGTATCGCGGCGCCGGGAGAGAACATCTCCTCGGTGAGCAACGCGCCCGGCGGAGGATTGTCCAACGCCATGCCCACCGATCAGGACAAGCTGGTCCCGCTCAACGGCACCAGCTATGCCGCGGCGTACGTATCCGGCGTTGCGGCCCTGGTGCGCAGCAAGTTTCCCGACCTCAACGCGCGGCAGGTGGTGCACCGGCTGACCACGACCGCCCAGGGTGCCGCCCGCTCGCCGTCGAACGTGATCGGTGCCGGCGGTGTCGATCCGGTGGCGGCGCTCACCTGGGACGTCGCCGATATGCCGCTGGACGGTCCGGCGGATCCCGCAGGCAAACCCATTGCCGCACCGGCAGAACCGGCCCCGCGTGACAACACCGGGCGAATCGTCGCTTTCGCCGGTACCGGAGCACTTGCGCTGGCGGCCATCGCCGTTGCGTTCAGCGCATACAGACGGAAGGACCATTCATGACCGCCCGACTTGCGTTGGCGTCCCTGTTCATCGTCGCGGCGGTACTGGCCCGGCCGTGGCAGACCAACACCGAGCGGTGGGTGCTCGGCGTCTCCGTCGCCGCAGTGGTGCTGTTGCTGGCGTGGTGGGGCGGGTTGTTCCTGACGACGCGCATCGCCCGGTGCATCGGGGTGTGGCGGCGCAACCTGGCCAAGAAGCAGCCTGCGGAGGCGGTCGATTCGGAGACCGTCGTGCTGCGGGTCGATCCCGCCGACCCGGCCCAGCTTCCAGTCGTGGTCAGCTACCTGGACCGGTACGGCATCCGCTGTGACAAGGTCCGCGTGACCCACCGCGACGCCGGTGGTGCGCGACGTAGCTGGATCAGCCTGACCGTGGCCGCCACCGACAACCTCGATGCGTTGCGTGCCCGGTCCTCGCGAATCCCGTTGCGGGACACCACGGAAATTGTCGGGCGTCGGCTCGCCGATCATCTGCGCGAGCAAGGCTGGACGGTCACGCTCGTCGACGGGGTGGATTCACCGCTTCCCGACCCGGGCAAGGAAACCTGGCGTGGCGTCAAGGATGACTCCGGATATGTTGCGGCATACCGTGTCAGCGTCAGCGACAAGCTGGAGGCCGTGCTGGCCGAGATCGGCGCGGTGCCGGCCCAGGAGACCTGGACCGCACTGGAGTTCACCGGATCTCCGGCGCAACCGCAGTTGACGGTGGGAGCGGCATTCCGCACCGAGGAGCGGCCGGCACGCAAGGCTCCGCTGGCCGGCCTGAAATCGGCCGCCGGTCGGCATCGCCCGGCGTTGGCAGCGCTGAACCCGTTGTCCGCGGACCGTCTGGACGGCACCCCCGTCGCGGTGCCGAAGGCGGCGGCGTCAGTCGAACATGAAGTCCTGCAGGAAGCGGGTCATCCGGCGTAGGTAGTCCGGCTGGCTCACATGAAGCAGGTGGTTGCCGGGGAACCAGTGGAACGCGCAGCGATCCCAGTGTTCCCACAGCATCTCGGCCTGCTGCGGCGGGGCCAGCCGGTCACCGAGGCCGGTGATGATCAGCCGTCGTTCCTTGGGTACCAGGGGGCGGTAGTTGAGCGGTGAGGCGTACCGCGCCGCCGCCTCCGTCAACGCCGGGTCGGTTCCGGACATGCGCCGTTGCAGGGCCACCAGCTTGTTGGCCGGGAACCACTCGTCGACCGTGCGATCCGGCGTCACCACCGGGACATTCGGGACCACGGCCTGAATCCGGTCGTCCACACTGGCCAGCAGTGCCGAGGTGAAGCCACCCAGGGAGATGCCCGTCAGGGCCACCCGATCGACACCGGTGGACTCCAGGTAGTCGATCACCGAACGGAAGTCGTGCACGGCCTGGGCCATGGCCTCGGAGAAACCGGCGAATCCGTGGGAGAAGTATCCGTAGCCGCTGAACGGTGAGAACCGTTCGGCGCGGCGACCGTGAAACGGCAGGGTGTACAACAACACGTCGTACCCGGAGCGATAGAACCACGGCAAGGACAGGAACAGGCCGTTCGCCAGATACGGCGACCCCATGAACCCGTGGATCACACACAACGTGGGATGCGGCCCGTCATTGTGGCGCCAATGCTGGGCCCGCACAACGTTGTTGCGGGTGAACCCGCTCCAGAGGTCGCGTAGCCCGGGGTTGACCGCGGTGAAGCTGCTGTCGAACCGGATGTTCTCCACCTGGCCGTGGGCGATCATCTCGGCCACCGGATTGGCCGGGCGGGTGGATACCCGGGGTGGCCGGGTGGGCGCCGGGAACGACACCGCCGGATCTTGTGCGGCGGCCAGATCGGCGTAGAAGCGCATGTGGTCGTGCTCGGTCCGCGACGCCGACGGATGCAGCATCGACGCGAGAGTGGTCGGCACCATCGACGTGGCCACGATGGAGGCGACCCCGGTGCGCAACGCGATGTCGGCGATCGCGGAGGCGTCGACGATGGCCCGTTGCCGCAAGGTCAGGTCGGAACGCCGTGGCAGGCCGCGTGCACCGGCTTCGCCGCCGGGGACGTCGGGAACAGGGATCGGGGGTTCCACCGGGTCCGGGTCCACGATTCCCGATGCTAGCTAACTGCTCAGCTCAGCCCGAACAACTTCGCGGCGTTGTCGTGCAGAACATTGCGGCGCCAGGTGTCGTCGACACCCGGCAGGTCGATCAGGTGGTGCACGGCCTCGGCGTACCCGTAGGGGATGTTCGGGAAGTCGCTGCCGAAGAGGATGTGCTCACCCAGGTCTTTCAGCCGGTCCATCTCCGAGGTGGGGAACGGCATCATCTCCTCGACGAACGGGGTGAACGCCATCGTGGTATCCAGTCGCACGTTGTCGTAGCGCTCGGCGAGATCCAGGAACGCGGAGTACTCGGGCATGCCCATGTGCGCGATGATCAGCGGCAGGCGCGGGTAGCGGCCCAACAGCCGGGCGATCGGCTCCGGGCCGGTGAAGTCTCCGGGCGCCGGGCCCGAGCCGCAATGGATGACGACGGGGATACCGGCGTCTTCGATCTGCCCCCAGACCTCGTCGAGCAGGGGATCGTTCGGCTCGTAGTTGCCTACCTGGATGTGCGCCTTGAACACCTCGGTACCTGCGGCGATGGCGTCAGCGACGTAGCTCGCGGCCTGTTCTTCGGGGTAGAACGTGGCGGTGGCCAGGCAATCCGGGGTGTTCTGCGCAAACCCTCGCGCCCACTGGTTCAGCCAGGCCGCCATGTCGGGCTTGTGCGCGTAGATCAGCGAGGAGAACCGGAGGATGCCGAATTCCCGCAGGGTGGCGACCCGCTGCGCCTCGTCGGCGCGGTAGGTGATGGGCCATTCCCGGCCGATCAGCGGGCCCTGGCTGTCGAAGTACTGCCACACCTTGTCCATCACGTTCTTGGGCATGAAGTGGGTGTGTACGTCGACGATGCCGGGCAGGCCCAGCTCGGTCCAGATCTTCCGCACTTTTTTCGATTCATCCATCGCCGACGATCATGCACCGGCCGCCGAGGGCGGGGATGATCGGGTGGGTGTGGAACCCCGAGACGTATCTGACCTTTGCCGACCACCGCGGGCGGCCGTTCTACGACCTGCTCTCGCGGGTTGCGGCAAAGACGCCGCGGCGCGTGGTCGACGTGGGGTGTGGGCCGGGCAACCTGACCGAGACCTTGTTGCAGCGTTGGCCCGGGGCCACGCTGGAGGCCTGGGACAGCTCACCGGAGATGGTCGAGGCCGCGCAGAGCCGTGGGCTCAAGGCACACGCCGGGGCGATCGAGGACTGGAACCCGCGACCCGACACCGACGTGGTGGTCTCCAACGCGGCGTTGCAGTGGGTGCCGTCGCATCGCGAACTCGTGGTGCGCTGGGCCGGTCAGCTGCCGGCCGGGGCGTGGATCGCCTTCCAGGTGCCGGGCAACTTCGATGCGCCCTCCCACCACGCGGTGCGTGCGCTGGCCCGGCGCGAGCCGTTCATCGAGCCGCTGCGTGACATGCCATGGCGTGACGTGGGCCAGGTGGACACGCCCGTTCAATACGCCGGACTGCTGACCGATGCGGGCTGCGTGGTCGATGCCTGGGAGACCACCTATGTGCACCAATTATCCGGTGAGACACCGGTTCTGGACTGGATCACCGGGACGGCTCTGACTCAGGTCAAAGGCCGGCTCAGCGACGAGCTGTGGGAGCAGTACCGCCAGGCGATCATCCCGATGCTGGCCGAGGCGTACCCGAAGCGGGACGACGGCATCACGTTCTTCCCGTTCCGTCGCGTGTTCGTGGTCGCTCAGGTTCGGTAGTCATTACCTACGACGTAATCGATTTTCGGATGGCCGGCGGTGAGCATTGACGCATGCCGACATTCAAGACCGCAGACCGCACCGACATCCACTACACCGACACCGGGTCCGGACCGGTCCGGGTCTTCACCCACTCGTGGGGACTCAATGCGGGCCAGTGGGATCAGATCATCGAACATCTGGTGGACAAGGGTTTTCGGTGTGTCAGCTACGACCGGCGCGGCCACGGAAGTTCTGGTGCCTACGAGGGCGAGTGGACGGTGGATCTGCTTGCCGACGACCTGGCCGCGCTGTTCGATCACCTGGATCTCGACGACGTCACGTTGGTCGGGCACTCCCTGGGATGCGGTGAGATCGTGCGCTACCTCAGTCGACACGGGGTGGACCGGGTGGATCACGCGGTGCTCGTGGCACCTCAGCTCCCGATGGTGGTGAAGGCGGAGGACAACCCGGACGGTGTCGATGAGGCCATCCTCGACGCGGTAACCGCCGAGCTGGAACGCGATGTGCGGCAATGGTGTGTCGACAACGCCGCCCCCTTCTTCGGAGACCACGAGGTGTCGCCCGAGGTGGTCGAGTGGACCGTGGACCAGGTCGCCGACCTGCCCGTTGAGACTCTGGTCGGCACCCAGCAGATGGGCGCCCACGCCGACTACCGTGCCGAGCTTGCCGACCTCGATCTTCCGGTTCGGGTGATCCAGGGCGATGCCGATGTGTCGACGCCCATCGAGCTCTCCGGGCGTCCCACGGTCGCGCTGCTGCCGAACGCGGAGCTCATCGAGATCCCCGGCGCCGCCCACGGGCTGTATGTCACCCACCTCGACCACGTCATCGCCGCGATTTGTGGAGTTTCAGCCGTGCTCGATACGGCCAAGACTCCACAAATCACGAGTTAGTCCGCGATTTCGGTGCATTCAACGGCGCTGACCGCCGCTGAATGCACCCAAATCGCTGGTTAGCGGCGGGTGTTGAGCAAGTCGATGACCTGCTGGACCAGGTCGTCGATGACGGCGCCGGTGGTGTCGAGCACCAGGTCGGGATTCTCGGGCGCCTCGTAGGGAGCGTCGACACCGGTGAGCCCGCTGAGCTCACCGGCCCGGGCCCGCGCATAGAGCCCCTTGGGATCGCGGCGCTCGCACTCGGCCAGTGACGTCGCCACGTGTACTTCGATGAACGGCAGCTTGGCGGCGTCGTTGAGGGCCCGCGCGGTGTCCCGGTCGGACTTCAGTGGCGACACCAACGACGCCAGCGCCACCACGCCCGCATCGGCCAGCAGCCGGGTCAAATGTCCGACGCGGCGGATGTTCTCGGTCCGGTCACCGGCCGAGAAGCCGAGATCATCGGACAGGCCGTGACGCAGGTTGTCCCCGTCGAGCAGGTAGGCCACCTGGCCCGATTCGACCAGGGCCCGCTCGACGGCCACCGCCAGCGTGGATTTACCGGAGGCGGGCAGGCCGGTGAACCAGATGGTGGCGCCGCGCTGGCCCGTGCTGTTCCAGCGGTAGTCGCGGTCCAGTGACGACGGATGCCATTTGATGTCGGACCGGTTGTGCCCGCTCGGCTTGAGTTCACGCGCATGCAGGATGATCCCGGCACCGACGGTGTCGTTGGACACCTCGTCGATCAGGATGAACGCACCGTTGTCGCGGTTGTCGGCGTAGTTGTCGGCCACCAGCACCGAGCTGGTCCGCAACGTGACGGAGCCGATGTCGTTGAGCGCCAGCTCAACCGGGGACTCGACCTCGTCGAGGGTCTCCGGATCGAGCTTGGTGTGCAACTCCTGGACCGTGGCCCGTACCGTGCGGGTGCCCTGCTTGAGGGCCAGCCGGTCGCCGGCGCGCAGCGGGTTGTCGAAGAACCAGCACACCGTCGCGTCGATCTCGCGGGCCAGCACCGGCACCACGGCCTCCGAGGAGCCGCTGACGAAGACGTCGCCGCGCCCGACGTCGATGTCGTCGGCCAGCTCGATCGAAACCGAGAGCGGTGCAACGCCTATCGATCGGTCATCGTCCAGGGTATCCAGGGCTGTCACGATGGAGCGGGTGCCGGCCGGCAGGCTGACGACGGGGTCACCGACCTGAAGCGTGCCCGCGGACAGCCTGCCGGTGTAGCGGCGACGCTGTTCGGTAGTCGGCCGGGACACCCACTGCACGGCCAGCCGCAGGCTCGCCGGGTCGGCATGCGGCGCTGCCAGTTCGATGCCTTCGAGGTATTCGAGCAGGGTGGGCCCGTCGTACCAGGGGGTGTTCTGGGAGCGGTGGACCACGTTGTCACCGAGCTTGGCGGCGATCGGGATGACGGTGAGATCGAGCCCGCCGAGCCGGTCGGCGACCTGTTGCAGCTCCTGCTCGACCTCGGCGAACCGGCCCTTGTCGAAGTCGACCAGGTCGATCTTGTTGACCGTGGCGACGAAGTGCTTGATGCCCAACAGTTTTGCGATGCGGGCATGGCGCCGGGTCTGGCGCAGCACCCCGGCCCGGGCATCCACCAGCAGGATGGCCACGTGCGCATTGGAGGCGCCGGTGAACATGTTGCGGGTGTAGCGCTCGTGCCCGGGAGTGTCGGCCAGGATGTAACTGCGGGTGGCGGTCGAGAAGAACCGGTAGGCCACGTCGATGGTGATGCCCTGCTCCCGTTCGGCCCGCAAGCCGTCCGACAGCGCCGCCAGATCGGCGACGCCGTCCGAACCGGTCACGGCCTCAAGATGATCCAGCGGCAGGCTGTCGGTGTCGTGCAGCAGGCGGCCGATCAGGGTGCTCTTGCCGTCATCGACCGAACCGGCGGTGGTGATGCGCAGCAGCTGACGGGTAGACATCAGAAATAGCCCTCTCGTTTGCGGTCTTCCATCGCGGCGACGGACGTGCGGTCATCGGCGCGGGTCTCACCGCGTTCGGAGACGGTGGCCGCCGAGATCTCGGTGATCACCCGGTCGATGGTGGTGGCCTCCGACCGCACGGCTCCCGTGATGGTGAGATCGCCGACCGTGCGGTAGCGCACCCACTCCACCGCCGCGCGCTCGGCACCGACCGGCTGGGCGTACTCCGAGACTGCGAGCAGGATGCCGTCGCGTTCGAAGACCTCGCGTTCGTGGGCGAAGTAGATCGACGGCAGCTCAAGGTTTTCCAGCTCGATGTAGCGCCAGATGTCCAGCTCGGTCCAGTTCGACAGTGGGAACACCCGGACCTGCTCACCCTTGCGGATCCGGCCGTTGTACAGCGACCACGGTTCGGGGCGCTGGGCCCGCGGATCCCACTGACCGAACTCGTCGCGGAAACTCAGGATGCGTTCCTTGGCACGTGCCCGCTCCTCGTCACGGCGGGCGCCGCCGAACGCCGCGTCGAATCCGCCGGCCTCCAGCGCGTCCAGCAGCGTGCGGGTCTGCTGCCGGTTGCGGGAGGCTCCCGGCCCCGGATCGGCGACCCGGCCGCTGTCGATGGTCTCCTGCACCGAGGCCACGACCAGCTTGTGCCCGACGCCGGTGGTGCGGCGGTCGCGGAATTCGATGACCTCGCCGAAGTTGTGCCCGGTGTCCACGTGCAGCACCGGGAACGGCAACGGCGAAGGGCGGAAAGCCTTCTCGGCCAGGCGCAGCAGGACGATGGAATCCTTGCCGGCGGAGAACAGCAGCACCGGGCGCTGCAACTCGGCAACCACCTCGCGGATGATGTGCACCGCTTCGGCTTCCAGCAGCCGCAATTCGTCGACATGCAAAAGATCAGTGGCCGTCATACCGGCAACCCCTCCTTCTCGGCATCGCGGCGGTAGCGATCCACCCATTCGTCGGACCGCTGGTCGGCCTGGCGTTCCAGCACCGGATGCGGGGCCAGTCGCGGGTCCAGGCCGAGTGCCTCGAGCACCGTGGCCACCACGGTCGTGAGGTTGCGCCACAGAAAGGGATACGACACCTCGATGGGGGAGATGTTCTCCTCGACGAACCAGGAGCGCCAGCCCTCCTCCTGGGCCTGCAGCAGCTTGATCACATGGGCGATGGCGCCGGCGTGGTACTCGGCGCGGGCATCGCGCATCGGATCGGCCCGGCCGCGCCAGACCCTGGTCTGCACCGCCCGCCAGAACGAAACCGCCTGTGACACAACATCGGGGCGGTAGACGTGGATCAGCACCGGGTCGCTGCCGATGACGTCGCGGATCGCGGCGAGCAGACCGGGCCCGGAGCGCTCGGGCAGGCCCTCGGCGCGTTCCAGCAGCAACGGGGTCTGGTTCCACATCAGCTTGCCGCCCCACACCCCGTTGGGGGTTCGGCCGACGGTGCGGACGTAGTCGCGCCAGATCTCCGACGGGGCCAGATCCGGCTTGCCCTCGACCAGCGGATCGAGCAGGCGCAGGATCGACTCGTCCTCGACGCCGGCGAACCATTCCCGGGGCTGCGGCGACATGCTGGTGGTCGGCAGGTACTGGAAGAACTCCTGGGGCTCACCGGCCATGCCGGTGGCGCGCAGGGATTCCACCAGCAAGGTGCTCCCGCTGCGCTGGGAAGCGAGCACCAGGTAGGCAGTCGGATGATCTGACATGGGCGAGACTCTAACCATCATTGATTTGCGGCGCCTATTCGAAGAAGCGTCAAGAGTTTTTATTCACCGAGATGAAAACTATTGATGGGTATCGGTGATGCCACGGTCGGTGGCGATGGCAGATCGGCTGGTGGCGGGACGGCCGTGAATGCTCAGATATGTCTGGGTATAACGCTCCGAAATGCGGGTGCCCGCGAATTCGGAGGGTATGACGTCGAGGGTCTTCTGGCGCCAGTCGTTCAACAACAGTGCGAGGTTCTCCGCGATCGCCTCGTCCTTGTCGGTGGCATCGGGTCCGAGCAGGTTGTTGCGTTCGGTCGGGTCCGCGACGAGGTCGTACAGTTCGCGACCGGGCCGGGGGCTCAGGACCGTGTCGCCGAGCACCCGTCCGGGTGGGCTGTCGGCGATATCCCACGGCAGGTCCAACAATGGCCGTGCCGCGTAATTCTCGATATAGCTGTATTCCTTTGTGCGGATGGCTCGAATGGGGTCGAAAGAATCGTGATAGGTCTTTGTGGTGTACACCTCGGATCGGATCTCGCCGGTTTCCGTGGAGGTTGCCCGGAGGTTGCTGGCGTGTGACAGCCCTTCGACGTCGCCGGGGATATCGACGCCGAGCAACTCCAGCAGGGTGGGCAGCAGATCGACCCCGCTGAACAACTCGTCGTAGCGGCGCGGCGCAACGGCAGAACCCCGCGGCGGACGCACGATGAGTGCGATGCCGGTGCCTGCGTCGTACAGCGTCGACTTGGCCCGCGGCAGCGCCGGCCCGTGGTCGGTCATGAAGACCACCCACGTGCTCTCGTCGAGGCCGGCCGCGGCCAGGGCATCGAGCAGTTCGCCCACCTTCGCGTCGGCTACCGCGATCGATCCATAGAACTCGGCGAGATCGTCGCGCACGTCGCCGGTGTCGGGCAGATAGTCGGGCACCTCGACGGTCGCCGATTCGGCCGGTTCATACCGGTCTCGGGGATATGGGCGGTGCGTCTCGAAGAATCCGGCGGTCAACAGGAACGGCTGTTGCGGAGCATCGGCCAGCCAAGCGGTGGCCTGCTCGACGACATACTCGCAGAACGAATTCGACACGTCGAACTCGTCGTAGCCCAGGTTGGCCGGGTACGAGGTCTCGTGTTGCATGCCGAACAGTGCGGTGTGCCAACCTGATTCGGCGAGAAGGTGGGGCAGGGTGCGTACCCCGGCGCGGTACTCCCAGCCATGGTGCGCCAGGCCCACCAGGCCGTTGCTCTGCGGGTACCGGCCGGTGAACAGCGATCCTCGCGACGGTGAGCACAACGGCGCGGTGGCGTGTGCGCGGGTGAACAGGATTCCCTCGGCGGCGAGCTGGTCGAGGTGTGGGCTGGCCACGTCGGGGCGGCCGTATGCGCCGAGATAGCGCCCGAGGTCATGCCAGTGCACGACCAGCAGGTTCTGGTGTAGCGGCTCGGTCACGTCACATCCTTTCCGTCCACCCTACGACCGAACAGGCTGAACCTTTGGCCCGCAACCGTTTGGCTCACCGAGAGCCACTTATTCGACGGGGCGTCGTCGGTAGGGTGGAGGCCATGCCGACTGCCACCGAACCTGCTGTGGTCAGCGGCTACGACGCCCGCTGGGAGCAGCACAACACCGAGCGGCGCGCCCAGATCCTGCAGGCGGCGGTCGCCTTGATCGAGGAGAATCCACCGGGCGCCGAGATCTCCATGCTGCGTATCGCGGACCGCGCCGGGGTGGCGAAGTCGGTGGTGTACCGCCAATTCGCCGGCAAGGACGAGCTCGAGCGACGGGTCCGCTCCTATGTGTTCGACGATTTCGCGGCGGTGCTCGACCCCAACCTCGATATCTCCTACGGCTCGCTGCGCGAGATCCTGACCCGCACCGTGGCGGCGGTGGCCGATTGGATGCTCGATCACCCGCGCCTCGACGAGTTCGTCCGGCGCGGGCCGACATTCGACGGCGACGGCTCGCTGGACGCGATGAGCGAGCTCAAGCTCCGCATGACCGGGCAGTCCGAGGGGATCATCGCCACGATCGCCCAGACCATCGGGGTGGATGACACCGCGTTCAAAACGGTCCCGTTCGCGGTGGTGACGATGGTGGAAGCCACCGTGTCGGCGTGGATCCGCGGTGCGGCGCCGGAGCGGTCACGCGAAGAGATCGTGACGCACCTGGCCGATTTCGCCTGGTACGTCCTGGACGGCGCGGCCCGCGCGAGCGGGCTGGAGATCAACCGCGACGACGAGTTCACCGCGGTGATCGCCGCGCTGATGAACCGTCAGAACTAAGGGTGGTACGGCACCCCGACAGCGCGGAAAACGTATTCGGGCCCGACGTCGAAGGCCAGGGACCGGCGGGGCAGCTGCGTCAGGATCTCGTCCGGTATCGCGGTCTTGTAGTGCAGCGACAATCGGCCGCGGCAGCGCCGGTCGATCTCGGCCACATCGGCCGTCAGGGTGAGCCCGGTCGGGTCGAGTTCGGCGTGCATCGCACCGACCTGCGGCGCTGACCACGGTTGGTCGATGCTGCGGCCGGCAAGCTTGGGCAGGGTGGACATGGTGGCCAGCGCGCGGTAGTTGGTCAGAGCCAGCGCACCGGCATAACTGGCGACGCTGCCCGCCGACCGCAGGCCCGGGATCGTTCCGGTGAACCGCCTGGTCACCGGGACGTATTCGGCCAGAAAGAGGATGCCTTCGGCTTCGGCTTCGGCCCGCAGACCCTCCGGCAGTGCGCCGATGTGCATCAGCTTTCGCAGGATCAGTGCCATGTGTTCGACGGTAGCGCGCAAACATGGCAAATCGGTTGGAGCTGGTAGAGATGATCTGGTGAAAACCGGGGCCAGGTGGCTGATCGTGAGCGCGGTAGTGGCCGTCGCGGTGTACGCGGCGCTGTGGGTCGGCTACGCGATGCAGTGGACTTGGCTGGCCGACCTGGACGACGCCGGGCTGGCCGGCCCGTACCGGTACGGCGCGGCGCACCCGGGCTGGGTGACGGCCTGGAACGTGTTCTGCACGGTGCTCGGGCCCTTCGCGTTCCGGTTGCTGGCGCTGGTGATGATCGTCGTTGCGCTGCGGCGACGACAACGGCGTATCGCGCTATTCCTGCTCTTGACCGTTGAGCTCAGCGCGGTGACGACCGAGGTGGCCAAATTTCTGGCAGATCGTCCGCGCCCGGCCACCGCACTGGTCCACGCGCTCTCGACCTCGTTCCCGTCCGGGCACGCGCTGGGCGTGATGGTCTCGGCGCTGGCCCTGTCGGTTCTTGCCTGGCCGACGCTTCGCCCGCGGCAGCGGGGCTGGTGGGTGGCGGCCGGGGTGCTCGTGGTCGTCGCCATCGGGGTGGGGCGGGTCGTGCTCAACGTCCACCACCCCTCCGACGTGATGGCCGGCTGGGCACTGGGCTACTCCTGGTTCGTGGCGGTCTACCTGCTGTGCCCGCCGTATCCGGCAGTCGTCACGGCAGCGGACGAAACACCGGCAGCGCCCGGTACCGCACCGTGAAACTGGCCTCGCTGAGCGCCTCGCCGACCTCGCCGTCGTGGGCCACGGTGGTGGGGCCGTCGACCGCGGTGAACCGGAACTGCGGCACCTGCAGCTCGTGATACAGCGGGCTGCGTTCCAGCCGGCCGAGTGCCACGGCCGTCGCGATGCGCAGCCGGCTGAAGCGCCGCCCGGTCTCCAGGATGCGCACGTCGATCAGCCCATCGTCCAGGCGCGGGCGTTGTGACGGGGCGAATCCGGACGGGAAGTACGTCGAGTTGCCCAGGAAGAACAACTCGGTCTCAAGGGTCTTGTTGTCATAGCTGATCCGGACCGGGGCTTCCCGGCGCAGCGTGAGGTACAGCGCGTACATCCCGGCCAAGCGCTTGCCCATCCGGTGCTCCAGCCTCTCCCGGGTGCGCACGTACTTCGGGTAGGCGCCGATGCTGGCGGTGTTGATCACCATGCGTTCCTCATTGAGGCAGACCAGGTCGACGTAGGCGGCCGAGCCTTCGGCGATCGCCTTGACGGTCTGGGCCACCGAATCGCAGCCGATGTCCTTGGCGAAGTGGTTGAACGTCCCGCCGGGGAACACCGCAAGCGGAACACCCGCGTCGACGGCGATGCCTGCCGCACCCGCCACCGTGCCGTCGCCGCCACCCACGGCGAGCACGTCGGTACGGGCGGCCGTCTCCCGCAGCACCGCCTCGATGTCGTCGTCATCGCCGAGTTCGATGATCTCGGTGCGCGGCAGGGCTTTTCGGACGTCATCGATGATTCGCGCGCCGGTTCCGTCGCCGGAGGCCGGGTTGATCACCAGGGCGACGCCGGCGCCGTCCGGTCGCGGCTCGGTGGGGAACCGCAGCGGATCGGACTTCGGCAGGGTGGCGGCGGGGATGGTGGGGACGACGCGGGCGCCGAGGACCGCGATCGCGGCGCCGATGCCGAATCCGGCGAACACGTCGCCGGGATAGTGCGCGCCGGTGGCGACCCGGGACAACCCGACCAGGCCGGCCAGCAGCGCCAGTGGCAGGCCGGCGGCCGGGGACTCCAGGCCGACACCCACGGCGAAGGCCGCGGCGCTCGCGGAGTGACCGGACGGCAGCGAGTGCGATGTCGGCATGCGTCGGATCCGCCGCGCCACGGGGATCAGGCGGTGATCCGGCCGGGGCCGTTTCCAGATCCGCTTGGCCACCTGATTGGTCACCAGGCTGGTGACGGCCAGGCTGACCACGCCGCGCGCAGCGCCGCGCCGTACCGCCGTGCTGCCCAGCGCGCCCATCGCCGCCGCGATGGCGAACCACAGTTTGGAATGGTCTGCTGCCCTGGTCAGCCCGGGCATCACAGAGTCCAGTAGGGGGCTCGGTGACTCGGCGACCGCCTCAAAGACCTCGCGGTCCAAGGTGCCCAGTCCCTTGCCGATCGCGCGCACGTCCATGGCGCCAACGTAACCGTCGCGACCGGATCGTGCTCCAAGCTTTATCCGGCCGAGAGGGACGGCAACGACGATGGACGGATGCGCCGACTGCTCGCCCTGTTGTGTGCCGGGGTGCTGGCGCTGGCATGCGCGCCCACCGCCGGTGCCGTCGACCCGCCCTGGTTCGCCCCCTCGGTCGGCAACGCCACCCAGGTGATTTCGGTTGTCGGCGTGGGTGGCTCGAAGGCCAAGATGGATGTCTGGCAACGGGGGCCGGCCGGATGGCAGCCGATCGGTGCGGGGATTCCGGCCAACATCGGCGCCAACGGAATGGCGCCGCAGACCCACGACGGTGAGATGAAGACGCCGATGGGTGTGTTCAGTCTCGACTTCGCCTTCGGCACCGCACCCAATCCCGGCGGGGGCCTGCAGTATGTCCAGGTCACCCCGGACCATTGGTGGGACGGCGACATGAAGAGCCCGACCTACAACACCATGCAGGTGTGCCAGAAGGCGCAGTGCCCGTTCAACACCGACCCGAGCAGCGGGACCGAGAACCTGGACATCACGGCCTACAAGCACGCCGTGGTGATGGGCGTCAACAAGGCCAGGGTGCCCGGCAACGGTGGCGCGTTCTTCGTACACACCACCGATGGCGGGCCCACGGCCGGCTGCGTCGCGATCGACGACGCCACCTTGGTGAAGATCATGCAGTGGCTACGGCCCGGCGCCGTGATCGCCGTCGCGAAATAGCGCGTCAAATGTTAAGGGCGGTACCGGGTTCCAGCTTGAAGTTGAGGCCCTCCAGCGACAGCGTGGCGTCGTAGGTGCGGTCGTAGCCGGTGGCGCTGATCTTCCAGCCGTCGGCCGTGCGGCGGTAGCGGTCGTGATAGAACGCCGAGCCGAACAACATGAAGTTCATGTTGGGGATGATCACCCGGTCCTGCAGGTACCAGGTGGCGGTGGCCTCGTCGCCGTTCACCTCGATCTCCGGGTGCGCGACCCGATGCTCGGTGATGACCTCCGGGCCCAGCGAGCTCTTCATGTATTCGACCAGCGAGTCGCGGTCGGTGAAGTGCAGCGTCTTGCCCATGGACTGCCCGTAGTCGCCGGCGATGTCCTCGGTGAGGGTGTCGGCGAACTCGTCCCAGTGCTTGGTATCGAGGGCCCTCAGGTACCGGTATTTGACTTGCTTGATGTCGTCGATGTCACCCATGCCCGACATTGGAGCACACCGTGGGCAGCTGGAATAGCCTCTGTGTCCACTGTGGTGAACGTGCATTCTCTTGCGGCGGAGCCACGGCGTTCGGCGCGAGAAGCCGTACATTCGCCACAGGGGCTGAAACCGTTTGCCGACGTGGCGATTTGATCTTCGTCCAGGGTGACCATTGCTGTTCCTGTGTGCGGCATTAGCGTTGCTGACGTAGTCAAAAGCGCACCGGCCGAACATGCTTGGCCGCGCAGGTGCGGAGTGTCGGAAGGCTCCGGGGCTGCACTGCGGCTATCGTGGCGTGCGTTATGAGCGGCCCGTTGGGGTTGTCGATCGGGACCACCAACTTGGTTGCGGCGCGTGTCGGCAATCAACCTGTCAGCCGGCGTTCGGTGTTGACCTTGTCGACAGACCGGACGCCGCAAGTCGGCATGCCTGAATCCGGCTCCGGTGTCACGTTGAGTGGCTTTGTCGAGCGGGTCGGCGATCCGGTGCCCCTCGTGGCGCCCGACGGTGCGTCCTATCCCGCCGACACCCTGCTGGTCGAAGCCCTCGACGCGATGGTGGACCTGGCGGGCGGACCATCCGATCAGTTGGCCATCGCCGTGCCCGCGCACTGGGGTGCACCCACGATGCGTGCCCTGCGCAATGCGCTGCGCACCAACCCCAGCTTCTCCCGCGACGGCAGGCCGCCCCGGCTCGTCCCCGACGCCGTCGCCTCACTGGCCGCACTGCGGGCCAACCCGGGCCTGCCGCCCAACGGCGTGGTGGCACTGCTGGATTTCGGTGGCGGCGGTACCAGCATCACGCTGGCCGACGCCGCGTCGGCGCTCGAACCCATTGACGAGACCACCCGCTATCCCGATTTCTCCGGTGATCAGATCGACCAGTCGTTGCTGACACATGTGCTTGACGGGGTCGCTCAGGCCGGCGGCATCGATCCAGCCGGCACCGCGGCGGTCGGGTCGTTGGCTCGGCTGCGTGAGGAGTGCCGTCAGGCCAAAGAACGGCTGTCGGCTGACACCGTGACTGATCTGGTGGTGGAACTGCCCGGCTATTCCGCCACCGTGCGGGTGACCCGCACCGAACTCGAGTCGTTGATGCAGGCTCCGCTTGCCGGCGTGTTGGACGCGCTCGAAAAAGCGTTGGAGCGCAACGGGATCAGTTGGCCGGCGGTCTCAGCGGTGGTGACCATCGGGGGCGGTGCCAGCATTCCGCTGGTCACTCAACAACTTTCGGAACACTCGCAGGCCGTGGTGGTGACCACTCCGCAGCCCGCGCTGGACGCTGCGATCGGTGCTGCCTTGTCCGCCGCCTACCTCGCCGAATCTGATGCGCAAACCGGTATGGCGCCGACCCTGGGGGTGGCGGCCGCGGTGCCGACGGCTGGAATCCCTTCCGCCGCACAGGGTTCTGAGGGTTCATCGACGTTCCGGGCGCTGGCGTGGTCTGAAGATGATGCGGGCGACGACGTGGTGCCCTACACCGGACCCGATCTGGTGGATTCCTACGGCAGCGAGACCGCGGCGCGGCCCGCCGTGCAGTACGTCCCGCCGACCGGTCCGATCGAGCAGCCGCGCGGCGGATGGGAGCGGTTGCCGCTGACGGTTTTCGCCGTGGCCGCCGCTCTGGTCCTCGTCGCCATCGGCGGGGTGACGTATGCATTGACCAGTTCGACGGGCAGCGCCCCGAGTTCAGAGGTCAAGCCGCCCGAGCCCAAGCCGTTGCCTCCGCAGGAGGTGGCCCCCAGCCCGGTCGAGGCCCCACCGCCGGCCCCGGTCGAGCCGCCACCCGCGCCTGAGCCGGTCATCGAGGCGCCTCCGCCGGTCACGGTGACCCAAGCACCGCCGCCACCGGTGACCGAGACGCGTGTCGTCACGCAGACGACCACGCCGCCTCCCGTCACGACCACCACCACGACGACCACCACAACAACCACAACGCCGCCGACGACTACAACGACGACGCCGACCACGACCACCACGACGACGAACCCGATGACGACGACATACGTCACCGTGCCGTTCGTCCCGGTGCCGATTCCGATCCAGGTGCCGAACCGGGGTGAGACGCAGCAGCCCCAGCCTCAATACCCGTATCAGCAGCAACCCCAGTACCCGTACCAGCAGCAGCCGCAGTATCCGTTCCAGCCTTTCCAGTGACGAAATACGCTTGAGCGGGCTACCTTTCGATCAACAATCGGGAGGCACTGTGAACCGCATCTATGCCGTCGTCGTCGGAGCCGTCATCGCCACGGGTGTGTCGGCCGCCCCCGCCGCTGCCACGCCCGCTGAGGGCGACGTGGTGCGCACCGATCTGGGCAAAGGCACCACCACCGCACCGATCTGGGTGGTCACCGCGGGCCAGCCCATCACGTTGCACGTGCAGGGCCTGCTGCTCAAACCCGGGGCCGGCAGCGGTTGGCACAGCCATCCCGGATGGGAGCAGTCGGTGATCAACGAGGGCGCCGTGGTGGTGCAGACCGCGGCTGACTGCGCACCGGTGGAGTACACCGCCGGCCAGGCGGTCGTCATTCCCGCCGGGGTGGCGCACCGGGTGACCAATGAGGGCGCCGCCGATGCCGATGTCGTGGTGACCTACACCCTGCCCGCCGACGTTCCGGTGCGTGACGACGCGCCTGCCGTATGTCCCTAGCTGCGGAAACGGGTGTGGCCCTACGAAACTTTGGGCAGGGGTCGGATATCTGCGTAAGAGTTCGGTTAAAGTTCTGCTGTGCCTGAGATGGATCGTCGCAGTGTGATGTTCATGATGGGTCTGGGGGTGGCAGCGGCTGCATTGCCTGCCGGGATGGCGAACGCCGACCCGGCTGTTGGTGATAACCCGCCGGCGCCTGCCCCCGGAGCTCCCACCCCGCCCGCTGCCGCCTCGGCGCAGTCGACCTTCCTGTTCCAGGATGAGTTCAACGGCCCGGCCGGTTCTCCGCCGGATCCGGCGTGGTGGCACCTCGTGCCGGAGCGCGAGATGATCAAGAACCCGGTCGAGTGGGACAAGCCGTTCAACATGGGCCGCTACGTCACCGATACCGACCACGCGTTCCAGGACGGCAAGGGCAACCTGGTGATCCGCGCGACGCGCGGCCCGGGCACCACGATCCAGGAGAAGTACGCGAGCGCCAAAGTCGTCGGAAATTGGCGCGGCGGCATCGGCACCACCTGGGAGGCCCGGGTCAAGCTCAACTGCCTGACCGACGGCGCCTGGCCCGCGTTCTGGCTCCTCAATGACGATCCTGTCCGCGGCGGCGAGGTTGACCTCGTCGAGTGGTACGGCAACCGGGACTGGCCGTCGGGCAGCACCGTGCACGCCCGCCTGGACGGTGAATCGTTCGCCACCGACCCGCACCCCATCGACAGCGGATGGCACACCTGGCGGATGTCGTGGACGCCGACGGGCATGTACTTCTGGAAGGACTATGCCCCCGGCATGGAACCTTTCTTCACGGTTCCGGCGAACTCGTTGGATGACTGGCCCTTCAACGATCCGGGCTACACCCTGGTGCCGGTGTTCAACATCGCCATCGGCGGCTCGGGCGGCCGCGATCCGAGTGGCGGCAACTACCCGGCCGAGATGCTGGTCGACTGGATCCGCGTCTTCCAGGGCTGATTCTTCTTGCGACGAAACTACGGGCTCTGACGTATTTCACGTCAGAGCCCGTAGTTTCGTCGTTTGTGGCGCGCCGCTGGAAGCTCTCGTGAAAGTGTGTTGCGCCAAAGTCCGTCAAAACTTTTGACGGCGCCGGTCAGGGACAGATCGCAGTCCGGAGCTTGCCGGCAGGCGGAGGGCGTAACGCCGACGCGATGTCGCACAGTGCCACCGGCGGCGTGACCAGACACTCCCACGGATAGCGCTCGCGGGTGCGGTCGAGGAATTCGACGGCCTGGTGCAGGTGCCGGGGCTCATAGTTGTGCACACCGGTGATGGTCAGCCATTGCCGTACAACGGTTTCCGGATTCACCGCCAACGGCGGCCCAGGGGTGACCGAGCCGGCCAGCACCAGGGTGCCGCCGATGTCGAGACGGCGTTCCCTGTACCGGGGCGACCGGATGACGTTCACCGCGGTGATGGCCGCGCCATAACAGCAGCTTCACACGGCAATCGACCCCCGCCCGGCCGCCAGGCGAGGGTCGATTGGGTCTGTGTTACTTGGCATCCCCCGAGTTTCCGTCACCTGCGCGGTGTTTGGCCGAACCACTACCACCAGCATCGGATTTGGCTGTGTCAGCCTTGGCCAGCTTGGCGGGCTTGCTGAAGACCTTCTTGACGCCTTCGCCAATCTTGTTGACGGCGTCCGCGATTCCGTCGCGGACATCCGAGGCCACCTTGGCGCTGGCCTTGCCGGGTGTGGCGGCGAGGCTCTGCCGGGTAAGCGGGACCGTTGCTCGTTTTGCGGGTGCGGGCGGAACGGCGGCCATCGTGTCTTCATTCGTGTCGACCGTATCGCTCGTCGTCGGAGCGACGGACGCACTGTTGTCACCGGTAGCCGTAGCCGTGTCCGCGGTGTCAGCGGATTCAAGCTGGGGCCTTTCAGGGATACCAGTAGCTGATGTAACAGCATGTGGCGCCGGGTCGACGGTTGCGTTAGTAGCTGTGCCCTGGTTGATTTCGGGGAACTTCAGGTTGGTGAGCGGGTTACCTTTGCCATCCCACCCGAGTTCCTTCGCAATGACTTGCGACAGCTTGGCCAGCGCTCCTAGCGGGCCCACTGCGTTGCCGGCAATCACCATCGTCGACGGGTTTCCGGCGCCGTCGGGTCGCGTGATGGACAAGCCAATCGAGTTCAGGATCGATCCGCCCATATGGCCGGGGCCGAACGTAACGAGCTCGCCTGCTGGGTTCCACGCTGTGTTACCCGCAGTCAGCAGCCCGCCGAATGCCACGCTGAGTGCGTCGATCGAGGTGCCCTCGGGCATGCTCCCGTTGACCAGCGGCAGTACCGCTGAGAGATCGAGGGTGGCGCCGTTGAAGAATGCGCCGACGACGTTGGCCGGGGTTGCCATTAGCGTCTGGAGAGCGACTGCCGGATCAGTACCCAGCTCTCCGGCGATGGCCTGCACACTGTTGAGCAATGCCACCGCCGGGCTGACGATCGGACCCGCAAAACCGATGAGCACGCCGGACAGAGGTGTGCCCAGGGCCTTGACGACTTCAATGGCGATCTGCACGGTCTGAGGATCCATGTCGGCCGGCAGGTACAGCGGCAGGTACTGGGCCATCACCGTGTGGAGGTAGTCGTTGTTCATCAACAGGCGGCGCCCGAGCGGAAAGGTTCCACTCTCCAGGCCGATATAGGTCAGCCCTTCCAGTACCTTCCGCGCGTTGGCGCCGATGCTCTGGATAACCGTCCCGATGCTGGCTGGGTCGTTGAGGAGGGTGTTGAGATAGCCCACCTGGTTGACGACGGCTTGCTGCACGTCCGGGCCGGGGGCCAGGAAGTACTCGTGCGCGAGTTGAGTCATGTTGGCCGAGGCTGCGTTGAACTGTGTGATCCACGGGTCAACGACGCTATTGGTGAGCGCGGCGAGTTCGACTGACGTACTCGCGGTGCGCGATTGGATATGGGGCGCGGTATCGATGATTGGTGTCGCAGCGATGACGCTGGCGGTGGCCAGTGCTACGCCAGCCGCCGCGTAGGGGCTTAGTGCGCGTTGCATGGGGGATCTCCTTCTTCGGAAGATTCTTCTCAAACGGGTATCGGGTGATTGGGTCGACGGGCGAAATGCCATCCAGCTCTGACGCAGTCGGTGTTACCCGGCGTCGCTCGCCTTGTCGGCATGGGCTGAAGCACTCGTTGACTTTTTCTCAGGCTTGGCGAGTGCCTTCTTCACGTCTTCGCCAATCTTGTTGACTGTGGTGGAGATTCCGTCGCGTACCTCCGAGACGAACTTGGCGGCGGATTTCTTGGTCGTGCTCGTTATCCCGGGCTTCCCGGGCACGGCGACGAGGCTGTCGCGAACGAGCGACCTGGTCTCAGTCGTCGGCGTCTCGGCTGCCGGCGTCGCTTCGCCGGGCGCGTCGACTCCGGTCGCCACGTCCTCGGTCGTCGGCTCCGCCGGCGGTACCTCGACCGACGGGGCGGGGGTGGCCGGCAGCGATACCGCCGCGACCTGGCGATCCGTGGTCGCGGTCAGGAACTCTTCCTCGGGGTCGGGCGGCGGCGGGTTGATGGCCGCTGCGAGGGCAGGACGGGGATCGAGCACGAGTTTCAGATAGTCGGCCTGGTTGATCGCCGCCGATGCGACGTTGGCAATGCCGTGTTGCACGGCATTGACCACGTTCGTCGGATCCCCTGTCGCGATGGATTTGCCGACGGCTTCGATGTTGGCGGCAACGGTCTGGGCGAAGCCGAAACCGGACGCCGCGACACTGATCATTCCCCACGCGTAGTACATCGCCGCCGAGGTGACGCGCTTGGCGATCTCGAACTTGTCCTCGACGAGCCCGACAACCTTCATGTACTGCATGAAGCCCACCCAGACCGGCCCGAAGAACAATCCGATGTAGGTGCCGAGAGCGCCGTCAAGATCGCCTTCGGCCAGCCTCTTCATGGCGACTTCTGTTGTCACCGGAAAGTACTTCACCAAGTTCTGGACCACCGGTGCCAAAGCGGTTGCCATGTCCCCCAGCGCCTTCCCATCCGCGGCGGCCTTGTCGATGATCGCCCTGGTAACGGGGAAGGGGTTGTTCAGCTCGGCCTGGATGGCGTTCTGCACGACGGTGCCCGCTTGGGTGAACACCGGGGCGAAGACCTCGATGGGATTGTCGATCGCTGCGCTGAGCTGAACTGCGTGGGTTTGGACCGCGGGTGGGGGCGCGGCTACCGGTGTGACGGCGATGATGCCGGCGCCGACGAGCGCGACGCCGGCGGTCACATAGGGGCGTAGAGCGAGGGGCAACTCGGTCTCCTTCGGTACGGGTGAGGGTGTCAGCCATCACTGACCGCGCGAAGCTATCTGGAAAGCCGCAGAACGGCATTCACATTCTGTGGCACGTTTGAATTGTCACCTCGACGGGCACGTCGACGGCGCTCAGCAGCCGTCCCGGTAGACCCGTGGTGACACCCCGACGCGGCGCCGGAAGGCGGTGGAGAAGTGACTCGGCCGCGAGAAGCCCACCATTGCACTGATTTCGGCGATAGTTCGCGATGACTTGCGGAGCAGTGACTTGGCGTGTTCGAACCGTAGGTCGAGCAGGTATTGATACGGGGTGGTGTGGAACGCGGCGCGGAATGCCGTGATGAAACCGGGTACCGACATGTCTGCCTGCCGCGCAAGGGTTTCGAGGGTTATCGTCGAGTCGATGCTGTCTTCTAGAGACTTGATGACCTTTGCGCGGGTGGCCGCGTCCAGGGTGCTGGACCGGCGTGCGGCCTGGGGAGGCGGGGTCACCGCGCAGGTTTTGGCGATCACCAAGCGCAGGGTTTCGGCGAGCGAGTCGGTAAGGAGTCGGGTGGCTGTGTCGTCGCGGTCGGCGACGGCGTAGATGCGCTCCACCATCTGATGGATCAGTGGGTTGCGGTGTTTGACACGAGGAACCAGCGTCGTTGGGTCAAGAGCTTGATCGGCGATGGCGATCTCGCAGTATTCGACGGTGTCGCCTTCGATCAGGGACGCGCATTTGTCGCCGGCCGGCACCACCCAGATGTCGCCGACCTTGGGCAGGACCCGGCCCGAGGGGCCCCAATCCAAGTCGGTCTCCATCGAGCGCAGTTTCCCGGCCCGGTGCAGGAACAGCAGATGGCGGGTTTCGTCTAGGCAGCACCATTCGGAGGTGGTGTGGATCTGCTCAGTCGCGAACCTCATGGACATGCCGCGGGACTCGATGTGTCTCTCGCCCAACACGATACGGTTCGCCTGGGGCCGATCGTCGTTCCACGGTTTCAGTGCCACACGCAGACTCCCTGAGTAATCAACGGCTGACTCAACCTGGGCGGCTGCGACCTGGCCGCGATCGAGTGACGATCCCGGCCAGGTCGACTGCGTCGGTGTTACTTGGCATCTCCCGAACTGCCGGAACCGGAACTCTTGTCGGCACCGGTGGAGGCGGTAGCTGACTTCTTCTCGGGCTTGGCGAATGCCTTCTTGACGCTTTCGCCGACCTTGTTGACGGTGGCCGAGATTCCGTCGCGGACATCCGAGGCCACCTTTTCGGCCGGCTTGCTGGTAGCGCCGAGAGACCCGGTCTTGCCGGGGGTTGCGGCCAAGCTCTGGCGGACGAGCGAAGTTGCCGCCTGCTTGGCAGGTTTGGGCGTAACACCCTCTGTCGCAGCTGATTCCGGAGAAGCAGTATCGGTCTCAGGCGCGGCTGGTGCCGGATCTATTGCCAATGCCACCGTCGGCGCCACGGCAGCCTCTGGAACTCTGGACACCTCAGCCGACTGCAATGTGAATGTGATCGGCGGCTTTGGCTTCCCGATTGCTTCGGCGGCACGCTCTTGCCAGTCCACAAAGGCTCTGATCGGGCCATCCACGCCGAGCAGTCCGCCGTGATCGAATGGGGCGTATCCGTTCAGCGCGGCTCCGGCGAGGACGGCAGGTGCATTGAGTGCAATACTTGCTGCCGTTTCGACATCACCGGTCTTGACCGCATCGACAAACCCTTGTGCGCTGTCCTGAAGCGCCCCTTTGATGCTGCCCAAGGTGCCGAAAGCGAAAGTCATACCCGCGGCGATGACAAGGTTGGGCACCATTGCGACAAATTTTTGGACGTTCGTCGTCACTCCATTGATCACGTCAAACGTACCGAGCAGAGGGAACCCGACGCTGAAGGCGGGGTTCACGATGAGTGCGCTGTAAACGCTGTCGATGGCGTCCGCGACATCACCTGCCGCGGCTTGGCTGACTGCCTGCTGCAACAAGCTGACCGAACTGTACGGGCTACTAGGATCTAGCAGACCTCCGATGGCGGTGGCCATCGTCTGCCCGATACCGGCCAGCTTGGTGGCATTCGCCAGCTGATTGGCGATCACCTGGCGCAGGATGGGCGCCGGGTTCTCGGCGATGGCCTGGCCGAGTGCTCCGACGTCGGTAATGGTCGCCGTCAGCACGGAGGCCCAGGTGTCGAGCGGGTTGGTGAATGCCGACAATTCAACTGACGCATGCGACGGCAGTGTGGGTAGGTGGACGTCGGGTGCGGGTGGGGCGAGGGGTGTTGCGGCGATGACGCTGGCGCCGACGAGGGCGACGCCTGCGGTTACGTAGGGTCGTAGAGCGAGACTCAACTCGGTCTCCTTCGGTTCAGATGAGGGTGTCAGTTGTCACTGACTGGCCGAAAAGTACGGTCTGAACCGCAGACGCGCATTCACATTCTTTTCGACTTTTCAAAAATTCCGGTCAAGGGCTTCGAGGTGGGGCGACTCGGGTCAATCGGTCGGTTTCGGGTCATCAGGGGCGTAGCCTGACGCCGATCGCGATTGTTGTGCTTGGGGGTTGTTCGGATGGGATTGAAGCCGTGGGATGGTGGTCGGCTGCTGGCCCCGTACGTAAACCGCTGCGGGTCAATGCATTCGGTGCAGATCGCGTTCGATCGCCGCGGTGGTGACCGTGCCGTAGAAGCGGCTTCACGTGGCAGTCGACCCCCGCCCGGCCGTTAGGCGAGGGCGGGGGCGCCTGCGTCGGTGCTACTTGGCATCTCCCGAACTGCCGGAACCGGAATTCTTGTCGGCACCGGTGGACGCGCTCGCTGACTTTTTCTCGGGCTTGGCGAAGGCCTTCTTGACGCTTTCGCCGATCTTGTTGACGGTGGCCGAGATTCCGTCGCGGACATCCGAGGCCACCTTTTCGGCCGGCTTGTTGGTGGTGCCGAGAGCGCCGGGCTTGCCGGGGGTTGCGACCAAGCTCTGGCGGACGAGCGAAGTTGCCGCCTGCTTGGCGGGTTTGGGCGTAACATCCTCTGTCGCAGCTGATTCCGGAGAAGCAGTTTCAGTCTCAGGTGCGGCTGGTGCCGGATCTGTCGACAGCGTCACCGTCGGTGCCGTTACAGCATCCGGAACCGTAGCCTTCGGTGACAACGTGGTTGCCTTGGAGCCGGTTCCAAACAGCCCTGACAGCGCGGGAGGTGTTGCCGGATCTTGCCAACCGATCGCCTTGGCGATCGTCAGGCGGCTGTTCAGCAGTCTTGCGATGGGGCCGTCGGACCACCAGCCCTCCCAGGGCGGCGTGTCGGGTGTTGGGGGATGCTCGAAAGAGAGAAGCCCGGGGGCGAGGATGCCCCTGGCTGGACTGTCGTAGCCATTGATTAGGGCGTCCGCGACGATCGCGGGCATGGCTGCGAGCGCGTTGAATGCCCCGACCGGGTCCCCGTCTTTGATCGCGTCTACGACCGCTCGGGCACTGTCGCCTGCCGCGTAGCTGGTGCCAACCACCATCGCCACAGCGCTGAGGCCGACGTTAGCCACCACCCCCATGAGGTTCGGGCCCAGGGTAGCGACCACATTCGCGAAGTTTTGCGTGATGTGGACGGGGATGCTGAAGACGTTCAGCATCGGGAGCCCTGCGCCGTAGGCCAGGCTGGTAATGGCGTCGACGAACGTCTGTGCGGCGCCTTGCATATCACCGGACATCAGCTGATTGGAGAACTTCTGAAGGGCAGTGGGCAGAGTGATCGTCAGATAGGTGCTGAGAGCCGTCCCGGCCGTTTGGAGTGCTGTTCCCAGCGTTTGGCCGTAGCCCGACCAGTTGGCGACGATCTGCCCGAGGATTGGGGCGGGATTCTTGGCTATCAGATTGCCTAGCGCCAACAAGTTCTCGGGTGTGTGTGTGAACAAGTTCGCCCAAGCCGCGATGGGATCGACGGCGGCAGTGAGTTCCACCGACGCCGTCGAAACTTGCGGTAGGGCGGCGTCGAAGTCAATCGGGGGAGGACTTATCGGGGTGGCCGCAATGACGCTGGCGCCGACGAGGGCGACGCCTGCGGTTACGTAGGGTCGTAGAGCGAGACTCAACTCGGTCTCCTTCGGTTCAGATGAGGGTGTCAGTTGTCACTGACGGGCCGAAAAGTACGGTCTGAACCGCGAGACCGCATTCACATTCTGTTTGCCTTGCGAAATATTCCGGTCAAGGGCTTCGAGATGGGGCGACTCGGGTCAATCGGTCGGTTTCGGGCCGTCGGGGGCGTAGCCTGGCGCCGATCGCGATTGTTGTGCCTGGGGGTTTTCGCATGGGATTGAAGCCGTGGGATGGTGGCCGGCCGCTGACTCCGCGCGTCGTGCTGGAGCAGAAGGATGTCGCGGCTCGGGGGCTGTCGTTCACGTTCGGGACTGAGCGGATAACGGAGCCCACGGATTGGTGCAGCTTCAGCGACACCCATCATCTGGTGTACGTATACCGCGGCGGCGCAATGCATTCGATGCAGACCGCGCTCGATTGGGGGCCGTCCGGGCAAGTGCCGCCGACATCGGGGGACGTGTGGTGGAAGCCCGCCGGTATTCCATGCGCGGCGTTGGTGCAGGGCGATGTCGCGGGATACTGCGAGATCGCCATTCCGCGTCGGGTGATCGGCGACACCGCGTTGCTACCCCGCATCAAGTACCGGGATCTGCTGATGCAGCACCTGGTCGAGGAGATCTACACCGTCGCCGATCGGGATGATGCGATCGCGCGGTTGCTCACCGACTCCGTCGCCGAGACCATGCGCCTGTTGATCAGGGACAAGTATGCCGAGGCGCCGCCGAAGGCGCGCGAACATCGGGTCTTCGACACCGCTACGCGCAAGATGCTGGTCGAGCATCTCAACGACGGCCTGGATTCGGAGATCCATCTGGACGCTCTGGCGCGGCTGGCCGGGATGCCTGTTCAAGGATTCATCGGTGCTTTCCGTCGTGCTTTTCACACCACGCCGTACCAGTTCCTGCTGGACCTGCGGATCGAACGCGCGAAGACATTGCTGCTGACCACCTCGCAGACCGTCGCGGAAATCGCGTCATCAGTGGGGTTTTCCACGCCGAGTCACTTCGCGAACGCATTCCGGCGGCGCGTGGGAATCTCGCCCAGTGGTTACCGTCAGCGTTCGTGATCGCCGGACGTGCGCCGACCCCTCGCCTAGGAGGGGCCGGCGCGTCGGTGTCAGCCGGCGTCGCCCGCCTTGTCGGCATGGGCTGAAGCACTCGTTGACTTTTTCTCAGGCTTGGCGAGTGTCTTCTTCACGTCTTCGCCAATCTTGTTGACCGTGGCGGAGATTCCGTCGCGTACCTCCGAGACGAACTTGGCGGCGGGTTTCTTGGTCGTGCTTGTTATCCCGGCCTTCCCGGGCACAGCGACGAGGCTCTCGCGCACGGCCGGTCTGACTGTTTCCGCTGAAGTGTCCGAGGCGGCCGCCGCGGGACCTGCTTCAGTTGCTTCTGCCGCCGATGAGGCTGCCGCGTCGCTCACTGTTGTGCCGCTGGTGGTTTCGCTTACGTGTGCTGTGACAGGCGCCTCGATTGCCGGAGCCTCGGCGGCGGGCAGTGACAGCGCCGTCACCTTCGAGGTGACCGCAGCGGTGAGCTCTTCGGGCTCCGGCGGCGGCGGGTTGAGGATGTCGCGGAACTTGGTTCGCGCGTCGTCAACGACAAATCGGTACAAATCGACTGCGCCGAGAGTCGCGGTTGCAATATTGGCGATGCCGTGTTGGATGACGTTGACGATCGTGCCGGGATCGCCTGTGGGCACTGCCTTTACGAGATCGCCGAGCGTATTGGTTACCGCGCCGATGACGCCGTACACCGACAGTAGTTGACCAGGCCCGAGAGACCAGGCGGTCAGGATCGCGGCACCGGTCAAATCCCTCGCGACATCGAACTGGGTCTTCACGAAGCTCTGCAAGTTCATGACCTGCATGAACGTGGTAATGAACGGTCCCATGGCGATAGGCATGAACGCACCGATTGCCCCGGTGAAATCGCCGGCCGCCAGTTTCTGCGCGTAGGTGGTCAATGCCCCCGGGAGGCCGGCCACCAGCCCGGCGTAGGACTGGCCGAGCGTACTGGCGATGTCACCAAGCGTTTTGCCGTCCTTGGCGAGCTTGCCGGCCAGCCCGACGATGATGGGGAACGGATCGTCTATCTCGGCTTGGATCGCATTCTGAATCACGGTGCTCGCCTGGGCGAATACCGGGGAGAAGACCTCGATGGGGTCATCGATCGCCGCGCTGAGTTGTATCGAGTGGGATTGCATTTCAGGCGGGGGCGCGGCCACCGGGGTGACTGCGATGACGCCGGCGCCGACCAAGGCGACACCGGCCGTCATATACGGCCGTAGAGCGAGGTTCAAGAAGGTCTCCTTCGCAACAGCGGGGATGTCAGCTGTTGCTGACCGCGCGAAGGTATCTGGAAAGTCGCCGAACGACATTCGCATTCTTTTGCACGTTCGAATTATTGACTTAGATCGGCCGACGGCCGTGCTCTCAGCGATGGTCGCGGTAGGTGCTCGGCGAGACCCCGACGCGGCGCCGGAACGCGGTGGCGAAATGATTGGGCGTCGAGAACCCCACCATCGCACTGACTTCGGTGACGGTATGCGATGTGTTCCGCAACAGGGACTTGGCGCGTTCGATCCGTCGTTCCAGCAGGAACTGGTACGGGGTGGTGTGAAACGCTGCCCGGAATGCCTTGATGAAGCCGCCCACCGACATTTTCGCCTGCCGCGCAAGTGTTTCCAGAGTGATCTCGGAATCCATGCTGTCTTCGAGGAACGCGATGAGCATCGAACGGGTGGCTGAATCCAGGACGTCGGCCTTGCGCTCGGTCCGGCGCTGGACGGACTCCGTGTAGTTGTCGGTGATCAGCAGTCGCAGGGTTTCACCGATCGACGCCGTGAGCAGACGCGCGACCGCGTCTTTGCGATCGGCGACGTCGTGGATGCGCTCCACCATCTGATGAATCAGCGGGTCGTGGTGCTTGACCCGCGGAATCAGCGTCGTCTCGCCGAGCAGGTGATCCGGGATGGCGATCTCGCAGTATCCCGCGGTGTCCCCTTCGACCAGTGACGCGCACTTGTCCCCGGCCGGCACCACCCACACGTCGCCCACGCTCGGCAGCGCCCGGCCCGATGGGCCCCAGTCCAGATCGGTCTCCATCGAGCGCAGACGTCCGGCGCGGTGCACGAAGACCAGGTGACGGGAGTCGTCGAAACAGCACCAATCGGTCGTGGTGTCGATCTGCTCGGTGGCGAATCGCAGGGACAGGCCGCGAGTGGCCACGGCCGTCTCGCCCAACACCACGCGTCGGGTGAGCGGCCGGTCGTCATTCCAGGGCTTCATCGCCACACGAGACAACCTCCTGGGCGATTTGCGGCTCCGTAAATCTGGACAGGAGCGTAACGACCGGGAGGCAGGACCGAGGTTGTTTTTGCATTGAAATACCTGCCACCACGTGATGGCGGTCCTTAAAAAGGTCCGCGCGCCCGTGACCAATTCGTGACCTTTGACCTGCGTAAACACGCCGCAAATGTCCTTGACAGGTTTCTGAGGAAACTCTCAGAACAGAGGAGTGGTTGCTGCAACGCCAGATAAGTACCCGTATGGTGCCCGTGTGGGCCGACACGTATTAGCCAGCCCCGGTCAGCGCAAACTGCCGGCTGTAGCGGCTGCGATCATCGCGCCGGTCGCTGCGTTCTTCGCAGGCGGCAGTGATGCTCCTCCATCCCCCTTTTCCGACTCGGTCAAACCTGTCGCGGCACCCGCGCCGGCCCAGGAGCCGCCGTGCTGCCTGCAGATCGTGACCGCGCCGTCCGCATCCGCGTCCCCTGTCGTCGCGCAGACCGTGGGCCTGAGCGCCGAGCAGGCGCCGCCCGCCACGGCGTCCCGCTGGCGCGTCATCAACATCCCGCAGCTGCTGCCCGTCGGCGATGCCCCGGAGCGCGGCCTGCAGGTCAAAACCATCCTCGCGTCGCGCAGCGTCAGCGCCGACTTCCCGGAGATCCATGACATCGGCGGCGTCCGGCCGGACGCGCTGCGCTGGCACCCCAACGGTCTGGCGCTCGACGTGATGATCCCCAACCCCGGCAGCGCCCACGGCATCGAACTCGGCAACCGGATCGTCGCCTACGCCCTGAAGAACGCCGACCGGTTCGCCCTGCAGGACGCCATCTGGCGGGGCACCTATTACACGCCCGACGGCGGGGCCAAGGCCGGAGGCTACGGCCACTACGACCATGTCCACCTCACCACCAAGGGGGGCGGCTACCCGACCGGCGGCGAGCTCTACCTGCGCTGAGCGTGGCGTGTCCCCAAGACCAGGGAGCGCTGCGCCGTTTAGATTCCCCTCGTGGCGCGCAGAATGTCGTTCCGCCGGGCGCGATCTGTGATGAGCGCCGAGATCGCCGCGATCCGCCGCACCGATCCCGACTTCGATGCCGGTGACATCGCCGGATTCACCCTGCCGATCCTGGTGCGCGCCCTGGGAGTGGTGGCCATCGGTTTGGTGCCCCTGCTCGTGGTTCGCAACGGGGAGACCGCCAACGAGCAACTGGTCCCGGTCATCGGCTCGCTGGCACTGGTGATCATCTGTGCCGCCGTGGTGGCCTGGCTGATCGCGATCGTCATCTCCGGCCTGGTGGTGATGATCCTGTACCGCACCCGGCCGTCGTCCTCGTCGCGCCTGGTGATGCGCATCCTGACCGACTCGTTCATGCGCATCGACGACTCCACATCGGCGCTGACGCTGCTGGCCCTGCTGGCCGGCCTGCTGTCGCTGGCGTTCGGCCTGCCGACGCGCAGCGGCGACGAGTTGGCCAACTCGGTGCTCGACGACCTGCTGGCCGCGCAGATCGGTGTGCTGCTGGTGGCGCTCGGGTTCTCGTTCATCGCCGAATCGATCCGCTCGGCCGCCGACATCGTCGACGACCAGTCGCTGCTGCTGGCCTGGCCGTGGGCGCTGATCATCGCGTGCCTGAGTTGGGTGCTGGCCACCATCGCCGGACCGTTCGAGGCGACGCGGATGCTGACCATCCTGTTGCACGAATGGTTGCCTGCCGTCGTCGACGATCAGTCCAGCGCCCAGGTGATCGCCGAGCTGGTCCCACCGTCGGCGCGGTGGTGGGTGGCGTTCGGGCCGCTGCCGATCATCGCCGCGATCTGGGCCTACGAGGCATCCCGGCACGGGGGATTCGCTGCGATCCGGCAGTTCTTCGACGACGAAGCGCCCGCCACGGTGCCGGATGCTCCGCGCGACAGCGACTGAACCCGCACGATAGCCTTCGCGGGAAAAGGGGGTGCCGGTGGCCACAGTGGCGTCGTCGCTGCATATGGTGTGGCGCAGTCTGAGCATGCTCCGCGCGGTCCGGGGAGTGCTGGCCCTGCTGCTGGTGATCGGCGGGATCGCCTCGGCGCTGCCCTATATCACCGTGGCCGCCTTCGGGCCGATGGTCCAGGTCATCGCCGACGCCGGGAACAGCGGAAACCTCAGCAGCGTATGGGATTTGCGCGGTCCGCTGGTGGCCCGCCAGGACGGGGTGCTGCATTCTCTGGCCGTGACGGTGCCGTTCGCGGTGCTTTTGGCTGTCTGGGCGTCATCGCTGGTCCTGACCCAGCTCATGTATTTCGTCAACGCATGGATCGGCGCGAAGGTCGAACGGGTGCTGCTGGTGGACATCCGCCAGCGCGTCCACGACCACATGCAGTCGCTGTCCTTGGATTTCTTTCTGGCCTCACGCAGCGGCGAGCTGATGCACCGGGTGATGACGGAATCTGCCGGTGTGCAACGGCTTCTGACCGACTGTCTGCTGCCGCCGCTGATCGATGCGGCAGTGCTGGTGGTAGTGATCAGCTACCTGCTGGCCATCTCGTGGCAGATGACGGTGGCCGCACTGGTACTCACGCCGCTGGCGCTGATCACCCTCAGATTCGCCGGCCGCCACGTACAGGCGGTGATGCACCGGGTGATGAATGCCGAGCGGGCGATGGCCGCCGAGGTCGAGCAGACGATCAGCGGGATCGCCGAGATCCAGACGTTCAACGCGCAACCGCTCCGGAGCAAGCGATTTCATGCCGTCTCGGAGGAGGCCGCCAAGGGATCGGCGGCCTCGGTGGTGTGGATGCAGGCCACCGTCAACGGCTCACAGATCTTCGTCGCGCTCAGCACCGTGGTCGTGCTCCTGGTCGGCGTCGGGCTCAGCGGACACTTCGGACTGACATTCGCAGGACTTTTGGTCTTCGCGGGTGTGGTTCCGGTGATGTTCAGTGCCGCACAACGGGTTCTCGGGGCCTACACCACATACAAGGCCCTGGCGCCGAATGTGACGTCCACCTACGAACTGTTGGACACGAAGCCCTCGGTGCACGAAGCCGAGGATGCCGTAGCGCTGGGTGAGGTGCACGGCAACGTGGTTTTCGAGGACGTGACCTTCGCCTACACGCCCGGTCGGAACATCGTCGAAGGGCTGTCGTTTTCGATCGCCGAGGGGGAGACGGTAGGACTGGTCGGCGGTATCGGGTCGGGCAAGTCGACGGTGTTCAACCTGCTGCTGCGGTTCCGGGATCCCCAACATGGACGAATTCTGTTGGACGGCAATGATATTTCGACCGTAACCATAGAGTCGCTGCGCGATCAGGTGTCCAAACTCGCCCAGTTCCCGTTCTTCACCAAGGACACCATCCGGGAGAACATCCGGTTGGCGCGGCCGGACGCCACCGATGCCGACATCGAGGAAGCCTGCACCGAAGCCCACATCCACTCGATCATCACGACCCAGATGCACGACGGCTACGACACGGTGGTGGACGTTCAGATCCCCTCCGGCGGGCAGAAGCGCCTGATCGCCCTCGCGCGTTGTCTGTTGCGCCGGCCCGAAGTCCTGCTGCTCGACGAGCCGACCGAGAACCTCGACGCCGACGAGCGGGCCCGCATGATCGGGGTGATCCGTGGCTACGCCAAGGACCGCACCTGCGTGGTGGTCAGCCATGACCTGGATTTCATTGCCGCGGTGGCCGACCGGATCCTGGTGCTCGAAGACGGGCGTATTTCACAGAGCGGCGATCATCAGACCTTGATGGGCCAGGACGGCCTGTACAAACGGCTGCACGAGGTGCAGAACGGCCGCTAGTCCACTTCGGACTCGCCGTCGGCCTCGCGTTCGGCGTCGGGCACATCGCGTCGCCGCGAGAGCATCAGCACGATGTCACGAATCGGTGCCTCGCGGCGCCCACCCCAATCCGGCCCCACGGCGAAATCAGCATCGGTGGCCACGAAGCGATAGCCCGGTAGATCGCGCTGCGGCGCGAACGGGAACTTCATGTGCCACAACCGTTCCGCGACAGCCACGGCCGCGTCGGTGGGCATCGGACGGTCGATGCCCAGCGGGATGCAGATGTCCTGGGTATGGATCAGCACATCCAACAGCGGATCGACTTCCTTGGTCATCGGCGGCCGCTTCCGCGAACCCGCCATGGCGCGCAGCCGCGCCGTGATGGCAGGCGGGTCGGCGGGATCGTCCTGGGCGGCCCGGCGGACCATGGCGTCGAACCGGAAGCCCGACTTGAGCGCGGCCGGCAACATCTCGCCGATGCTGGCGTGGGACTGCGTGATGTGGATCGCGACCTCACGCACCGTCCAGCCGGCACACAGTGACGGTGTCGACCACTGGTGGGGTTGGAAGGTGTCGAGAAGATCGGCGAGCTGTCCACGCTGCTCATCGACATTGCGCCAGATCGTGTCGGAGTCCACGGCCGTTCCTATCGTCAGGGTTCCCTGACCAAAGTAGTCGCGTCCGGATTCGGCATCGGCGGATCGGGTGGTCAGTGAGATTGGCGGGCCGCTGCTCGTCGCCAATCACGGCAATGTGCGGTAGTCGCGGGGCGACACTCCGACGCGGCGCCGGAACGCGGTGGTGAACTGGTTCTGCGCCGCGAAGCCCACCATCGTGCTGATCTCGGTGATGGTGTAGCTGGTCGTCAGCAGCAGGGTCTTGGCGCGGCCGATGCGGCGGTCCAGCAGGTATTGATAGGGCGATCTGTGAAACGCCGTGCGGAACGCCTTGAGGAAGGTGTTCACCGGCATTTTTGCCAGCGCAGCAAGCGATTCCAGCGTGATCTCGGTGTCGAGACCGTCCTCCAGATACTCGACGAGCAATGAGCAGGTTTCGGCGTCCAGGTGATGGGGTCCGTACTGGCGGCGGGTGCGCACCGGCGTGTACGAATCGGACAGCATCAACCGCAGCGTCTCGATCGCCGAGTCTCTGAGTAACCGCGCGACGACATCATCGCGGTCGGCGACGTTGTAGACCGTCTCGACCAGATCCTGCAGCAACGGGTCGCGATGGTTGATCCGGGGTTCAAGGGCTACATCGCCGAACATCCCTACAGGCATGGCGATCTCGCAGTAACTTGCCGTGTCGCCATAGACCAGCGATGAGCACCGGTGCCCGGCGGGGATCACCCAGATGTCGCCCTTGCGCAGGACAGCCCGACCGGACGGCCCCCAGTCGACGTCGAATTCCATCGAGCGCAACTGGCCGACCCGGTGCACATAGATCAGGTGGTGACTGGTGTCCAAGCAGCACCAATCCGTCTCGGCATCGACCTGTTCGGTCGGGAACCGGAAGGATAGATCGTGATTCGCCGCGACCCTCTGCCCCAGCACTATTCGCGGGGACAGGGGTCGCTTGCCATCCCATCGCTGTCGACGCATGTCACGGTCCTCCTGGGTCGCCCGGACGCTGTTGCGTCGGTCAAACCGAAGCGGAGTTTATCGAGCTGTCGGATTCGATGTGGGCCCCTTGCCGCTATCGACCCGGCGGCCCTGACGGGCGGCACCGACTACTTGCAGAGCACTTCGATCCGCTCGGTCTCGGATTGCGCCTTCTGCAGCAAGCCGGCCTGGTCGGGCGCATCGTTGCCGATGCCGGCCAGCGCGTTCACCGCAACCGCCTGCAGGGTCCCGGCGAATTCTTTGACCGCATCGTTGAGGCCGCTGGGTGCGGCCGGATCCATATTGTTCAGCAGGTACGTGCCACCGCCGAGCATCGACAACCGGGCATTCGCCGCGACGGCCTGCCCCGAGGTGGGATTATCTTCCGGCCGAGTGTGCGTCTGGATGGCGACCCCGGAGGCGACCTTCTTGAAGTTGTCGCAGGTGCGCGTGCGGGCGGCACTCATCTGTTCGGAGGTAGGCGGGGCCGGTGTCGCCGGCACGGCGCCGTTGGATGCCTCGGTCTTATCCAACAGAGCCCAGATCGCGACGCCTGCTGCGCCCGACGCCGCCACCAACGCGACGATCGCCACGATGAAAGGTGTGCGACTGGGCTCTTGAGCTGGTGCACGTTCAACCGAGCGGGCGCGAGTCGTCATAGGCGCGATGCTAGCAGAGGCTATGGCTGAATCTCTTTAATTTGCAGAGCATTTCAGTTCCAATGCTGCCACGCAGAGGCAAAGGGGGTATGAACCCTCTGCGGGAAGCGAAAAATACTGAACTACAACGCAACCCACCCCCTCCGTTGGGGACCGGAGGGGGTGGATCGTTGTTGTCATGACTGGGCTAGCTCGCGATGTCTAGACCGAATTCACGACTGGGTGCAGTGGATCATGCTGGGCCACTGATGTTTTGACTGCATTGGTGGGGTTGGGGTGGGTCAGAGGCCGCCTCCGGCTCCACCCTTTCCACCTTTTCCGCCCTGTACGCCGGAGGGTCCGCTGCCGGGCTTTCCGGTGCTGCCGGGGCGTTTGCCGCCGAAGCCCGTGCCTCCGACGCCGCCGGTGCCGCCGGTCCCGGCGGGTTGGGAATTGGAGCTTGTGCCCCCGGTGCCCCCGGCGCCGCCCGCGCCGCCGTTGAGTCCGCCGGCACCGCCCTTACCGCCGTTACCGCCGTTACCGGTGTGCGTGGTGGCGACGGCACCGCCGGCACCGCCGGTGCCGCCGGTGCCGCCGTTACCGCCGGTGCCCAGGATTCCGGTGCTGCTACCGCCATTCCCGCCGGTACCGCCGGTGCCCTGGATAGATCCAGCTACACTGCCGGTGCCGCCTTGCCCGCCGGTACCGCCCTGGCCGAAGACCTTTCCACCGGAGCCACCGTCACCGCCGGTACCGCCGGTCTTGCCCCGAGCCGCTTGAGATCTGCCGCCCTCCCCGCCGGTACCGCCGTTGCCGACCAGGGAGATCGCGTCACCGCCCCGACCACCGGTACCGCCCACCCCGCCGGTGGCGGTGCTGCCGAACGCGCCGGCACCGCCGGTGCCGCCGCTGCCGAACACCGCGCCACCGGTGCCTCCGTCACCGCCAGTGGGGTTGTTGACGTTGCCGGCGCCGCCGGTGCCGCCGTTGCCGATGGCGCGAGCGTCACCACCAGCGCCGGCACCGAACCCACCGGTACCACCGTTGCCGGCGAACAAACCACCCAGACCGCCCGTACCGCCGGTCCCGCCGCTCCCACCGGCCGCACCGCCGGTGCCACCGTTGCCGAACACCCCGGCATTGCCACCGCTACCACCGTTGCCGTTGCCGAACCCGGCGCCTCCGGCGCCGCCGTTGCCGAAGATGCCGCCCTTACCGCCAACACCACCATTTAGATGCTCAAGGGTGCCCGCACCGCCGACGCCGCCATTGCCGATCAGGCCGACGCTGCCACCGGTCCCACCGCCGAAGCCGTTGCCGCCCGTGCCGAACAACATCCCGCCGTTGCCACCATCACAGGTCGACGTGCAGTCCCCGGCCACCGTGCCGTAGCTGTAGCCCTTCCCGATCAGGATCCCGGCGTTGGGGTTCTCAGCAGTCCCGTTACCGATGAACATCCCAATCAGTCCACCGCCCCCCATATCGAAGCCGCCAAGATTCACACCAGCCGGCCGGTCGGCCACCCCACCACCGACGGCCGCGGTCAAGGACGCCACATCACTACGTGCAGCCGTGGCGGAAGGCGCCACGTCACCCGACAGGCTCAGCTCCACGACCTGTTCCGCCGGGGCGAACGCAGCAAAACCACCGCCACCGATCAACCCGCCCAACGCATTACCGGCCACATTCAGCATTGCCTGTGGCAGGCCCTGCAGCCCTGCCGTGATACCCGTCGGGATGGCCGCCAACTCGTCGGGCGTGGGCCACTCGGTGCTTAGTTGGGTGGCAAAATCCTGCATCGCCGCTTCCACCGTGCCCCCGGTCGCGATGTTCTGTGCGCCCGGGGCCATGATCGCCGAAGCCAGTCCACTGGGCAGCGTCTGCGCAAACGCACCTAATATGCCGCCGCCAGCGATGATGCTGTTGGCCGGCCCCAGCAGGCCCCCGACTTGGTTCACCCCGTTGAGGACCGCGTTGGTCACCACGGCAGGCAGGTCAACCACAGCAGCAACCGTCCCCAACCAATTACCACCGCTGGCCTGGTCATAGATGGCCTGCATGCCGGAACCGGCCGCAGCGGTGACCGCGGGAAGCGTCCCCATCAGCGCCGCGGCCCCCAAAGCGGTCACAAAAGCGCCCGTGACGTAGGTGACCGTGGCCGACAGGCTGGCCACAACGTGCTGCGGGATCGCCATCGCAGACTGCATCGGCATCAACACCTGATAGAACAACGAGAAGGTCGCGTTGTTCACACCGCTCATGAACGCATCGAAATCACCGGAGTCCAACGCAGCGATCGCGTTCTGCATGATCTCTGGGAAGTCGGTCCCGAAATACCCCACCGCAGCATTGGCCGCCGACTGAAAAGCACCGACTTCAATCGAGGCGTACTGGATCAGATTGGCAGCCACCTGCCGCAACAGAGGCGCCGGCAACGCCCACATTCCCTGCCCCACCGCATACACGTTGTTCGCCGAGTTGATGGCGGTGTTCAACACGGTCTGCAACGGGAACGGTGCCGCGACCAACCCGACATCCGACTCCACCACAGGAGCCCGCAGATCACTCAGATTGGAATCAACGGGACTGACGGGACTCAGAGCTATCGCACCGGCACCAACAAGCGCGGTGGTGGCGGAGAGATATGAACGAACGGATACTTCCACTTGGACTTCCCCTTCTAGACGTAGATGACGTTGGACGTTGGTGAGGTTGCTTTTTCCGAACTGGATGCCGATGTTCGGGCCGACGCGCAAAGGCGTTACTGTGTCGAAGTATGAACTTGCACAAGCTATTTCGACGAATAGCTGAGATGTGAAGATGGCAGACGGGTCGGTGTGATGAAAGCGCTTGCCAGGGGCCGATTTTCTTCGACGCCTTCGTCGACCGTCGCCAGTTCGGCAGTTGCAGAAATGCCGAGTTTGCCGATGTCCTCCGCCGTTGTTCCGATGACGTGCCACCAGCGGGCGACGGGTCGGCGGAGCTAGTGGCCGCTGCGGTGGAAGCGATGGATGCGGCCGAGACGTGTGTGGCCGACGCTGTTAGCGGGGGCGGCGCAATGGGTGTAGCCGGGATGGCGCTGGCACTCCCGCCGGGGTGAAACCCGCGGTCATGTAGGGCCGTAGGGAGATTTGCAAGGTGTGTTCCTTCCTGGCACGGGCTGGGGACGCCTGAAGGTAGCCAGTGAGAGGCTCTAGGAACATGATCTCGGGAAATTTCGATTGAAGTCGCGACGTGTGCGCGCGTCGATATCACGCCGGTGAACTGGGGATTTACTGGTTCGGCAGCTCGATCGGCGGCGCGCATGAAGGTTCAAAATTCAAACATGTTGCCTACGAGCGGGATTCATCAGCACCGAACTGAAACCAGTTCCTGTGTGGCATCGGTCGCGCTGCCCCGAATGAGCGTGTGACAGTGCGCGGCTGTCCCAATCTGCATAGACCGCGTTCGTTCGCTGCGCTGTGATCGCAACAGCGGGAATTCGCCTGGACGACGGGAGTTGCGGAGTTGGACGTACTTTGGCGAATCAGCGACGTGTCGAAAAGCGGAGGGCCATTTCCTGGCCCCCTAGCCGCCCGAGCGGGAATGCTCGGGCGGCTAGGGGAACTCCCGTTTGGACTCAGTCCGTCGCGAACGCGGCCTGGGCTTCCTTGTCGAGGTCGACGTAGGACTCCTCGCTGACGTCGACCGCGACGCCTCTGATGGTGCCGCCGGTGAACCGACCCGGATTCTGGTACAGCGACGACACGTTGTCGCCACTGTCGAACCCCACGCACAACCCGTCGCCGGCGAGCGCGAACTTGCCGATCTGTGCCCGCATCGGACCCCTGGCCGCTTCCTTGCCGTCCACGTAAAGGATTGTGGTGCCGGTGGATTCGCCGTTCGGGCCCTTTCCTTCCCGTTTGAACTCCATGCCCAGTGCGTGCTTGCCCTCCGGCAGCGGACCGGAGACGAAGACCTGCTCGGGTTGAATGCCCAGGAAGTTGTAGACGTAGTGCAGCTTGTTGTCCTTGATGAACAGGGCATGCCCGCCGAAGCGTGAACCGTGCGCGAACAGCACGCCCTGAGCGTCCTTGGTCATGTCGACGTCGGCGATGATCTTGTAGGACCGGCCGCGGATGTTGGCCGCCACGCCCTCAGGCACCGGCGCGGTCTCCGGGTAATAGAGGTAACGAGTGCGGGACGGTTCGAACTGCGGCCGCTCGATGGTGATCAGCTCGACCGCGGTGCGGTCGTCGAGGGGAAGCACGTAGTTGTTCTTGGCCTCCTCGTTCCACGCGTCGACCAGCTCCTTGAGCTTGGCCGGATTCTGATCGGCCACGTTCTTCGACTCGGAACGATCCTCGTCGACGTGGAACAGCTCCCACTTGTCCTGATCGAAATGGCCCTTGCCGCTGATCGGTGCGTGCAGCGCCGCCGCCTTCCAGCCGTCCTGCCAGATCCCGCGGGTGCCCAGCATCGCGTAGTACTGACGCTTCTTGGTGGTGGGCGCATCGGCACCGTCGAAGGTGTACCGCATCGACACCCCATTTATCGGGTACTGCTTGATGCCGCGATACTCCTCCGGCATCTCTATACCCGCGACGTCGAGAATGGTTGGCATAACGTCAGTTGCGTGGTGGTACTGATGGCGCACCTCACCCCTGGCCTTGATGCCCTTGGGCCAGTGGATCACCATCGGGTCGCAGGTTCCGCCGGAGAACTGCGAATAGCGCTTGAACATCTGGAACGGTGTGGAGAACGCCACCGCCCAGCCCGTCGGATAGTGGTTGTAGGTATCGGGAGTGCCGAGCTTGTCGATCATCTTCATGTTCTCGGCCAAGTCGTCGGGGTACCCGTTGAAGAATTTGTTCTCATTGACCGAGCCGTTGGGCGACCCCTCACCTGATGCGCCGTTGTCGGCGCAGTAGAAGATGAGGGTGTTGTCCAGCTGTCCGGTCTGCTCCAGGTAGTCGACCACGCGGCCGACCTGGGCATCGGTGTACTCGGAGAAGCCGGCGAACACCTCCGCCATCCGGGAGAACAGCTTCTTCTCGTCTGCGTTCAGGGAATCCCATGGGCGTACCGCGTCCGCCTCCACGGCCACGTCTTCTGGCAGTGGATTGATCGGGGTCAGCTCAGTGCCTTTGGGCATGATGCCCTTGTCGATCATTCGGTTGAGCACCCATTCGCGGTAGGCCTCGTAGCCGTCGTCGAACTTGCCCTTGTATTTGGCCGAGTACTCCTCGGGGCTGTGGTGTGGCGCGTGGTTCGCGCCGGGGCAGAACCACATGTACCAGGGCTTGGAGGGGTTACTGGACCGTTGATCGCGCAACATTCGGAGCGCTTGATCGGCAAGGTCTTTCGACAAGTGGTAACCCTGTTCAGGGGTATACGGCTGGTCTATGAACCGATTGTCTTCGGTCAGGCCGGGATACCACTGGTTGGTTTCCCCACCGAGGAATCCGTAGAAGCGGTCAAATCCCTTCTGCAGCGGCCACTCTGATTTGCTGCCGCCGCTGGAGACGTCCTCTTCGGGCACATTGTGGTTCTTGCCGACCCAGAAGGTGCTGTAGCCATTCTCCTGGAGCACCTGGCCGACCGTCGCGCACTGCGCGGGCAGGCGGGCTGCCGTGCCCGGGAAACCTTCGGAACCCTCGGTGATGCTCGCGAACCGATTCACATGGTGATTACGGACGGTCAAGAGGCAGGACCGGGTGGGCGAGCACAGCGCCGTGGTGTGCCACTGCGAATAGGTGAGTCCGTTGTCGGCCAACTTTTGCAGCGTCGGCATGTTGATCCTGCCGCCATAGGGTGACCATGAGGCCATGCCGGTGTCGTCATAGAGCACCACCAGGACGTTGGGTGCACCCTCGGGCGCGTGCTTGAGCTCGAAGGGCTTCCAATCCGGTTTCGAATCACGAATGTCCAGTTCGATCTTCCCGTTGAAGCCCTCGTTGATGCCCGTGCCGTAGTCGGGCGGGCCGGTGTGTCCGCTGGCAGTCGGCTTTCCGGTGTCGTCGCAGCCGGAGGCCAAAGCACCCACGGCGGCCGCACCGACTCCGGCGGCCGCGATGCCCCCCAGCATCGAACGTCTCGATAATTTGCCGCGCTGATTGCGATCGGTTTCGGTCATGTCATCGTTGTTCGATTCCATGTTGGCTGACACTAGGCCCGATCAGGTGCACTGTCCCGGGAAATCGCCGCACCAAATCGCAACAGTCCACAAACGTTGTGTGCCACAACATCTCTTGCGGCACGAGTTTGTCAATCGCCTTTTCGGGGCGATATTTCTACAGCGGTATCGGCCGGTTCAGGTCGTCGTGGTCGTCATCGGTGACTAGCTCGTGGAAGCTCCGCAACGTCGCGGCGCACGCTGCGCGCTCGGTCGGGTCGAGGCGGTCCAGTACTCGACTCAGTTCGCGCCGGCGTCGGGTGGTGATCTGCCGAACCAGTTTGCGTCCGCGGTCGGTCAGCGACAGCGTGACGACGCTGCGGTTGGTGGGGTCGGAACCGCGAACCAGATGACCGGAGGCATCCAGCCGATCGGCCAGCCGGGTCACCGTCGATCCGACCACGCCGAGCGCCTGGGCGCACTCTGTCGATGTCGACTTCCCGTGCTCCTGCAGCACGAGCAGCAGCCGGAATTGCGGGAGCGAGATCTCCAGTTGCTCCACGCTGCGCAGCGCAACGCCCACCAGATCTCGGGTTGCCACTTCGAATGCCGACAGTTCGTCGACCGGAGTTCGGGTCATATCGTGCCGCGACGCGCCGCCCATCCAGTGAGTATCCCACGGGAAGCCGGAGTAGTGGCTGTGAGTTTCCGGCATGGTAATGGGACGCCGTCAAGCTCCTTGCCGCGCGTCAACGTAGGTTTTTTTGTATGCAAAAACCTGTCATGTCAAGGTGATTCGCGGTGTCCTCGCCCGCCGGGCCGGGCGACATTCCTTGTCTTCGGCACAATCTCGGCGAACGTCCAGCCGCCGTGTCCATACTGGTTACCGTGCGTCTGAAGTCATGGTCGGCGGCGGTGTGGCGATATGTTCGCAGCGCCCCGCTGACGTACGCGTGGTTGGCGATTCTGCTCGTCACCACGATCATCCAGCGCCAGACACATGGTCGGGAGCTGCATGACCTCCTGGTCCAGAGCTCGACCAACATCCACCATCTGGGGACCGATCCGCTCTACGTGTTATTCACGAGCCTGTTCTGGATCGATGGACGGTTCTGGACCCCGTACCTGGTGCTCTTCACCCTCATTCTTGCGCCGGCCGAACGCTGGCTCGGCCAAATTCGTTGGCTTGCAGTCGGTTTGATTTCTCATGTGCTGGCGACTTACATCAGCGAGGGCTTGCTGTACCTGGCGATCCACGATCACCTCGCGCCTGAACGGCTCGTCCATGTCCGCGACATCGGGGTGAGCTACTTCCTCGCCGGGGTGGGCGCCGTACTGGCGTATCGCATCGCGCGGCCGTGGCGGTGGCTGTACCTGGGTGCGGCGTTCATCTACTGTGGCGCCGCGTTGGTGAGCAATATCAACTTCACCGCGATCGGCCATGTGTCGGCGCTGTTGATCGGGCTGTGCTGTTATCCGTTGACGCGGCGGGCGCGGGCGCGGACCGGGGCTGGGGCCGGGGCCACGTCGTCGCTTTCTACCTCAGAGTCGTGACCGCGGCCGAGCAACAGCCCTGGTGTAGAAATCGGCGCGGCCCCGCTCGCCCTCACGCCCGTGGCTGGGACAGCAATGCCACCACCGCGTCGGTCAACGTCGCACGGGCGATCTCGAGATCCGAGGTGAAACCCACTTGGCGTTCGTTGCTCAGGCCGCGGATCGCGGCGGGAAGCAGGCACCGCACCCGGTACAGCTGGTCCGGGTCGAGGTCGAGCCCGTCCATCAGGTAGTCGAAGCCTTGAATCCAATCGAGTTCGCGCGCCGCGAAAGCCGCTGCTGTCTGCGGGTATTCGGCGGCGATATCCGAACGGCGCGGCGGCAGCGAGGTGCGCAACGCCGTGAGCGCCCGTCCCTCGGTGGTGTCCAGGTACGTCCAGATGGAATCGATGGCCGCGGTGACCCGCTCGCGCAGGGTGCCGCTGCGGGACGGCCGGACATCCGCATTGGATGCCCAACTGCGGGAATGGATCTCGGTGATCACCGCCACCCACAGACCGTCCAGGTCGCCGAACTGATGCTGCACCGTGCCCCAGGTGACGCCCGCATCCTTGGCGATGCGGTTCGCCGACACCGGCTCGCCACCGCTGTCGGCCAGACAGCGGATGGCGACGTCGAGCAGACGCGCGCGGGTCTCGAGGCCGCGCTTGTTCAGCCGGGTGCCCGCGGCCGACTGGATGACCGCGGAGGGAACCGCGGCCCGCCACTGCTCCAGAGCGCGGGCGGCCTGCGGAGATTCGCGGGCGTTCAGGCAAACCTGCCCGGGTTCGCCGCGACAGCTCGCCGCAGCGTCGGCCGGTCCGCCCGGTAGGCCTGGACCACGGGCGCGAGTTCGTGTGGGCTCGCCCCATGCATGATGACGGAGTGCACGCCCAGGTCGTACTGCCGGGCAATCGTCTTCGCGCAGTCCTGCGGTGACCCCTTGGCCACCGAATCCAACCATTCGGTGGGAATCAGCTCGGCGATCCGCTGCAGCGTCTCGAATGAGGCGCTGGCGTCGATGGGCCCGGCGGTGGCGGCATCGGTGAACAGCTCGGACTGCCTGATCCGGTCCCACACCGCGCGATCCCAGCCGTTGGCCGTAACGAGCACGTCCGGGTAGGCCTGCAGATACGTCGCCAGCCGGCCAACTCCGCGGCGCAACTGGTCCTCCGGTGACAACGCGTCGGGAACTGTTGCCAGGCAGGCCCAGATGCGGACGCTGTCGGGATCCTTGCCCGCACGTTCCGCGCCCCGGCGCACTGCCGCGACCGACGACGTCGTCGCCTCATCGGAGAAGAACGTATGGAGCACAACGAAATCGGCGATCTCACCGGCGAGTTCCATCGTCTTGGGGCCGACCGCCACCAAACCGATGGGAGGTCCGTCGGGCAGGCCGCTGGTGTGGCGCAGGAACGGCCACTTCCCGGCCGGGCCGTCATGGTCCAGGATCATCTCGCCGGCCCAGAGCCGGCGCAGGATGCCGAAGAAGTCACGCAGCCGGGCCTCGGTCACCACCGGGAGACCGATCACGTTCCAGTACGCCGCCATTCCGCGTCCGAACGCCATGGCGAAGCGACCCTCAGTGAGCGCGTGCATCGTCGATCCCACTGTGGCGGTGACTGTTGGGTGCCGCGTGTGGTAGTTGGTCGACGGCGCGATCCCCAGGGTTGTGCTGCAGCCCGCCACCGCGCCGGAGAGCACCGCCGCGTCCTTCACCGTGAAGCGTTCACCGATGTGGCAGGAACCCAAACCGAGGCCTTCGGCCGTACGGGCTTCGGGCAGGACCACCCGGACATCCGCGGGGTGACGGGTCACCGCGTAATAGCCGAGCTCGTTGAGCTGGTCTTCGGGCTGGTTCGTGCTCAATGACGTGCCTTTCGTTCCGCGGACGTCTAGCACTGTCTGCCACGGCGACGGCGATTGTCAATGAGGGTTCTCAATGAATGGGAGGGTGTGGCGGCGTGAGCCGGGTGCCGGCAAGATCAGGCGCGTGCGTGACGGTGAAGAATGCCGTCCGCCGTGGTTTGTTGAAGTATTGTGCTGCAACCACTCTCGTAGTCGTCTGGTGCTGGAGCAGCTGCCATCACCGACGGTCGGTGACGACTCTCGCGCTACCGGTCCGGCCTACCACCGGGTGCCGTCGAGCCCCGGAATCACGCATCGGCCGTCAGCGGCCACCCGCCCAATCACCATGCCGTCATACCCCGTGCACGATGAGTTGAGCGGCTCGCAGGTGTTGACGGACGTGATCACCTTGTCGGGGCCGCAGGGGGAGCCGGGTGCTGGCGGGTCGGCATTGGCGACGGCGGTGCTGACGCCCAGCGTCAGTATTGCTGCGGCAGTAACAACGAGTGAGCGGGTCGCGTCGATCATGATCGGTACCTCCGGCCGATGGCCCCCGACAAGTGTTGATGCTACTCGTGTGGTCTAAATCGTTTCCGGTGATCGCGCGCCAGATTTGCTTAGGTGAGCAGGAAGGATTCCGCCGATTCGAGTTAGCTGGCAATTTGCTATACGCCGCTGACCTGTATGTATGGAGCCGATGACGGGAATCGAACCCGCGTATTCAGCTTGGGAAGCTGATGTTCTGCCATTGAACTACATCGGCATGGTGCTGACGAAGGATAGCAACTCGGCCTGCGTTGTGGGTAAGGCGGGCGGACAACGCCGCCGCGAGTCTGAGAAATTGACGCCGGCTGACCCGTGGGGCAGCCCCCGCCTGGCGAAGGTCGTCGACGCGGCCGATCGACCGTTGCCCAGTGCGGACCCGGTGCTTCGGGCCGGGTGGCGAAAGATACGACCCCAGAACATGATTCCTGTTCACGCCCGACCCTGAGAGTCGCATAACAGCTTGGGCTTTCGCTCTCAGGCGCCCTGTCTACCGTCGGTCGTCCTGGGCTCCATCCGGCGCTGAATGGAGCGAGCAGGCCCCCACCACGGGCCGAATCAATCGAGGGGTTTTCCCATGGATGTTGTTATCGGTATCGCCATGACCTCGCGCGATACCCGGCTTCTCCTGGTGGAGGGCACTCGCGGCGACGGCGCGATGATCGACCACGACGGTTTCGACGCGCACACCCGCATCGGCGTCGAGCACCCCGACTTCAGTGAGCACGTCGTCAACGCGGTGCTCGGCACCTGCGCCGCCGCCCCGGCGAACGGATACGTCGTCGACCGCGTCGCCCTGACCTGGACCGACGAGGTGGCCAGCGAGGCCAAGTCGATCCTCGAGGCTCTCAAGGAGCTGGGCATTGCCAACGTCGAGGTGGTCTCCACCAACGACGCGCTCGCAGCCGCCGCCGAATACACCGTTCAGATCGCGGACTGCGACTCGATCGCACTATGCGTCATGGAACCCGACGAGACCATGTTGGCCGCGATCGGCGCCGAGGGCGAGGACGGTACGCGCCGAACACACAGCCGCCGTCTGGTTGGACCTGATGCGGCCACCGCAGTGCTGGCGCTGCGCGGCGTCTGTGACAGCTTCTCCGAACCGATCTCCGCGGTTGCCATCGCGGGTTCGACACCCAATGCGGAAAGTCTTGTCGAGGAAGTGAATTCGGTGATGTCGCGGCCGGTCGTCCTCGGTGACGACGCGGCCTTGCTGCTGGCGCGCGGCGCGTTGCTCGCCAGTGCAGACCGTCGCGACGAGGCCGCGCCGGCAGTCAAGCGTGACCCTCTGGCGCACACCTTGGCGATGGTCGTGGCGACAGCGGTGCTGATCGTGGCGGGTGCGGTGTTCCTGGCGGTGACCATGCGCGGGGGCCCTCGCAACTCGCCGCCGCAGGCGTCGACCCCGGTTGAACATGCCGCGCCGATCTCGCCGCCCGAGCTGCCGATCCACACCGTCGTGCGCAAGGTGGTGCCACTGGTTGGGAGGGCGGCTGGGAAATCCTTGGTGGGGCCCGACGCCGACACCGCCTTGCCGCCGTTGCCGCAGGTGGTCCGTCGGTAACCGATACGCTCGTCGGGTGCTGCTCTCCGATAGGGACATCCGGGCCGAGATCGCCGCGAAACGCCTGGCCATCGAGCCGTTCGACGATGCCCTGGTGCAGCCGTCGAGCGTCGACGTTCGCCTGGACACCCTGTTCCGGGTCTTCAACAACACCCGCTACACCCACATTGACCCGGCCAAACAGCAGGACGAGCTGACCAGCCTGGTCGAACCCGCGGAGGGTGAGCCGTTCGTGTTGCACCCGGGCGAGTTCGTCCTCGGCTCCACGCTCGAGGTGTGCACGCTGCCCGACGACCTCGCCGGGCGCTTGGAAGGCAAGTCCTCGCTGGGGCGTCTCGGATTGTTGACGCACTCGACGGCCGGGTTCATCGATCCGGGGTTCTCCGGGCACATCACCCTGGAGCTCTCCAACGTCGCCAACCTGCCGATCACGTTGTGGCCCGGCATGAAGATCGGCCAGCTGTGCCTGCTGCGGCTGACCAGCCCGGCCGAGCACCCGTATGGCAGCGACAAGGTCGGCTCGAAATATCAAGGTCAGCGCGGGCCGACGCCGTCACGTTCGCATTTGAACTTCATCAAGTCGTAGGCGCTCTTGCCGAGTGGCTAGTTATGACACGTAAACGGGCGATTCGCGTGTCATAAGTGGCCACTCGGCGTGCATCCGGGGTCTGGCCCTCGCCACGTCTGCGTCGTTTTCTACGTGTGAGTCGTGGAATCGCCGATCAACAGCCCTGGTGTAGAAAACGGCGCGGCGACTGCGGGGGCTGGGCGCGGCGACTCCGGGGCCGCCGCGACCGCGAGGCAGGCACGCACGCTCGGCAGGCCAAGCCCACACCCGGTGAACTTTCAGTAACCACACCGCAACACGAAACACGGCTGAAACACGCGCGCCGCGCAGCTGAAACGCGCGCCCGACATTCTCGTCGAGACCAAAGGAGCTCGACGTGCCCGAAATCGATCCGGCCGCCACTGCTTGGCTGCTCGCCAGCACCGCGCTGGTCCTGTTGATGACCCCCGGCCTCGCCATCTTCTACGGCGGCATGGTCCGCACCACCGGCGTGCTCAACATGATCATGATGAGCTTCATCTCGATCCCGCTGGTTACGGTGGCCTGGCTGTTGGTCGGCTACACCCTGGCGTTCTCCGAGGACGCCGGCGGCGGATTGATCGGTGGCTTGCAGCACTTCGGCATGCTCGGCATCACCCCCAGCACGGCCCACGGCGCGGTACCCGAGCTGTTGTTCGCCACGTTCCAGCTGACCTTCGCGATCATCACCGCCGCCCTGGTCAGCGGGGCCATCGCGGACCGGGCGAAGTTCGCCGCCTGGATGCTGTTCGTCCCGATCTGGGCGGTCGCGGTGTACGCCGTCGTCGCGCACTGGGTCTGGGGGCCGGGTGGCTGGCTGGCCGGCCTGGGCGTCCTCGACTACGCCGGCGGCCTCGTCGTCGAGATCGTCTCCGGTTCGTCGGCCCTGGCGCTGGCCCTGGTGCTCGGCCCCCGCATCGGCTTCAAGCAGGACGCGATGCGCCCGCACAACCTGCCCTTCGTGCTGCTCGGCGTCGGTCTGCTGTGGTTCGGCTGGTTCGGCTTCAACGCGGGCTCGGCGCTGGCCGCCAACGGCACCGCCGCCGCGATCTTCCTCAATACCCTGGTCGCCGGCTGCCTGGGCATGCTGGGCTGGCTGACGGTCGAGCAGGTCCGCGACGGCAAGCCGACCACCTTCGGCGCCGCCTCCGGCGTGGTGGCCGGCCTGGTGGCGATCACCCCGTCCTGCGGCACCGTCAACACCCTGGGCGCGGTCGTGGTGGGCCTGGCTGCCGGTGTGGTCTGTTCCTTTGCCATCGGCCTGAAGTTCCGGTTCGGCTACGACGACTCTCTCGATGTGGTGGGTGTGCACTTCGTCGGCGGCGTGGTCGGCGTGCTGCTGATCGGATTCCTGGCCACCGAGGTGATGACCCAGGGGCCGCAGGGCCTTTTCTATGGAGGCGGGCTGACGCAGCTGGGTAAGCAGCTGCTGGCCGCGGTCGTCGTGGCGGTCTACGCGTTCACCGTGTCGTACGGACTCGCCAAGGCGATCGACCGGTTCATGGGATTCCGGCTCAGCCCCGAAGATGAGACCACCGGCGTCGACTTCACACAGCACGCCGAGTCCGCATACGCCGAGGGTGTGCACGGGCACCTGCCGCAGCGCCGACCGGGATTGTTCGGCGGCACGCTGGGGCAGTTGGGGCACTTTGGCCAGCTCGGAGACCACGAACAGCGTCCCGATCCGGCCGAGGAAGACAGCGCGGGATGAACCGGCCGGCGCTCTTTGTCGTAATGCCGAGTAGGGTCTAACTAACCGGCGCCGGCACGCACAACGCCGCCGCGGTCCGACCGGAGTCCAAGCGCTGTAGCTAACGAGCGCAGGTGTAACGATCGAGCTGGTTACACCGATGAAGGTTCTAGTTGTCGGTTCGTGCGGAATGTGTGCGCAGTGGCGACAAACGCAGTGTAGCAAACACATTGGAGGGCTCGGTGGACATCGTATTGGGTGTGGCGATGGCACCTACAACGGTCCGCATGGTGCTGGTCGAGGGGGAGAAGGCCGACGGAGTTACCGTCGATCACGACGTCTTCGACGTCACCGCCGGTGAAGATTCGGCAACCATCAGCGCGGCCGATCAGGTGGTCGCTGCGATCCTCGGAACCCAGGAGAGCGCGACCGCGGGCGGGCACCATCTGAAGTCGATCGGGGTCACCTGGACCGACCATTCCGACGCCGCCGCACTGCGCGACACCCTGTCCGCGCACGGCATCGACGACGTCATGCTGGTCTCGGAAAGCCATGCCGCCGCCGCGCTGGCCCAGGCGGTGGGCCGCGCGGTCGGTTACGACACCACGGCGCTGCTGTTCATCGACCGTGACGCCGCGACGCTGTCCGTGGTCAAGACCGACGACGGTTCTGTGGTCAAGGTGCTGAGCCGCTCCCTGCACAGCGCCGACGCCATGGCCGTGCTCACCGATATGGCCGCTGCCGTCGACGCCGCCGATTCCGCACCGCAGGGCATGTTCGTTCTCGGCTCAGGCGTCGACGTCGCCTCGGTCAAGGCGCACCTGGAGCCTCTGGTGTCGCTCCCCGTCAGCGCCCCGGACGAGCCCGAGATGGCGCTGGCGCGCGGTGCCGCACTCGCGTCGGCTAATGCTCCGGCGTTCGAGGCCACCACGGTCGGTTTGGCCTATTCGCAAGATCCCGACGGGTCGACCGCGGGCAGCGCCTACGCGCTGGCCGGCCTGGCCACCGAGATGGCCCCGGCCGGTGCCGATGCCATCGACGGGGTGGACCTCGTCGCCGACGAGATGCCGATGGACGAGGAGCGGAAACCCTTCCTCCTGGTGGGTTCGGCGTTGACGTCGGTGTTCGTGGTTGGCGTTGTGGCCCTGGTTATTTCGCTTGCGGTGAGCATCCGGCCGACGGTTGATCAGCGTCCGGCCCCGGCGCAGGGCGCAGTGGCACCCAGCGCCCCGGCCAAGCTGCCGGCCCCCGCGCCGCCGCCAGAAGCTGCCGTACCGCCGCCACCGGCCCCGCCGCCAGAGACCATCAAGGCCCCGATCCCGGTGGTGCAGGAAGCCCCGGCGCCCGCACCGCAGGCTCCGCCGCGCACGGTCTACGTCGAACAGCCCGCCGCGGCCCCGCCGCCCGCGCCTGAGGCGCCTGCTCCGGCACCCGAAGCTCCGCCCGCGCCGCCGCCGCCACCGATCTACAACCCGCCGGCGCCGTACATCCCGCCGCTGGTCGTTTTGCCGCCTGCGCCGCGGCTGCCGAACATCTTCCGCCCGCCGTGGGAGCAGTCTCCGCGGTGGGACCCGCCGTCGCGCCATGAACCGGAAGCCCCGCAGTGGCCCGGTTCAGGCTCCGATGACTGGGGCCCGGGATCGGGTTCGGGTCCGAGTTCGGGCTGGAACCCTGGCCGGGGATCGGGTGACTGGAACCCGGGCCGCGGGTCCGGTGACTGGAACCCCGGACGCTCTGGCGGCTCCGATGACTGGAATCCGGGTGGCTCGGGATCCGGCGACTGGAACCCCGGTCGTTCCGGTGGTTCTCACAAGTCGGGTGGCGACGGCGGATCGCTGTGGCCGTTCCCGTTCGGCGGACACTGAACCGCGCGGCCCCGCCACCAACCGTCACCTGACGTTGGCCTGCCGCTCAGTGTCGCGTAGCAGCTAGCTCATACTGGCCGCCTATCCAGGCAGTATGCGATGCACCGTTTTCGGTACCGGCTATCTGGGCGCGACACATGCGGCGGGGATGGCCGAGCTCGGCCACGAGGTGATCGGGGTCGATATCGACCCGGGCAAGGTGGCCAAACTCGCCGCCGGTGACATCCCGTTCTACGAACCCGGGCTGCGCAAGGTGTTGAACGACAACCTGTCTGCCGGGCGCCTGCGGTTCACCACCGACTATGACGAGGCCGCCGACTTCGCCGATGTGCACTTCCTCGGCGTCGGCACCCCTCAGAAGAAGGGCGAATACAGCGCCGATCTGCGCCACGTGCACGCCGTCATCGACACCCTGGTGCCAAAGCTGCGCCGGTCGGCGGTCATCGTCGGCAAGTCCACCGTCCCGGTCGGTACGGCCGCCGACCTGGCCGAGCGGGCCCGCGGCCTGGCACCCGCTGATGTGGACGTCGAGGTGGCCTGGAATCCGGAGTTCCTCCGCGAGGGGTACGCCGTGCACGACACGCTGCACCCGGATCGCATTGTGGTTGGCGTGCAGCATGATTCGGTGCGGGGCGAGGCGGCTGTGCGTGAGCTCTACGCGCCGCTGATCGCAGACGGGGTGCCGTTCCTGGTCACCGACTTGGAGACCGCCGAGCTGGTCAAGGTTTCCGCCAACGCGTTCCTGGCCACCAAGATCTCGTTCATCAACGCGATCTCCGAGGTGTGTGAAGCCGTCGGCGCCGACGTGACCATGCTGGCCGACGCGCTGGGTTACGACCCGCGGATCGGACGACGATTCCTCAACGCGGGTCTGGGCTTTGGTGGTGGCTGCCTGCCCAAGGACATCCGGGCGTTCATGGCCCGCGCCGGTGAGCTCGGCGCCAACCACGCGCTGACCTTCCTGCGTGAGGTCGACAGCATCAACATGCGCCGCCGCACTGCCATGGTGGAACTGACCACCCGGGCCTGCAGTGGTTCGCTGCTGGGCGCCAACATCGCGGTGCTGGGCGCGGCGTTCAAGCCCGAATCCGACGATGTGCGCGACTCGCCCGCGCTCAACGTCGCCGGCATGCTGCAGCTCAACGGCGCTGCGGTCAACGTGTATGACCCCAAGGCGATGGACAACTCACAGCGGGTGTTCCCCACGTTGAACTACTCCACCTCGGTCATCGAAGCCTGCGATCGGGCCGATGCGGTGCTGGTGCTCACCGAGTGGGCCGAGTTCGTCGACCTGGACCCGGCCGAGCTGGCCGACACGGTGCGCGTCAAAGTCGTTGTGGACGGCCGTAATTGCCTGGACGCGCAGCGGTGGCGGGACGCCGGATGGCGTGTGTACGCGCTGGGCCGTCCGGTCGCCACTGTTTGACGCTTGTAGAACAAATTCCGCAGTCGTAGGCTCGGGCCATGCGGGAACGAATCCGGTGGATGGCCCTGCACGGGGTGGTTCGAGGCATCTCTGCGTATGGGATGCGTCATGGGGATCCGCAGGCTCGGCTCATCGCCGACCCCGCGGTGCGGGCCGACCCGGCACCCTTCGCCGACGAAATGCGCCGTCGCGGACCGATTGTGCGCGGCCGCGCCATCTTGATGACCTTCAACCACGACGTGGCCACCGAGCTGCTGCGCTCCGATGACTTCCGGGTTTCGCGGCTCGGCGGCAACCTGCCGAAGCCGCTGCGCTGGGTCGCCGACAAGACCGACAACGGGTCGCTGCACCCGCTGCTACCGCCGTCGCTGCTGGCCGTGGAACCGCCCGATCACACCCGCTACCGCAAGCTCGTCTCCTCGGTGTTCACCACCCGCGCCGTCGCCCGGCTGCGCGAACGGGTCCAGGAAACGGCCAACGAACTGCTGGACTCGATGGACGACGACGGTGTGGTCGAGATCGTCGACCGGTACTGCGCACAGCTGCCGGTCGCCGTGATCAGCGACATCCTCGGTGTGCCCGACGCCGACCGGTCCCAGATCCTGCGCTTCGGCGAGCTCGGCGCGCCCAGCCTGGACATCGGATTGACCTGGCGTCAGTACCAGGAGGTGAACTCCGGTATCCACGGATTCGAGACCTGGCTGACCGGTCACCTGCGTCAACTGCGGCGCAACCCCGGTGAGGACCTGCTCAGCCAGATCATCCAGGCCTCCGACGCGGGTGCGGCCGGGGAACCGCTCAACGAGGCGGAACTGCGGGCCCTGGCCGGGCTCGTGCTGGCGGCCGGATTCGAGACCACGGTCAACCTGTTGGGCAACGGCATCCGCATGCTGCTCGACCATCCCGAACACCTGCAGACCCTGGCGATGCGGCCCGAGCTGTGGCCGAACACGGTGGAGGAGATCCTGCGACTGGACTCACCGGTGTTGATGAGCGCGCGGGTAGCCCTCCGCGACACCGAAGTGGCCGGAACCCCGGTGCAGGCCGGAGAACTCGTCATCATCCATCTGGCCGGGGCCAATCGAGACCCCGCGGTGTTCACCGATCCGCACCGCTTCGACATCGAACGGGACAACGCCGGACGGCACCTGTCGTTCTCCGGCGGCCGGCACTTCTGCCTCGGCGCGGCCCTCGCCCGGGCCGAAGGTCAGGTCGGCCTGCAGACCTTCTTCGACCGGTTCCCCGATGCCCGGGCGGCCGGCGAAGGCAGCCGTCGCGAGACCCGCATCCTGCGGGGCTGGTCGACTCTGCCGATCGCGCTCGGGAAGGCACGCACAGCGGTAAGTTCGTGACGTGGACTTCCACACAGCACTCCTCGACCAGACCCGGAGCTTCGGGGAGCTGATCGCCTCCAGCGATCCCGATACACCGGTGCCGACGTGCCCGGACTGGACAATCAAGCAACTGTTCCGCCACGTCGGGCGCGGAAACCGTTGGGCGGCACAGATTATCTCCGAGCGCCGGGTGTCGGCCCTCGATCCGCGCGAGGTTCACGAGGGCAGGCCGCCCGATGATCCCGACGCCGCGCTCGAGTGGCTCAATGCGGGTGCGACCCAGATCCTCAAGGCCGTCGACCAGGTCGGCACCGACACCAGGGTGTGGACGTTCCTGGGCCCCAAGCCCGGGGGTTGGTGGATCCGGCGACGCGTACACGAGGTGGCGGTTCACCACGCCGACGCCGCGCTGGCCGTGGGAACCACGTTCGTCCTGCCGGCCGACCTCGCCGCCGACGCGGTCAGCGAGTGGCTCGAGATCTCCACCGGTATGGCCAAAAAGCGGCACGGCGAACCGCTCGCGTTCGGCGCCAGCATCCACCTGCATGCCACCGACGACGGTCTGGGCCCCACCGGCGAATGGACGGTGGAGCACGACGAAGACGGCCTCGGATGGTCACACAGCCACGGCAAGGGCACCGTCGCGCTGCGCGGGTCGGCCAACGACCTGCTGTTGGCCGTCACGCGCCGGCGGACCGCGGCCGAACTCGGGCTCGAGGTGTTCGGCGACACCGCAACTTGGGACGCCTGGCTCGACCGCACACCGTTCTGAGTGGCGTACGTTTCGTTCATGACCACATCCGAGATCGCCACGGTTCTGGCCTGGCACGACGCGCTGAACGACAAGGACATCGACACCCTGACCGCGCTGTCCAGCGATGACATCGAGTTGGGCGATGCCAACGGGGCCACCCAGGGGCATGCCGCACTGAGCGACTGGGCCGCATCTGTCGGCGACACCGTCACGCCGGGACGGATGTTCGTGCACGACGGTGTGGTCGTCGTCGAGCAGACCGTCCGGGCCGCTGACGGGACGGCTCACGCCGGAGCCGCTGCCTTCCGGGTGGTGCACGACCACGTCACCTCGGTGTTCCGGCACGACACCCTGGCTGCCGCTCTGGCCGCCACCGAGCTCACCGAGAAGGACCTCGCCGGCTGACGCTATTTCGTCGGCGTCGCCAGCACCGCCGCGATCGCCGTCGTCAACGGGACCGACAGGGCCAGGGCGATACCGCCTACCGCGGAACGGGCGATCTCGATGGCCACGCTCTCACCCGTCAGCACGTCGGCCAATGACCGGTTGGCCACGCTGAACAACAGCAGCAGCGGCAACGCGCTGCCGGCATAGGCCAGCACCAGGGTGTAGACCGTGCTGGCGATGTGGTCGCTGCCCACCCGCATGGCACCGGCGAAGATCGAGCGCCTGCTGCCGCCGTGCTCGGCGAGCTCGAACACCGCCGAGGCCTGGGTGATGGTCACGTCGTTGAGCACGCCCAGTGAGCCGATGATGAACCCAGCCAGCAGCAGGCCGGTGATCGACACGTTGCCCAGATACGCCGCAACCTCGTTGTTCTGGTCTTCGGACAACCCCGTCAAGTGAGCCAGTTCGATTGCCGCCCAGGACAATATGGCCGCCAATAGCAGTGAGGTCAGGGTGCCCAGCAGGGCCGCGCTGGTACGCAGGCTGACACCGTGGGCCAGATAGATCACCGCGTAGAGAATGGCCGCCGAGGCCACCAGCGACACCGGGACCGCCGGGGCACCGTCGCGCAGCGCGGGCAACAGGAAGAGCATCAGCACCGCGAACGCCACGACGATGCCGATGATCGCGCGCAGGCCCCGCCAGCGTGCCACCGCCACGATCACCACGGTGAACGCCGCGGCCAGCGCGATCAACGGCCAGGTGCGCTCGTAGTCGAAGAATGCGTAGCTCGTCGTACCGGCGGCATCGACCTGCCGGCTCACCCGGATATTGTCTCCGGCAACAAGATTCGGCTGCCCGGGCCCGGTGGTGAACTCCAGCAACGTCTTGGCGCCCTTGTTCGGGCCGGAATCGATGGCGACCAGGTTCTGCACACACGTGCCGGCACCCGGCTCGGCGGGCTGCGGCTTGGCCGTCAGCACACCTCCGGCCGACGGGCTGCCGCAATCGGCCAGGGTGCTGGACACCACGTGCCCGGCCTCGGTGGTGACGGCTCCGCCCGCGGCGTTCTGGAACGGCAGGGGGATGTCGACCCTCTGGTGGCTGGGCCACAGCACGGCCGCGCCGATGAGGACCGCGAGCCCGATGGCCACCAACAGGCCGACGACGATGCGTGCGGCCAACGGGCCCAGCGGAGACGGGCCGGCCAGCGAATGGGAGTGGGAATGCGTGTGCGCCACCCGGACAGCCTAGAGCGGGTGGCTGTCGGGTTCCTGGCCTCCGCGTGCGTAACGCAGTGGCGGGATCTGGCGCGATTTTCCGCCACCACGCTACATACGCGGGCCTACGCGCGTGCGGCAGCGATACTCAGCGAGTGGGTAGGTGGTGGGTGTGGTTGCTCTGGGGCGGCCTGGCGTGCTGGCTGGTCGGGTTCTGGTGGCACTGGTCGCACACCTCATGGTGGATCTTCGACATCCTGATGATCCCACTCATGGGCGCGCTGTATGTGTTTGGGCTGGTGGCGGTGGTTGTCGCGGCGATCAGAGGCCGCCGCTGGGTAGTTCTCGCGACGGTGGTGCCGGTACTGGTTGTCGTCACCGTAGTGGTGAACTCGACATGGATGGTGGCACCGCGAACCTGGTTCACGATGCACCGGCCGTTGTTCGAGCGGGCACTCGAAACCGATCCCGGGGCGGCGTATTACGGCAACGAATTGCCTTGGGCGTTACGGTTCCTCGTGGCTGAGGGGAGAGTGTCCAATCGAGGGGGTAGCCGCTTCTTTCCGCAGTGGATCGGGATTCCCGACGATGCGGGCGGCTATCTGTACGACCCGAACGAATCCCCTGAAGGCGCCGACCTTTACGGCGACATCTGCACCAATCCCGTCGATCTCGGTGACGGATGGTGGATGTGCGGACTGCGCAACAACGGGTGGTAGTGGGCCTTACTGGCGGTAACTGGCCAGGAAGTTGCCCAGCCGCTCGATCGCGTGGGCCAGGTCCCGCGACCACGGCAGGGTGACGATACGCAGGTGATCCGGTGTGGGCCAGTTGAATCCGGTGCCCTGCGTCAACAGGATCTTCTCCTGCAACAGCAGATCGAGCACCAGTTGCTCGTCATCGTGGATGTCGTGCACTTCGGGATCCAGGCGCGGGAACGCGTACAGCGCACCGGCCGGTTTCACGCAGGAAACCCCGGGGATCTCGTTGAGCTTGGTCCAGGCGATGTCGCGCTGCTCGAGCAGCCGCCCGCCCGGCAACACCAGATCGTCGATGCTCTGATGGCCGCCCAAGGCGACCTGAATCGCGTGCTGCGCAGGCACATTCGGGCACAACCGCATGTTCGACAGCAGGCTGATGCCCTCGATGAAGCTGCTCGCGTGCTCCTTGGGACCGGTGATGACCAGCCAGCCCGAGCGGTAGCCGGCCACGCGGTAGGCCTTGGAAAGCCCGTTGAAGGTCAGAGTCAGCAGGTCGGGAGCCAGCGTGGCCAGCGAGATGTGCTTGGCGTCGTCGTAGAGGATCTTGTCGTAGATCTCGTCGGCCAACAGCAAGAGCTGATGCTTGCGGGCCAACTCGACCATCTGCTCCAGGGTTTCGCGGCTGTACACCGCACCCGTGGGGTTGTTCGGGTTGATCACGACGAGCGCCTTGGTGCGCTCGGTGATCTTTGACTCGATGTCGGCGACATCGGGATTCCAGCCCTGGGTCTCGTCGCACATGTAGTGCACCGGGGTGCCACCGGCCAGTGCGGTCGAGGCTGTCCACAGCGGGTAGTCCGGTGCCGGGATGAGCACCTGATCACCGTTGTCGAGCAGCGCCTGCAGGGTCATGGTGATGAGCTCGGAGACGCCATTGCCCAGATACACGTCGTCGATGTCGAACCGGGGGAAACCCTCGACCAGTTCGTACCGGGTGAATACCGCGCGGCGCGCGCTGGCGATGCCCTTGGAGTCGGAATAGCCCTGCGCGTTCGGCAGTGCCTGGATCATGTCGCGCATGATCACGTCGGGTGCCTCGAAGCCGAACGGCGCGGGGTTGCCGATGTTGAGCTTGAGGATGCGGTGACCTTCAGCCTCCAGCCGTGAGGCATGTTCGTGTACCGGTCCACGGATCTCGTACAGGACGTCCTGCAGCTTCGTGGACTGGGCGAACGTACGCGGCTTCGGGTGCTGACCGGTCTGCCACGGCAACTGATGGGTAGTCACGCTCACCATGGTCTCATCACCGTCCACTGAATTTGGAATTTGCCGAACCAGTAGGTGGCCACCGCCACAGCCGTTCGAGTTGCCAGAGCACATGATCTGTGGGTGCACCTGCCATTCGAATGTCAACCCGCTGTGGGTTCGCTTGGGTGGCCACGCGTGGGCCAAAAAGCTACGAAACCATGGCTGCAACGCAAACGGCGCTTGATTTCCCCAGGTCAGGGGATGTTTCGTGCCGCAATCCTCCGACACGATTGGCAGTCCAAATGGCACGAATCAGCGGCAACATCCGGGTCCAGACGCTCGCCGCGGTAGTCGGCGGCAGCGCCGTCGTCGCAATGGGAGTCATTGCCGCGACGTTTGGCGGCGCACCGGAAGGTCCGGCAACCGTCGTCTCCGGCGGATCGATGACCCTCGGTGAGACCACGACCGTCACCTACACCGGCACGATCGCCCCGGTGGTCGCCGTGCCTCCGGTGAAGGCCCCGCCCTACGGCGCCAAGAGCTGATCCCGATACGCCGAACGGCCACCTCCGTGATGGAGATGGCCGTTCGGTGCGTTAGGGACGTGCTCAGCGCTTACCGGGACGCTTGACGCCGGCCTTCATGCCCAGGCCGACGACCGGAGGTTCCGGCTTGGCAGGCTCGGCGGGCGTCTCCGCTGCCGGTTCCGGCGTCGGCTCGGCAGCAGGTGCCGCCGGAGCGGCCGGAGCTGCGGGCGCAGCCGGGGCGGCCTTCTTGGCCCCCGGACGACGCGCACCCGCGGCGATGCCCAGGCCCACGACCGGCGGTTCCGGCTTGGCCGGTTCTGCCGGTGCGGCGGGAGCTTCAGCAGCCGGAGCCGCAGCGGCGGCCGGTGCCGCCGGAGCAGCTGCCTTCTTGGCGCCCGGACGCTTCGCGCCGGCCGCCATGCCCAGACCCTTCACCGGGGCCGCAGGCGCGGCCGGGGCCTCGGCTGCGGGAGCGGGAGCGGCCGACGCTGCCGGAGCAGCAGTCTTCTTGGCGCCCGGACGCTTCGCGCCACCGGCGATGCCCAGACCCTTGACCGGGGCAGCCGGAGCGGCAGGTGCTTCGGCAGCCGGGGCAGTCGACGCGGCAGGTGCCGCAGCCTTCTTCGCACCCGGACGCTTAGCGGCACCAGCCATACCCAACCCGGTGACCGGCTTGGTGGCAGTCGCTACCGACGCCGAGGCAGCAGGTGCTTCGGTCGGAGCGGCTGCTTCAGCCTCGGCGACGGCGGGTGCCGGTGCCGCGGCTTCGGCCTTGGCCTCCGCTTCGGCGCGTGCCTCGGCCCGCTTCTCGGATTCCTTTGCCGCCGTGCCCTTCTCGGGCAGCTTGATGGCGCTCTTGTCCAGCGAGTTCAACAGCAGCTGGGCCACGTCGAGCACTTCGGCCTTCTCGACATTGCGGGCAGCGGCCACGTCGTCGACACCGTCGGTGATCATCACGCGGCAGAACGGGCAGCCGGTCGCGATGGTCGAGGCGGTGTCCATCGCCTCTTCGGTGCGCTCCACGTTGACGCGCTTGCCGATGTGCTCTTCCATCCACATGCGCGCGCCACCGGCACCACAGCACAGGCCGCGGTCGGCGTGGCGGGGCATTTCCTTCAGCGTCACGCCGGAGGCCTCGACCAGCTCACGCGGAGCCTCGTAGACCTTGTTGTGGCGGCCCAGGAAGCACGGGTCGTGGTAGGTGACCTCGGGGCCACCGGTGGACTTGACCGGCACGAGCTTCTTGTCCCGGACCAGGCGGTTGAGCAGCTGCGTGTGGTGCACCACGGTGTAGTTGGCGCCCAGCTGCGGGTACTCGCGGCCGATGGTGTTGAAGCAGTGCGGGCAGGTCACCACGATCTTGCGGTCGACGGTCTCGACACCCTCGAACAGCTCGTTGATGGTCTCGACGTTCTGCGCGGCCAGCTGCTGGAACAGGAACTCGTTGCCGGAGCGGCGAGCCGAGTCACCCGTGCAGGTCTCACCGGTGCCCAGGACCAGGAACTTCACGCCTGAGGCGGCGAGCAGTTCGGCGACGGCCTTGGTGGTCTTCTTGGCGCGGTCCTCGTAGGCGCCGGCGCAGCCGACCCAGAACAGGTACTCGAAGCCGTCGAAGCTCTCGACGTCCTCGCCGTAGACCGGCACGTCGAAGTCGACCTCGTCGATCCAGTTGGTGCGGTCCTTGGCGTTCTGGCCCCAGGGGTTGCCCTTGAGCTCCAGGTTCTTGAACAGCACGCCGAGCTCACCGGGGAACTCCGACTCGACCATGACCTGGTAGCGGCGCATGTCGACGATGTGGTCGATGTGCTCGATGTCCACCGGGCACTGCTCGACGCAGGCACCGCAGTTGGTGCAGGACCACAGCACGTCGGGGTCGATGACGCCGCCCTGCTCGGCAGTGCCGACCAGCGGGCGCAGCGCCTGCTCGGGGCCGGAGCCCTCGATGCGGGCGAAGCCGTCTTCGGGCACGCCGTGCCCGTGCAGGCTGTCGCCCAATTTGGCGAAGTCGACCGAGCCGTCCTCGGGCATCGGCTTGCCCTCGATGATGTAGGGAGCCTTGGCGAACAGGTGATCGCGCAGGTTCATCATCACGAGCTTGGGAGACAGCGGCTTACCCGTGTTCCAGGCCGGGCACTGCGACTGGCAGCGACCGCACTCGGTACAGGTCGCCATGTCGAGGTTGGCCTTCCAGGTGAAGTCCTCGATGCGGCCCTTGCCGAACACCGCGTCTTCAGCGGGATCCTCGAAGTCGATCTTCTCGCCCTTGTACTCCATCGGCAGCAGCGGGCCGAGGCCGTCGGGCAGACGCTTGAAGGTGACGTTGATCGGGGCCAAGCCGATGTGCAGGTGCTTGGAGTGCAGCACGATCAGCAGGAAGGCCAGCATGACGCCGAGGTGGGCGAGCAGTGCCAGGCTCTCCAGCCAGACGTTGGCGGTGTGGCCCAGCGGAGCCAGCAGCGCGGCCATGCCGTCGGAGAAGAAGGCGCCGGACTGGTAGGGGAAGTTCTCGCCCAGCACGTTGACGGCCGCACCACGGAACACCGCGTAGGTCGCGATGACCAGGAAGATCATGATGAGGATCGTCCAGGCGCCGCCGTTGTGCGAGCCGTAGAAGCGGGACTCGCGGCCCAGTTGCTCGGGGTTCTTACGGATACGGATGATCGCGAAGACGATGATGCCGGCCAGCACGGCGACGGCGAAGAAGTCCTGAAGGAAGCCCAGCACCGCCCAGCGGCCGACGAACGGGATGTGGAATTCGGGGTTGAACAGCACCCCGTAGGCCTCGAGGTACACCGTGGCGAGGACGAAGAAGCCCCACATGGTGAAGAAGTGCGCGATGCCGGGGATCGACCACTTCAGAAGCTTCGACTGAGCGAAGACTTCCTTGTTCTGGTTCAGGAAGCGCTGGACCAGATGGTCCTTGCGGCCACGCTCGTCGCCGACCTTCTGTCCCGAGCTGATCAGCTTGGTCAGCCACAGCACGCGCTTGGCGGCGAACGCCAAAACGACGAGCGTGGCGAGCACACCGATAATCAGCCGTGACAGAGTCAGGGTGTGTTCGAGACTCCCCACAGAAACGCCTCCATTTCGCGAGTTACCGGCCGGTAACTTAGGCATAGTTACCCGTCGGTAACTTAGCTTCCTTCAGCTCATAGTGACATTTAGGTGTTTCTCACCGCTACCGAGGCTTACCTAACTTTGAGGTAACTGTGGTACGGGTCTCAGCCCTCCCGGCGATGGGGGCCACGTCAGTAATTCGAAAGTGGCAAAGAATGCGAATGTCGAAAACGGCATTCGCGCCTTCTAGCCCTGGGGCGCCAACATCGCCCGCAACATCGAGAGCATCTCCGAGCGGGACTCGGCGCCGAGCCGTCGCCGAATCCGGGCGACATGGTGCTCGACGGTCTTCGCCGAGATGAACAACTGACTGCCGATGTCGCGGTAGGGCATCCCGAGCAGCAGCAGTTCGGCCACCTCGCGCTCGCGGTCGGACAACTTGGTCGACGACGGCGTCGGTGCGGTCTGCGTCGAGGCGACGACCGGGGCGCCTGAAACGACCTCGACCTCCTCGACCGCACTGGTCTGCTTGAGATCGCGGGCCAGCTGCAGCATCGCCTGCGACACCCGGGCGTCCGGGGTCTGCAGCGCGGCCTGGCTGGCCAGCCGGGTGCCATCCCAGGTGAGGCCGAACTGGGACAGCGCCCGCGCAGCGGCCGTCACCTCGTCGATGTCGACGTGGTTGGCCAGCACCCGCAACCAGGTCCGCCCGCCATTGGCCAGCGCCCGGGCGAAGGCGCTCTGCCCGGCCGCGGCCGTCAATGCCTGCCCATGCGGGGCGACCGCGCCGGGGGAGTTGGCCAGAATCCCGGCGTGCACACCCGCCCAGTGCAGCGGCACCGACCACAACACCGGATTACCGAGGGCCGCAAGCAGATTCCACGCCTCGGCCAGCGTGTGCTCCAACCGGTCGACCTGACGCATGCGGGCACCGGCCACCCACAACTCGCCCAGCGGCAGCAGCGAGAACAGGTCGATCGAATACTCAGCCAGGACTTCCACCGCGGCATACCAATACTTCTGTACCGCGCCGCTGTCACCGCTGCGCCGGGCGATCGCGGTACGCAGCGCGGCGGCCCACAACGCGTCGCGCCGGTGCAGATCCTCACCCGCCTCGGCGGCGGCAGCGTCCGCGCCGGCCGCAGCGAGCTGACCGTCCTGCATCTTGACCCAGCCCAACAGCAAGCGGTGCCGAGCCGCGCTGAAGGCCTCGTCTTTTCCGCCCGCACGCACTGCGCGGCTGATCACACTGCGCGCCCGCACCGAGTCGCCACCGTGCAGCGCCGCCAGCGTCACCAACGCCGCCGGCGTATCGGGGGCGACGCCACCGGCCTGATATTCGGTCGTGACGGCCTGTCCCAGCCGGGCCACGGTCACGGAGAACGGCTGATCCAGCGACAACACCAAACCTTCGGCCAGGCTGCGGGCCGCCCGTGCTGTCGAGGTGGGCGGCCCGGCCGCCTCTGTGCCTGCCGATGCCCGCGCGGCCTCGCCGTCGCCGGCCGCGAGAAACGCCGTCGTGCTCGCCGAACTGACCAGGACATCCGGATACGGACCGAGCCAACGGAACAGGTCGGCGGCTTGGGCGGCGCCGCCGTCGTGCATGGCGACACTGGCCGCGACCCGCACCGCGGTGGCCCGTTCGGCCGGGTCCTCGGAGCCGAGCAGTTCGTCGGCCATCCGCGCCGCGGTGGTGCAGTCCCCGGCCAGTGCCAGGGCATCGGCCAGGCGGGTGCTCACCGCCGCCGCGCCGGCCGTGACCGCGGCGCGGTAGAGGCGGGCCGCCCGCGCGGGCCGGGCGCGGCTGTGGGCGGCGTGTTCGGCGAGCGCCTCGGCCAGCCGATCGTCGCGCAATCCGTGCTCGGCCAGCCCCACCGCGAGGTCGGCCGACAAGGTGGACAGCTCGAGTTGCGAAGCGAGAAGGGAGGTTTCGATCTCGTGGTGGCGGGCGGCGCCGGCGATCTGGGCGAGTGACTCGTGAACCATCCGCACGAACCGCCGGTCATGCGACGGCTCCACCAACCCGCCGGCCCGGGCCCGATCCACCAAGACCGACGCCTCGGCGCCGGTCAACCGCAGCGCCGCCGCGACGTCGTCGGGACCGAGATCGTGACTCAGTGACAGGATCAGCAGCGCATCGCGAGTGTCGTCGTCAACCCGACGCAACCGCTGCAGCAACGCGAACCGGGCCGCATCGGCCGGCGCATCGACCGCATCCGCGGCCGCCTGCAACAGAAATGGCAATCCGGCTGTCGCGGCCAACACCGATCTGACGGTCTCCTGGGTGGCCGGGGCTCCCAGCGCCGTGCTCAGAAGCCGACCCACCTCGGCTGTCGGTATGGGCCCGAGGCGTGCCACCGGGTTCTCCCGCTCCAGTGTGGTGGCCAACGTGACCAACGGCGGGCGATGTGTCAACGGCTCGCTCGCCACCACGACGGTCGACGCTGGATCGGCGACTTTCTCTGTGAGAAAGCCGATTTCGCTGTCGCCGAGCAGATGTGCGTCGTCGACGACGAACGCCGCCTCAGGTGCATCGTCCGGCCGGGGCGCACGGGTCAACACAACACGGTCGGCCTCGCGCAGTGCGGTGCGGACCGCGGCGAGCACCGTGCTCTTCCCGGTTCCGATCCCGCCGGACAGCAGCAGCTTGACCGGTGCGGTCGGGTCGGCCAGCACCGCAGCGATCGCCGATCGGGCAGTCAACGGAAGCTCCGGAACGGACTCCGGTGCCGGGGCGGTCATGGTGACTGCCTAGGAGACGCCGTCGTCGGCACCCTCGGCCGCCGCAGTGGTCGTGACCGGCGGCTGGGTGGTGGTCGGCGGCTTCGTTGTCGTCGGGGGCTGCGTGGTCGTCGTCGGCGGTTGCGTCGTGGTGGTCGTCGGCGGCGGCGGCGTCGTTGTCGTAGTCGTTGTGGTGGTCGTCGTTGTCGTGGTGGTTGTGGTCGGACTGGTCGTCGTGGTGGTTTCCGGTGCCGACGTCGTCGTCTCCGGCGGTGGCGGTGGCGGAACCACGACCGTGGTCGTCTTGACCCCGTCGGGACCCTCGGTCACGGTGGTGACCGGCTCAGGCGGCGGCCCCTCCGGAGACGGGCCCATCGAATAGGTGGTGCTGGTCTCAGTCACGGGCGTGGAATCACCGGTGGTGCTGGTCAAAGTCACCGCGAGGCCGCCCGCAGCCAACAGAGCGGCCGCGGCCGCGGCTCCGAACAGGATCGGCGGGCGTTTGTACCAGGCCAGCGGTGCCGGACCGGCGTCGAACATCTCCTCGTCGTGGCTGAACTCGACGGACGGTCGCGCCGCCGTCGTGCCCGCGGGAGTCTGGTAGTCGCCGCCCGCGTACGGCACCGGCTCGTTGCCGGGCGCGTCGTCCTGCGACCAGGCCAGGGCGCCGACATTCCCCGCGTCGGCGGCCGGAGCCTGACTGGTCGGGGCCATCCCGGTCGGCAAATCGGCGGCGGCCACCTCGGGAGCCAAACCCGTCGGCGCGTCGGCAGCCGCCACCATGGGGGCCATCCCCGTCGGCGCGCCCGCGTCGACGACCCGCTCTGCGACCAGCGCTGCCCCGGCTGCGACGTCGAACTGCGGGCGTGCGGTGGTGGCGACCGCTGCCCGCAACCGTTCCGACAGTCGCTGGGTAACAAGAGGAATCGCCGCACCGCCGCCCACAGTGGCCACCGCGGTCACACTCGACAGCGCAATGTTGTTGCGCTGCAACGTGTCTTCGATGACATCCAGTAGGCCCGCCAGCGGCGCGGACATGAGTTGCTCGAGTTCGGGGCGGGTCACCCGGACATCGGAGTTGAATCCCGGCAGCTCGGTGCGGATCACCGTGGCGGTGTTGGCGGACAACTGCTCTTTGGCCTGACGGCATTCAGCCCGCAGCCGGGCCAGCGATCCGACGGCCGCGGTGCCCGCCGGGTCGGCATCGTTGGCCGACGCGACCCCGCTGAGCACATGGTTGAGCAGGGCCTGGTCGATCAGGTCGCCGGAGAAATCGGGATAGCGCACGGTCGGACCGATGGTGGCGAACGCCGCACCGGCGTCGGCCAGCGTCACGCTCGTGCCGCTGCCGCCGAAATCGCACAACACCACGACGCCGTCGGCGGGCAGCCCCGGATCGGCCTGCAGGGCCGCCAGCGCGGTCAGAGAGTCCGGCACCAGGCCCGGCGCGGTGCCATTGGGGGCCAGCCCGGGATAACGAGGCAGTACATCGCGCAAGGCGCCGACGGTGCTCGGACCCCAGTGCGCCGGGACGGCGATCACCACCGGCGCACCGCCACCGGCCAGGCGGGCCATCGCGGCCAACGCCTCGGCCAGCACCAGCTCGCCGCGGTGCTGGGACCCGTCGGCTGCGACCAGGGGAACCGGGTCGCCCACCCGTTCCACGAAGCCGGCCAGCGGCAACCCGCTGCCGGTGTACTCGCCCACGTCGGGGGCACGGTCGTTGTGCAGGGTGAGGATCGATCGGCGGATCACCGGTTGGCGGCCCTCGCGGGCTGCCACCAGGTTGGTCATCCCGATCGACAACCCCAGTGAGTCGGTCATCAGGCGTCACTCCTGTTGTCTCGGCCGAACCTCACCCTAACGGCTGAGACCGCCAGAGCCCGTGATTGATCCCCTAGTGGCGTCGATCCCCTAATGTCCACCCCCCTAATGGCGGGCGGGCAGGGGTGGGTTCGGCACCGATCCCAGCACCCTCACAGCTGGCTAACATTCAAATCGAACTGTTGAGGAGGTGGAGCATGGCGAACACATTGCTGGACTTTGTGATGTCGCTGGTACGCGACCCCGATGCCGCTGCCCACTATGCCGCCGATCCGGCCCAGGCCATTGCCGATGCCCATCTGACCGATGTGACCAGCGCGGACGTCAACAACCTGATTCCCGTCGTGTCGGAGTCGCTGTCCATGACCGGCACGAACACGGGGTTCGGCGATCTCGGTGCGGCCGACCCGGGCGGCAACGTCTGGGCCAGCGGTGCGGCGACGGCGGCGTTCGACGCCTTCGGCGATCACGTGCCGCTCGATTCCCCCAACGATGCCTGGGACTCGACGACCGGCCAGGTCATCGATCAGTCGGGCTCCCTGGACCACCTCGTGTCCTCTGCGCCGGCCATCGACGATCCCGGCCTCGTCAATCAGCCGTTCGATGACGTATCGCTGCAGCTCAACGAACCTGTCATCGAGGATGCGCCGATCGTCGATGCGATGCAGGCCGACGGCTGGGCCCAACCCATCGTCGACGACCAACATCACACCGACAGTGGCGGCGGATTCGACATCTTCGACTGATCTGCCCCAGCGTTCCAACAAGCGCACGACCCAAGTGGTCGTGCGCTTGTGGCGTTTACCTGCGGAAACGTCAATAGTCCCGGGGCTGGCCACCCCTGCCCCTACGTATCCCCTAACCCCCTACTGGGGCAGCCCCCTCCACCCCGAGTAGGGGCGATACGGGGAGGGGAATCGACCCCGTTTCCGGGGCTGCGGCGGATCCATAACGTTGTCTCCAGATCGCCGGACAGCCCGGCGGGGGGACTCACCAGAAACTCCCAGAAACATCCGAAAGGTTGGAGACATGACCACTCTGATCGACTTCATCCTCGAGCTCTTCCGCAGCCCGGCCGCCGCGGCGGCCTACGTCGCCAATCCCGAGGGCGCACTTCGGGACGCGGGCCTGCCCAACGTGTCGGCCGCCCAGCTCGCCTCCGTGGCGGCATCGGCCGCTCCGGCCGGCATCGCGTTGGGCAACGGCGACCCGGTGTACGGGCTGCAGCGAGCCGTGGCCGACTACCACAGCATCGGCTCCCCGTTCTCCCCGCAGACGGCCTTCACCTCTCAGCCGACGTTCGCGCCGGAGACCAACACCGATTTCATGAGCGGCAACTCCACGGATCTGGCCAGCCACAACAACACCCCGATCATGAGCCCCAACCAGGACGCGGGCGCCAACGCACAGCAGGGCGCGTTCAACCTGGGCTTCGGTGACATCACGCTGGGCAACAAGACCACCACCACCAACACCGCCACCGACGGCGCCGTGGTCAACACCGGTCACTCCAGCGGTCCCATCGTCACCGGCGACGGCGCCGTGCTGGGCCACGGCAACACCGTCAACAACGGCGATGTCTGGGCAGGCTCGGGTTCCCACGTCAACGTGGGTGAGGGCAACGCCATCCAGGACAGCTCGCAGCACGCCGGCGGCAATGTCATCTCCGGCAACGACGGACCGGTGATCAGCGATGTCGACATGAGCGGCGGTCATGGCGGTGGCGCCAGCGCCAGCGGTGGCGGCGGCCTGCTCGGCATCGGTGGCGGACACGCCAGCGGCGGCGACGGCGGCAACGCGGGCAGCATCGTGATCAGCGACAGCTCCAACCACGCTGTCGGCGGCAACCAGACCACCGCCGGTCACGACGTGGGCAGCGGCAACAGCAGCGTGATCGACTCGTCGGTGCACAGCTCGACGACGACCACCAGCTCGACCACCAGCTCGGCCAGCACCTCGCTGTCGGACCACTCGGTCACCGACAACTCGATCCACGAGGACAGCTCGGTGCACAGCTCCAGCTCCGTGCACAGCTCGGTGACCGACGACTCCGTGCACCAGGTGGGCGGGCTCAACAGCAGCTTCGCGCCTGAGACCCACACCAACACCCACCTGGACACCTCGTCACACAACGACGTCGGTTTCCACGGGTTCTGATCCGCACCAGTCAGCGACGGGCGGGGACTCCCACACCTGGGGAGTCCCCGCCCCGTTCGTGCGCTTACGGTGGATTCCGCAGGAGGGAACTTCCATGACCCAACCGACGCAACCGACTGACCCCCGCAAGGTCAAGGTGATCGTCGAGCTCATCGACCACACCACCAAGATCGCCGCCGCGCGGGATCGTGGCGATCTCGTGGAACGGCTGAAAGTGGCCAATGTGCGGATCAACGATCCGCAGATCCGGGTGGTCATCGCCGGTCAGCTCAAACAGGGCAAGAGCCAGTTGCTCAACTCGCTGCTCAACGTCCCGGTGGCCCGCGTCGGCGACGACGAAAGCACCGTGCTGGCCACCGTGGTCTCCTACGGCGACCAGCCCACGGCGCGGCTTGTGGTGGCGCGGCCCGACGGCGCCGAACCCGAGCTGATCAGCATTTCGCCCTCGGACCTGACCAAGGATCTGCGCCGGGCACCCGAAGCCGGCGGCCGTGAGGTGCTGCGCGTCGAGGTGACCGCGCCCAGCCCGTTGCTCAAAGGCGGGCTCGCATTCATCGACACCCCGGGTGTGGGCGGGCATGGGCAGCCCCATCTGTCGTCCACGCTGGGGCTGCTGCCCGATGCGGACGCACTGCTGATGGTGAGTGACACCAGCCAGGAATTCACCGAGCCAGAGATGATCTTCATCCGGCAGGCGATCGAAATCTGCCCCGTGGCAACGATTGTCGCGACCAAGACCGACCTGTATCCGCACTGGCGGGAAATCGTCGGCGCCAATGCCCGTCATCTGCAACGGGCCGGGATAACGACCCCGGTCACTCCGGTGTCCTCAGTGCTGCGCAGTCATGCCATCCAACTCAACGACAAGGAACTCAACGAGGAGTCGAACTTCCCGGCCATCGTGAAGTTCCTGTCCGACCGCGTGCTCTCGCGCGAGAACGATCGTATTCGCGATCAGGTGGTGGCTGAAATCCATTCAGCCGCAGAGCATCTTCTGTTAGCGGTGGATTCTGAGCTTTCGGCCTTCAACGATCCGGGCGAACGCGAGCGGCTGACCGCGGACCTGGAACGGCGCAAGGAGGAGGCCCAGGAGGCCTTGCAGCAGACGGCACTGTGGCAGCAGGTGCTCAATGACGGTATCGCCGATCTGACCGCCGACGTCGATCACGATCTGCGCCACCGGTTCCGCAATATCACCGCACACACCGAGAAGGTCATCGACTCCGGCGACCCCACCCTGCACTGGGCCGAGATCGGCGCGGAACTGGAAGAAGCGGTGGCCATCGCGGTCGGCGACAACTTCGTCTGGGCGTACCAGCGGGCCGAGGCCCTCGCGGCCGAGGTGGCTCGCACCTTCACCGAGGCCGGTTTGGAGGCGGTGCAACTGCCGCAGATCGACGCCCGCGACATGGGCGCAGGATTCGGCGAGATGAAATCGCTGGCCCGCCTGGAGGCCAAGCCGATCAAGGCTGGGCACAAGGTCATCACCGGCATGCGCGGCTCCTACGGCGGAGTGCTGATGTTCGGCATGCTCACCTCCTTCGCGGGGCTGGGCATGTTCAATCCGCTGTCCCTCGGCGCCGGCCTGGTTCTGGGCCGCAAGGCCTACAAGGAGGACATGGAGAACCGCATGCTCCGGGTGCGCGGTGAGGCCAAGACCAACACCCGCAAATTCGTCGACGACGTGGCGTTCGTCGTCGGCAAGGAATCTCGGGACCGGCTCAAAGGCATCCAACGTCAACTGCGCGACCACTACCGCGGGATCGCCAACCAGACCACGCGCTCGCTCAACGAATCGCTACAGGCCACCCTGATGGCCGCGAAGATCGAAGAAAACGAACGCAATACCCGCGTCGCGGAACTGGAACGTCAGCAGAACATCCTCAAACAGGTCGTCCACCACGCCACGAATCTCGCGGGCGAGGGCGCCTAGGCTCCGGCGTAGGAGACAGCGAGGACGATGGCCGCGATCGTCGCGGTCAACGGAGCTGCCAGGCAGCCGATCAGCATTCCGAGGCCGACCTGCGTTGTCTTGCCGCCCGAGAAGTAGAACAGGCCCCCGATTGCGGCCACGATCAGGAGTGCGGGCAAGACAAAGTAGAGCAGAAAGATCACGAAGTATCCCATTGTCACAGCGGCGAATTCGAATATGAGGCTGGTGACGAGAGCCGCGACGAAGCTGAGGGGGCCGAACTTGGTCGGCGCGGGGTTGTCCGTCATTCGTAGATCCAGAATGCAGCGACCAGCCAACCGACCAACACCGCTGCCGCCGAGCCGGCGACGGCCAGGCCGACGCCGCGCAAACGCGAAGACCGAGCTTTGAAGAGCACGATGCTCATCACGAGGGCAACCACAGTTGACGTCGCAGCCCCGGCCGACATCATTGTCCGGTGCGTGTCGCCGACCAACACCCACTTTCCCGCCGCCCAAGTGGTCGCCAGGAAGAGTGTCAGCACCAACTGGAACACCAGCGGTACCGACCAGGTGGCTGTCCGCCATGTGTCGGAACTGACTCTGCTCGCAGTTTCCATGTGCTGCACCTCCGTGCCGGCGGACCGAGAGGCTGACCCCGTGATCGCCTCGGTGAACATTCAACCGTGTTCGGCACGCTTTAAGCTCGAAGGGTTGACTGGCGGCGAAAGGTTGGACTCCGCAGCGTGAGCACGGCGGATCAGGTGCGTTCGATTCTGAGCGGCACCATCAAGGCGTACCGAGGTGACCCGGCCTATCGCAATCGGCCCGACGTGCACAACGAGCTCGACCGCATCGGGCGCCGGCTCAACCAGCCGATCCGTATCGCGCTGGCCGGCACGCTCAAGGCCGGCAAGTCGACGCTCGTCAACGCTCTGGTCGGGGAGGACATCGCGCCCACCGATGCCACCGAGGCGACCCGCATCGTCACCTGGTTCCGGCACGGGCCCACCCCCAAGGTGACCGCCAATCACCGCGGCGGGCGGCGTGCCAACGTGCCGATCGCGCGGGATCCACATGATCGCGGTCTCACCTTCAGCTTCGCCGGGCTCAATCCCGAAGACGTAGTGGACCTCGACGTCGAGTGGCCCGCCGCCGAGCTCATCGACACCACGATCATCGACACCCCGGGAACCTCGTCGCTGTCACGAGACGTGTCGATGCGGACCCACCGGCTACTCGTCCCCGAGGACGGCGTGCCCCGCGTCGACGCGGTGGTCTTCCTGTTGCGCACGCTCAACGCCGCCGACATCGCCCTGCTCAAGCAGATCGGCGAGCTTGTCGGCGGGTCGTCGGGCGCACTCGGCGTGATCGGAGTGGCCTCCCGGGCCGATGAGATCGGTGCCGGCCGCATCGACGCGATGATGTCGGCCAAGGACGTGGCCAAGCGGTTCACCGAGGAGATGGACAAGACCGGGATCTGCCAGGCCGTCGTCCCGGTGTCCGGACTGCTCGCGCTCACCGCCCGCACCCTGCGGCAGAGCGAATTCGTCGCGCTGCAGAAGCTCGCGAGTATCGAGCCCGCTGATCTGACGAAGGCGATGCTTTCGGTCGACCGGTTCGTGCGCGAGGACAGTGCACTGCCGGTCGACGCCGCCACCCGCGCCGCGCTGCTGGACCGGTTCGGCATGTTCGGCATCCGAATCTCGATCGCGGTGATGCACGCCGGGGTGTCCGACTCCGTCGCCCTGGCCGACGAACTGCTGGAACGCAGCGGCCTGATCGCGCTGCGCGACGTGATCGACCAGCAGTTCGCGCAACGTTCGGAGCTGCTCAAGGCACATACGGCGCTGCTGTCGCTGCGACAGTTCGTGCAGGCGAATCCCATCTATGCGACGCCTTACATCCTTGCCGACATCGATCCGCTGCTCGCCGATACGCACGCCTTCGAGGAGCTGCGGCTGCTCAGCCTGTTGCGCTCACGGCCCACGACGCTGAACGAGGACGAGATGGCCTCGCTGCGTCGGATCATCGGCGGCTCGGGTACCGATGCGGCAAGCCGGCTGGGACTGCAACCCGACGCCCCGTTCGACGGGCCTCGCTCGGCCTTCGCGGCGGCGCAGCGCTGGCGGCGGCGGGCCGATCATCCGCTCAACGATCCATTTACGACGCGGGCCTGCCGGGCCGCGGTGCGCAGTGCCGAGGCGCTGGTCGCCGAGTACTCGTCGCGCCACTAACGAATCAGGGCCCTCCGTCGACATACAGGTATGCGTGATTGCCTGGGGTTGTCCGTGGGGGCGACCAATCTGGTGGCGATCGCCGATCATGCGCCGCTGGTGCGGCGGGCGGTGTCCGCACTCGGTGACGGCTCGGTCATCGGCGGATTCGTCGAACGGGTCGGCGATCCGGTGCCGCTGGTCGCCGCCGACGGTTCGACCCATCACGCCGAACGGTTACTGGCCGGCGCCGTCGAGGCGCTGACGCGTGAGACCAGCCCGACGCATCGACCTGATGTGTCGGTTGTGGCGGTGCCCGCGCATTGGAGCCCGGCGGCATTCGATTCCGTGCGTCGCGCGATGCCCGGCGTTCGGGTGGTTCCCGATTCGGTCGCGGCGTTGACGGCCATCCAGGCGCATCCGGGTCTGCCCGCCCGCGGCGTCGTCGCCCTGTGCGATTTCGGCGGTTCCGGCACCAGCCTGACGCTTGCCGACGCTTCTGCAGGGTTCGCCACCGTCGGGCAGACGGTGCGATACCAGGACTTCTCCGGCGATCTGATCGACCAGGAAGTGCTGCGACACGTCCTGAGCGACCTGGATGCCGAACCGGCCGGCACCGCAGGGGTGGCCGCATTGGGCCGGCTGCGCGAACAGTGTCGGGCCGCCAAGGAACGGCTGAGCGATGAGAGCGCCACCAGCCTGGCCGGTCCTGCGGGCGCGATCAGACTCACCCGCCCTGAACTGGACGCGGTTGTGGATCAGCCGCTGGGCGGCGTGATCGAGGCTCTGCTGGACCTGCTGCGCCGCAACGGTATTCACCCGGCGCAGCTGGCGGCCCTGGTGACGGTCGGTGGCGGAGCGCGGATACCCCTTGTCACCCAACGTCTTTCAGAGGCCTTCCGAAAGCCGGTCACCACCGTGCCGCAGGCCCAGGTGATCGCGGCAGTCGGGGCTGCGCTGCTGGGCCGACACGGTGCCGACGAGACCGCGACGCAGGTGGCGTACGCGTCTGCTCCCGTCCTCGGCACCGGGACGATCGCGGCATCCGCTCTGGCGTGGTCGGTGTCTGACTCATCGGCTGAGGTCGCCGAGTTCGTTCCGGAATCGGTGACCGACGACTCGGCCCGGCCGGAATTCGTGTTCTCCGAGCCGGCTTTGCCGCCCGCTGCCGCGCGTGTTCCCTGGTATCGGCGCGGGGGAGTGGTGGCGTACGCGGCGGTGTTCCTGGCCGTCGTCGGCACGGTCGGCATGGTGTTGTCGGCACGGGCCGACCGCCTCGATGCCGCCGCGACCGGATCCAGCCTTGCGGCGCCGCAGACGGTTCCGGCCGAGTCTCCGTTGGTCCAGGCCGCGCCCGCACCGCCGACCCGGACCGTGGTGGTGCGCGATCCGTCGTGGCCAGGACCTGGCGCGCCCGCGCAATCCGCGCCGCAGCCCGCAGCTGCGCCACGGTTGGTGCAGAGTCGTCAGACCGCGCCGCTTGCCCCGGCCCCACAGGCGCCCCAGCCTCAGCCTCGACCGGCCGCGCCGGCTCCTGTGCCCGTGCCTGTGCCTGTGCCTGTCGCGATCCCGCCGATTCCGGTACCGCCATTGGTGTTTCCGCCGGTGACGCTCCCACAGTTGCCGATCCCGACGTTCAAGCCACCGGTATCTGAGCCGTCGCCTTCGCCCACGCCGAGTCCTTCGCCCACGCCGTCGCCTTCGCCCACGCCGGAACCCACTGCGGCGCCTGAGCCGACGCACACTCCTTCACCTTCGCCGGAGCCCACACATACCCCCGAGCCGACGGTTGAGCCCACACATTCGCCAGAGCCGACCAAGGCGCCAGAGCCCACACCCACATCGGTGGCGCCGTCACCCTGATACGGACTTAAACCGAGGATTCCTGCTTGATGTTGACTGGAATCCTCGGTGTTGACGACTATGCGGCGCGGTCGAGTCGAGTGAACTCACACCGCGGCCCACACGGGCGGCCGGCCACTGCGAGCCCGTGCCGCTGCAGCACCTGAGCGATCTTGCTCGCGGTCTGACACGGCCGGTCGAAGACTTGCCCGTAGGAGAGCCTGACTGTTGAATGGCCGTCGACGGCGGCGTTGAGATCCCGTTCGAAATCCGCATCCCGCCTGGTCGTCGAATCGTGGTGGACCCGGCCGTCGAGCTCGACGATGAGCTGTTCGCCGTACTCGGCATCGCGATAGCAGACACCGATGGATGACGCGGCCCGCTTCTGTCGCTTGGCCTTGGGTAGACCATGCGCGCGCTCGACGCGAACGAGATAGCCATGCTCGAGAACCGAGCAGGTGCCGTCGGCGATATCGATCAATACCGCGCGTAACCACCGGCGACGGCGTACCCGTGCCCGAGAATCGAGCACTCGCAGCAGCCGATGCGCAGTGGTTCGCCGCGATTGGCAGGCGTTGGCCAGGACCGCGATGGCATTGAGTTCGGACGCGGCGCGGCACGCGACATCAAGCGCGGCTTCGTCGTAGCGCATCCGCGGTGGGCTGACGTTCCACAGCACCCGCGCCTGAAGGTTCGCAAGGTGGTGAATGCGGACTCCCGCCGGTTCAGCCAACATCGCGCGCTGTTGCGCGACGGCTACATGGATGGGCAACGCGTCGGCTCCAAGGGCAGAATCGAAGCACAGTGCGGCCGGAGCCGCGTAAAGCACTGCCGCCCAAGCGCGTTGCGACCACGTCAGTGGTCCGGTGTGATCGACGTACACGCCCACGTGGACCCGCGCCCACTGATTGCGTCTGAGTAGTCGCCGGATCTCGTGCTCTTGCAGGCCCGCGTCCAACGCCTGCCGGCGCGAGATCACCCCATCCTGTTGGCGAAGCACATCGTCAACGTCCACCAACTCGATACTTCTGGAGAGCTGCGACGGCGGCCAGCAGCATTTCGAGGACCTGTGGATAACCAGCTGCGCCGCGTCAGGTTACGGATTACCCGCAGGCGTTGTCGTCGTCACCGGCGCAGTTGTCGTGGTGGTGGTCGGCGCGGTCGTCGTGGTCGTGGTGGTGGTCTCGGTTGTGGTTGTGGTTGTGGTCGTGGTGGTCTCCTCGACCGTCGTGGTGGTCGGCGCCACGGTCTCGGTGACAGTGTGAGTCGGCGCGGGAACCACCGGCGCCGTGGTGACGACCGATGTAGTGGTCGTCGGTGTGGTCGACGTGGTGGTTGTCGTGGACGTCGACGGGGAGTCTGACGAGAACAGCTGCACCAGGGCATAGATGACCAGCGCCGCGATGACTGCGCCCCCGGCGCCCATGCCGATCAGTGCGGCGGGCTTGCGGTACCAGGGAACGGGCTCGGGAGTGGGCGGCGCGGAAGGCTCGGAGTACTCGCCGTAGCTGGGGGCGTATTGGGTGGGCTCGTCGTCGTCGTAATAGTTCGACACGCGCCGATGGTAGGCGGGTTCAGCCGCCAGGTGCCGGATACAGCGTGCGTGTCACGTTGGTGCGGGGCCGGCTGTGCGTCGTGGTCGGGTACTCGCCGTAGCCGGCGCTGCTCGACTCCGTGGTCGTGGTCGTGGTCGTGGTAGTTGTCGTGGTCGTCGAGGTGGGCGAAGTCTCGGACGTGGTCGAGGTCCCGGAGGTCTCCGAGGGCGACGTCGTCGTGGTGTCGGACTCGCCCGGCACGCCGAACTCGGTGGTCACCGGAAGCCGACTGGTGGTGGTCCGGGTCGTGGTGGACTTCGAGGACTTCACCGAAGTCGACGAAAAGCTGGGTGGGACGAAATCTATCGGCGCGTCCTCGGGCCCGCCGGAGCCCGTCAGCGCGATCGCCATCCACACCACCAGGCCGATCACGGCGAGGGCCGCCGCGCTGGCCCCGGCTACCGCCGGCGTCGAATGATGCCAGGGCACCTCGGGAGGCCGCCCTTGATCGTCGTCACCGGTCACGGGCACCGATACTATGCCCGGCGCTGGAGCGGGCCTCGGTCAGCTCAGCTGACGGATGACATCGCTGGCGAACAGCTCGATGTGATCGAGATCGGACTGGTCGAGCATCTGCAGGTAGACCCGCTGCACCCCGGCCTCCAAGAACGGCCCCAGCTTGTCGACGATCTCGGCGGGTGTGCCGACCAGCGGCGAATTGCTGCGCAGCTCGTCCACCTCGCGGTTGATCGCCGCGGCCCGTTTGGTGATCTGCGCTTCGTCGCGGCCCGCGCACACCACGAACGCCGCCGAGTAGGTCAGGGAGTCCGCTGCTCGTCCAGCCGCGGTCACCGCGTCGGCGACCCGCGCGAACTGCGTCTTGAGGAGGTCCAGCGGGACGAACGGCACATTGAACTCAGAGGCGAACTCGGCGGCGAGTGCCGGTGTGCGCTTGGCCCCCATGCCGCCGATGACGATCGGCGGGTGCGGAGCCTGGGTGGGCTTGGGCAGCGCCGGTGAGTCGACGACCGTGTAGTGCTTGCCCGCGAAGTCGAACGTCTCGCCGACGGGGGTGTCCCACAGGCCGGTCAGGATGCGCAGCTGCTCTTCGAGCCGGTCGAAACGCTCACCCAGTGGCGGGAACGGGATGGCGTAGGCCTGGTGCTCGGCCTCGAACCAGCCGGCGCCGAGGCCCAATTCGACACGGCCACCGCTCATTTCATCGACCTGCGCCACGGAGATGGCCAGCGGTCCGGGGTGGCGGAACGTGGCCGAGGTGACCATGGTGCCCAGCCGGATCGTCGAGGTTTCGCGTGCGATGCCGGCCAGCGTCACCCAGGAGTCGGTCGGCCCGGGTAGGCCGTCGCCGCTCATCGCCAGGTAGTGGTCGGACCTGAAGAACGCCGAATAACCGAGAGCTTCGGCTGCGCGGGCGACCGCGAGCTGATCGGAGTAGGTAGCGCCTTGCTGGGGTTCGACGAACACACGGAAGTCCACGGGGCCAGCCTATCGGCGATCTCAAGTGGGCGTTGTCGGGTGACTCAGCTCGTCGAAGCGGGTGAGCGCTGCGTCGAGGTCGGCCTCGTCAAACACTTCACAGCGGCTGATCAGGTTGCCTTCGACTGTGAAAAGGTCGATCAGCCGCCATTCACCGTCAAAGTCCTCTCGCGAGGTTCCTTTCAGCACCTGGGTAACGACGGCTCCGAGCTCGGTCAGCCGATGTACTGCCTCGATGTAGACGCTGGGTTCTGGGATGACGGCCCACACGGCACCGACAAATGTGGCCAGATCGACCGCATCGACCGACAGGACCGGTCGATGATCGATGTACGGCATGTTCGGCGTTGTCGCGGGGACTTCGTGTCGTTTGAACGCTGCTTGGGCGCCTGTGATGACCGACCATGTGCGCGCGTACGCAGCGGCCTCACCGGCGAGGTATCGCGCGTCGAGTTCTGCGAAGGCGGAGTCGATGTCGTCGGGATCGAACACGACGTGAGCCGCTAGTTGACTATTGGCATCGATCTCGACGATGCCGATCATCTCGGTATAGAACGAGTCGGGCTGTTGGTCTTGCCCGGAGAAGCGAAGACGACGAAGGGCAAGGCGTTCGCCGCGGGTTGCGATGACATTCGCCGTCACCTCTACGCGCTCGGTGACATCAGCGATGACCTTGACGTTCTCGATTTCGGTCTCCCGGCCTTTTCGAAGGCCCGCGTTCAACGTCTGACGACGATCGTCAAGGGAAAAGTCTTCCGTCAGAATCTCGGCCATGGCGTGCCAGGTCCGATCCGGGAAATGCCCCCAGAATCGTTGGTCTACTTGACTTGCCGCATTCTCGAGGTGCGGCGTCGGCCGACTGAGTTCGTCGAATCGCGTGAGCGCAGCGTCCAGGTCTTCCTCGTCGAACATCTCGCTGCAGTTGAACAGCTCGCCTTCGAGGGTCATGAGGTGGATCTCGCGCCACTCCGCCTCGAAGCCCTCCCGCGAACTTCCGTGCAACGCATGGGTTACTACTGCGCCGCGATCGTTCAACCGATGTACGGCCTCGATGCGGAAGCTGATGTCCGGAATCTGGTCCCAGGCGCGGCGGGTGTAGTCCTTGATATCGCCGGGTGCGAATGATGTCACTCGCCGGTGGTCGACGCTCACATGATCGGCGGTTGTCGGGGGCATTTCGCGCCGGTTGAGCGCAGCATATGCGCCCACGACCGCCGACCACGAATGTGCATGCGGCGCTGCTTCGCCGGCAAGATAGCGAGCCTCGAGTTCGGTGGAAGCAGCGTCGAAGTCGTCGGAGTCGAACAAGACGCTCGTCGTGATTCTGTTGTCGGTGCGGGTTCCGATGATGGTCAGCAGCTCGATGCCGAACGCTTCAGGCCGGTGCCGGCCACCCGATACGCGAACACGAGTGAGCGCGAGGTGGTCCCCGCGGGTCGCGACCACGACCGACTCCGAGTTCTTGACCCCGAGGCCGACGACGGCGTGCAGATTCGCGATCTGGGCGTCCCGACCGCGTTGGATACCGCTGTTGATGACCCGACGGCGATCGTCGCTGAGGGCATCGTCGGCGATCATCGCCGCCATGGCATCCCAGTCGCGGCCCGCGAGATACGCGTTGAACTTGTCGTATGTCCGGCTCGCGGTGTTCCCGAGACGTCGAACTGGCGGAAGCAGCTCTTCGAACCGCGCCAGCGCAGCGTCGAGGTCTTCCTCGTCGAAGACTTCGCAGCGGTTGACCAGATCTCCTTCGAACGTGATAACGCTGATCGCTCGCCACTCGGCGTGGAAACCGTCTTGGGAGGTTTCGTGCGCCATATAGGTGTAGACCGCTCCAAGATTGTTGAGCCGATGCACCATGTCGACGAAGTGGCTCAGGTCAGACGTGAAAGTCCATGCGGCGCTTAGCAACGCAGGCATCTCGCCGGGTGCGACTGGGGTCCCCCGCCGATGGTCGATGTTCACCCAATCTGGCGTGGTCGGGAAAAGTTCGCGCCGGTTGAGCGCGGCAAAAACCTGCATGGTGCGCAACCACATCTGCGCATGCGGTGCGGCTTCACCGGCGAGGTATCGAGCGTCGAGCTCTGCGAAGGCGGCGTCGAGGTCGTCGGGGTCGAAGGTGACTAGAGCGGAGATGCGCTCGTCGGCATCCACGACGACGACTTCGAGGACATTGACCTGGAACGCGTCGGCCTGCTCGTCGCCGACTTCGTAGCGGGAGCGCCTGAGGACGAGGCGCTCACCGCGCGTGGCAACGACGGTTGCCGCCGTATTCCCGACGCCGATGTCGCCGGCCGCGCGTGCGTCTTCGAGCGCGGCAACCCGACCGTGCCGGACTCCGGAGCCTACGAACTGACGACGATCGTCGCCGCAGAAGTCGTCGGCCAACATGGTCGCTATCGCATCCAAATCACGGTCCGCCAAGTAATTCTGGAGAAGTTCGTACGTGCGATTTGCCGTGTTCTCCAGCTTCGGGGCAGACCGACTGAGTTCATCGAAGCGAGCCAGCGCGGCGTCGAGGTCGGCCTCGTCGAACATCTCGATGCGGCTGAGCAGGTTGCCTTCTACGTTCGCAAGGCAGACTTCCCGCCATTCGGCGTCGAAGCCGTCTTGCGAGGTACCGCTGACCGCCTGAGTGAAGACCGCTCCAACGCCGCCCAGCCGAAGAACGGCCTCGGCGTAGATGCTGACGTCCGGCGCGAGATCCCACGTGGCACGTATGTATGCGGTCAGGTCGCCGGGCGCGAACCCTCTCGCTCGCCGGTGATCGATGTTGACCCAGTCCGGCATGAACTCGGGCATTTCGCGCCTGTTGAATGCAGCAAGGGCCCGCGCGATGGCGGACCATGTTTCCGAACAAGGCGCCGCTTCACCGGCGACGTATCGAGCGTCGAGATCCGCTATGGCGGCGTCGAGGTCGTCGACGTCGAAAGCGACGACGGTCTCGACCAACCCGTCAACTACCTCGGTTACGTTGAGCGATTCTGCGTCGAAACCGTCGCGCCCGTAGACATTTGCATGGCTGAGGCACAGATGTTGGCCCCGCACCGCAAGAGTTGTTGTCGAGATGTTCACGGCGCCCAAGTCGGCGACCGCGCGGATGTTGCGGAGTGCGCCGGCGCGGCCGTGGTGCTCTCCGCGGATTCCCCGCCGCCGATCATCGATCCAGACTCCGTCGGCGAACAGCGGACCGATTTCGTCCCAACGGCCGGCGGCGAACAGCTGATTGATCCGATCGTTGATCTGGGTCGCGCTGTTCTCCAATGACGCTCGCGAACGTTCTTGCTCGAATCGCGCGTACTGGGCGTCGAGTTCGGCGAGCGCGGCATCCATGTCGTCGAGGTCGAACCAAATCTGCAGGGCAATTCGACCTTCCTCGTCGATGCCATACAGCTGTAGAAACTCGTCCTCCGGCGCACCGGGACTTTCATCAGCGGTGCCTATGCTCACCCGTGCGATTGCGAATTGCTCGCCGCGTACGGCAGAGATGACAAAATCCGCCCGCATGACCCCGCTCTCGAGATCGCACCGCGTCTGGTGCATCACTTCGTATGGTGTGAATGCGGTCCGCTCGAAGCCGACGAGCTTGCGCCGACTCTCTACTGAGCCTTCGGGTGCAAACATCCGCTCGAATTCGTCCCACGCCCCGGCCTCGACAAGTGCCGTAGCACGTTCGGTCGCTTCGATGGCCGCGGTGTGAATCTCGACCGGCGCTTCGGGCTGAGCGGGTGCAGCCGGGGGAGCCGGGTGTACCGGCATACCGAGATGGTCGCGCGCCTTTTCGACCAGTGCCACAGCTCCTTTGAGCTCGTACAGCTCGGCGGCACGCTCGGCGGCGGCCCGTGCGCCGGCAACGTCGTCGGTGTCACCCAGGACGGTTGCCAAGGCAAGGCGCGCGTCACCGTGATCGACCAACGCGTCGGTGCGCTCGGCAATGGCTACGGCCTCCTCGGCCACCCGCCGGGCCTCATCGTGCGCGCCGCGGCGGGCCAACAGCTGTGCCCGGACCGTCCGCCAGGTGATCGACGCCTTCAGAGCGTGCCCCGCCAGTCGCTCACTCTCCGAACACAGTTCGTCGGCCTCAACGTCTCGATCCAGCAAGAGGCAAGCACGGGCCAACAGCGCGGCTGTCTCGGCGGCGTCTGCGTCGAGGCCCATCCGGCGGAAGCCGTTGTAGGCCAGGCGAAGATGCAGCTCGGCTGCGTCAGGATCGTCGAGCACCAACTCGACGATGCCGGCGAAGTGCTCGACTTCTAGAAGCGCATGGCGCAGTCCCAGTTCGGTGACCGTGCGTCGCGCGGAGTCGATCATCCGCCGGGCGGCAGCGGCCCGCCCGCGGAACGCCTCCAGGACCGCTTGACAGCGCGTCGACGTCGCTTCTACTGCGGGGGAATCGGTGGTGATCCGCAGCAGACGCACCACGTCAAGGCACCGCCCGCCCGCACGCGGAACCGGATTGGGCCCCCACAGCGCGGCCAACGGGGCGCCTGCAAGCACCGCGTTCACCAAGCGGTGCTCATGCGCCTGGCGTGCTGCGGTGAGCGCGTTGTCCAACGCGACTTCGCAGTCGGCGACGCGCCCGAGGCGTGCCAGGCACCCCGCCCGAACGGTGTGGGCTTTGGCTTCCCCTGCGGGGTCGTTTAATTCGGCCAGCGTTGCGGCGGCGGCCGCCACCGAGGATTCGATCTCGTCCAAGTGCTCGGGATCGACGAGCATCGAGAGTTGGCCGTCGAAGCACGTGGCCCACGCCGCGAGACGGGCTGAATCACGCGTTCCCTCTTTCAGTTGCGTGACCACACCCGCCGCCGACGACACATCGCCCGCAGCCAGCAGCGCCTCACAGCGTGCCACCAGAAGCTCGACGCGCTGGTCGTCGCGGTCGGGCAGCTCGTCGTCGAGTTCCTCCAGCGCGTGCAGGGCACGGTCGTAGAGGTCGGCGGCGCCCTCGTATGCCAGTCGCGCCATCGCCTGGTCCGCAGCGCGCCGGCAGTACTCGACGGCCTTGACCGCGTTTCCCGCCCAAGCACATTCGAAGTAGTGGTGGGCCAGTTCAGCCAGCAGCTCGTCGTCGGCGCCCGGCTTCGTCTCCAACGTTGTGGCGATCCGCTGGTGCAGCCGCATGCGCCGCACGGATGCCAGTTCGGCGAGCAGCGATTGCCGGACGATGGCGTGGTTGAAGCGGTAGAGCCCACCTGGCTCCTCGATGACGATGCCGGCCTGGCATGCCTCGTCGAACGCGTCGACCAGATCCTGGCCGACCACGTGCTCGACCAGTTCTAGGGCGAACTGGCTGCCGACGACCGCTGCCGCGGCCAGTGCCTTGTTCGTCTCAACCGGAAGCCGGGAGAGTCTGCGGCTCACGGCTTCCCGGACACCCTGCGGCAGGGTGCTCGGGTCCCAGTGCCCACCGCTCTCGTCCACATGGCGCAATGCCTCGATGAGGAAGAACGGGTTGCCACCGGTGACCGACGCCAACGCGCGGGCCAACTCTTCGTCGTGGTATCCGGCCTCGGCAACGTAAGTGCTGACGTCGTTCTCGTCGAGGCCGCCCAGGGTAATGCGGTTGGCGCTGCCATCGCGGTGAAGGTCGGCGAGCATCGCCGCCAGCGGGTGTGAACGGTCGAGGTCGGTACTGCGGTACGTGCCGATGATCTGCACTCGGGCGTGCTCGCCGAAGCGAAGGAGGTGGCGAAGCAGCAGCAGGGTGGGCTTGGCCGCCCAGTGCAGGTCGTCGAGTACCAGGACGATGGGTACGTCGACCGAGGCGACGCCCAGCAGCGCCACCACGGCATCGAACAGTGCATAGCGTTCGGTGTCCGGGTCGCCGTGGGGCGGTGCGGCGAGATCGGGGAGGACGTCGGTCAGACCGGGCACCAGGGGCAGTAGTGCCTCGATGCCACGCATTCCGCGCAGCTGGTTCGTGCCGACGCAGGGCACGAGTGTGCGCAGGGCTTCCGCGAACGGCTGGTAGGGGGCACCGAGGTCCTCGTCGGAACGGCCGTACAGCACGACCGCGCCCTGTTCATAGGCCTGCCGGCACCATTCGCCGGCCAGGCGGGTTTTGCCCACACCTGGTTCGCCCGCGATCAGGACCGCGGCCGTGCCACCGGTGAGCGCCGACTGCCAGGCGGCGAGAAGTTCTGCGAGCTCACGACCACGCCCGACGAACGGGCCGGGCCCGCCGAGCACCGCGGGCATCGCCGGCCGCTCGATCGGCGTATCACCTGTCGGCGGTGAGCTTTCGGCGGTCTGGAGGCGGAGCTCGAAGATGTGCTCGGGCCGTGCCAGGTTCTTCAACTGGTGCATGCCCAGATCGGCGAGCGCAACGTCGTCGGACAAGGAATCGATGACCAGCTCTGCAGTCGCACCCGAACACAGGATCTGACCGCCCGAGGCCTGTGAACGCAGGCGGGCGGCGCGGTTGACGGCGCGACCGAAGTAGTCGCCGTCACGGAGCTCGGCCTCGCCGGTGTGCAGCGACACACGGATGCGCATCGGCTCGGCCAGCTCCCACGGCTCGTGGAAGATCGCGTCCTGCAACTCGATCGCGGCGGCCGCGGCCGCTGACGGGCGGTCGAAGACCGAGAATGTGGCATCACCCTCGCCACGCGTCTTGATCAGCCGTCCGCCGCGGGATGTGACAACCTGTTCGACGAGCTCGTCGTGCCGCGCCAGGGCGAGCGCCATGGCATCGGCGTCTGCCTCCCATGCGGCGGTCGACCCCTCGATATCCGTCAGCAGGAAGGTCACTGCCCGCGTCACTGACGGAACATGTTGCGTCGCAGGGACCTCGAGCTCGGCATCCTGGGCGACGATCGCGGCCTCCAGCCGCCGAAGCTCGGGTCCGGGGTCGACTCCGAGCTCATCGGCCAACAGCGAGCGGGCCCGTCGATAGGCGCCGAGCGCCTCACCTTGCCTGCCGGCACGGTACAGCGCGAGCATCAGTTGGCCCCAACGTCTTTCGCGCAACGGCGCATCCGCAACGGCAGCTTCGAGATCGCCGATGATCTCCGCGGCACGGCCAGTCGCAAGGAGTGCATCGGCCCGGTCCTCGATCAGTGCGGCGTGGCTCTCGATCCACCGGGTCTTCTCGGATGCTCCCGGCCGGCCGTCGGGCAGTTCCGGGATTCCCCGCCACAGGGTTACCGCCTCATCGAACCGGGCCACCGCACCGCTGGTGTCACCGGAGCTGAAGGCGTCCCGGCCCGATTTGGTGAGCGACTTGTATCGCGAGGCATCAGTCTCGGCCGTGTTCAGACGCCACCCGATGCCCTCGGTCAGCACGAAGCCGTCGCCGAGGGCGTGACGCAATGCGGAGATATGGGTCTGTAGGGCCTTGGCGGCGGTGCGTGGCGGATCGTCGCCCCAGAGCAATTCCATGAGCACGTCGGCGGGTACCACCGCACCGCCGTGCAGACCGAGCATCGTGAGGATGGCGCGCGGCTTCGCGCCCGGTATCACGACGGTCGCACCGTCCAATCGGACCTGAAGAGGTCCCAAAACCTCCAGTTCCACCGATGAAAGCGTACTCACGCGCTAATCGTCGGGGTGGCGATTCAACGCATGATCAAGAAGGAGTAAAGCGGGGGACTGCCTGGTGTTTTACAGTCCGCGACGGGCGGCGCGCAGCGCGGCGACGGCATCGTCGTCGCCCGCGAACGTCACGCGGGCCGGCTCTCGGCCCGCGGCGAACAACAGCAGCTCGCCCGGCTCCCCGGTCACTGTCACCGCCGGACCGGCGCCGACGGTGGCCAGCGTCTTGCCCGCGGGGGTGGTCAATGCCACCCGGGCCGGGGATCTGCCCATCGACATCCGGGCCATCGCGGCGATCCCGCGCGACAGTGCGGATACCGTCGCACTGTCGAGATGCCTTGGCTCCCAGTTTGGTTGGGCCCGGCGCACATCCTCGTTGTGAATGAACATCTCGGCCACATTGACCAACGGGTCCAACAGCTTGAACGGGGAGTACAGCGGAGGGCCCGCAGCGATCTGGTCCACCAGGTCGCCCCATTCGGTGCTTTCGGTGACCTTCTGCTGCACGCGCTCGGTGTAGCCCGCGAGCTGAGGCACCAGGATGCCGGGGGCGGCGTCGAGTCGACGCTCGCGCACGACGAGATGGGCGGCCAGGTCACGGGCAGTCCAGCCCTCACAGAGGGTGGGCGCATCAGGGCCCGCGGCGCGCATGGACTCGACCAGGGCGGCACGCTCCCGCTGAGCGATAGTCATTGACCAACTCTAGAAGCTCTAGAAGGTTCTCACCCCTTCGACAGCGATGACCATTCCGTGCCCGCTGCCGTCATTGCTGATGCGGGTACCGTCCTCGCGCGCATCGATGGTCCAGCCCACCGCGCTGTACGTGCGGTAGTCGAGGGTGACCACCGGAATGTCACCGAGGTTGCCCACTACCCACTTGATCTGGCCATCCGGGGTGAGCCTGATGCCGTTCGCGTGTTCGCCGTCGATCACCGGTGCATTGGTGAAGTTCGATTCGCAGCCGACATCCTGCTTGGACAGCTGGCAGCGGGTCCGCCCCGATTTGGTCTCGATGAAGACGTACCCGTTCTCCGGCTGCAGCGGGGTGGCGCCGGACGGCGCATGGGAGCTGCTGGGCGGGGCCGCGGCGGTGGTGCTCGGCGAGGGCGCCGGACTGGACCGCGTGGGCCGCGCGGTCGGGAAACTGGGCTCGGTCGGTGATTGCGGGCTGGTGCTCGGGGTGCCTTCGATACTCGATTGGCAGCCCGACAACAGCACACCCGCAGCCAGCAGGGCGCCCACCGGTTGCCACGCCTTCACCGCGCCAAGGCTACGCATCGCCCGTAATCAGGGCGGGTTATGACGCGCCGAAAAACCCTGTGTAACCGTCGGCCAGCGCGCGTAGCTGCCCGGCCCCGTCGCCGTGGTACGACGCGCCGTGCATGATCGCCAAGGTGGTGGGGTTCAGCTCGGCGAGCTGGGCCAAAGTGGGCATCAGATTCGTGGTCAGGCCGGTGGCCTGGAACAGCGCCTCGGCTTCCAATGCCGGTGCCACACAATCAGACTCGGTGAGGGCCGGACACTGGCCGGTGTGGGTGAACAGGTCACCGGCGAGCAGCGTCGACGTCGCCTCGTCGAACCACAGCCCGGCTTCCCAATTGTGCGGCACGTGCGGTGTGGCGATGAAGCGCAGGCGGTGTCCGCCGACGTCGTGCGGGGTCTCCGCGGGCGCGGTGACGGGAGGACGGTCGCACATGTCGTTCAGCGACAACATGATGGCCAGCGGTCCGTGGATCACCTCGGCATGCGGTGCGGCCGCCAGGAACTGGTTGACCGCGCCACACTCGTCGGCTTCCAGGTGCCCGAACGAGATCCAGCGCAGCCGGGCCAGCGGCAGGACCCGATCGATGGCCGCGGAGACCTGCGGGAACAGGAACCGCTGACCGGTATGGAACAGGAACGGTTCGTCTCCGGTCAGCAGGAACTGGTTGAAGGTGAAGCCGTGCTCGGTGATCCCGGGTATCCAGGTGGACAGCCGGTAGATGTCCGGGGCGATCTCGTCGACACGGGTTTCCAGGTCGGAGGCCATGACTCCATGGTCCGCCTCCGGGGAACCTGAAGTCTTGGGATTTTCCCAGCTGCGTCCCCTACCGTCGTCGCGTGCCCGGAAAAGCCCTCGATGCGTTTCTGGACTCCCCGCTGTCCGGAATCGTGCCGTGGGCTCTGATGGCGATCCTTGCCGGTCCCGGCCGCTATGAGATCGCCGTGTGGGGTGCGCTCGGATTCTCGCTGCTGGTTCTGGCACTGGACCGTCGCCGCAACATTCCGGTGCACGTGCTCGAGATGCTCGGCGTGGCCTTCTTCGTGGTGCTGGCCGTCGTCGGCCTGGTGGCCTCCAGAGGGCAGAAGACGTGGCTGGAGATGTGGTCGGGGGAGATCACGAACGCCTCGTTGGCGATTTTCGCCCTGGTCAGCCTGATGATCGGCCGGCCGTACACGACGGCGTACGCGCGCGACGTCACCCCGCCGGACCATTGGGACACGCCGCTGTTCAAGCGCACCAACATGGTGGTGACCGCCGTGTGGGCGGCGGCATTCGGCTTCTCGGCCTCGGTCGGCTTCCTCGGCGATGTGGTCTACGGCAGCACCGACAACTTCTGGACCGGGTGGATTCTTCAGCTGGCCGCGCTGTTCTTCGCGGTGGCCGTCACCGAGTTCTATCCCGAGTACGCCCGCGCCAAGGACGCTGCGCACACCCACCATCCGGTGCCGTCATGGTCGCAGGTGTTCGAGTGGCTGCCGCCGTTCGTCCTGGCCACCGGCGTCGCCGGGTGGCTGCTGGCGACGGTCAGCAGCGGGGTGGCCTCTGACCTGGTGGTGGTCGGCGCGTTCGGGACGGCACTGCTGCGGTTGCGTGACCAGCGGGCTCGGGCACTGTAGGTAGGTGTCAGCGTGGACAGGTGCTGACCGTTTTCCCGGCCATCACGGTGTTCACAAAGTCCTGTACGTCCGGTAGTGAGGCGCCGATGACGCCACGGTGGTCCTGGCCGGCATACACCCGGTAGTCGACTGCGACGTCCTTGTCGCACAGGGCTTTTGCCAGTGCGTCGACACCAGGTTGGGTAACCGCGGTGTCGGCGGTGCCCTGCCCGATCAAGACCGGTACCCCCGGGCTGAGGCGGGTCGGATCTTGGCGGCCGAGGTAGTCCTGCAGCGGGGTCACATTCGCATCCGCCGCGAAGACCTGTGCCGATGGCACCGGTGCGACGGCGCGGATCTGACCGATGCACGCAGTGCGGGCCGCGGTCAACAAGGGCTGCGCTTGCGGTGTGAAGATCTCATCCGGCTCGATGGCCGGATCGACCACGGCGGCGCCGAGTACCAGCAGTGGTAGGAAAGCTTGTGTTCCAACGGCTTCCGGACTTCCGGAGCGTGCAAAGTCGACTGCCTGGCTCATCCCCACCCCGCCGGGTGCGAGTGCCGCCGCGCCTTTCAGATCGAGTTCGGGTGCGCGCTGCCCACCATCCTGCGCGGTGAACAGCGCGGCCTGCCCGCCCTGGCTGTGGCCGATGGCAACCCAGTCCGTGCCGATGCCGGAGTTCAGTTCGCGGGCCGCCCGCACGATGTCGGTGACGGTGTTCGCCTCGCTGGTGCCGTCGACGTAGGGATGCCCGCCGGGGGTGCCCAGCCCCTGGTAGTCGGTTTGGACGACGGCGTAGCCGCGCGCCACCCAGGTGTCGAGCATCGTGGTCACCGGTCCGAGGTAGTCGTGGGCCAGACCGTCGGGCGTATCGACCGAGGGGGCGCAGGTGTCGGCGTAGCCGGTGGTGCCGTGGGCCCAGGAGATCACCGGCCAGCCGCCCTCGGGCGGCGGCGACTTCGGGACGGCCACGGTGCCTGACACCACGATGGGTTGGCCATGCGCATCGTCGGAGACGTAGGTGATCAACCGGGTCTCACCGCTGGGCAGCGCGGCGGTGGTGGTCAGCGGCCGTGCGGTGAGTAACTGCCCGGGATGCAGCCCGGGTTGGGTGGCTGTCGTACAGCCGGTGAGCACGGCCGCGGCGGCCGCAGCGGCGAGTAGGCGATTTCTGGTCATGGCTGCCATTGTGTCGACCGCTGCACTACCGGAAGGCGGTGTTTCCGTCATCGGCTCCGCGCCTATGGGGCCGACTGCGGCAGGAACTGATTGTCGAGGAACTTTGCGTAGTCGGGCAGTTGCGTGCCCGGGTCGATGGACTTCTGCGTCTTGGCCCACGCGCCCAGTTCGGCCAGCTTGGCGGCCAGGTCCGGCTTCAGCTGAAGGGTGAAGTCGAACTCGTCGAGCACGGTGCCCAACAGTTCGGGGTCCAGCTGGGTGGCCTTGGCAACGGCGTCGGTGGCGGCCTTGTCGTGCTGGGACAGGGCAGTGCCGGCGTCACCGAGTGCGGCGAGGAAGGCGGTGATCGCCGTGCCCTTGGTCGAGACGGCCGATTCGGTGGCGACGAACAGGCTGTGCTGGTTGTAGGTTCCGCCGGTCAGCGCCACGGCGTCGTCGCCGAGGGCCTTGATGGTCTGCGCCTGGTAGGGCTGGAAGATCGACACGGCGTCGACATTGCGCTGGGTGGCGGCGGTGACGATCGCCGACGGCGCGACCTGGACCAGCTCGGCCTTGATGTTGTTCTGCGCCAAGGCGTTCGACACGAAGTAGGCAGCACTCGTGCCCAGCGGAGTGCCGATCGACTTGCCGGCCAGATCCGCGACGGTGTTGATGCCCGCGCTGCGCCGGGCGACGATACGCGAGCCTTCCCAGCGGGAACCGTCGGCGATCACCCGCAAGGTGGGGGTGCGGGTCAGCGCGGCCGAGGTCGGCACATCGGCCGCGGTGGTGATGTCGACCTGACCGGCGGCCGCGGCCTGCAGTGCCTCCACGCCGGACTGGAAGTTCACCACCTTGACGTTCACGTTGTGCTTGCCGAACAGGCCGGTGTCGGCGGCGACGGGGATCTGTGCCCAGGACGGGTCGACGACGAATCCGACGGTCAGCTGATCGGCGTTCGCGGTGCCCGGGTCGGTGCACGCGGTGGCTGCCACAGTGAGTGCGGCAGCGGCAACTGCTGCGGCGACGATACGCCGAAGAGGAGTCTTCACGGTATGGGTTCCTTTGTGGGGGTGGGGGATCAGTGGACGGCGTGGTCGATGCCGAGCTGGTGGTGCAGGGTCTTGCGGATCTCGCTGTAGCCGGGTTGATCTGCCAGCGCGTCGGCCGGCCGGGGGCGACTCAACGGGTTGGTGATCTGATCGGCGATCTGCCCGTCGCGCAGCACACTGACGGTGTCGCCGAGCCGGATCGCCTCGTCGATGTCGTGCGTGACGAAGACGATCGTGCGGTTCAACCGCGTCCACAGATCGATCAGCAGATCCTGCATGCGCAGCCGGGTGAGTGCATCGAGCGCCGCGAACGGTTCGTCCATCAGCATCACCGTCGGCTCCCCGGCCAGCACGCGGGCGATGCTGACCCGTTGCCGCATACCGCCGGACAGCTCACCGGGGCGCTGGGTGGCCACCTCGTCCCGCAGGCCCACCAAGTCCAGCAGTTCGTGAATCTTTTCCCGGCGCTCAGGTTTTGACAGCCGCCGGGCGGCCAGGGCGAAGTCGATGTTGTCGGCGACCGACATCCACGGGAACAGCACATCGCGTTGGAAGGCGACGCCGCGCCGGGGATGCGGTGCGGTGACCGCCTCGTCACTGTCGGTCACCGATCCGGCGGTCGCGATGATGAGCCCGGCCAGACAGTGCAGCAGTGTCGATTTGCCGCTGCCCGAGGCGCCGACGAGGACGGAGAACGACCCGTCGGGAATGGTCAGGGAAATGCCCTTGAGCGTCGGCCCCTGCTTGCCGGGGAACTGCACCACGAGGTCGTGGGTCTGGATGGCCATCAGCGCTCCTCTTGAGCCCAACGGGTGAACGGGGACGTGACCGAGGCGACCAGCAGGTCGCACAGCGCGCCGACGATGCCAAGGATGATCAGGCAGAAGATCAGCCGGTCGGCCTGGGAGAAGAGCTGTGCCTGGGAGATCCGGTACCCGATACCCGCGGTGGTGCCGGTCATCTCGGCCACCACGATGAGCACGAAGGCCATCGCAGCCCCCACCCGCAGACCCGATGCGATGTCGGGGGCGGCTTCGGGCAGCACCACCTTGGACAACGTCTGCCAGCGGCCGGCACCCAGGCACCGGGCAGCCTTCAGATAGTCGACCGGTGTGCTCGCCAAACCGGAGTGGCTGTTGATCCACACCGGGACGAAGACACCGAGTGCTATCACCAGCAGCTTGCTGTTCTCGCCGAGCCCGAACCACAGGATCGCCAAGGGGACAAGGCCGATCGTCGGGATCGGCGAGAACACCCGGAGCACAGGTTGCAGCAGGTTGCGCCCCGGCTTGGTGGTCGCGGTGAACACCGCGACGACGATCCCGGCGGCGGCACCGATCGCGAAACCGACTGCCGCCCTGCGCAAACTGGCGACGATGTCGTCGGCCAGCAGGCCCTCGGTCCACAGGGTCTGCCCGGCGGCGAGGATCTCGGGCACGCTCGGGAACAGCTGCCGCGGGAACCGTCCGGTCGCCACGATCAGCGACCACAACGCCGCGGCGATCCCAAGGCCGGCGACCGTCCAACCCAGGACACCCAACCGCGCGAACGCCGACCGCACCCGGGCCGGGCCCGGGTATCGGCGCGCGCTCGCCGCCGGTGTCCGGACGGCCAAACCGGCTGTCATGGACGGCTTCCCGCTTCGGTGCCTACTGCGCGCAGCGGTTCGCGCGGGGTACCCGCGGGCACCCAGTCGAACGGCACGGCCTGCGACCGGTATACGAGCGCGGTCTGGGTGAGCCGGTCGACCCCGGGCACCCTGGTCTGCTTGACCTCGGGCTCACCGGCCACGCCAAGGCCCTGGTACGGGCTGTGGTACTCCCACACCACATCGCCGTCGGGCGTGACCTGGAACAGCCGCCCCTGCATCCCTTCGGTGATCAGGGTGTTGCCGTTGGGAAGCCGCTGGGCATTGCTGACGAACGAACTGAAGAAGGTCCAGGACGGTAGGCCCGAGTCTTCAGCGGTGTACTGCCACACGATTTCCTTGGTGGCGGGGTCGATTTCGAGAATTCTGGATCCGGCGTAGATGCCCAGCGGTGCGGCCGGGTACCCGGCGCCGCCCTGGTTGTCGAACACCAGGATGTTGCCTTCCCCGGGAAGGCCCGCGGCGATCATGTGCGGGTTGTGCTGCCCGGAGGTCTGATCGACCGGACGTGGGACCTTGTGCACGTTGATCCGCTGGTGCTGGGCGCCGGGCTCGGCGTCGTAGTAGGGACCCAGCTGCCAGGCGATGGTTCCGGACGACTTGTCGATCAGCGCGATGATGTTGGCCTTGCGGAAGCTGATCAGGATGTTGTCGGGGTGGAAGACCGAGTCCGGATCGTCGATGTACCACCGGTTGGGCCCAAGGGTCTTGGCGCTGTTCATCTCCAGATAACCCCAGGGATCGTCGGGGTCGCGAGCGACGGTCTGGCGCAGCGCGTCCCATCCGGCCTCGGAGAATCCGAACTCGTCGAGGTGGTCGCCGGCCAGCCACTGCCAGACGATCTCACCCTCGGGTGTGACCTCGTAGAGTCCTTGGTCGCCCACGGTGTGCTCGCCGAGAGCGGTTACCACCCGGGGAACGGTGACCAGGATCAGGCGATTGCCGTTGGGCAGCAGCTCCCAGTCGTGGTTCTGCCGGGCCGCGCCACCAGGTGCCTGCGTGCCCCACTCCCAGACGACCTCGCCGTTCCAGTCGAGTTGGCCGACGGTGCCGTTGGCGTAGATGCCGCCACGAGCGTCTCCGCTGTCGGACAGCTGCACCCCGACGTCGCCGAGGCGCCCGCCGTTGAGCGCAGGGTCCAGAATGCGCGGTGGCACACCGGCATACGGCCACTCGTGCACCACGGTGCCGTTGAGGTTGATCACCCGGGTCGTTCCGTCGGCGCCGGTGAACAGGATGTAGCTGTCGTGGACAAGTTCGGGATCGAGGTAGCTGACTCCACTGAGACGTACGAATGCCATGTCAGTCACTCCACCAACGTCCGGTTACAACCACGGGTCCTCCTCGTTACGGTTCTAATCGATTAGCGTGAGGCAGGCGAAGCGTGGGCGGAACCGTCACAATCGAGGTGATTGAAACTCTTTCGAGCGGTCATCGACGAGCGGAGGGTCCAGCCGTTGTGAGTGGGAAACGTCCGACACTGGCAGATGTGGCCAGCCGCGCCGGCACCTCGACGGCGGTGGTGAGCTACGTGCTCAACAACGGTCCGCGTCCGGTGTCAGAATTATTGCGGGCCAAGGTGATCAGTGCGATCGACGAGCTGAACTACCGGCCCGATGTGCGGGCCAGGGCGCTGCGCCGGTCGCGGCGATGGCGGCAGATCGGCCTGTTGGTCCCCGACCTCACGTTGCCTCTGTTCGGCGAGTTCGTGGGGCGGATCGAGATCGAAGCCCGGGCGCGCGACCACCTGACCTTGATCGGTAACACCGGTTACGACCCCGAGCGGGAACTTGAGTTCGCCGCCGCGTTCTCCGAGGTCGGTGTCGACGGACTGCTGGTGGTCGGTGCCGCGAACGCTCCGCAAACGGCGAATCTCTGTCGGCAGGAACGTATTCCGGTGGTGTGGATGCACAACGTCCGCGGTGAGGTGGAAGCCGACATCGTCGGGGTTGATCACGTGAATGCCGGCGAACTCGTCACCCGGCACCTCCTGGAGGTCCATGGTTGTCGTGACATCGCGTTCGTCGGCGGTTTCACCGAGGACGATGTCCAGCACGGTGACCGCGAAACCGTGCAGCAACGGTTCGAGGGCGTCGCCTCCGCCGTGGGGCAGGATCTCCCGCTCATCCGGACCGATCTCACCCCGGCCGGCGCGTACGCCGCGGTCGGCGAGTTTCTGCGTGGCGGGCAACGCGTGCCGCAGGCGCTGGTGGTCGGAACATTCGGCCAGGCCGCCGCGACGGTCCGTGCACTGGTCGATGCCGGACTGCGCGTGCCCGAGGACATCCGGGTGGTCGGCTTCGACGGCGCCGCCGTCGACTATGGGCAGTTGCGGCTCACCGCGATCCAACAACCTGTCGACGCGCTCGCCCGCCTGGCGTTGGGCCGATTGCTCGGGGATCACTCCGACGACGACATCACGCCGACGCTGCGGGTGGGGGAGACCTGCGGGTGCGAGTGAGCTAGGCCTTGCTGGGCGCCGGATTCAGGTGGGCGTATCCACCTCGTCCCAGGCGCTGTCCTCGAATCGCACCAGCCAGTTCAGCGCGTAGTGGCGCTCGACGACCACACCGCGGTCCAGGCCCTCCGGCGCGGGCAATTCCTTGAGCTGCGCCTGGCGCACAAGCCAATGAAGCCGATAGTGCAGATCGAGCGCGTCCAGGATCTCGCTGCCGGAGCGCATGCGCATTGCGCCCAGGACACCCTGAACATCCGTCGCATCGAGCATGGTGCGCGTGGCGCGGGGGACGTCGCAGATCGCATCGGGGAACGGCAGGACATCGAGCAGGCCCATGGCCCACTGCAGCACGGCAAGGCACTCGTAGCGCCAACCGAACTGGGCGACCTCCGACTGGGTCGGCGCCTGATCGAATAGGAAGGCACGTTCCTTGGGCGTGAGCGCGGCCTCGGCCGATGGCAGCCGCTGCAGCAAGGTGTCCAGCGGCAGCGCCTCGCCGCTGGCCATCGACTCGGCACGCACCGCTACCGCCAGCAATGCAAAGGCCCGCTCGGCAATCTCCTGCGGCGTGCGCTGCCGCAGTTCAGGCTCCGAGATCAGCGGCGGCAGGGATGCGGAGGGCGACAGATTTCTCGCCGCCAGTTCGGCCTCGGTCCGCGCCTTACGCTGCCATGCCTGATCGGGGTAGGGCAGCGCGGCGCCCGGGTCGGCCTCGGCACCGCCGGCGGACAACAGCACGCGCCCTTGCGGATCGCGGATACCGCCATCAGGCAGGACCACGATCGCATTTGCGCGCTGCGCCCACTGCGCCAGCGCATCGAGCTGCGCTTCATCGATGGTCAGGCTCCAATGCTGCTGCACGCGTTGCAGGTGCCGCATGACGTGATAGCGAGTGCGCGTCATCTGGCCATCTCCGCGACTCAGTACATAGCCCGCGAATCCCGCCAGGTGCTGCGCAAGCTCCGGATCGGAAAGGTCGCGGTGGCCGTTCAAGGCATGCGGGAAACCGGGCACCGGAACATCGCTGCGGGTGCAGTACGCATTGACCAGCACGCCATCGCCGTCCGGCTCACTGTCCACGTGATCCGGTTTCGACGGAACGCCCTTCAGGCGCGCAAGCAGCCTCTTCATCCATGGACTCCCTCTGGTGATTCGAAGGCCAGCGGCTCTGCCCGCCGATGCTCGCACAGCATGGCGCGCGAGATGCCGAGCAGGCGTGAGATGGCCAGCTTTTTGCCGCCGGTGGCTGCGGGTGCACGTGAGCTAGGCGGGAAGCAATCCCCGCAGAGCGGTTCGGGCCAGCCGGCGGGCGTTCTCCTCGGTGAGCACACAATGCCCCGTCATGCGGCGGAAGATGAGCGGCCCGAACAGGATGTCGATGACGTCATCGATCGCGATGTCCGCGTCGGCGTCGCCGCGCTCCACCCCGCGCTGCCACAGTTCGGTGATCGCCGCGCGTCGGCCACCGAGGAAGTACTCGCAGAAATACGCTGCGCCCGTTTGATCTTCGACGCACGCCGCAAGCAGCTGGGCGAATACTTCACCGCGGGCACTGGCGTAGAACGCCGACACGCGTACCACTTGCTCGGTGAGATCGACTGAGGTGCTGCCGGTATCGGGCAGTGGCAGTGCCTCGGCCATCATGGTTCCGAATTCCCCGACGTCAGTCGACGCCGAGCATCACCTCGGTGGACTTGACCAGCACCGTCGCCGCGGTGCCCGGCGCCAGGCCCAGCTCCTCGATGGCCTCCTTCGTGATGGAGGCCGTGACGATCTGGTCACCGCCGTCGAGCTTGACCTTCACGGTCGCCATGACGGCGCCGATCGTGACCTCGGTGACCGTGCCGGTGAGCTGGTTACGGGTGGACAGACGCATCGCGGACCTCCATCGATCAATGGCTGACGTGCGGCTCTGACGATAGTGATTGTGCAATTGCTCAAAGGGACTCGTCAGTGTTTGGGCATTATCTGCTCGCTACGGGTGTGCGCCGGGAGTGATGCTGACTCTCAACAAACCGGCGAGTCGAAAGGCTGGAAACCACAGATGAGCACGCAGAACGGCATCATCGGCGCACTGCCCGCCACCAAGGTCCCCCGCTACGCCGGGAAGGGCACCTTCGCCCGGATCGCCGACATCCACGAGGTGTCCGACTATGACATCGCGATCCTCGGCGTGCCCTTCGACGGCGGCACTTCCTACCGGCCCGGTGCCCGGTTCGGTCCGATGGCCGTCCGCCAGGCCGCGCGCACGCTTCGCCCCGGCTATCACGTCGAACTCGGCGTCGCGCCGCTCGACCATGTGCAGGTTGTCGACGCCGGCGACGTCGCGGTCACGCCGTACAACATCGCCGAGGCCTGCCAGCAGATCCAGGATCATGCCTCCGACATCCTGGCCGGCGGCGACCGCCGGATCGTGTCGATCGGCGGTGACCACACCATCGCGCTGCCGAACCTGCGGGCCCTGCACGCCAAGCACGGTCCCGTCGCGCTGGTCCACTTCGACGCCCACCTGGACACCTGGGACACCTACTTCAACGCCCCGGTCACCCACGGCACGATCTTCCGGCGGGCGTTCGAGGAAGGGCTGCTCATCGAGGATCACTCGATCCACGTCGGCATCCGCGGCCCGATCTACGACCAGATCGACCTCGACGACGACGCCCGCATGGGGTTCAAGATCATCCGGGCCGGTGACCTCGACGTGATCGGCACGGACGCGGCCGTCGACGTGGTGCGCCGCCGGGTCGACGACCTCCCGGTGTACCTGTCGATCGACATCGACGTGCTCGACCCGGCCTTCGCCCCGGGCACCGGCACTCCCGAAGCCGGTGGCCTCACCTCGCGCGAACTGCTGAAGATGCTGCGCAAGATGTCCGGGCTCAACATCGTCGGCGCCGACGTCGTCGAGGTGGCCCCCGCCTACGACCATGCCGAGATCACGACCGTGGCAGCGGCCACCGTGGTGTTCGACATCGTGTCGCTCATGGTCGCTGGACGGGTGTCAAATCTGCCCGTCAACGGAGAAGTTGCGGCCACAGCGCCGTAATCGAGTAGCATCCGTCACATAACTCAATACGTCGTTGACGCATTGTGGGAGAACCTCCGATTCCGGAGGCGCCGTAGGAGCAACTCCTCCCCGGGAATCTCTCAGGCCCAATACCGCAGTGTCGAGACAACTCTGGAGAACAGCGCTATCGCGCTTACCGAAGGGGACAAGCGCAACGCGCTAAAGCTCTCAGGTTTCAGGACAGAGCGGGGAGGTGTCACTTCACGACGCATCGTGTAATCGCGATGCCCGAAACCGGAGTCACCTCATGCCTGAGTGCACCGCAATTGTCAACGACGACAGCTCTTTTCGCGACCGCCACATCGGCCCCGACCGTGTGGGCGAGCGGCACATGCTGGACGCTCTCGGGTTCGCAACCACCGATGAGTTGATCGACAGCGCGGTGCCGCAGCAGATCCGCTGCCCCGAAGACTTGCGGCTGCCCGCCGCGCGGTCCGAACAGCAGGTGCTCGCGGCGCTGCGCGAGCTGGCCGACCGCAATCAACAGCGGATTCAGATGATCGGTCTGGGGTATTCCGACACCATCACTCCCGCTGTCCTGCGCCGCAACATGCTCGAGTCGCCTGCCTGGTACACCGCCTACACGCCGTACCAGCCGGAGATCTCGCAGGGCCGACTGGAGGCGCTGCTCACCTTCCAGACGTTGATCGAAGACCTCACCGCGTTGCCGGTGGCCGGTGCATCGCTGCTGGATGAGGCCACCGCGGTGGTGGAGGCGATGCTGTTGATGCGACGGGCCAACAAGTCCGTGTCGTCCAACCGTGTGGTTCTGGACGCCGATTGCCTGCCGCAGACGCTCGCGGTGGTGCGCGGGCGGGCCGAGGCCGTCGGCATCGAGGTCGTGGTCGCCGATCTGACCGAGGCGCTGCCGGACGGTGACGCCTTCGGTGTGGTCTTCCAGTCCCCGGGTGCGAGCGGACTGGTCCGTGACCTCGCCCCGCTCATCGCCGCGGCGGGCGAACGCGGCATGCTCACCACGGTCGCCGCCGACCTGCTGTCGCTGACCCTGATCACGGCCCCCGGCGAGCAGGGCGCGGACATCGCGGTCGGCTCGGCTCAGCGATTCGGCGTGCCGCTGTTCTTCGGCGGACCCCACGCCGGGTACATGGCGGTGCGATCCGGTTTGGAGCGCATGCTGCCCGGCCGCCTGGTCGGCGTATCGGTCGATGTCGACGGCAAGCCCGCCTACCGGCTCGCACTGCAGACCCGTGAGCAGCACATCCGCCGCGACAAGGCGACCAGCAACATCTGCACCGCGCAGGCATTGCTGGCCAACGTCGCCGCCATGTATGCCGCCTACCACGGACCGGAAGGGTTGCGCGCCATCGCAACCCGTGTCCACCGGCACGCCGCCGCGCTGGCCGACGGTCTGCGGGCCGCCGGTCGCGAGATCGTCCACGACGGGTTCTTCGACACCGTGCTGGTGCGTGCCCCGGGCACCGCTCATGAGATCGTGGCGGCGGCCGACCGGGTCGGTATCAACCTGCGGCTGGTCGACGCCGAACACGTCGGCATCTCCTGCGACGAGTGCACCACCGACGAGGTCGTCGGGCGCGTGCTCGACGTGTTCGGTGCATCGCCGGCAGCCGCCGATCATCTGTTCGCGCTTCCCGCCGACCTGCTGCGCACCTCGGAGTACCTGCAGCACCCCGTGTTTCATTCGCACCGGTCGGAAACGGCGATGCTGCGTTTCCTGCGCGAGCTCTCGGACCGGGATCTGGCACTGGACCGCACCATGATTCCGCTCGGATCCTGCACCATGAAGCTCAACGCCGCTGCCGAGATGGAGCCGATCAGCTGGCCCGGGTTCGCCGGTATCCACCCGTACGCGCCGGCCGAGCAGACCGCGGGTTACGTCGAGCTGATCGGAAACCTGGAAACCTGGCTGGCCGAGATCACCGGCTACGACCGGGTTTCGTTGCAGCCCAACGCCGGATCTCAGGGTGAGCTCGCCGGCCTGCTGGCCATCAACGGCTACCACCGGTCGCGCGGGGAGGACCACCGCGACGTCTGCCTCATCCCGCAGTCCGCACACGGCACCAATGCGGCCTCGGCGGTCCTGGCCGGGATGCGGGTGGTCGTGGTGAAGACGGCCGCCAACGGCAACATCGACCACGATGACCTGGAGGCCAAGCTGGCCGGCCACGACGGACAGGTCGCGGCGATCATGCTCACCTACCCGTCCACACACGGTGTGTACGAAACCGATGTCCGCACCGTGTGCGATCTCGTCCACCGCGCCGGCGGGCAGGTCTACGTCGACGGCGCCAACCTGAACGCACTGGTGGGGCTGGCCAAACCGGGCGAGTTCGGCGGCGACGTCTCACATCTCAACCTGCACAAGACGTTCTGCATCCCGCACGGTGGCGGTGGCCCGGGCGTCGGGCCCGTCGCGGTCCGCGCCCACCTGGCACCGTTCCTGCCCGGCGACCCGCTGCAGGACGGCCCGGCGCCGGTTTCGGCGGCCAACTACGGTTCGGCCGGCATTCTGCCGATCACCTGGGCCTACCTGGCGCTGATGGGTCCGGACGGATTGACCGCGGCCACCAAGGCCGCGGTGCTGGGCGCCAACTACCTCGCGAAGTCGTTGACCGGGCATTACCCGGTGCTCTACACCGGGGAGACCGGGTTGGTCGCGCACGAGTGCATCCTCGACCTCCGGGAGATCACCAAGCGCACCGGAGTGACCGCGGAGGACGTCGCAAAGCGGTTGATCGACTACGGTTTCCACGCTCCGACACTGTCCTTCCCGGTCAGCGGAACGCTCATGGTGGAGCCCACCGAATCCGAGGACCTGGCCGAACTGGACCGGTTCATCGCGGCGATGATCAGCATCCACGACGAGATCAGCCGCGTCGGCGCGGGGGAGTGGGCGCTCGAGGACAGCCCGCTGCGGCAGGCCCCGCACACCGCAGAACAGGTCACCGACGCCGAGTGGGGCCTGCCTTACAGCAGGCAGTACGCGGCGTATCCCGTTGCCTCCCTGCGGCTCAACAAGTACTGGCCACCGGTTCGCCGCATCGACGGCGTGCACGGCGACCGCAATCTCGCCTGCTCGTGCCCTGCACCCGAGGCGTTCCAGACCGACATCGCCGAGAGCCTTCAGGAGGTTTTTGCATGACCGACAACAACACCCCGGCTTCCCCGCTGCTCGACGAACATCGGGGACTGGGCGCCGCATTCACCGACTTCGCCGGGTGGGCAATGCCGCTGAAGTACGGCAGTGAACTGGCCGAGCACAAGGCGGTCCGTGAGACTGCCGGGCTGTTCGACCTGTCCCACATGGGCGAAATCTCGGTCACCGGACCCCAGGCCGCCGAGGCGCTGGACTTCGCGCTGGTCGGCGAGGCGTCCAAGATCGTTATCGGCCGGGCCAAGTACTCGCTCATGTGCGACGCCGACGGCGGGGTGATCGACGATCTGGTGGTGTACCGGCTCGGCGACGACCGCTTCCTGGTGGTCGCCAATGCCGCGAACGCCCCGACCGTGGCACGCGAATTGGCCGGACGCGCGGCACAATTCGACGCCGACGTCGACGACCAGTCCACCAGTACCGCACTGATCGCAGTTCAGGGGCCCGCAGCGGAAGGCATCGTGAGCTCACTGGTGCCGGACGAGCAGCTGGAACTGGTCGCGCACCTCAAGTACTACGCGGTGACTGCGGCACAGGTCGGCGGCATCGATGTGCTGTTGGCGCGTACCGGCTACACCGGCGAGGACGGCTTCGAGCTCTACGTGCCCAACGCGCAGGCCGTGGCGTTGTGGCGGTCCTTGCTGGCCGCCACCAGCGAGGTCGGCGGGCTGCCTGCGGGTCTGGCCTGCCGCGACACCTTGCGGCTCGAGGCCGGGATGGCGCTCTACGGACACGAGCTCACCCGCGAGCTCAACCCGTATGCGGCGGGCCTCGGCAAGGTGGTCCGCCTGGGTAAGGAGTTCATCGGACGTGAGGCGCTGCAAGGACTTTCCGAGCAGCCGGTCTCGCGCGTCCTGGTCGGGCTGAAGGGTGCAACCCGTCGCGCGGCCCGGGCCGGTTACACCGTCGAGAACGACGGGGCCGCGGTGGGAATGGTGACGTCAGGCGCGTTGTCGCCGACCCTTGGTTACCCGATCGCACTGGCCTACCTCGACACGGGTCTGGCCGAACCCGGAACCGTGCTGCAGGTCGACATCCGCGGCAACAAAGAGCAGTTCGAAGTCACCCCCGCCCCGTTCTACCGCCGCAGCTGAAAGGACCCCCGACATGACGAATCAGACAATCCCCGATGACCGTAGCTACACCGAGGAACACGAATGGGTGCTGATCGCCCCCGGTGCCGCACTGCCGGACACGCCGGTCAAGGTCGGCATCACCTCGGTCGCCGCCGCCGCGCTCGGTGACCTGGTGTTCCTCGACCTGCCCGAGGTCGGGTCGACCATCACCGCGGGCGAAAGCTGCGGTGAGGTGGAATCCACCAAGACCGTGTCCGAGCTGTATCCGCCCGTGACCGGCACCGTCACGGCAGTCAACACCGCAGCCGTCGACGATCCCGCCCTGGTCACCTCTGATCCGTACGGATCGGGCTGGCTGTTCGAGGTCCAGGCGACCGAGGCGGGAAACCTGTTGACCGCAGCCGAGTACACAGAGAAGAGCGAGGCCTAGCCATGAGCATCCTCGACGAACGCCTGGCCGACTTCGATCCCGAGATCTACTCGGCGATCGGCGACGAACTGCACCGGCAGCGGTTGGGCCTGGAGATGATCGCCTCGGAGAACCACGCACCGCTCGCGGTCATGCAGGCCCAGGGCTCGGTGCTGACCAACAAGTACGCCGAAGGGTATCCCGGCCGGCGCTACTACGGCGGCTGCGAACACATCGACGTGGTCGAACGGCTCGCCATCGACCGGGTGAAGTCGTTGTTCGGGGCGGAATTCGCCAATGTGCAACCACATTCGGGTGCCCAGGCCAACGCCGCGGTCATGCACGCGCTGATCAAGCCGGGCGACACGATTCTCGGCCTGTCCCTGGACTGCGGTGGGCACCTGACCCACGGCATGCGGCTGAACTTCTCCGGCAAGCTGTACAACGTCGCCGCGTACGGGGTGTCCAAGGAGGACTTCCTCATCGACATGGACGCCGTCGCCGAGGCGGCGCGCGAGCACAAGCCGCAGCTGATCATCGCCGGATGGTCGGCCTACCCGCGGCAGCTGGATTTCGCCCGGTTCCGTGAGATCGCCGACGAGGTCGGTGCCTACCTGATGGTCGACATGGCTCACTTCGCGGGCCTCGTCGCCGCCGGTCTGCACCCGTCGCCGGTGCCGCACGCCCACGTCGTGACCTCCACGACGCACAAGACTCTGGGCGGGCCCCGGGGCGGCGTCATCCTCACCAACGAGGCCGACATCGCCAAGAAGATCAACTCCGCGGTGTTCCCCGGCCAACAGGGCGGACCGCTGGAGCACGTCATCGCGGCCAAGGCGGTCGGATTCAAGATGGCTGCCCAGCCGGAGTTCGCCGAACGCCAACAGCGGGTCCTGCGCGGTGCGCGGATCCTGGCGGAGCGGCTGAGCCGGCCCGACGTGAAGGACGCGGGAATCACAGTCCTCACCGGCGGCACCGACGTGCACCTGGTGCTGGTGGATCTGCGTAACGCCGCGATCGACGGGCAGCAAGCCGAGGACCGGCTCGACGCCGTCGGCATCACCGTGAACCGCAACGCGGTGCCCTTCGATCCCCGGCCGCCGATGGTCACCTCCGGGCTGCGCATCGGCACCCCGGCGCTGGCCGCTCGCGGGTTCGGTGACGAGGACTTCGCGCGCGTCGCCGACGTCATCGCCGCCGCGCTGATCGCCGAGGCCGATGCCGACACCGAACAGCTTGCGGCGCAGGTTCGTACGCTGGCCGAGCAGTTCCCGCTGTACCCGGAGCTGTAGCCATGCCGGTCAGCGTGTTCGACCTGTTCTCGGTGGGGATCGGCCCGTCGAGCTCACACACCGTCGGCCCGATGCGGGCGGCCGGCATGTTCGTCGACGAACTTGCCGGGCGCGACATGGTCGATCGTGTCGCCGAGGTCAGGGTGGATCTGTTCGGCTCGCTGGCAGCGACCGGTGCCGGGCACGGCACGATGCCCGCCATCCTGTTGGGTCTCGAGGGCTATCGGCCCGAGACGATCGAGACCGACGAGATGGAACGGCGGTTGGCGACCATTCGCGCCGACGGGAAGATCCTGTTGGCCGGCCGGATCGTCATCGCGCTGACCGAATCCGATATGCATCTGGAGCCGGGCCGGCAGCTCGCCCAGCACCCGAATGCCATGACGCTGACGGCGTTTTCGGCCGGTGGTGACGTCGCGTACCGCGAGACGTACTTCTCGGTCGGTGGCGGTTTCGTCGTCACTGAAAGCGCGCCGGCCCAGCGGGAAGGGGCGGGAGCAGACGCCACCGGTTCCTTCCGTTCGGCCGCGGAGTTGCTGGCCCTGACCGAACGGGACGGGCTGTCGGTGAGCCAGGCGATGATGCGGCAGGAATGCGTGAACCGAAGCGAAGCCGACGTGCGGGAACGCCTTCTGCACATCCGCGACGTGATGGTCGCGTGCCAGGCCAACGGGATGGCCCGCGACGGCTATCTGCCCGGCAACCTGCAGGTCCGGCGGCGCGCCAGGGACTGGTTCGTGCGGCTCAATGCCGAAGACCCGCAGCGTGACCCGGCTTTCGCCGAGGACTGGGTGAACCTCGTGGCGCTGGCCGTCAACGAGGAGAACGCGTCGGGCGGACGGATCGTGACGGCGCCCACCAACGGTGCGGCCGGGATCATCCCGGCGGTTCTGCACTACGCGTTGCGCTACACCCCGGCCGGAATCGCCGACCCGGACGACACCACCGTCCGCTTCCTGCTGACCGCCGGGGCCATCGGATCGCTGTACAAGGAGCGGGCCTCGATCTCGGGTGCCGAGGTCGGTTGTCAGGGTGAGGTGGGCTCGGCGGCGTCGATGGCTGCCGGAGGACTGGCCGAAATCCTGGGTGGCACACCGCAACAGGTGGAGAACGCCGCCGAGATCGCCATGGAACACAGCCTCGGCCTCACGTGCGATCCGATCGGTGGCCTGGTGCAGATCCCGTGCATCGAACGAAATGCCATCTCGGCGGGTAAGGCGATCAACGCGGCCCGCATGGCGCTGCGCGGCGACGGCACCCACCGGGTGAGCCTGGACCAGGTCATCGAGACCATGCGTGCCACCGGAATGGACATGAGCTCCAAGTACAAGGAGACATCCATGGGTGGGCTGGCGGTCAACGTCGCTGTCAACATCGTCGAATGCTGAGGAAATGACCGTCACCCCAGAAGGCCGCCGGCTCCTGCGACTTGAGGTCCGCAACGCGCAGACCCCGGTCGAACGCAAACCGGCCTGGATGAAGACCCAGCTGCGGACCGGCCCGGAATACCGGGAGCTGGCCGCCCTGGTGCAGCGCAACGACCTGCACACCGTGTGTCAGGAAGCGGGCTGTCCCAACATCTTCGAATGCTGGGAAGCCCGGGAGGCGACCTTCCTGATCGGCGGCGACCAGTGCACCCGGCGCTGCGACTTCTGTCAGATCGCCACCGGCCGCCCCGAGCCGCTGGACCGGGATGAACCGCGGCGCGTGGCCGAATCCGTGGCCGACATGCAGCTGCGCTACGCCACCGTCACCGGGGTGGCGCGCGACGACCTGCCCGACGGCGGCGCCTGGTTGTACGCGGAGACCGTGCGTCAGATCCACGCGGCCTGCCCGGGCACCGGCGTCGAACTGCTCATCCCGGATTTCACCGGCACTCCCGAACAACTCGACGAAGTCTTCGATGCGGCACCGGAAGTGCTCGCGCACAATCTGGAAACCGTGCCGCGTATCTTTCGCCGGATCCGGCCGGGCTTCGACTATGAACGCTCGCTCGCAGTGATCGAGCGGGCCCGCAGTCAAGACTTGATCACCAAGTCGAACCTGATCCTCGGCATGGGGGAGACCACCGAGGAGATCGTTGCTGCCCTGCGGGATCTGCACGCTGCCGGCTGTCAACTGGTCACCATCACCCAGTACCTGCGGCCCACACCGCGGCACCACCCCATCGAACGCTGGGTCACCCCAGATGAATTCACCGAACTCGACGGCATCGCCCGCGAGATCGGTTTCCTCGGAGTGATGTCCGGCCCGCTGGTGCGTTCGTCCTACCGAGCGGGGTGGCTCTACACCCAGGCCCGTACCGCCATCGAACTTTCAAGGAGCGTCTCGTGAGCACAGCAGATATCGTCATCCTCGGCGGCGGCCCTGGCGGGTACGCGGCCGCGATCCGCGCGACCCAGCTCGGCTTGTCGGTCATCTTGATCGACGAGGCCCAGGTCGGCGGAACCTGCCTGCACCGCGGATGCATCCCCACCAAGGCTCTGCTGCATGCGGCCGAGGTCGCCGACAGCGCGCGCACGGCAGCGCAATTCGGGGTCAATGCGACCTTCGACAGCATCGACCCGGAGAAGCTGCACGGCTTCAAGAACACCGTGGTGTCACGGCTGCACAAGGGACTGTCCGGGCTGATCGACGCCCTGGGCATCACCGTCGTCAACGGCCGCGGCCGGCTGACCGGGCCCACCACCGTCGAGGTCGACGGCACCACCATCACCGGCAAATCGATCGTGCTGGCCACCGGATCGGCGCCGAAGCTCCCCGGACTCATCGCGCCCTCCGAGCGGGTGCTCACCAGCGATCAGGCCCTGGAACTGGAGACCATCCCCGAATCGGCGATCATCCTCGGCGGCGGCGTGATCGGCGTCGAATTCGCCAGTCTCTGGGCTTCGTTCGGCACCAAGGTGACCATCGTCGAAGCACTGCCACGGCTGGTGCCCAACGAGGACGCCGCCATTTCCACCTATCTGGAGCGGCTGTTCCGTCGTCGCCGCATCACCGCCAAGACCGGAGCCCGCGTCACCGCGGTCGCCACCGATCACGGCGACGTGCGAGTGACCCTGGAATCCGGCGACGAGTTGTCCGCCGATGTGCTGCTGGTTGCCGTCGGCCGGGCCCCGCGTACCGCCGATCTCGGGCTCGACGAGGCCGGGGTGACCCTCGACGGTGGGTTCGTGGTGACGGATGACGCGCTGCGTACCAGCGTGCCGAGCGTCTACGCGATCGGCGACATCGTCGGCGGACTCCAGTTGGCGCACCGGGCATTTCAGCAGGGCATCTTCGTCGCCGAGCAGATCGCCGGCCGCAACCCCCAGCCCGTCGCGGACCTCGGTATCCCACGGGTCACGTACTGCAACCCTGAGATCGCCTCGGTGGGGCTCACCGAGGAGGCGGCGCGGGAACGCTACGGCGACGGCGTGGAAACCGTCACCTACGACCTGGCCGGCAACGGGCGCAGCCAGATCCTCAAGGCGTCCGGCGCGATCAAGCTCGTCGTCGACCCGGCCGGTGCGGTTGCGGGCGTACACATGATCGGCCACGGGGTCTCGGAACTGATCGGCGAGGCCCAGATGCTGTACAACCTGGGTGTGAAGGCCGACGAGGCCGCTCGATTCGTGCACGCCCACCCCACCCAGAACGAGGCATTGGGAGAGGCGCTGATGGCTGTGTCCGGCGCGCCGCTTCACCTGCACGGCTGAGGATGCTGATGGCCGTGGCGGCCGGCGGGTGGCGAGTCACATCCGCCCCGGCAGCCACGGCCGTCGAAGCCTTATCCGATCTGCCCGCCTGTTAGCGACAATCCAGCGACAATCGCCAGATGGGCAACATCAGCCTCATCAAACGCATTGTCGCTGACCACTTCTGACGCACCAGCTCCACCGGTCTCGTCAACCTCACCAGTCCAGTGCCCGGCTATCAGCGACTCTGTCGCTAGTAGTCGGGCAACTCGAAATCCGTTGCATGCGTGGCTGATGAGGTGTCAGTGGTGTGAGTAGTGAGCGCCGACGTGACGGACGGTGCCCACGATAGGTGTGGGGCGATTGTCGCTGAAAAGTCGCGCATAGGCGGGCACAACGACACCCCATTGCTCAGCGGTGACTACTGGGACAAATGTGAATGGCGCGCCGCGACACATTTCGCGCGGCGCGCCATTACACAGGACCTACGCGGCACCTCCGCCACAGGATCTACGCGGCACCGCCACCACAGGATCTACGCGGCACCGCCGCGGCGGCCCCCGAACTCCTCATCCAAGATCGCCACCAACCGGTCGACCATCCACTCGGTGAGCATCTTGCCCTTGTCGGCGGTGGCCGCCTCAGGAGACGACAGAACACCACTGGCCGTGGACATCCGGGTGTCGATCGGCAGCACATCGTGGTTGACGACCCGCTCAGGTGCGTCGGCCTTGATGTGCTCGGTCCGTACCAGGTGCGGTGCGTGGTGCAGCAGCAGCGAGGTCTCGATGACGGCGGCATGCTCAAGCGCCAGACCCGGGAAGCCTTCGGGCCAGATGGCCTGCTGGCGGTCCACGGTGAAATCGGGGTTGGCGTCCTCCATCACCAGGATCTTCAGTTCCGGGTGCTTCTCGGAGATCAGGAACGCCGGCTCGTAGATGAAGCCGCTGTTCTCGTAATGCCAGTTGTACAGCACGATGTTGCGGAACCCGGCCCGCTTCAGCTCACTGAGGATGTCCTCGAGCAATGCGATGTAGGTGGTGGCCCGCAGCGACAGGGTGCCCGGGATATGTTGTCCGCCACCGCTACCCGGACGGCTGCGGTAGCCGAACGGAACGAACTGCCCGACGACCAGGTCGGTGCGACGGCTGGCCTCCTCCAGCAGCTTCTCGGGGATGAGCCAGTCGGTGCAGACCGGCAGGTGGTGGCCGTGCTGTTCGGTCGAACCGATCGGGATGGCGACCGGGATGTCGGCGCGGGCCGCCTCGGCGATCTCCGACCACGTCATGTCCCGGTACATCCGGGGCTTCTGCTCAGCCATAGTCAAACTCCTTGTAGGTCAGTTGTTGTGGGAGACGCCGATGTTGCCGGCGGGAATGCAGCTCGAGCGTCCGCCGTCGACGACGAGGTGGGTGCCGACGGCGTAGCTGGCGCGGTCGGACAGCAGGAACACCACGGCCTCGGCGATCTCCTGCGGTTCACCGAACCGTCCGACTGCGACGCTGGACTCGATCTCGGCGATCTCGGCCTCGGCGTCGGCGCTGTCCTCGAACTCGACCATGAGCAGCGGAGTGCGGGTGGTGCCGGGACACACGGAGTTGACCCGGATGCCCCAGGACGCCAGTTCCGCTGCGGCACTGCGGGTCATCGCCACGATGGCGCCCTTGGTCGCGGTGTAGGCGACGAAACCGGGCTGGCCCATGAGCGCGAGTTCAGAGCCGGTGTTGACGATGGCGCCGGCGCCCCGGGGCTGCATGACGCGGGCCGCCTCGCGCAGCACGTAGAACGACCCGGCCACGTTGATCGACATCAGATCGTCGAGGGCCTCGTCGGTGGTCTCGACAAGCGGCGCGACGCGGGATATTCCGGCGTTGTTGAGCACGGCATCAATCGGACCGAGTTGGGCTTCCACTTGTTCGAACGCCGCGCGCACCGCGGCCGAATCCCGCACGTCGACGCTGACCGGCAGGGCGCGCCTGCCGTGTCCTTCGACGAGCCGGACGGCCTCGGACAAATCGTCCTGCGGCCGGGCCAGCACCGCCACGTCGGCACCTTCGCGGGCCAGGGTGGCGGCGGTGGCCAGCCCGATACCTGAGGAGGCTCCGCTCACCAGGGCAATGCGGCCTGTCATCTCACCCATGTGCGTGTCCTTTTCGTTTCGTTCCGTCACAGCTTCTCGGTCGCCCGGATCCACTCGATCTGCTTCTCCAGGCCCTTCTCCAGCGTCCAGGCCGGCACGTAGCCGAGGTCGCGCTCCGACCGGCCCAGATCGAACTGGACCTGGCGGTCCCAGTCGGGCAGGTAGCCCGGGCCGATCTCGAACCGGGCATCGGGCAGGAACTTCTTCAGCAGGTCGGCGGTTTCGAAGACGGTCATGCGGTCGCCGCCCGAGACGAAGTAGGCCTGCTGGGTCAGGTTGGCGGTGGTGGACGCCAGCCGGGCAGCGGTGGCGACATCGTCGACGTAGACGAACTGGAACCCGTGATCACCACCGGATTCGAGGGCGAAGGTCTCGCCGCGCAGTCCGGCCCGGATCATGTCGCCGAGCAGGCTGGGCATCCACAAGCCCGGCCCGTACACCTCGGTGATGCGCAGCGACACGATTTCCATGTCGTAGAGCGAGTTGTACGTGCTGCCCAGCAACTCGCCCGCCACCTTGGTCACGCCGTAGACGGTGGTGGGGGCCGGCTTGATGTCTTCGGTGACCGGGCCGGCCTCGGTGATGTTGCCCAGGGCGCACTCCGAGGAGAAGAACACGATGCGACGGACGCCGGTCATCCGGGCTGCTTCGTAAACCGCAAGCGTGCCGTCGGCATTGGCGGCGAAGGTGGTGACCGGTAGTTCGATCGAGATCGCCGGGTGGCTCTGCCCGGCGGTGTGGATGATGCGGTCCACCTCGTAGGTGCGGAGGGTTTCGGTCAGGCGCGGGATGTCGAACAGTTCGCCGAGGACCGGTACTACCCCGTCGCGGGGGTCGACGGAGTAGTCCCGGTTGTACATGATGACGCGTTCGCCGCCGGCGAGCAGTTGGTCCACCAGGTGACGGCCGACGAAGCCGCGGCCGCCGGTGACGAGTGTGGTCATGGCAATCTTCCTCTATTGGTGGTAATTAGATTGTGCTGCAACATATTTGGTCGGAGCAGTTGGTGCTGGTTTGGCCGGCACGCATGTTCAGTGGTCCTGTGTGGACCAGAATGCCCCGCTGCTTGTCCCGCGACAACAGACGTATTGTCATACGTTTAGAGGGTGCCGTGGGTCATACTGTCGTATGTCCTTGACCGTGAGAGACGTGCTGGCGCACCCGTCGTTGCAGTCGGCCGGCCCCGCCGTGCTCAGCGGTGGCGACAACCTCGATCACCCCGTGCGCTGGGTTCATTCCACCGACCTCTACGACATCGCGGGCCTGCTGCGCGGCGATGAAGTGCTGTTGACCAACGGCGTCGGCCTCATCGATGTGGGCGAGGCCGGTCGCCGGCTGTACGTCCGGCGATTGGCCGAGCGAGGCGTGGCCGGGCTGTTCTTCGAGGTCGGAAGGACATTCGCGCAAGTACCGCCGGAGATGGTCGAGGAGGCGCTGCCGCTGGGGTTCCCGGTGGTCGAACTGGCGCCGACCCTCCGGTTCACCGAGGTGGCCGAGGCGGTCAACAGTGAGCTGATCAATCGCTCGGTCTCGCGGTTGCGCTACGCCGACGAGACGTCGCGGGCGCTGTCGGAAGCGCTGGCCCGGGGCGCGACCCTGAATGAACTGATCGATCAGGTCGCCTCGATGCTCGGGACGTCGGCCCGGCTGAGCGACTATGCGGGACGCGTCATGGTCGAGTCCAGCGCCGGCGACGGCTCCGGTACCGAGCGCTCCGAGGTACCGGTCATGGTCGACGGAACGGCATGGGGCCGGCTGTCGGTGGATCCGCAGGGCGTACCCGAACTGCTCTGCGCCGCCGTGCTCGACCGTGCGCCCACGGTGCTGGGGCTGTGCCTGATGCGGGAGCAGACGGGTATCGCGGGCACGCTCCGGGCGCAGCAGCTGGTGCTCGATCAGCTGGTGGCGAATCAACCCGTCGAACACAGCGCGCTGGAATCGCGGCTGCGCGCGGCGGGCATCGCGACGACGGGCCAACGCTACGTATGCGTCGCGATCGACCCGGAGCGCGTCGAATCGGTTGCCTCGGTGGCGGATGCCCTGATGGGTCAGGTCGGCCACGGCATCTTCGGCCTCGTCGACGGTCTGTTGTGCGGCGTGTTGGCCATGCCCGCCGGGGTGCCGTCGACCGAAGTCCTCGATGCCGTGCGCGAGGCCGCGCGCGTTGCCCGACTTCCACGAAACCGTCTGTGCGCCACAGCTAGTCGTGTGGTGGGCGAGATCGCCCTGCTGCCCAGGGCCATGGTGGAGGCGCGTGAGACGCTGCGGCTCGGTCAGGGGCTGAGGGAGGCCGGCCCGGTGATCGGCGTGCAGGCACTCGTGCTGGAGCGGCTGTTGGCCCACCACGGTGACGCCGATGCCATGCGCCAATTCGTCGACGACCAGATCGGCGCGCTGGAACGCAGCGACGGAGCCAAGGGGAGCGAGCTGGTCCGCACCCTGGAAGTGCTGATCGCGTGCGCGGGTAGCAAGGCGGAGGCCGCCAAACGCCTGCACATCCGCAGGCAGTCCCTCTACTACCGGCTCGACCAGGTGGCCCGGCTGCTCGAGGTCGACCTCGACGAGCCCGGGCAGTTGACCACCCTGGCGGTCGCCATTGCGGCCCGCCGGCTACAGCACATGTCCCGTTGAGGCGGCTGATCAGCCCAAACTGACAGGGCGTTGACAGTGTTTGTGCGCCTGCACAAGGCGGGTCCTGCACTTTGTGCGGATCAATTCTCGCCCTCCAAGGTGTGACGCACGCATCATTATTCGCACAGCAGCCCATCTGACCTGGAGTGCGACCAGTGAACACCCGAGAAATCCATGACGAACCCGACGTCCTGATCGTGGGGGCCGGAGCCTCCGGCGGGGTGGCGGCCCTCGAACTGGCCCGCCACGGACTCAAGGTCGTCTGCCTTGAGCAGGGCGACTGGAACCTGCCCGACGACTTCACCGCCGGCAAGCCGGAGTGGGAGCTCACCCGCCTCAAGCAGTGGAATGCCAGCCCCAACGTGCGGCAGAATTCCGCCGACTATCCGATCGACAGCACCGAGAGCCCCGTCGAACCGTTGATGTTCAACGGTGTGGGCGGCAGCACCATCATGTTCTCCGGACACTGGGTGCGCCCCATGCCGTCGGACTTCCGGGTCAAGACCCTCGACGGCGTCGCCGAGGACTGGCCGTTCACCTACGAGGATCTGCGGCCGTTCTTGGACGAGGTCACTCACCACATCGGGGCGTCCGGACTGGAAGGCGACCCGGCCTATCCGGACCCGCACACCTTCCCGCTGCCCCCGCTGCCGATCGGCAAGTACGGCCTGGTCGCGGCCAAGGGAATGAACAAGCTGGGCTGGCACTGGTGGCCCGCGCCGAACGCCATCGCCTCGCGCAAGTACAAGAACCAGGAAGCCTGCATGCGCTACGGCGCCTGCGAATCCGGCTGCCCCGTCGGCGCCAAGGCCAGTACCGACATCACCCACTGGCGTGACGCGATCAAGCTCGGGGTGCAGCTGGTCACCGGAGCCCGGGTCAGCCGAATCACCACGAACGACCGCGGACTGGCGACCGGTGCCGAGTACATCGACCGCGACGGCACGCTGCAGCATCAGGCCGCCCGGGTGACGGTGGTGGCGGCCAACGGAATCGGCACGCCCCGGCTGCTGCTGAACTCGGCCGAGGGCGGCCTGGCCAATTCGTCGGGCCTGGTCGGCAAGCGGCTGATGACGCACCCCTACGCCTCGGTCTACGGCGCGTACGACGAAGACATGGAGACCTGGCTCGGCCCGGCCGGCCAGGCCATTCAGTCCCTGCAGTTCTACGAGACCGACACCGACCGCGGATTCGTGCGCGGTGCGAAGTGGAACCTGATGCCGACCGGTGGCCCGCTGGCCCAGACGTTGTGGGAGCCCGGCGACAACTGGCGCGACGGCTTCGGCGCCAACTTCCATCCGCGGCTGGCGAGCACCTTCGGTCGCTACACCGAATGGGGCATCACCACCGAGGACCTGCCCGACGAATCCAACACCGTGACACTGGATCCCGACGTCACCGACTCCGACGGCATCCCCGCGGCCAAGATCCACTACGAGATCGGCGAGAACTGCCAGCGCATGCTCGAGTTCAACGTCGCGCGGGCCGTCGAGGCACACGAGGCCGCCGGAGCCGTTGACGTGCACCCGGTTCCGGTGGTTCGGCACAGTGCCTGGCACTTGCTGGGCACCACGAAGATGGGCACCGACCCGGCCACCTCCGTCGTCGACGAATGGTGCCGCACACATGACGTCCCGAACCTGTTCATCGTGGACGGCAGCACCATGGTCACGTCGACCGGTATGAATCCCACCGCCACCATCATGGCGGTCGCCCTGCGGTCCATGCGGCATCTGGCCGAGACCCGCTCCAGCATCCCGACTGCATTCTGAGGACCGTCATGCTCAATTCCGAACAGCGCCAGGTGTTTGCCACTCTGGCCGAGACCCTCATCCCCGCAAGCGACACCATGCCGTCGGCCACCACTGCCGAGGTGTCCGGCGCCCTGCTCGACCAGGTCCTGGGTTACCGGCCCGACCTCGTCGGCGCGCTCACCGAGGCGCTGGACTCCAGCGCAGGCAAGGATCCCGAAGCTGCGCTGGACAGCCTGTCCGCCGAGCAGCCGGACCAGTTCGAAGCGCTGACCGTCCTGGCTGCGGGGGCCTACTTCCTCAGCCCGGCAGTGAAAGCTGCCATGCCCTACGACGCCGCACCACGGCCGGCGCGCGACGACATGGACACCTATGTGGACATGCTCGAGAGCGTCGTCGACCGCGGCTTCGCGATCCGCTGATCCGGCCGATACCCACCAGACAAGGACGTGTTTCATGTCGCATGACAGTGCCCCGAGGGTCGAGTATCTGACCATCCAGCCGGTGCCGGAATCGCAGCGCACCGGAAAGGTGCGGCACCTTTTCTCGTTCTGGTTTACGGTCCAGATCATCCCGCTGGCCGTGGTCACGGGCCTGCTGGGGCCGACGATCTTCAAGCTGGACGTGACATCCACGATCATCGCGATCCTACTCGGCAGCGTCGTGGGTGCGGTGTTCATGGCGCTGCACTCGGTCCAGGGGTCGGGCCTCGGTGTGCCGCAGATGATTCAGGCGCGTGCCCAGTTCGGGATGTACGGGTCGCTGCTGGTGATCGTCGTCGTCATTCTTGCGTACGTCGGCTGGATCGTCTCCCTGATGATACTGGCGCAGCAGACCCTGATCGCGGTGTTCCCATCGCTGAATGCCGTTGTGGCGCTTGCCGTCAGCACCGGACTCACCCTGGTCACCGTAGTCGTCGGCTATCAGCTCATCCTCCGGATGAACCGGGTGATGGTCTGGCTCTCGGGTCTCGCCCTGCTGTTCACCCTCGGCTACACCGCAGTCGCCGCGGCGCACGGCGGTGTCGGCGACATCGGTGGCGGCGGCGGTGGCGCCTTCAACTGGACCGGCTTCCTGGGCATGGCATCGGTTGCCGGGATCTGGCAGCTTTCATACGCGCCATATGTCTCGGACTACTCACGCTATCTGCCGTCCTCCACCACCCCCCGTTCCGCGTTCTGGTACACGTACTTCGGCACGCTCCTCGGTGCCGCCGGAGCGATGATCGTCGGTGCGCTCCTCGTTGCGGGCCTTGGCTCCGATGCCCAACTGGCCAGTCTGTCGCGCATCATGCCCGGCCCCCTGTTCGTCTTCGTGATGCTCGTGTTCTTCTTCGGAGCGATCGATGCCGGCGTCATCAACATGTACGGGTCATCGCTGTGCACGCTCACCTGCATCCAGGCCTTCAAGCTGAAGTGGTCGCCGAAGTCCTCGGCCAGGAACATCACCGCGACAGCGATCGCGGTAGTGGTCTTCGTCGCCGCCATCGGATTTTCCGATGACTTCCTCGTCCAGTACTCCAACTTCATCAGCATCCTGATCTATCTGCTGATCCCGTGGAGCATCGTCAACCTGATCGACTACTACGTGGTGAAGAAGGGGCATTACGACCCGGCCTCGTTCAGCGATCCGAAGAGTGGCTACGGTGCCTTCAATGTCCCGGCCGTGCTCAGCTACTTCCTCGGCTTCGTCGTCCAAATCCCGTTCATGTCAACGGCGTTCTATCAGGGCGTGGTTGCCAGCAAGATCGGTGGCATCGATACGGCGTGGATCGTGGGGACGGTTGCGACGTTCTTCATCTACCTCGGTCTGATCAAGCTGTGGCAGGCACGCCAAGTCGAAGAGTTGCAGCCTGCGCTCGCGACCGAGAGCGCACGCTGATCACCGTGACAACCACCACGCAGGCCGATATCCACGAGTTCGAAGAGATTCTCCAACCGATCCCCGAATCGGTCCGCACCAAACGAGTTTCAGGGCAGTTCTGGATCTGGGCCGGTGCCAATATCGCGCCCATCAACTGGGTGCTGGGCGCGCTCGGCATCGGGCTCGGCCTTGGGTTGCGTGACACACTGATCGTCCTGATCGCCGGGAACGTCGTCGGGATGGCGCTGTTCGGCGTGTTCGTGGTGATGGGCCAACAGGCCGGTGTCACGGGGATGGTGTTGTCCCGGGCCGCATTCGGCCGACGTGGCGCCTATGTGCCGGCCGCCATCCAGGCGGCGCTTGCCGTGGGCTGGTGTGCGGTCAACACCTGGATCGTGCTGGATCTGGTGATGGCGCTGCTGGGCCGCCTCGGTTTGGTCGATCCGGACGCGCCGAACATCACGGCCAAGATCCTGGTCGCCGCGGCGGTCATGACCATCCAGGTGACCATCGCCTGGTTCGGCTATCGGACCATCGCCAGGTTCGAGCGGTGGACGGTTCCACCGACCCTGGCGGTGCTGGTGCTGATGTCGGTGGTGGCGTGGGTTCACCTACCGATCGACTCGTCGTACGCCGGGCCCGCCGGCCACGTGCTGCACGGCGGCGAACGCGTCGCAGCCATGTCCGCGGTGATGACGGTGATCGGAATTGGTTGGGGAATCACCTGGTTCGCCTACGCGTGTGACTACTCGCGGTTCGTCAGCACCACGGTGCCGAAGCGTCGGTTGTATCTGGCCAGCGTGCTGGGCCAGTTCATCCCGGTGGTCTGGCTCGGCGTACTGGGGGCGAGTCTGGCGACGACGAATGGTTCGGTCGATCCGGGCAAGCTGATCGTGGAGAATTACGGTGCCTTGGCGATACCGGTGCTGTTCTTGGTGATTCATGGTCCGATCGCGACGAACATCCTCAACATCTACTCGTTCTCCGTATCCGCTCAGGCCCTCGATATCAAGGTGCACCGACGGAAGCTGAACGTGTTCGTCGGTGTGTTGGCTCTGTTTGCCATCGTCTTCTTCATCTTCCAGTCCAGCCTTGCCGCCGTGCTCGACACCTGGCTGGCCTCAATCGTGGCGTGGGTGGCGAGCTGGGCCGGCATCATGCTGGTGCACTACTTCTTCATCGAGAAGGGCCGTCTCGATTCGCAGCGACTGTTCGACCCGATCGGGTCACCGCGGTTGCCCGATGTGAACTGGGTGACGATGGGGTGTTTCGCGGCCGGCATCGTGTCCACCTGGATGTTCATGTACGGGACCACAGGCGTCATGCAGGGCTTCGGAGCCCGCGCGCTGGGCGGACTGGATCTGTCCTGGCTGGCCGGCGGTAGCGTGGCCGCCACGCTGTACGCGGTATTCGGGCCGCAGGCCCATCGCAAGGCCAGGGATGCAGCCCTGGTGGGCAATCCGTAATCGGGTCGGGCTGTTCGGATCTGGCTGATGGCGCTACCCGATGTGTCGTCGAGTCGATACGGTTGGCATGTGAGTATCACGGTGCGCGAATTGCTGGACATGCCGCACCTGCAGCTGCGACTGCATTCCGGCAAGTCCGGACTGGATCGACAGGTGACCTGGACCCACACGTCGGATCTGCCCGAGCCGTGGCAGTGGGTCAGCGCCGGGGAACTGCTCATGACCAACGGCATGTCGTTCCCGGCAGCAGCGGACGACCAGGAGAATCTGCTCGAGGAACTCCATCGCGTGGGGGCCAGCGGACTGGCCATCGGCGAGGACATGTTCTGCCCGCGACTGACCCAGCGGTTCACCCGCGCCAGCGAGCGTCTCGAGTTACCGGTGCTGTGGATTCGTTATCCGATGCCGTTCGTGGCGATCTCGCGCGCCGTCGCCGAGGCCACCCTGCTCGAGCAGTCCCAGCGGCTGATGCAGACGGCACGCATCTATGACGCGCTGCGCCACTCCACCACAGGCGATGCGGGGCGATCACGCATCGCCGACGCCCTGACGAAGGAACTGAAATGCGCGGTGTACGTGTGCGACCGGGTCACCGGAGACGCTTATCACCCTGACGGCCCGCACCCGTCGGACGACGTGAAAGAGACTGTGCGGACGGCGTCGCAGGGCACACTGGCCGCCGGGGCACGATCGGTCCTCACCGACGGCGGGGCCGAGGTTCTGGTCGGGGAGGTGCCCACGCACGACGACGCGGTGCTGGCCGTCATCCGCGAAGGCGGTGCCGCGCTCGACGGTGTGCTGATACAGCACGCCGCGACCGTCGTCGCGCTGGAGTTGTCCCAGACCCACCTCGCGCTCGAACACGCCCGGCGCTCGGGTGCCGAGCTCACCGCGCAGCTCATCGACGGGCGGATGGATCAACGGGTCGGGCGTCGTCAGCTGGTGTCCTCGGGGCTGGACCCGGCGACATCGATGTTCGTCTCGGTCACGTGCGATGACGAACGGCGGTTGCGGGATCTGCACGTGGCGTTGTGGCGCCGCCGGATTCCCCATGTGTCGGCGTTCCGGTCGGGAGTCGCCCATGCCGTGGTACCGGCATCCGATGATGCGGTCGAGGCGATCGCCGCCTCACTCGGGCCGACGGCCAGGGTCGGTGCGGGCCGGGTGATCAAGACCGTGGCCCGTTCGGCCGAATCCGCCCGCGAGGCGACGTGGGCGCTGGGTACCGCGCAGCGGACCGGGGATCCCGTCGTTCGCTACGGCACCGCTACATCGTGGGTGGGCATGGGCGGTGTCGAGGACGCCCGGGCGATGGTGGAACGCTGGCTCGGTCCGGTGATCGAGCATGACGCCCAGCACCGGACCGGCCTGGTCGAGACGCTGGAGGCGTTCCTGGCCAACCAGCGGTCGTGGCAGCGTACGGCGGCCGCGATGAATGTCCATCGGCAGACCGTGCTCTACCGCGTGCACAAGGTCGAGGAGCTCACCGGCGCCCGCTTGTCCGATACCGCGGACATCGCCCAACTCTGGCTGGCTCTGCAGTCCCGCGACCTGCTGGCCGGCGGCAGTGGTCCGGCCGGCGATCGCTAGTGATGCAGAAGGGTGCGCAGCGCGATGGCCTCGGGGTCATTGCCGAAGTGCTCGATGACCTGCACCTGGATTTCGCCGACGACGCCGCCGAGGATTGCGCCGACGGCGATCATGGTCGGTTCGTCGTCCTTGAAGACCGGCCGCAGGATCGACTCGTACTCCTCGTTGGTGAGCTGCCCCATCTTGTCGATGATGGTCTTCTCCAGGTCCAGCGCATGCATGGCGTAGTCCTGGGCCTCGACCATCGTGGTGGGGAGCCGTTCGAGCACCATCTTCACCATGTTGTCCTTGAAGGCGTTGTAGCGCTGCGTGCCGACGGCGAACTTGACCAGCGGGGTCGCGATGCCGGTCTGCGCATCGATGGCTGCTTCGACCTCCTTGCCCACCAGCGCGAACAGCTTGTCGGAGCCCGGGCCGCGTAGCACGCCGTCGAACAGGATCTCGGGTGAGAACAAGTCCTCGGCGAGGATCCGCGCGTAGTCCGCGGTGATCTTGTCGCGCTCGGCGTGCAGCAACCCCTGGAACGGGATGAAGCCGAGGTACTTCGTCGGCCGCACGGGCCGGAACAACATGTTGAGCGCGATGTAGTCACTGATGAGGCCGACGCCGAAGCCGAAGGCCGGCATGATCCACGGATTCTGGAACAGCGCCCACGCGACCATCTGGACCACGCCGATCGCGAGCCCGAAATAGATTCCGCTGCGACGGACGAAGGCCATCGCGTTGTCGCCGAGCCCGCGCATCAGCTTGTTGAGCTTGTCCTTGTTCCGGACCAGCGTCGTGACCGCCAGGTACTGGATGTCGACGAACCGGTTCAGGTCCGACCGCATCTCGTTGAGCATCTTCTCCACGATCTTCGGCGTCTGTTCGTGGACGCGCGCCATGATCGCCTTACGCGCTGCATCAGGCAGCGAATCCCACAGCCCGGGGCGGATCTGCTCGGCGATGTCGCGGGAAATCTCGTCGACTGCCTGGGTCAGCGGCTCGCGCAAGGTGTCGACGGCCTCTCTGGCGTCGACCTTCTCCAGCAGCTCTTCGGGTTTCAGAAGGTTCTGGGTGAGCAGCTCGATGGTCTTGGACCCGACCTTGCCCGCGCGGCGAGGCACGATGCCCTGCCAACCGAACAGGCCGATGCCCTTGAACTCCATCGGCCGGTACAGCATCTCCAGCGCGACGATCTTGGTGCTCCACCCGACGAAGGCGGCGACGAACGGCATGGACAGATAAATCAGCCAATTGACGCCGAAATCTGCCTTGATCTCCTGCCAGGTCTGGATCGCGAGAAATGTCTCGCTGCCGCTCATGCGGTTACGAACCGTCCCGTTGCACCGCGGCCTCCCACAGGCCGCGACCCAGGCCTGACAGCGTGAGGGTCAGCTTGTCCACCCGGGCCGTGAGGGGACCGCGCGACGCACTCTTGATCGCCCGCAACACCATGGGCTCCGCCATGAGCACCTCGTACTCCGCTTTCTGCGACGGATCCTCTGGACCGGTCTCAACCAGCCCCAGTGACAGCAGATGGCCGACGTACTGCGGGACCATGGCGGGCAACGCCACATTGGCGGTGCGACCGATCAGGCAGGCGTTCTCCAGAACGGCCTGCCCCGGGGTCCGGGCCCGGGTCCAGGTATAGACGTTGACCAGCGGCGAAGCCGCGCCCTCCGACAATGCGCCGATGATCCGTGCTTCGTCGGCGACCAACTGGTCGAGCAGGCGGTGGTAGAGCTCGACCTGGCTGCCGGTGGTGCTCTGGTCCAGGGCGCGGTCCAGCAACCGGTCCATCTTGTTGTTGAGCGATTCCGACGTCGGTTCCTCGGGCGTGGCGATCGTCACCGGCCTGGAAGTCGCTGCCGAATCGATGGCCTCCAGCCGGTTCTTCACCAGGGTGGCCAGCTGTTCCTCACCCCAGGCGGCCAGCTTCATGCTGGTCTTCGCGGCATCGAGCGCGCGATCGGCGATTCCGAAGGGGTCGTAGCGCTTCGGCACGAGCGGGCGGGGGTTGCGCGGGGTGCGGATGGCAATGGCGATGTCGCCGACCGGGGTGGCCCATCTGAAAGCCCGGCGCTGGTAGCCGTGCTTCGCAGGCTTGTCCTCGGGCACGTTCGGTTGGGTCGTCGTCATCTCGTCTGACATCGCCGGTCGATCCCCCTCGAGTGGCTGCTTGCGCCCGTGGGGGCGAAGGTCCGCGCCGGATGTCACGACGTTGTCGGGCTGCCGGCGGCATTTGATTATGGGGCACGGTACCCGGTCGGGGCGGGGGCGAGTACAGCGGCGATGACCCGCGAGAAGCACCTGCCCGGCAGCACCACACCCATCCCCAAAAGAAATCGCTGTGGGAAGTCATCGAACTCGTCGGTGATTCGACCCATCAGCTGAAATGGAGCTCGGCCTCGACGTTCACCCGATGATGGTCCCGGCCCACGTGGGCCTCGGAACGCATCCGCTCGACCATGTGCGGGTAATGCAGCTCGAACGCCGGTCGCTCCGAACGGATCCGGGGCAGCTCGGTGAAGTTGTGCCGCGGCGGCGGGCAAGAGGTCGCCCACTCCAGCGAGTTGCCGTAACCCCAGGGGTCATCGACCGTCACCGGCTCGCCGTAACGCCAGCTCTTGAACACGTTCCACACGAACGGCAGGACCGAGACACCCAGGATGAACGATCCGATCGTGGAGATCACGTTGAGCGTGGTGAAGCCGTCGCTGGGCAGGTAGTCGGCGTAGCGGCGCGGCATCCCCTCGGCGCCCAACCAGTGCTGCACCAGGAACGTGGTGTGGAAGCCGATGAAGGTCAGCCAGAAGTGCAGCTTGCCCAGGCGTTCATCGAGCAGACGTCCGGTCATCTTCGGGAACCAGAAGTAGATGCCCGCGTAGGTGGCGAACACGATGGTGCCGAAGAGCACGTAGTGGAAGTGCGCGACGACGAAATACGAGTCGGTGACATGGAAGTCGATCGGCGGGCTGGCCAGCATCACGCCGGACAGGCCACCCAGCAGGAAGGTGACCAGGAAGCCGACCGAGAACAGCATCGGCGTCTCGAACGTCAACTGACCCTTCCACATCGTTCCGATCCAGTTGAAGAACTTGATACCGGTCGGCACCGCGATCAGGAACGTCATGAAGCTGAAGAACGGCAGCAGCACGGCACCGGTGGCGAACATGTGGTGAGCCCACACCGCCATCGACAAGGCGGCGATGCTGAACGTCGCATACACCAGCGTGGTGTAGCCGAAGAGCGGCTTACGCGAGAACACCGGGAAGATCTCGCTCACGATGCCGAAGAACGGCAGCGCGATGATGTACACCTCGGGGTGGCCGAAGAACCAGAACAGGTGCTGCCACAGGATCGGGCCGCCGTTGGACGGGTCGTAGACGTGTGCGCCCAGGTGGCGGTCGGCGGCGAGGCCGAACAGCGCGGCGGTCAGGATCGGGAATGCGATCAGCACCAGGATGGAGGTCACCAGGATGTTCCAGGTGAAGATCGGCATCCGGAACATCGTCATGCCCGGCGCCCGCATGCAGACCACGGTGGTGACCATGTTGACGCCACCGAGGATGGTGCCCAGGCCGCCGACTGCCAGGCCCAGGATCCACAGGTCACCGCCCGCGCCCGGTGAGTGGATCGCGTCGGTCAGCGGCGAGTAGGCGGTCCAGCCGAAGTCGGCGGCGCCCCCCGGGGTGATGAACCCGGCGAGCGCGATCGTCGCGCCCAACAGGAACAGCCAGAACGACAATGCGTTCAGCCGCGGGAACGCCACGTCGGGCGCACCGATCTGCAGCGGCAGCACCAGGTTGGCGAACCCGAACACGATCGGGGTGGCGTAGAACAGCAGCATCGCCGTGCCGTGCATGGTGAAGAGCTGGTTGTACTGCTCATTGGACAGGAACTGCAAGCCGGGGGCCGCCAGCTCGGCGCGCATGAGCAGCGCCATCAGACCGCCGATGAAGAAGAAGATGAAGCAGGCGACGCAGTACATGATGCCGATCAACTTGTGATCGGTGGTAGTCAACAGCTTGTAGACCAGATTGCCCTTGGGGCCTTGGCGCGCCGGGAACGGACGGCGGGCCTCAAGTCCATGCAGTAAGGGCGCTTCGGCTGTCACGAGATCCTCCAAAAACCCATCCCGGTTGTTCCCGAATCTCGCCTCAAATAGTAGTTGGACAGTCTGGCGAGCGAATTGAGTTGACCGAACCTCCTCGGTCGCCGCCGGTGCGCGCCAGACGCAGCACCAGCGGGCAGTCCGCCCCCGGCTGGCGCTGTGGAGTGTGAAGCACCGATTCACGTCCGCCCACATGTCTGGGCTAGTGGCGCTGCCCCGCCGACAGCTTGATGACGATCCGGCAAGATAACCGGGTTTCCTACAGCGTCCGGGAACAAAACCGCGGAAACCCCCGTTGACCACATCGACAGCAAGTTGAGCGATACAGACTCAAGTATGGGTTGACAATCTATGCCTACCCGGAGCAAGCTTGAGCGCAGTCCGCTCAGACCCCTTATCTCTAACAGGAGGCAACACCATGGCTCGTGCGGTCGGCATCGACCTCGGGACCACCAACTCATGCGTCGCGGTCCTGGAAGGCGGCGACCCCGTCGTCGTCGCGAACTCCGAGGGCTCCCGGACCACTCCGTCCGTCGTCGCGTTCGCGCGCAACGGCGAGGTGCTGGTCGGTCAGCCCGCCAAGAACCAGGCGGTGACCAACGTCGACCGGACCATCCGTTCGGTCAAGCGTCACATGGGCACCGATTGGACCGTCGAGATCGACGGCAAGAACTACACGGCGCAGGAAATCAGCGCTCGCGTGCTGCAGAAGCTCAAGCGCGACGCCGAGGCGTACCTCGGTGAGGACATCACCGACGCCGTCATCACCGTGCCCGCGTACTTCAACGACGCCCAGCGCCAGGCCACCAAGGAAGCCGGCCAGATCGCCGGCCTCAACGTCCTGCGCATCGTCAACGAGCCCACCGCGGCCGCCCTGGCCTACGGCCTGGACAAGGGCAGCAAGGAACAGACCATCCTGGTCTTCGACCTCGGTGGCGGTACGTTCGACGTCTCGCTGCTGGAGATCGGCGACGGTGTCGTCGAGGTGCGAGCCACCTCCGGTGACAACCACCTCGGTGGCGACGACTGGGACGACCGGATCGTCGAGTGGCTGGTCGACAAGTTCAAGGCCACCAGCGGCATCGACCTGACCAAGGACAAGATGGCGATGCAGCGGCTGCGCGAAGCCGCGGAGAAGGCCAAGATCGAACTCAGCTCCTCGCAGAGCACCTCGATCAACCTGCCTTACATCACCGTCGACGCCGACAAGAACCCGCTGTTCCTCGACGAGCAGCTGACCCGCGCCGAGTTCCAGAAGATCACTCAGGATCTGCTCGACCGCACCCGTCAGCCGTTCCAGTCGGTGATCAAGGACGCCGGCATCTCCGTCGGCGAGATCGACCACGTGGTTCTGGTGGGTGGCTCGACCCGTATGCCCGCGGTCACCGAGCTGGTCAAGGAAATGACCGGCGGCAAGGAGCCCAACAAGGGCGTCAACCCCGACGAGGTTGTCGCGGTGGGCGCTGCGCTGCAGGCCGGCGTGCTCAAGGGCGAGGTGAAAGACGTTCTGCTGCTTGACGTCACCCCGCTGTCCCTCGGTATCGAAACCAAGGGTGGCGTGATGACCAAGCTGATCGAGCGCAACACCACCATCCCGACCAAGCGGTCGGAGACCTTCACCACCGCTGACGACAACCAGCCGTCGGTGCAGATCCAGGTCTTCCAGGGTGAGCGTGAAATCGCCGCGCACAACAAGCTGCTCGGTTCCTTCGAGCTGACCGGTATCCCGCCGGCCCCCCGCGGTGTCCCGCAGATCGAGGTCACCTTCGACATCGACGCCAACGGCATCGTGCACGTCACCGCCAAGGACAAGGGCACCGGCAAGGAAAACACGATCAAGATCCAGGAAGGCTCCGGCCTGTCCAAGGAAGAGATCGACCGGATGATCAAGGACGCCGAGGCGCACGCCGAGGAGGACAAGAAGCGTCGCGAAGAGGCCGACGTCCGCAACCAGGCCGAGTCGCTGGTCTACCAGACGGAGAAGTTCGTCAAGGAGCAGCGCGAGGCTGAAGGCGGATCGAAGGTTCCCGAGGACACCTTGGCCAAGGTCGACGGTGCTATTGCCGAGGCCAAGTCGGCGCTGGAAGGCACCGACATCTCGGCGATCAAGGCGGCCATGGAGAAGCTCGGTGTCGAGTCCCAGGGTCTCGGCCAGGCGATCTACGAGGCCACCCAGGCCGAGCAGGCCGCCGGTGGAGACGGTGCTTCGGCCGCCGCGGACGACAACGTGGTGGACGCCGAGGTTGTCGACGACGACCAGGAGACCAAGTGAGCGAGAACGATTCGCACGAGCCGGTGACCATCACCGACAAACGGCGCATCGATCCCGACACCGGTGAGGTTCGTGAGCAGGCGCCGGCCCCAGGTGGGCCGGCGTCGGCCGCCTCCGCCGCTGGAGAGTCGGCGAGCGAGAGCGACGAGGTTGCCGAGCTCAAGGCCACGCTGCAACGCGTGAAGGCCGAATACGACAACTACCGCAAACGGGCTCTGCGTGATCAGCAGGTCACGGCTGACCGGGCCAAGGCGGGCGTCATCACTCAGTTGCTGGGTGTGCTCGACGACCTGGACCGCGCCCGCAGCCACGGTGACCTGGAATCCGGACCGCTCAAGTCGGTCGCCGACAAGCTCGTCGGTGCCCTTGAAGGACAGGGTCTTTCCGGATTCGGCGTGGAGGGTGACGAGTTCGACCCGTCGCTGCACGAGGCTGTGCAGCACGAGGGCGAGGGCACTCATCCCGTGGTCGGGACCGTGATGCGCCGGGGCTACAAGATCGGTGACCAGGTGATCCGGCACGCCCTCGTCGGCGTGGTCGACACGGTGCCCGAGGCCGAAGCTGGTGCACAGACGGCAGATAACACTGACGCCACCGGCGATCAGGCCGCAGAATCAGACAATTAGTCCATCCAACTAGAGAGAAGAGGTAAGGAGGTGGCGCATGGCCCAACGCGAGTGGGTCGAGAAGGACTTCTATAAAGAACTCGGCGTCTCCTCTGACGCCAGCGCCGACGAGATCAAGAAGGCCTACCGGAAACTGGCCTCCGAACTGCATCCCGACCGCAATCCCGATGCGGGAGCGGCCGAGCGGTTCAAGGCGGTTTCCGAGGCGAACAGTGTTCTGTCGGACCCCGCGAAGCGCAAGGAGTATGACGAGACCCGCCGGCTGTTCGCCGGGGGTGGGCGTCGGTTCAACCCGGGCGGGAACTTCAGTGGCGGATTCGGTTCCGACGGAGCCGAATTCAACCTGGGCGACCTGTTCGACGCTGCCGGCCAGAGTGGCGGCGCAAACATCGGTGACCTCTTCGGCGGGCTGTTCGGGCGTGGTGCACAACCGCGCCCGAGCCGGCCGCGTCGGGGCAACGACCTGGAAACCGAAACTGAGTTGTCCTTCCTGGAAGCCACGAAGGGCGTGGCCATGCCGCTGCGGCTGACCAGCCCGGCACCGTGCACCAACTGCCATGGCAGCGGTGCGCGGCCGGGCACCAGCCCCAAGGTGTGCCCGAACTGCAACGGCTCGGGTGTGGTCAACCGCAACCAGGGGGCGTTCGGATTCTCCGAGCCCTGCACCGAATGCCGGGGCAGCGGCTCGATCATCGAGCACCCCTGCGACGAATGTCAGGGCACCGGCGTCACCACCCGGACCCGCACGATCAACGTGCGGATCCCACCGGGTGTCGAGGACGGTCAGCGCATCAGGCTGGCCGGCCAGGGTGAAGCCGGGCTACGGGGTGCGCCCTCGGGCGACCTCTACGTCACCGTGCATGTGCGTCCGGACAAGGTGTTCGGGCGTGACGGCGACGACCTGACCGTCAGCGTTCCGGTCAGCTTCCACGAGTTGGCTCTGGGGACAACGCTTTCCGTTCCCACCCTGGACGGCAAGGTCGGTGTGCGGGTGCCCAAGGGCACCTCCGACGGCCGGATCCTGCGGGTGCGCGGACGCGGGGTGCCCAAACGCTCCGGCGGCCACGGTGACCTGCTGGTCACGGTGAAGGTCGCGGTGCCGCCGAACCTGGAAGGTGAAGCGGCAGAGGCGCTGGAGGCATATGCGAAAGCCGAACGAGCCAGCGGATTCGATCCGCGGGCCGGATGGGCAGGCAACATATGAGTCAGCGCAAAGACGAAGCCCGCACGTTTTTGATCTCGGTGGCCGCCGAGCTGGCCGGTATGCACGCGCAGACCCTGCGCACATACGACCGGCTCGGCCTGGTCAGCCCGCAGCGCAGTTCCGGCGGCGGGCGCCGCTACTCCGAGCGTGACGTCGACCTGCTCCGTGAGGTGCAGCGGTTGTCACAGGACGAGGGCGTCAACCTCGCCGGGATCAAGCGCATCATCGAGCTGACCAATCAGGTTGATGCGTTGCGCACACGGGTTTCCGAGCTGACCCAGCAGGTCGAACAACTCAGTGATCAGCGCCGCGACGTTTCGGTGGCATCCAAAGCGGTGGTCCTGTGGCAGCCCGGAGCCGCTCGGCGGCGACATAGGCCGTAGCCGAGGCGCGCGTTAGCCGACTCTGATCGAAAAGGTGGCCGTCTCCGGATTTCCGGGGGCGGCCATCATGTATTTCCCCCGGCGCAACGCGTCGGTGGGTGCGGCCATCGGCTCGATGCCCACCACGTTGTCGCTGCCCGGCGCGAAAAGCTGTGCGGCGGTATAACCCTCGTCGAAGGTGACGTCGACCCGGTGGCCGCCACCGGACAGTGTGAACACAGCACCCCGGGGCACGTCGTCGAAACCGTCGTCGAGTTCGGTGGTGCCCAGGCGTCTCGCCCCACCCGGCCACTCCCGGGATTCGCCGGTGGGCAGGCCCCGGTCATCCACGAGTAGATGCCGCATGGTCGGGGTCTGTAGCTGCCAATCTTGGCGGGGCACATCGGGAATCATCACGTACGGGTGGTAGCCGTAGCACAGCGGCACCGGCTGCTCGGCGGTCGGCGCCACCGTCGTGGACACGGTGAGGGTCCGATCGGCCAGCGTCACCGCCATGGTCAGGCGGTGGGGGAACGGGAACGTCGCCAGCAGGCCCGGTTCGGCGCCCCAGTCCAGTGCGGCTGCCAGTGTGTTCTCGGACTTCTCGATCACCTGCCAGTCCGGATTGGCGGCGAGCACGCCGTGCATCGGCGCCCCGTGCGCATCGGTGCGGACGCCGTCGACCCCGGGGGTCAAGTGCACTGTGGTGCCGTCGACGCGGTACTCGTTGGCGCTCAAGCGATTTGCCCACGGGTAGAGGATCGGGATTCCCATCGTCTTACCGTCGGTGAGGTAAGCCTGCAGCCCGCGCCGCTGGCCCAGGTATTCGACGTCGGTGTCCTTGTCCGCCAGCGAGGTGCAGATCATCCCCGCCTCCGGAACATACGTGGCAGTCAGCGACGACGACGGGTCATGCAGGGTGACTGATCGAACCGCGGCCATGGGGAAAGTCTGGCATCCTCAGCGCGTCAGCGGGTCGTGCTGGATGCGCTCGGCGGGCGCTCCCCGCTCGACCAGGGCGGCTTTGGTAACGGTGACCATGTCCGGGCCGCCGCAGACGAGGATCTGCCGATCGCCCCAGTTGCCGTACCTGGTCACCACTTCGGCCAGGGTTCCGGTTTGCCGGACGTGCAGGCCGCGCGGCGGCTGAACGTTGGGATACTGGCCCGCCCAGGGCGGATCGGTGCTGTATTCGGACACCGGGGTCACCGACAGCCACGGATTCGTGGAAGCGATGTGCCACAGCGTCTTCAGGTCGTACAGGTCGCACGGATAACGGCCACCGAAAAACAGGTGCACACGCGGATTCTCGCCGTGCAGCGACATGTCCATGATGATGTTGCGCAGTGGGGCCAGACCCGTGCTGCCCGCCACCATCAGCACGTCCTCGCCGTCGCGGTCGACGTGCAATCCGCCGTGCGGGCTGGACAGGCGCCAGCGGTCCCCGATCTTGGTCTCGGCGACGATGGCGGTGCTCACCATGCCGCCGGGGACCGACCGGATGTGGAACTCGATGCCCCCGGACCGGTCGGCGGGGACGGCCGGGCTCAGATAGCGCCACCGGCGCGGCCACTGCGGCACCTGGACCGTCACGTACTGCCCGGGGTGGTAGAACAGCGGCTGGTCGAGTTGCAGCCGAATCACCGAGACGTCGCGGGTGACCCGGTGGTGCTCGATGACGGTGCCGTCGCCATAGGCCGGGGAGTCCTCGGCATCGGCCGCTCCGCGCATCACCCCGATGATCAGGGCCACGGCATCGTGGGCGGCCTCGGCCAGTCGTTCGTCCCATTCGGGCTCGAGGTGGCTGTGCAGAGCGTTGTAGAGCGCATCCTGCATGGAGTCGTAGTGGCTCTGCGTCACACCGTATTTGCGGTGATCCCTGCCGAGCTGAGCCAGGAACGCCACCGGCTCCTCGGCACGCTGGTCGATCAACTCCCCGAACAGCCAGGTCAGGGCGCGGGCAAAGACATCGCGCTGGCTGTCCATGTCGGGAGGGAACAGATCGCGGGCCGAGAGGTCGGTGGCGAACCACTGGGTGTAGAAGTTGCGGATCAGCGTTGCAGAGCCCTGCTCGGGGTCGACAGCGTTCTGGAGCGTCTCCAGTGCCTGACGGTCATCGAGTCCCACGGAGTCGCAGTCTAGGCGTGGAGCGCCCGGGCCGCCGCAATGCTGCGATGATCACCAATGTCACGCCGGCGAGGGCCCAGCAACTGAGCACGATGATCGCCAGGTCCGCGCCCGCGCCGCCGAAGTATGCGGTGGATCGCAGCAGCGTGGCGGTGGCCCCCTGGGGCAACAGCTGACCGAGCTGGCCCCAGCCGGCGGGCAGCATCTCCGGTGCGGACGTCAGCCCGGACAGCGGGTTGCCCAGCAACAGGGCCAGCGCGGCGCCCACGGCCAGGCCGACCTTGCCGAACATCGAGCCCAGGCCGAGCATGAACAAACCGGCCGCCGCGATTCCCAGCGTCAGGCCTGCGGCCACGCCCCAGAAGTTCGAGTCGATCGAGCCGAATACGTACTGGAGCAGGGCCGCGACGGTGGTGCCTGCGACCGCGGCGAACACGATCGTGGCGGTCAGGCGGGTCCACACCTCGCTTCGCAATGCCAGCACCAGTGCGATGGCCGGCAGCATCCCGGCCATGGTGATCGGCAGCGCTGACGCCGCCAGGCCGGTTCCGCGCGAATCCTGGGTGGTGGGCGGGGCGAGGTCCTCGGTGTGCAGGGCAACCCCCGAGTGTGTGGCGATGCCGTTGCCGATCTGGGTGAGCAGTTGCGCGACGGCGGGGCCGCCACCGGTGGCGGTCAGCAGGGTCGGGCCCTGCGGGCCGAACGCTATGCCGCCATAGACGTTTCGGTTGAGGATCGCCTCGCGCAGGGCGTCCTCGCCGGGGTAATAGGTCACCTTGAATGCGCCTGGGGCCTGCTGTTCCAGGCGCTCGGCGATCTGGCTGGTGGCGGCCTGGGGTCCGGCGGCACCGATCGGTATGTCGTGGGGCTTGGAACGCGAGGCGGGCAGGGCGAACGCGATGGCGACGACGGCGATCGCGACGGTCAGCACGGCGACGATGCCCGCGGCGCGCACGACGGCGGGCGGTTCGTGTTCGGGTGCCGCGTGGTGGACGGGCGTGGGGGACTGTGTCGAGAGCATGTTCCCTCTTTTCATCCGATGTTGAATTAATCGGTTGGTGTGAGGGTAAGCCTGATGAGTCCTGTTTTCAACAATCATTGAAATGATAGTGTCGATGTATGGCTTCACCTGGGAAAACCGTCACGCGGCGCGGGCGACGCCAGGGCGACCCGGTCTCCCGCGACGCTGTGCTGGCCGCGGCCAAGCAGCGCTTCGCGGCCGAGGGATATGAGAAGACGACGCTTCGGGCGATTGCTTCGGATGCGCACGTCGACGCGTCGATGGTGCTCTACCTGTTCGGCTCGAAGGCCGACCTGTTCCGGGAATCGCTGCGCCTGATCCTGGATCCCGACGTGCTGGTGGCTGCCTTGGAAGGGCCGGCCGAGGAGATCGGCGAGCGCATGGTCCGCGCCTACCTGAAGATGTGGGAGACACCCGACACCGCAGCCAGCATGCGGGTCATGTTGCAGTCGGCAACATCGAATTCCGATGCGCACGTGGCATTTCGAACGTTCATGCAGGATTACGTGCTCGCCGCGGTGTCCGGCGTGCTCGGCGGTGGCGAGCAGGCCCGACTGCGGGCCATGCTCGCCGCATCCAACCTGGTCGGCACCGCGATGCTGCGTTACGTGATGGCGGTGCCGCCGATGGCGACACTCGACGGTGAAGAGGTCGTGCGACTGCTCGCGCCGACGGTGACCCGCTACCTCACCGCCGATGCTGATGAGCTGGGGTTGCCTGAGTTGTAGGCGCTCGGCATGCAGGCTCTGGATGGAGCGATCGAAGCGCTGTCCGCACCTACTTGCCGGCATTCTGGGCGCGGCGGTCGGGCTAAGCGTGGCGCCGTACTCCAGGCGATGAGGGTCAAACCCCCAGGTGACCGGAACTTCCTGGCTAGGCTGTGGTCGTGCGAGGGGACACGCTGGCGGCGGAGTTTGTGGCGCGGGGGCGTCTGCCGAGTACTCCCGGGGAATGGTTCGGCGTGTTGACCTTCTTCGCTGTGATCGGCACGACTTTTGCACTGATGCACTTTTGGGTCGGTCGGAGAGGGTCCGCTCGGTTGGGGGCGCAGGAAGCGCGGCTCAGGTCCGAGTCGGCGCAGTTCAGGTCGCAATGGCCGGCCCAGCAGCTGTGGCAGGCGCCCTATGCTGACCTCGAAGCAGAGGCGGAGCGGTGTTGGCGCATCATTTTCGTTCTGGAACAGCGACGCGACAGCGACGGCGGAGGGCGACGCGGTGACTTTGACGCCCAGATCGCGGCTCTGCGTGGCTGGATCACCACGGTGGTCAATGCGATGAACGCCGTCACTTCCCGAGCGCGGTAAACGCCGTCTCGATGCATCGGTCCACTTCGAGAATCCAGAGGTGAGAAGCCAGAAGATGGTCGACCAAGTGCTCGCTGACGCGTCACATGAACCCAAGAGCTTCGTTACGTACTTGGTTGTCAGTCTGGCGATATCCGCCGTCATTGCCGTGGTGTTCGTTGCTATCGCCTTGATTCCGTCAGCGGCGGGGGAACAGTTGGCTGCTGAACGGGCGCGGCTGTACATCGACTCCGAATTGTTCTGGATTCGTTGGCCGAAATATCGGCTCTTAGAAGCGCCCTACGATCAGCTGGCAGCCGAAGGAACCAGGTGTGAGCGGGTCATTGAGATCTACCGGCGCCAGCGCGGTACGAATATCCGGCCGGCTCCTGGGCCGGCCCGTGAAGTTCACGACGAAGCCAACCATCAGATCGCTGTCTACCAAGGCATGCTCGGCGCGGTGCAGAATGCGATGAACGACGCGATCTCGCGAGGCCGTGGCCCGCAGCAGCCGCCGCGCTACGGCGCGTGAATTCAGCTGCCCTCGAACTGATTCTGGCCCAAGGTGTCTACAAAGGTAGGGCCGCGGCGTTCGAGCTCACGCCGGTATTCGTCGGCCCAGGCGCCGAATGGCCGGTGCGCCAGGTATTCGTTGCGGAACCGGTCATCCTCGGACACCTCGGAAACGCAGAAAGAAGGAATGGCGAGATCGACCACCGGGCTGCCGCGCTCGACTTCCGAGAGCAGTAGCGGTGCGTTTCGCCCGAGGAATTGGTCGATGATCCAGCCGTCCTCGCCCAGCCATATCGAGTAGCGAATCTTCGCGATGACGTGTTCAGATCGGCCGACGATCTGCCCCGCGACCGATGGATCGAGTTCACGTTCGGCCTCGTAGCGGGTGCCACCGACGGCGGGGCCTTTGGCGGTCATGGTCCCCAGCGATTCCTCGCCCAAGGTCGCTACGAGCTCGGCGGGAGTGGCATCCAATTCCGCGGGTGCAGGCCCCTGCACCCGGACGCGCACCGCGTATCCATCGGATGCGAACAGATATGCCTGCACGATGAGGGCAGGCATCGGATCTGATGCTGCCACCGCGGGCAATTCGCGGACAAAGAACTTCCGCTCGAATTCGAAATCACCGAAACCGGATTCGGACATGCGCACACCGTAGCCCGATCCGCGCCGAAAACGTCACCTATAGGGCGTGAATTCCCTTGTAGAGCACGAGGAGGCCGATCGCCACGAGAATCGCCGCAACCAAGACTGCGTGGTTGCGTTCCATCCATTCCTTGAGTCGGACCAGTGTGGGATCGAGACGATCACCCGATACCGCGTAAGCGAGGATCGGCAGGGCCACCGTCGACCCCGCGAACGCCACGTAGTAGAGCCCCGCTGCCCACACCCCGGGTTGACCGAGGCCGGCGCTACCGATGGCTAATCCTGCTGCCGCACAGATGAACAGCACCTTGGGGTTCACCACGGTGAGTACGGCGCCGGCAGCTCCGGCCTTCACGGGCGTCAGCTTGCTGAGGCCGGTCATCCAGCCGGGCATGTGCTCCGATTTCGCCCGGGTGAGAAAGCGGTAGACGCCGAAGACGATGAGGGCGACGCCCACCACGATGCGCAACCACGAGGCCCACGTCGGGGCCGCGTTGAGCCCGCCGAGCATGCTGGAGACACCGACGAAGATCGTGGTCAGCGCGGCCAGTCCGACGAGCCACCCGGTGAGGAAGGCCAGGCCGGTCGGTCGAGGGCGAGGGGTGTGCAGCACCAGCACGGCCGGAATGATCGACAGCGGTGACAAGGCCACCACCAGTGCCAGCGGGATGAGTTCGGCAAGAACCGAACCCCAGCTTTCCGTCATGGCCGCCCTCTCGATGCAGTATCCGAGCAAAACCTAGCAAGCATCGAGTCACGCGGGAGCTGGGTGCTCACCAACGGCCGGTCGCAACGTCCTCGACGGCGTCGGCGGCGTGCCCCGGCCCGCCATGGGCACGGATCTCGTCGCGAATGGCGTCGAGGTTCGTTCGGATCTGCTGATCGGCCGCGACACCGAGTACCGCGTTGCGGATCTCGGCGATTCTGGGGAGATGGTCTGCGAGGTGACGGCCGACGCCGATGGTCTCCAGTCTGGCGGCATTGGCGGGCTGATCGACGGCCTGCGGAATCGCCACCATCGGTACCCCGAACCACAGTCCTTCGGTGCACGAGCCCATGCCGGCGTGGGTGATGAAGCAGTCGGCCACCCGCAACACCGCCGGTTGGGGAACGGTGTCGCGCAGTTGAACCCACGAGGGCACCGGACCCACGTCGGCACCGCCCGTGGCGAGCACCAGCCGCCAACCCAGACCGTCGAGCGCCCCGATCACGTTGCGATAGACGTCGGCTCGGTCGGTGTAGGCCGTGCCGAAGGCGAGTAGGGCCAGCGGGCCGTCGCCGTCCGGCGGGGTCCAGTCACGCGGACCTGCACGACGTGGATCGATGCACGGCCCCACGAACCGGTAGCGGTCACCGACCCGGTCGGCGTTCCGTTGCATGACGCGGGGGATCAGCGCCAGACAACGTCGCGGCACACCGGTTACGTCGTCGAACGTCAACCCTGATCGCGAATCGGTGAGCCAGTCATCGAACATCTGGCGGTAGGCCAGGCCGCTTGGGCTGTTGAGAATGGGATCGAGTATTTCGGCCATGTCGTCGTGGTAGCCCTCCCAGGCCACCTCGCTCGGGGACAGCTGAGCTGACGGCACGCCCCATTGCTCCGCGGCCACCGGACCGGCCATGCCGCCGATGTCGTAGAGCACCAGGTCGGGCTGATCGTCATCGAGGGCGGCGTGAAGCTGGGGCAACACATGGATGGCCTCGTCGAGGAACATCCGCATGCCGGTCACCGGGTCGCCCTCATCATCCCAATCCTCGGGCGCTCCCGGAGCACCCGGAAGCATGGACGTGCACTCCACGACGTCGGCGCCGGTCGGGCGAACCAGCCCGCTCAGGTGGCCGCTGACCAGGTAACTCACCCGATGGCCGCGGCGCGTCAACTCGTGAACCACCGCCAAATGCGGGTACATGTGGCTGGGAGCGGATGCGGCGACGAGGGCGATGTGCACGCGACCAAGTCTGCCCGGGAAAAATTTTTAAAGTTGAGCGGAACAGACTCAACCTTGACTACGTTGTACATCGCGACAAGCATTTTCCACGTAGCCGAAATGGCCGTGGATAGACACAGAAGGGGAGGTGTCGTGGACTCGTTCAACCCGACCACGAAGACCCAGGCGGCGCTGACCTCGGCGTTGCAGGCGGCGACCGCCGCAGGCAATCCGCAGATCACCCCCGCCCATTTGTTGATGGCGTTGCTGACGCAGAACGACGGTATCGCCGCACCACTGCTGGAGGCGGTCGGAGTTGAGCCCGCAACCATTCGCGCAGAAGCCGAGCGCATAGTCGGCCGCCTGCCGAGTGCGAGTGGATCCAGCTCGCAGCCGCAGCTGTCGCCCGAGTCGATCACCGCGATCACGACGGCGCAGCACCTCGCCACCGAGATGGACGACGAGTACGTCTCCACCGAGCACCTGATGGTCGGCCTGGCCACCGGAAATTCCGAGGTCGCCAAGCTGCTGACGGGCCATGGCGCGTCGCCGCAGGCGCTGCGTGAGGCGTTCACCAAGGTGCGCGGCAGCGCGCGCGTCACAAGCCCCGACCCCGAGGGCAGCTACCAGGCGTTGGAGAAGTACTCCACCGACCTGACCGCCGCCGCGCGTGAGGGCAAGCTCGATCCGGTCATCGGCCGCGACACCGAGATCCGTCGTGTCGTACAGGTCCTGAGCCGCCGCACCAAGAACAACCCGGTGCTCATCGGCGAGCCCGGCGTCGGCAAGACCGCGATCGTCGAGGGCCTGGCCCAGCGCATCGTCGCGGGTGATGTGCCCGAAAGCCTGCGGGACAAGACCGTCATCAGCCTGGATCTCGGGTCGATGGTGGCCGGTGCCAAGTACCGCGGTGAATTCGAGGAACGCCTCAAGGCTGTCCTCGACGACATCAAGAACTCGGCCGGCCAGGTCATCACGTTCATCGACGAGCTGCACACCATCGTGGGCGCCGGTGCCACCGGCGAGTCCGCGATGGACGCCGGCAACATGATCAAGCCCATGCTGGCCCGCGGTGAGCTGCGACTGGTCGGCGCGACGACCCTCGAGGAGTACCGGAAGTACATCGAGAAGGACGCCGCTCTGGAGCGTCGCTTCCAGCAGGTGCTCGTCGGCGAGCCGTCTGTCGAGGACACCGTCGGCATCCTGCGCGGCCTCAAGGACCGCTACGAGGTGCATCACGGCGTGCGCATCACCGACTCCGCGCTGGTCGCCGCGGCCACGTTGAGTGACCGCTACATCACCAGCCGGTTCCTGCCGGACAAGGCCATCGACCTGGTCGACGAGGCCGCGTCCCGGCTGCGCATGGAGATCGACTCCCGGCCTGTCGAGATCGACGAGGTCGAGCGGCTGGTCCGTCGCCTCGAGATCGAGGAGATGGCGCTGTCCAAGGAAGAGGACGACGCGTCGAAGGACCGGCTGGAGAAGCTGCGCGGTGAGCTGGCCGACTACAAGGAGAAGCTCGCGGAGCTCACGACTCGTTGGCAGAACGAGAAGGGCGCCATCGACATCGTCCGCGAGTTCAAGGAGCAACTGGACACGTTGCGCGGTGAGGCCGACCGGGCCGAGCGCGACGGCGACCTGGCCAAGGCCGCAGAGCTGCGCTACGGGCGTATCCCCGAGGTCGAGAAGAAGCTCGACGCCGCGCTGCCCGTGGCCGAGGCTCGCGAGAACGTGATGCTCAAGGAGGAGGTCGGCCCCGACGACATCGCCGACGTGGTCGAGGCGTGGACCGGCATTCCCGCCGGCCGGATGCTCGAAGGCGAGACCGCCAAGCTGCTGCGCATGGAGGAGGAGCTGGGCAAGCGCGTCATCGGCCAGAAGGCGGCGGTGACCGCGGTGTCGGATGCGGTGCGCCGCAGCCGGGCCGGGGTGGCCGACCCCAACCGGCCGACAGGTTCGTTCATGTTCCTGGGCCCGACCGGTGTCGGTAAGACCGAGCTCGCAAAAGCGTTGGCGGAGTTCCTGTTCGACGACGAGCGTGCGATGGTCCGCATCGACATGAGCGAGTACGGCGAGAAGCACTCGGTGGCTCGGCTGGTCGGTGCGCCTCCCGGGTACATCGGCTACGACCAGGGCGGTCAGCTGACCGAGGCCGTGCGCCGGCGTCCCTACACGGTGGTCCTGTTCGACGAGATCGAGAAGGCGCACCCGGACGTGTTCGACGTGCTGCTGCAAGTGCTCGACGAGGGCCGGTTGACCGACGGCCAAGGCCGCACGGTCGACTTCCGCAACACGATCCTGATCCTGACCTCCAACCTGGGTGCCGGTGGCACCGAGGAGCAGGTGATGGCCGCGGTGCGGGCGGCGTTCAAGCCGGAGTTCATCAACCGGCTCGACGACGTGATCATGTTCGACGCGCTCAACCCCGAGCAGCTGGTGTCGATCGTCGACATCCAGCTACAACAGCTGCAGAAGCGGCTGGCGCAGCGCCGGCTCACCCTCGAGGTGTCGCTGCCCGCCAAGACCTGGCTGGCGGAGCGTGGTTTCGACCCGCTCTACGGTGCCCGTCCGCTGCGCCGCCTGGTGCAGCAGGCCATCGGCGACCAGTTGGCGAAGATGCTGCTGGCCGGCGAGGTGCACGACGGTGACGTGGTGCCGGTCAACGTCAGCGCGGATGGCGAAAGCCTCGTTCTGGGCTGAGCCAGCCTGACGGAAGACACAAAAGTGCCCAATTCCCATCGGAATTAGGCACTTTTGTTTCCGCTCGCGCAAAGATGGGCGGGTGATCACCAAGGTCCCCGGTAAACCCAACCTGCTCCTCGGCGCGTACGACCTGGCCGACCTGGGTTACGGCGCCGAGGAGTTCTTCGTGTCCGGAACGGCCAGGTCCTATTCGGACACCGTGCCGTCCGAGGCGGACTACACCACCCGCATCGTCGTCATCTCGCCCACGGATGCGGCGAAGTCCAACGGCACCGTGATCGTCGAGTGGCTGAATGTCAGCGGCGGGATCGACGCGCCCGCGGTCTGGTTCATGGCGCATCGGGAGATCGCCCGTGCGGGCTACACCTACGTGGCGGTCTCCGTCCAACAGGTCGGCATCCAGGGCGGAACGAGCCTTGTAGGCGCCGAGATGTCATTGAAAGCACAAGACCCGCAGCGCTATTCCGAGCTGAACCACCCGGGAGACCCCTTCGCCTACGACATCTTCACCCAGATCGGCCGTCTGATCCGCGATGGCGCGATCGACGGTCTGCGGCCGGAGACCGTTCTGGCGGTGGGTGAGTCGCAATCCGCGGCATTCCTGACGACGTACGTCAACGCCGTGGACCCGGGCGCCGCCACGTATGACGGCTTTCTGGTGCATTCGCGATTCGGCAATGCCGCACCCCTCGACGACACCCACGTCTTCGACGAGGCCAGGTCGGATGTGGCCGTGCCCTTCCGCCCGGATCTGCGTGTTCCGGTGCTCACCGTGCTCGCCGAGACCGATGTCGTCGGGGGCTTCCGCGTGGGCTATCACGCTGCGCGGCAGGCGGACAACGAGTTTCTGCGGGCCTGGGAGGTGCCGGGGACCGCGCACGCTGACAACTACACCATCCGCGTCGGTTTCATCGATGACGGGTCCAGGCCGCTCGAAGCCATCGTCGCGGCGTACGCACCCACAAATGAGCTGATGGGCACGCGACTGTCGTACTACATCAACTTCGCTCCCCAACATCACTATGCGCTGCAGGCCGCGATCGCCGCACTCAACACCTGGGTTCACACCGGCACTCCCGCGCCGAGCGCACCGCCGATCGCCTTGACCGGCGGCGACCCGCCGGGACTCGTCCTGGATGCGAACGGGCTCGCCGAGGGCGGAGTCCGCACGCCGTGGGTCGATGTCCCGATCGCGCGGACGTCGGGACTCGCGAAGGACGAGAGCCCCATGTCCTTCCTTTTCGGGTCGGGCGAGGTGTTCGACGCCGCGAGGCTGTGCGAGCTCTACCCCGACGGCGTCGACGAATATCTCGACCGCTTCACCGATGCGCTTGACCGGACAATCGAGGCCGGATTCCTTCTGCCCGCGGACCGCCCGGAGATTCTGGAGCTCGCGGCCGCGATGTTCCCAGCCGTCAGATGTTGAACCTGCCGGCGAATCCCCGCAGCGGCACGTCGGCGCTCGTCAACAGTCCCGGCGGTGCTTTGACCACCGACGCGATGGCGTTGAGTGCGGGCAGGCCGGTCACGGTCATGCCGATCGAGGCGAACGAGGCCGGATCGGACAGGTCCACACCGGGTTTCGGGAAGATCATGTGCTTGTTGTAAACGCACGGATCGCCCTTGATCTGGGTGATGTAGCAGCCCTTGATATCCCAGCTCGGATCGGTGTGCGGGGTCATCTGCCATTCCAGGTGGGTTTCGACGCGCGGCACTCCGTCGACCATGCCCTGGTACTTGATGTAGTTGCCGCCCAGCGATCCCTTGGGCAGCGTGTACCAGCCCAGGTCGACATCCTTGGTGCAGGCGCCGAGCTCGTAGCTGAACTTGACCTCGTCGAGTTCCAGCCCGAAGCAGTCGGCCATCATCAGCACGCTGTCGGCGAAGACCCGGGTGTACTTCTCCAATTTGGCCGGGATCGACGGATCGTCGACGGGCAGGCCGTAGCCGACCTCGATCCAGGTGTCCTTGCTGTGATGGCATGACACATCGACGGATTCGATGGTGGTGACGTTCTCGATCTCGGCGACGTCGGCCGAGCACACCACGCCCAGGATCTGGTTGACGCCGGGGTTCATCCCGGTGCCGTAGAACGTCGACGAGCCCTTCGCGCACGCCTCGGCCAGCAGCTGAGACACCGGCTTGCCGGACGGATGCGGGTGGTTGGTGTCGCGGTGCCAGCCGGTGATCCAGTCGGCGGTGGTGACGATGTTGATCCCGGCCTCAAGGACTTTCACGTAGAGGTCCTCATCCGGAAAGACGCCGTGGAACGTCAATACGTCGGGCTTGGCGGCGATGATCTCGTCGATCGAGCCCGTCGCTGTCACCCCGATCGGATCGATGCCGGCGATCTCACCGGCATCGCGGCCCACCTTTTCCGGTGTGTAGCAATGCAATCCGACAAGTTCGAGGTCGGGTCGCTTGCTGATGCGCTTGATCATCTCGGTGCCGACGTTGCCGGTCGCCACCTGGAAAACGCGGAGCTTCTCGGTCATAGGGTGTCTGCCTTCCGTATAAGCGACAGGTCTGCGGCGCTGCCGCCCCGACCGTCTGGATAGAACTGCATGGCCCACTTGCGGATTGCGGTGAAGCCCTCGTACTCGGCGGTGGCCAGCGCCGGAGGATCGGAGTAGCGCTGGTGTGACCAGATGTGGATGTCCTGGGTGAACTGGCGGATCACCTCGTCGCCGAAATCGGTGGCGCGCTGGGCAGCCCGGGGACTGTCCTTGCCGGGGGTTCGGCCGATGTAGACCATGAACCGCACGTCGGAGGTGGACTCGTCGACGGGGGTGACGGCCGAGATGGTGCGGTTGTCGATCATTCCCCAGCTCTTGGTCACCGCGATGCCCAGACCGCCGTTGATCGCCTCGACGCCGCTGCGCACATCATCGATCGACTGTTGATCGTCGCCCTCGAACGTGATGGTGAAGTCGACGTAGGAGATCGGCGCGGCGAAGTCGTGGCGGGTGAACACCGGCACGATCGGGGTCTGGTGCACGAATTTGAAGTGCGCGAAGTCGACGCCGTTCTCCAGCACGTACTGCGGATGCAGCTCGAGCCCCCCGCGGAACAACCGCTGCTGGGGGTAGTAGTCGGCGGCGGTGCTGCCGTCACCGAAGGACGCGAACACATCCGGCGCATCGAAGAACGGCTCACGCCCTTCGATGTCGTGCCAAACATAGATGGCCTCGTTGCGTTCGACGACGGGGTAGGTGCGCATCCGGCGGCCGCGGTTGGGCCGGTCCTGGTACGGGATGCAGACGTTGCGGCCCTCGGCATTCCACTGCCAACCGTGGAACGGACATTGGATGACCTCGCCGACGACGTGGCCGCCGAATCCGAGGTGGGCGCCCAGATGCTCGCAGTAGGCGTTCATCACGGTCACCTGCCCGGATTCCGAGCGCCAGGCGACCATCTCCTCGCCGAAGTACTTCATGGCGTGCACGGCCCCGGTGCCCACCTGGTCCGACCAGGCGACTTGGAACCATCCCGTCGGTTTCATCGACAACGGTGGTTTTGCCATGACGCGAATCGTAGGAGGTTCTGTGAAACTTTGAAAGAGGGTTCTGTGAAATTGAGGTAATCTCCTGAGATGACCGAGGTGAGCGCGCGCCGAACCAATCGGCGCGGTGAAGCCACCCGGGAGAGCATGTTGGAGGCCGCGCGCAAGGCGCTGGCAACCGGCGATCCGGGGGCGGTCTCGGCCAACCGGATCGCCAAAGACATCGGCGCCACCTGGGGTGCGGTGAAATACCAGTTCGGCGATATCGACGGGTTCTGGGCTGCGGTCCTGCAGCGCACCGCCGAGCGCCGTGCGGGCATGCTGAGCCACCGTCACGACAGCGCGCCATTGCGTGAGCGCGTCGCCGGCATCATCGACCTGCTCTATGACGGGTTGACCGCCAGCGATTCGCGGGCGATCGAGAATCTGCGCGCGGCGCTGCCACGGGACCATGCCGAACTCGAACGGCTCTATCCGAAGACCGCCGCCGAGCTGTCGTCATGGGGGCACAGCTGGCTGCAGACCTGTCAGCAGGCCTTTGCCGACCTCGACGTGGACCCCGAGCGGGTACGTGAAGTTGCCTCGTTCATCCCCGGCGCGATGCGCGGTATCACCTCTGAGCGGCAACTCGGCACATATACAGACCTCGATGTCGCCAGGCGAGGGCTCACAAACGCAATCGTCACGTACCTCGAAGAGTCCCGGTCACGGCGCTCTGATCACCAGTAATCGGGTTGTGACCTCACAAGGTGGAGGCATTCCCGCTGTCAACAAGTAGGCTATGCCCGATGGTCCCGCTCTGGTTCACGCTGTCCGCACTCTGTTTCGTGGGTGCGGCCGTATTGCTGTACGTCGACATCGACCGTCGACGTGGGTTGGGACGGCGCCGGAAGTCGTGGGCGAAGTCGCATGGCTTCGATTACGAGCACGAGTCGCACGAGATCCTCAAGCGCTGGAAGCGCGGGGTGATGTCGACCGTCGGTGACGTCACGGCCAAGAACGTCGTGCTCGGCCAGATCCGTGGCGAGGCGGTGTTCATCTTTGACATCGAAGAAGTGGCAACGGTGATCGCGCTGCACCGCAAGGTCGGCACGAACGTCGTCGTCGATCTGCGACTCAAGGGCATCAAGGAGCCCCGGGAGAGCGACATCTGGCTGCTCGGCGCGATCGGTCCGCGGATGGTGTACTCCACCAACCTCGACGCCGCTCGCCGCGCCTGCGACCGCCGGATGGTCACGTTCGCCCACACCGCTCCCGATTGCGCCGAGATCATGTGGAACGAGCAGAACTGGACGCTCGTCAGCATGCCGGTCACGAGTACCCGCGCCCAATGGGACGAGGGGCTGCGCACTGTGCGTCAGTTCAACGACCTGCTGCGGGTACTGCCGCCGGTTCCGCAGAACGGTGTGGCACCGCAGTCGGGTCAGGGCAGCCAAGCTGCGCTGGCACGTCGCGCAGGCTCGCCCAGCCGCCCGTTGGCGCCGACCCCCGCCGGGCGTCGGGAGCTGCCTCCGGGCCGGGCTGACGCGGCACCCGGACGTGGTGACGTGAGCCGCTACACCCAGCCGCGCCAGGAGCCCGGCCGTCCGGATGCGGTCCGTCGGACCCCGCCGCCGGCGCGCAACGGCCGTCACGCACCGCACTACCAGCGCTAGCCAGCGCACCGGAACAGTTCAGTAACCTGTCGGCATGCCTCGCCCCGTCGCGCTGATCACTGGACCAACCTCGGGCCTCGGTGCCGGGTTCGCCCGCCGGTACGCGCGCGACGGCTATGACCTCGTCCTCGTGGCGCGGGACGGCGCCCGGCTGGAACAACTCGCTGCCGAACTGCACGACGAGGCCGGCGTAGACGTCGAAGTGCTTCCCGCCGACCTGGCGTGCGCCCCCGACCGGGCCAAGGTCGCCGACCGGTTGCGCGCCGGTGTGCAGGTGTTGGTGAACAACGCCGGCTTCGGTACCTCCGGTGAGTTCTGGACCGCCGATCTCGCCCAATTGCAGGCCCAACTGGATGTCAACGTCACCGCGGTGATGGAGCTGACGCACGCCGCGCTGCCGGCGATGATCGAGGCGGGCAGCGGCACCGTCATCAACGTGGCCAGTGTCGCCGGGCTGGTGCCCGGCCGCGGATCGACATATTCGGCCTCCAAGGCCTGGGTCGTCTCGTTCACCGAGGGGCTGGCGAACGGACTGGGCGGCACCGGGGTTGGCGTACACGCGCTGTGCCCGGGGTTCGTCCACACCGAGTTTCATGCCCGCGCGGGCATCGACATGGCGGGCACACCGTCGTTCCTGTGGCTGCAGGTCGAGGACGTGGTGCGCGACTGCCTGGCCGACGTGGCCGCCGGCAAGGTGGTCATCGTGCCCGGCCTGCAGTACAAGGTGCTCACCACCGGGGGCCGGATGGTTCCACGAAACCTGGTGCGCGCCATGACAAAAGCAGTGGGAAAAGGTCGTGGGAGAACTTAGAACAGAATTCTTGTGCCGGTGCGGGCGCTGATCGCGGCGGTGATGGCGGTACTTCTCGCCGTCACCGCGGGCTGCGCATCCGATCAACCGGGCCGCACGTATGAAGCGTCGACCGCCGCACTCGGGGAATCGTTGGACATCCTCGGCTGGCGCCTGAAGGTGTCGGATCTGCGGTTCGACTCCGAACATGTACTGGTCGACGTCGAGGGCACCGCATCTGGCGATGCCCACGCCAAACCAGAGGACATCCGGTTCGGTCTGTACGGTGCCCTCGCGCACCCGATCGAGGCCGACGCGCTGCACGGCTGCGACGACATCACCAACCTGGGTATCCGGCCGCTGTCCGCGCCGGCGCCCGACAAGCTCAGCGGCACAGTCTGCTTGGGGCCGCAACGCGAACAGAACCAGGTGCGCGGGATCTATGTGTACTCGCCGCGCGAGCGCATCCCGGGTACCACAGTGGCCTACCCGGCGGCCTTTCCGGTGGGCATGCTGCCCACCAGCGTCAACGACACCGGTGTCACCGTCAAGACCTCCAGCGTCGATGCATTCAGTGCCGACGGCGGACAGTTGGCGCCGACGGCGATCGGTGACCCCACGGCCTTCAATGGCAAGGGCTCCATGCTGCTCGGCCTCGAAATCGATGGTGCGGCAAAGCGTTATGCGGAGGATTCGGCGGCGCGTGGCGGCCCGCTGATGGTGGTGGCCGGCCCGACGCTGCCGCCCCCGGGACTCAGCCATGCCTGCACGGTGTACGGCTCGTCGCTGCTGCTCCTGCCGGAGGCCTCGCGTGAGGCGGTGAACGTCCGGGCGTCGCTGTGCACCCAGGGGGAGATGAACGCGGCTCTGCTGTACGCGTCGGTTTCGGTGATCGGCACCCACGCGGCCCTGTGGACCACCGGTGGCTGAGGCCGTCGGCCCCACCGAATGGGGAGAGTCCCCCGGAGTGGGGCCCTGGGAGGGCCCGCTGCCCTCCGGGGAAGAAGCCGCCCGTTATGACCCCGAGCTGCTGCGCGACGGAGATACCCGCAATGTCGTTGATGCCTACCGGTATTGGACCCGGGCGGCGATCATCGCCGACATCGACCAGCGGCGGCACCCGCTGCACATCGCGATCGAGAACTTCGGCAACGACGCCAACATCGGTGCCGTGGTGCGCACCGCCAACGCCTTCGCCGTCGACACCGTGCACATTGTCGGACGGCGCCGGTGGAACCGGCGGGGCGCCATGGTCACCGACCGCTATCAGCGGCTCTGTCACCACGACACCACCGCCGAATTGTTGTCCTTCGCCGCCGACGCCGGGCTGACCGTCGTCGCGGTGGACAACGTGCCCGGCGCCGTGCGGCTGGAAGAGACCGAACTACCCCGCGATTGCCTGCTGATCTTCGGTCAGGAAGGCCCGGGCATCACCCCGGAGGCGCAGGCCGGGGCGGCCGTCACGGTATCCATCGCGCAGTTCGGGTCGACCCGCAGCATGAACGCAGGCGTTGCCGCCGGAATCGTCATGCACGCATGGATCACTCGCCACGCGGATTTCTCGCGGGCCTGGTGATCAAAAGGGCTTCGTCGGAAGGTATTTGCCGTCCAGGGTGATGACGGCGCGTTCGCCGCCCTCCGGGTCGGCGACCTTGCGGACATCGAGTTTGAAGTTGATCGCGCTGATGATGCCGTCGCCGAACTGCTCGTGGACCAACGCCTTGAGGGTCGTGCCGTAGACCTGCAGCATCTCGTAGAAGCGGTAGATCGTCGGGTCGGTCGGGACACCGCCGGGGATCGAGCCGCGGGTGGGGATGGTCTGGAGCAGCAGCGCGGCGTCGTCGTCGAGTCCGAGCAGTGCGGCCACCGCGACGGCCGACTGGGCAGGCAGCGCGTGCTGGCCGAGCACGGCAGCGGTCACGAACGCCGGTGAGAGTTCGGCGGCGTCGGCGATCTGCTGCCAGGTGAGGTCCTTGCGGGTCTTAGCCTCGACTGCGGCGGTGGCCAGCTGTTGACGAGCGGCCGGATCAAATTGGGCGTGCACCATTTTGGTGTCCTTCCCTGTAGGGGCTAGATGGCAACCACCATGCCCCCCAGCCGCTATAGCGTCCAATACTTGCTTTCGATTGAAGTTATAGGCAGCACCTATGGCTAGAGATGTCCGTAGCGCGGGCCGTGGCGCACCGCCGTCGCGCTGAAAGCCTGCGCCGCGGCGGACTGGTATCCGGCCTCCCGGTGCAGCAGGACGACCTCGCGTGAGGGCAGCGGGGGATCGGGCCGGATCGGATGCAGGTCGGCGTGTGCCTGGGTGACCGCATCGGGCAGCACCGTGGCCAGCGTGCCGAGTCGCACGAACTCGAGCAGTGCGCTGATGGAGTTGGCCTCGATCACGATGTCCGGTGTGACTCCGTGCGCGGCGAAATAGTCGTCAATGTAGTTGCGGGTGGCGAAGTCTCGGCTCAGCAGGGCCAGGGGTTGGGCGGGCAGTCCTTCGATCGCGAATGTCTCGACGTTCGGAGAATGCGGGTGGGCGGTGCCCACCACGAGGCTGAGCGTCTCGGTGAAGAGCGCGGACGCGGCGACGCCGGCGGTGTGCCGGCCGGCGAACGCGATACCCAGATCGATGCGGTCGGCGAGCAGGTCCGCTTCGATGAGGTCCTGGGTGGTCTCGATGACCGTCAGGGTGACGCCGGGGTGCTGGGCGTGGAACTCCCGCACCAGCGGGCCGATCAGGTAGGCGGTGATCGTCGGCGTCATCGCTATCCGCAGGTGCCCGCGAGTCAGATCCTGGACGTCGTGGACCGCCCGCTGGGCGGCGTCGAGGCCCTGTATGGCCAGCCGGGCGTGCCCGGCGTATGCCGCGCCGGCGTCGGTGAGCCGGACCGTGCGCCCGGAGCGGTCCAGCAGTGTTGCGCCCACCTCGCGTTCGAGCTGTTTGATCTGCTGCGACAGTGTCGGCTGTGACACGTGCAGGGCCTCGGCCGCCCGGGTGAAGTTGCCATGCTCGGCGACGGCGAGCAGGTAGCGGAGATGACGCAGCTCCATCGACCCAATGTATAGGCGATACCTATCGTATCAATGACATCTGCGACTTGGACACTATGGCTGGCGGTCGGCAGAGTTGGAACAAAGAGAAGAAGGAGCACTCCAGAATGGCCATCCGCAACCTACTGATCCTGTTGGCCCGCGTGGGGCTCGGCGTCATCTTTCTGGCGCACGGGTGGCAGAAGTTCGTCACCAACGGGATCGCCGCGACCCAGCAGGGCTTCGCGGCCATGGGCGCCCCGGCACCTGAGTTGTCCGCGGTGGTTGCGGCCACCATCGAATTCGCGGGCGGTATCGGGTTGATCATCGGTCTGGCCACGCCGGTGTGGGCAGCTCTGTTGTTCGCCACCATGGTCGGCGCGTTCCTGATCGCACACACGGGCCATGGGTTGTTCGTCGCGAAGGGCGGGTTCGAGCTGGTACTCGCGCTGGCCGCCCCGATGCTGCTGCTGATCGTCACCGGGGCGGGGCGGTTCAGCGTCGATGGCCTGCTCGGTGCCCGGTTACCTTGGAACCGAGCCATTTTCGCGAACCCATCGCGACCGCTCACTTCGGAGGCGTCATGACCGGCCCGGTGCTCGACGCGCTGGTCGACGTCGTGCTGCCCGACGGCCGTCGGGTCGATGTCACGCTGCGAGAAGGACGGATCGAGGCGATCGTGGATCGCGGACAACCAGATTCGCCGATCGCGGGTCCTGATCGGCACGTCGTCGACTGCGGCGGTGCCCTGCTGCTGCCCGCATTCGTCGACGGCCATTGCCATCTGGACAAGACCTTCTGGGGCGCACCGTGGCAACCGCATCGTTCGTCAGGGTCGCTGCGTGAACGCATTGCCGACGAGCGCGCACTGCGCGCAAAGATCGGAGTTCCCGTCACCACTCGGGCCACCGCGTTGGCCGAGCAGATGGTTTCGCTGGGCACAGGTCACGTTCGCTCCCACGTCGACATCGACCCCGATGTGAAGCTCGCCGGCCTGCACGACCTGCTGGAGGTTCGGGAATCCCTGCGCGACAAGGTCAGCATCCAACTGGTGGCGTTTCCCCAGAGCGGCGTCGTGACCGCCCCGGGCGTACCTGATCTGCTCGATGCAGCCCTGGCCGAGGGCGCAGACGTGATCGGCGGGCTCGACCCGGCGGGGTTCGACGGGAATGTCGACGGTCAGCTTGACGTCGTGTTCGGGCTGGCCGAGCGTCACGGCGCGGGCGTCGACATTCACCTCCACGACGGCGGCGAGATCGGAACCCGGCAACTCTCGGCGATCGCCGAGCGGACGAAAACCCTTGGGATGGGCGGCAAAGTGACCGTCAGCCATGCGTATTGCCTCGGGCAGATCGATGAAGTCGCGCTCGACAGGACCGCGATCGCGCTGGCCGCCGCGGGAGTGGCGGTGATGACCAACGGCCCGGCCGGGACCATGCCGCCGGTGCTGCGATTGCGTGAACACGGTGTCCTCGTGTTCGCCGGCTCGGACAACATCCGCGACGCCTGGTGGTCCTACGGGACGGGCGACATGCTCGAACGAGCCACGATCATCGGCCTTGAGGGCGATCTGATGACCGATGACGAGCTCGGGTTCGCAATGTCGCTGATCACCGACTCCGCCGCCACCGCACTCGGACTCGCCGATTACGGACTGCAGCCGGGTAACCGGGCTGACCTGGTGGTCGTCGCTGCGGCGAACTCCGCCGAAGCGGTGGCCGGGCATCCTGAACGGCGGCTGGTACTGCACGGCGGGCGGGTTGTGCGCGCGGCGGATCAACCGCCCTGACCACGCGAGGGGTGCGGAAACTGCTCGACATGCCGACAATTCGAAGGCCTGGTAAGGCAGGATCGTCAGCATGGATCAGCTATGGGCCAACCGTGCGGCCAGCGCCGAAGCTGCGATCACCCAACGACACCTGACGAAGCTCTGGGGTCTGCCGGGTACCCAGCTCGGTGTGGTGGCCTGGCCGGCGACCAAGAAGTACCGCAAGTTCGGAACCTGGCACTACTGGTGGCAGGCGCATTTGCTGGACACTCTGGTCGACGCGCAGGTGCGTGATCCGCAGCCCGAGCGGATAACCCGCATCGAACGGCAGATCCGTGGGCACCACATCCGCAACAACCTGTCCTGGACCAACAACTACTACGACGACATGGCCTGGCTGGCGCTTGCCCTCGAACGGGCCGGCCGGCTGGTCGGGGTCGAGAAACCCCACGCGCTCAAGAAGTTGTGCGCGCAGTTCGTCGACGCCTGGGTGCCCGAGGACGGCGGCGGCATCCCGTGGCGCAAACAGGATCAGTTCTTCAACGCCCCGGCCAACGGTCCGGCAGGGATCTTTCTGGCCCGCTATGACGACCGGCTGCGCCGGGCCCAGCAGATGGCCGACTGGATCGATGACACCCTGATCGATCCGGAAACGCACCTGGTGTTCGACGGCATCAAGGCCGGTTCGATGGTGCGCGCTCAATACACCTACTGCCAAGGCGTGGTGCTCGGGCTGGAGGTCGAACTCGCGGTGCGCACCGAGGATGCCCGGCACGCCGAGCGGGTGCGCCGCCTGGTGGCCGCGGTGGACAAGGAGATGGCCACCGACGGAGTTATCAAAGGCGCCGGCGGCGGCGACGGGGGGCTGTTCAACGGCATCACGGCGCGGTACCTGGCGCTGGTGGCGAATACCTTGCCGGGGGATACGGCCGACGATCGCGCCGCGCGCGAGACGGCCCACTCGCTCGTCCTCAAATCAGCGCAGGCTGCCTGGGACAACCGCCAGACCGTCGATGGGCTGCCGCTGTTCGGTGCGTTCTGGGAGCAGACCGCCGAGGTGCCCGGGGCCGAAGGCCAGCAGGCGCAGTTCGTCGACGGCGCGGTCAACGCCTCGGCGATCCCCGAACGTGACCTGTCGGTTCAGGTGTCGGGTTGGATGTTGATGGAGGCCGCGCACACGCTGGCCGCAGACGACGAGGAGTAGGACTTGACCCAGGCGCAGCGAGCCAGGATCGATTTTCCGTCCCGGATCGGGGTGTGGTGGGCCAGCGAAACCTGGTCGATGCCGGATGCGCAGGAGGTCGCCCGAGAGATCGAGGCACTCGGCTTCGGCTCGTTGTTCCTGCCCGAGGTCACCGGTAAGGAATGCCTGACGCAGTCGGCGGCTTTCCTGGCCGCGACTCAGCGTCTGGTGGTGGGCACCGGCATCGCCAACATTCACGTCCGGGTGCCCAGTGCGGCCGAGACCGGTGCGCGCACCCTCACCGCGCTGTACCCGGGCCGGTTCGTGCTCGGTCTCGGTGTCAGCCACGGGCCGTTGGTCGAACACGGTCTGGGTGGCGTCTATCAGAAACCACTGGCCACCATGCGCGACTATCTGGACCGGATGGCTGCGGTCCCCGAACAGATCGAGCCGGGCGTCGGCCGCCCGCCGCGGCTGCTGGCCGCGCTGGGCCCCAAGATGATCGAGTTGTCCGGCACCCATGCCGATGGCGCCCACCCGTACCTGGTGACGCCCGAGCAGACCCGCGTCACCCGCGACATCCTCGGCCCGGAGAAATGGATCGTCTCCGAACAGGCGGTGGCCATCGGATCAACCGATGACGATCAACTTCGCCGCGCGCACGCGCACCTGGATGTCTACAGCGGTCTGCCGAACTACCGGAACTCGTGGCTGCGTCAGGGTTTTGACGAGTCCGATCTGGTACGCGGCGGATCCGACCGGCTGGCCCGTGCCGTGGTGGGGATGGGATCGGTCGACAGTGCGGCCAAGGCGGTGACCGCTCATCTGGACGCCGGTGCCGATCACGTTGTGCTGCAGGTGCTCGGTGACAACCCGATGGCGGATCCGCGTCCGGCGCTCCGTGAACTGGCCGGGGCACTCGGGCTGGGCTAGCCAATTGGCGCGAATGGCCAGTTATTGCACGCTGTCGGCGAAGAGCCGTGCAATAACTGGCCACTCGGCGTTCAGTCAGTCAGCTCCACAGGGTCACGTGGACCTTGGGCCGGAACCTGGTGACACCCACCCCTGTTCCGCGGATCATGGCCTGGGTGCAACGCGGGGTCGTGATGAACCGCACCAGTTCGGACACCGCCGGCTGACGGGCCGCCGCGGGCAGGGTCGAGGCAAACCATTCCCCGGCGATCTGCAGGCCCGGACCCTTGACCTGTGCAAGCCTGCCGCTGGTCAGGTCGGCAGCCACGGCGAACCCGATCGTCGGCATCACCCCGCCGACCCGGTGCACTTCCTCCAGAGCGGCCGCATCGCTCTGGAAGATTCGCTGCCGGGCCTCGGGGATCGCGAGGTGTCGCAACATGGTGGCGATCTCACCGTCGACGCTGCCGCCGGCCGGGCCGAGCGTCCATTGCTGCTCCCGCAACTGGCCAGGGCTCGGGGACCGTCCGGCCAGCGGGCTGTCCGGGCTGGTCACCGTGATGATCTGGTACTTCAGGAATGCGCGCACGGCGAGCGTGGCGTCATCGCCCTCCGGTGGCGGGCCCAGCGCGATGTCGATCGCACGGGTGGCGATCAGGTCGGCGAAGCGGCTGGCCGGGTGGACACTCAGCTCGACCGAAAGGTCGTCGGCGCGTGAGGAGAACAGCTCGATGAGCCCCGGTGCAGCGTGTTCGGCGAACGCGCTGGATGCCGCGATGCGCAACAGCCGTCGACCGTGCGCGGCCTCGGTCACCTCGATCGCCGTCTGCTGCTGCAGGCCGAGGATCTCCACGGCGCGGCTTGCCAGGCGCAGGCCACCCGGGGTGAAGGCCAGGCCGGCCGCGGTGCGGGTGAACAGCGGATCGTCGAGTTCCTTGCGCAGTTGGGCGACGTGCATCGAGATCCCGGCGTCGGACATACCCAGTTCCTCGGCCGCGGCCCGCACCGAGCCCAGTCGGACGACCGCCGAAAACGCACGCAGCTGCGCGGGTGTCACGATTGCAGCCTAGAACGCGTCGAACGAAAGGGACGTGCGGTTGAGTCGCGCCGCAGGCGGTGCCGAGATCCTTGTAACGGAGTGGCCCGGCACGCTCTAGGTTGAAACCGTGAGAGATGTGCTGAGCACCTTGTTGGCGGTGTGGCGTGCAGGTGACACCGCGGGTGTCGGGACTGTGGTGCGCACCTTTCGGTCGGCACCGCGCCCTGCGGGTGCGGCGATGGTCGTCGCTCCCGACGGAACCGTCGCCGGGTCAGTCTCGGGCGGCTGCGTCGAGGGGGCGGTGTACGAACTGGCCACCGAGGTGATGGCGAGTGGCACCCCGGTGCTGCAGCGCTACGGCGTCAGCGACGATGACGCCTTCGAGGTCGGCCTCACGTGCGGCGGCATCCTCGACGTGTTCGTGGAACCGGTGTCGCAGAAGACGTTTCATCAGTTGAGTGCCATCGCCGAGGACATCGACGCGCACATCCCGGTCGCGGTGGCCATGGTCATCGCCCATCCCGACGCGTCGTGGGTCGGCAGGCGGCTGGTGGTGCACCGAGACGCCTCGGACGGCTCGCTGGGGTCACCGCGCGCGGACGCCGCGGTCACCGACGACGCCCGTGGGCTGCTGGCAGCGGGGCGCAGTGAGGTGCTGACCTATGGTCCCGACGGTCAGCGCCGGGGTGAGGGCATGGAGGTCTTCGTCGCGAGCCACGCGCCGCGGCCCCGGATGCTGGTGTTCGGCGCGATCGACTTCGCGGCAGCCGTCGCCCAGCAGGGCGCGTTCCTGGGTTACCGGGTCACGGTGTGCGACGCCCGCCCGGTGTTCGCCACCTCGGCGCGGTTCCCGACCGCCGACGAGGTGGTGGTGGACTGGCCGCACCGGTACCTGGCCGCCCAGGCTGAGGCAGGCGCGATCGATGCCCGCACGGTGATCTGCGTGCTGACCCATGACCCCAAGTTCGACGTGCCCCTGCTCGAGGTGGCGCTGCGATTGCCCGCGGCCGCTTACATCGGCGCGATGGGATCGCGGCGAACCCACGAGGACCGGTTGGCCCGGCTGCGTGATGCCGGGCTCACCGAGGCCGAGCTGGCCAGGTTGTCCAGCCCGATCGGGCTGGACCTCGGCGGCCGGACCCCGGAGGAGACGGCGGTGTCCATCGCTGCCGAGATCATCGCCCAGCGCTGGGGAGGTGGCGGGCGACCGCTGGCCCAGACCGGCGGTCGTATCCACCATGAGCAGGGCGAACTCCGGGTGCTGCCGGCCAGTTAAGTAATCGCTTAACTGGCTGTTGACGCCGGCGTCAGCAGGGTGTGAGCTGGCTCACATGCAAGTTCCCGGCCCCTTTGAGTACGAACGCGCCACCAGCGTCGACCACGCGGTCGGACTGCTGGACCGGTTGGGCGAGGACGCCAGGATCGTCGCCGGCGGGCACAGCCTGCTGCCGATGATGAAACTGCGCATCGCCAACCCCGAGTATCTGGTCGACATCAACGACCTCGCCGCCGAGCTCGGCTATATCGTCACCGATCCCACCCTGGTCCGCATCGGGGCGATGGCTCGGCACCGCCAGGTGCTGGAGTCCGATCGGTTGGCGGCGATGTGCCCGATCTTCCGTGACGCCGAACGGGTGATCGCCGACCCCGTCGTGCGCAATCGCGGCACCCTCGGCGGCTCGCTCTGCCAGGCCGACCCGGCCGAGGACCTGAGCACCGTATGCAGGGTCCTCTCGGCGGTATGCCTGGTCCACGGACCGGCCGGAGACCGGGAGATCCCCATCGACGACTTCCTCGTGGGGCCCTACGAGACCGCGCTGGCCCACAACGAGATGCTGATCGAGGTCCGGATCCCGGTGCGCCACCGCACCTCCAGCGCATACGCGAAAGTCGAACGCCGCGTGGGGGACTGGGCCGTGACCGCCGCCGGCGTCCAGGTATCGTTGTCCGCTGATTCGGACGGGGCTTCGATCGCGGCGGCCCGCGTCGGTCTGACCGCGGTGAACGCCGACTGGGACGCTCTGCGTGCATTGTCGGACTCGTTGGTGGGCAGGCCCGCTGTCGAGGAGACCTTCGCCGACGCGGGTGCGGCCGCGGCACAGGCCTGCGCCCCGGTCAGCGATATGCGCGGCAGTGCCGACTACAAGCGTCATCTGGCGTCCGAACTGACCATCCGCACGCTGCGCGCCTCGGTCGATCGGGTGCACAACGCCCCTGCGCTGGAAGGGAATTAACCATGCAGGTCAACATGACGGTCAACGGCGAAGCGGTCAGCGCCGAGATCGAACCGCGGATGCTGCTGGTGCACTTCCTGCGCGACCAGTTGGGGCTGACCGGAACCCACTGGGGCTGCGACACGTCGAACTGCGGCACGTGTGTCGTCGATGTCGACGGCGAACCGGTGAAATCCTGCACCATGCTGGCGGCGATGGCCTCCGGGCATGCGATCCGCACGGTCGAGGGCATGGAGGTCGACGGCCATCTCGATCCGGTGCAGGAAGGGTTCATGCAGTGCCATGGACTGCAATGCGGGTTCTGCACTCCGGGCATGATGATCACCGCCCGCGCGCTGCTCGATCGCAACCCGGACCCGACCGAAGATGAGATCCGCGAGGCCATCTCGGGTCAGATCTGCCGCTGTACCGGCTACACCACGATCGTGCGATCCGTGCTGTGGGCCGCGCGGCACGCTCGCGAGGAGGCGAAGGCATGACGACGCTGGAGAACCCGGTCAGCCGACCCGAGGACACCGCAACCAACGACGCGAAACCCTGCGGTCACGGCCGGATGCTGCGCAAGGAGGACCCGCGATTCATCCGGGGCCGCGGCACCTACGTCGACGATGTCACGCTCCCCGGCATGCTGCACCTGGCCATTCTGCGCTCGCCGTACGCGCACGCCAGGATCGCCGGCATCGATGTGACTGCGGCGCAGGCACATCCGAAGGTCCATGCAGTGGTCACCGGTGCCGACCTGGCCGAGAAGGGCCTGGCCTGGATGCCGACGCTGTCCAACGACGTACAGGCCGTGCTGGCCACCGACAAGGTCCGCTTCCAGGGGCAGGAGGTGGCCTTCGTGGTCGCCGAGGATCGGTACTCGGCCCGGGATGCCCTGGAACTCATCGACGTCGACTACGACCCGCTGGACCCGGTGATCGACGCCCGTCACGCACTGGACGCGGACGCCCCGGTGATCCGCACCGACCTCGACGGCAAGGCGGACAATCACTGCTTCGACTGGCAGACCGGGGATGCCGCGGCCACCGACGCGGCCTTCGCCAAAGCCGATGTCGTGGTCAAACAGGAGATCGTCTACCCGCGTGTGCATCCCGCACCGATGGAGACCTGCGGTGCGGTCGCCGATCTGGATCCCGTGACCGGCAAGCTCACCCTGTGGTGCACTTCCCAGGCCCCGCATGCGCACCGCACCTTGTACGCGCTGGTCGCCGGCCTACCCGAGCACAAGATCCGGGTGATCTCGCCGGACATCGGTGGCGGGTTCGGTAACAAGGTGCCGATCTATCCCGGCTACGTCTGTGCCATCGTCGGGTCTCTGCTGCTGGGCAAGCCGGTCAAATGGATGGAGGACCGCAGCGAAAACCTCACCAGCACAGGGTTTGCGCGGGATTACATCATGGTCGGTGAGATCGCCGCGACCGCCGACGGCAAGATCCTGGCGATCCGGTCCAACGTGCTGGCCGACCACGGTGCCTTCAACGGCACCGCGGCCCCGGTGAAATACCCCGCGGGTTTCTTCGGCGTGTTCACCGGCAGCTATGACATCGAGGCGGCCTACTGCCACATGACCGCGGTGTACACCAACAAAGCACCCGGCGGCGTGGCCTATGCCTGCTCATTCCGCATCACCGAGGCGGTGTACTTCGTCGAGCGTCTGGTGGACTGCCTGGCCTATGAACTCAAGATGGATCCGGCTGAGCTGCGGCTGCGAAACCTGTTGAAACCCGAGCAGTTCCCGTACAAATCCAAGACCGGTTGGGTGTATGACTCCGGCGAGTACGAGAAGACGATGCGGCTCGCGATGGAGATGATCGGTTACGAGGGCCTGCGCGCCGAACAGCGGGAGAAACGCGAGCGTGGAGAACTCATGGGCATCGGCATGTCGTTCTTCACCGAGGCCGTGGGCGCCGGCCCGCGCAAGGACATGGACATCCTCGGTCTCGGCATGGCCGACGGCTGTGAACTGCGGGTGCACCCGACCGGAAAAGCTGTGGTGCGGTTGAGTGTTCAGACCCAGGGACAGGGCCACGAGACGACCTTCGCCCAGATCGTGGCCGAGGAACTGGGGATCCCGCCCGAGGACATCGATGTCGTGCACGGCGACACCGACCAGACCCCGTTCGGCCTGGGCACCTACGGCAGCCGGTCCACGCCGGTGTCGGGCGCGGCGGCCGCGCTCGTCGCGCGCAAGGTCCGTGACAAGGCCAAGATCATCGCGTCCGGGATGCTGGAGGCTTCGGTCGCCGATCTGGAATGGGACAAGGGCAGCTTCCACGTCAGGGGCGATCCGACGGCGTCGGTCACCATCGCCGACATCGCGATGCGCGCCCACGGTGCGGGCGATCTTCCGGAGGGGATCGAGGGCGGTCTGGATGCCCAGATCTGTTATAACCCGGAGAATCTCACCTACCCGTACGGGGCGTACTTCTGCGTCGTCGACGTCGACCCGGGTACCGCCGTGGTCAAGGTGCGCCGGTTCCTCGCGGTCGACGACTGCGGCACCCGGATCAATCCGATGATCATCGAGGGGCAGGTGCACGGCGGTCTGGTCGACGGCATCGGCATGGCCTTGATGGAGATGATCGCCTTCGACGAAGACGGCAACTGCCTGGGCGGATCGTTGATGGACTACCTCATCCCCACCGCGATGGAGGTGCCGCACTTCGAGACCGGGCACACCGTCACCCCGTCGCCGCACCACCCGATCGGAGCCAAGGGCATCGGCGAGTCCGCGACGGTGGGCTCACCGCCCGCCGTGGTGAATGCCGTGGTGGATGCGTTGGCGCCGTTCGGGGTTCGGCACGCGGACATGCCGCTGACCCCGTCGCGGGTGTGGGAAGCCATGCAGGGGCGGGCCACGCCGCCCATCTAGATGGAGTGCAGATGACTCTGAGCGAGCGCGTCGCGCAACTTCGCCGGGCACGAACGCCATTCGTGCATGCGACGGTGGTGCGCGCGCAGCAGCCCACCTCGGTACATCCCGGGGATGAGGCGATCCTGTTGGCCGACGGCACAATCGAGGGGTTCGTCGGCGGACATTGCGCTCAGAACTCGGTCCGCAAGGCAGCGCTGGGGGCGCTGCAGGTGGGCGAGAGTGTACTTCTGCGCGTGTTACCCGACGGCGATGTGCATTTCCCGGAGGCCCCGGGTGCCTGCGTGGTCGTCAATCCCTGTCTGTCCGGCGGCGCGTTGGAGATCTTCCTGGCGCCCGAGGTGCCCGCGCCGCTGGTACAGATCTTCGGTGGCACACCGATCGCCGACGCCATGGTCGAGCTGTGCGCGATCCTCGGCTATGAGGTGCGGCGGCTCGACGATCCCGGCTCCGACCCCGGGGATGCCACCGCCGTCGTGATCGCCAGTCTCGGTGGTCCCGAAGGCCAGGTGATCCGGGCCGCGCTGGACGCCGGGGTCGGCTACATCGGGCTGGTCGCCAGCCGGGTGCGCGGGGCGTCCATCCTGGACGGACTGGAATTGACGGAAGCCGAACGTGCCAGCGTGCACACCCCGGTCGGCCTGGCTATCGGCGCGAAAACCCCGGCCGAGATCGCTGTTTCGATCGTCGCCGAGGTCATCGAAGGCATCAGGGTCGGCGGGCTCCGCGGCGCATGAACACTGACCCGGTCTTCTCCTGCGTCGAGGATGTGGTGCGGCGGTTCGACGCCAGCGGTTACCTGCTGGGTGAAGGCACCGCGACAGCCATCTATCTCGCCGTGACGATGGGACGCCCGCTGTTGCTGGAGGGCGAGCCGGGCGTAGGCAAGACCACCGCGGCCAAAACGCTGGCGGCCGTGTTGGATACCCCACTGGTCAGGCTGCAGTGTTACGAAGGGCTGACCACGAGCGAGGCCCTCTACGACTGGAACTACCAGCGCCAGCTGCTGTCCATCCGGTTGGCCGAAGCTCGCGGCGGCGAACAACTCGACGAGGCACACCTCTACACCGAGGCCTACCTCATGGACCGGCCGATCCTGCAGTGCGTGCGGCACCGCGGACCGCGGCCGCCGGTGCTGCTGGTCGACGAGATCGACCGGGCCGACGACGAATTCGAGGCGCTGCTGCTGGAGTTCCTCGGCGAGGCGGCGGTCACCGTGCCCGAGTTGGGTACCTTCGTCGCCGAGCGACCGCCCATCGTGGTGCTGACGTCGAACCGCAGTCGCGATCTGCACGATGCGTTGCGCCGTCGCTGCCTCTACCACTGGATCGAATACCCGCAGCGCGCCCACGCCGTCGCGATCGTCCGCCGCACGGTGCCCGGTGCCACCGACCCGCTCATCGAGCGGGCTGCCCAATTCGTCGGCACGGCAAGGGATCTCGACCTCGACAAGCCGCCCGGTATCGCCGAGATCATCGACTGGGTGGCCGCCCTGGTGACATTGGGAGTCGGTGACCTGGTGGACCCCGCCGCATTGGAGACCCTCGGGGCCCTGGCCAAGACCCCCGACGACACGGGACTGCTCCGTGACGCACTGCTGGAACTGAGAGGAAGCGCCCTATGAAGATCGCCAACGAGTTCACCGTCAGCGTGCCCGTCGACGAGGCCTGGGACCTGCTCACCGACCTCGAGCAGGTGGTCCCCCTGATGCCGGGCGCACAGCTGACCGGTCACGAGGGCGAGGACACCTTGGGCAAGGTGAAGATCAAGGTCGGCCCGGTCACCAGTGAGTTCACCGGCAAGGTCCACTTCGTCGAGCAGAACCGCGACGAGCATCGGGCCGTCATCGATGCGTTGGGCAAGGAAGCGCGGGGTACCGGCAATGCCGCCGCCACCGTGACCGCCCGGTTGCACGACGCGGGGCAGGCCACCCGCGTCACCGTCGACACCGACCTCAAGGTCGTGGGCAAGCTCGCGCAGTTCGGTAGCGGCATGCTGCAGGACGTTTCGGAGAAACTGCTGGGCCAGTTCGTCGAGTCGCTGGAGGCCAAGCTCGCCGGCCAGAAAGCTCCGGTGAAGCCCGCCGACACGCCCTTAGCGGCCGCCACTCCCGAACCCCAGCCGATCGATCTGCTGGATCTGGCCGGCGGCAGCGCACTCAAGCGGTATGGCCCGCGAGTCGCCGGTGCCTTTCTCCTGGCGGCGCTGGTGTTCACGATCGGCCGTCTGCGGATGGCCAGGCACGCTCGCCGGTGACGTCGTCCCTGCTACGCGGGGTCGACCTGGCGGCGTTCGCCGTCGCGCTGGTCGACCGGCTGCGCGCGGGTGGGGTGACGGTGTCCGCGGTCGGTCCCTCGACCCTGGTCCAGGCGATGCACGAGCTGGTGCCCGCCGCGCGGTCTCGGCTGTACTGGGCGGCGCGGCTCGCACTCGTCACCCGTGTCGAGGATCTGCCTGCCTTTGACGCCGTGTTCGACGCGGTTTTCGCCGACGCCGTGGTCGGCCTGGATCCGCCGGGTCTCAAGCGGTCGGCGTTGTCGTCGACCGTGCCCGCTCAGAACTCGAGGACCGAGGACGGCGAGGCCATCGACGGCGACGACGAATTGCCGTGGACGACCAGGCCCGCGTCCGTCGCGGCAGCGACCGGGGCGCCGGAGGGCAGTGCATTGCCCGACCTGATGCCCAGCTGGATGGCCGCGCGGGCTGACGAACCGTTCGATCGGTTCGACACCGACGAACTGAGACGGATCGGAGCCTGGCTGGAAAGCGCGGAAGCCCGCTGGCCGCACCGCCGTACGCTGCGGCGGCGCCGTCACCCGGCCGGCCGGCGCGTCGACCTCAGGGAAACCATCAGGGCATCCCGGACCACCGGTTGGGAGCCGTTGCGGGTGGCCAGGACACTGGCCCGACTCCGCCCCCGGCGGGTGGTGCTGGTGTGCGACGTCAGCGGATCGATGCAGCCGTATGCCGCGGTGTATCTGCATCTGATGCGCGCGGCGGCGGTCCACCGGCGGACCCGACCCGAAGTGTTCGCGTTCGCGACCACGCTCACCCGGCTCACTGCCGTGCTGTCGCACCGGTCTGCCGAGGTGTCGTTGGCCCGGGCCAACGAGAAGGTGGCCGACCGCTACGGCGGTACGCGCCTGGCCCGGTCGATCGGTGCGTTGTTGAGCGGTCCGCACGGTCATGCGTTGCGCGGTGCCGTGGTGGTGATCGCCTCCGACGGCTGGGATTCGGACCCGCCCGAACTACTGCGGCGCGAGATGGTCCGGTTGCGCCGGCGGGCACACCTGGTGGTGTGGCTCAACCCGCGGGCGGCGGCACCGGGATATGCGCCCCTGGCCGGGTCGATGGCGGCAGCCTTGCCGCTGTGCGATCACTTTCTACCGGCACACACACTCACCGGCTTGCGGGAGGTGTTCGATGTGCTCGGTGGTTAGACCTGCTCGGCGGACTTCTTCGCGGCGCGGCGGCGCTTGAACCACTCGATGAACATCGGTGCCACCGAGGCGACGACGATCAGGATGAAGATCGGCTCCAGCAGCTTCTGGATGATCTCGAACTGGCCCAGCCAGTAGCCGAGCAGCACGAGGCCGACGCCCCACACGATCGCGCCCAGGACGTTGAACGTCGTGAACACCGAATAACGCATCTTGGCGGCGCCGGCGACGATGGGTGCCAGGGTCCGCACGATCGGCACGAAACGGGCGATGACGATCGCGAACGGACCGCGCTGCTCGAAGAAGGCGTGGGCCTCGTCGAGGTACTTCTGCTTCAGAATCCGGGCGTCGGGCTTGAACATCTCGACACCGATGAACCGGCCGATGAAGTAGCCGACCTGGCCGCCGAGGATCGCCGCCACCGGGATGAACACCAGCAGCTGCCAGAGTTCGAAGTTGGCGTTGACCGCCGTTCCCTGGGCGGCAGTGCCTGCCGCGAGCATGCCCGCGACGAACAGCAACGAGTCACCCGGCAGGACTGGGAACAACACCCCGGACTCGACGAAGACGACGACCAGGATGCCCACCAGGGCCCAGGTGCCGAAGGATCCGATGAGGTGCACCGGATCCATGAAATCCGGCATGAGCGCCAGATTGGTCGTAGCCTCAGGGAGGGCGATGTCGATCACGACTCCCTAGGGTACCTGGGTCCCACCACCGGTCTTCACCTGCGACAACCCGCGACAAGATAGAAGGACAAGCCATGCCGATCGCCACGCCTGAGGTCTATGCCGAGATGCTGGGCCGGGCCAAGGAGCACTCCTTCGCATTCCCGGCCATCAACTGCACGTCGTCGGAAACGATCAACGCCGCCATCAAGGGTTTCGCCGACGCGGGCAGCGACGGCATCATCCAGTTCTCGACCGGTGGGGCCGAGTTCGGCTCCGGGCTCGGCGTCAAGGACATGGTGACGGGCGCCGTCGCGCTGGCGGAGTTCGCCCACGTGATCGCCGACAAGTACCCGATCACGGTGGCCCTGCACACCGATCACTGTCCGAAGGACAAGCTGGACACGTATGTACGGCCGTTGCTGGCCATCTCCGCCGAGCGGGTCGCCGCCGGCCGCAATCCGTTGTTCCAGTCGCACATGTGGGACGGCTCGGCTGTCCCGATCGACGAGAACCTGACCATCGCCCAGGAGCTGCTGAAGCTCGCGGCGGCGGCCAAGATCATCCTCGAGGTCGAGATCGGCGTGGTCGGCGGTGAAGAGGACGGCGTCGAGGCCGAGATCAACGAGAAGCTCTACACCTCCTCGGAGGACTTCGAGAAGACCATAGACGCGCTCGGCGCCGGTGAGCAGGGGGCGTACCTGCTGGCCGCGACGTTCGGCAACGTGCACGGCGTGTACAAGCCCGGCAACGTGGTGCTCAAGCCCGACGTGCTGGCCGAGGGGCAGCGGGTGGCCGCCGCCAAGCTCGGATTGCCCAGTGATGCAAAGCCTTTCGACTTCGTCTTCCATGGCGGGTCGGGTTCGCTGAAGTCCGAGATCGAAGATTCCCTCAAATACGGCGTGGTGAAGATGAACGTCGACACCGACACCCAGTACGCCTTCACCCGTCCGCTGGCCGCGCACATGTTCACCAACTACGACGGGGTGCTCAAGGTCGACGGCGAGGTCGGCAACAAGAAGGTGTACGACCCGCGCAGCTACCTGAAAAAGGCCGAGGCGTCGATGTCCGAGCGCGTCATCGAGGCCTGCAACGACCTGCACAGCGCCGGGCGTAGCGTCACCGGCGGTTAGGTGGCCAGTCGGAGCCAGAGCTTGCGTCCGCGCGGCGTCACCCGATCAGGTCAACCGGTGGGCGCCTGGCAGATCTTCCACTGATTGTCGCGGAACTGGAGGTCGAAGCTGCGGGTGGATCGCGTTTGCGGGGCAAAGGCCATGAAGCTGGTGACGTTGGCTTCGGCGTGGTCGCCGTTGACGACCACCTGGTCGATGCTGGCCACCACGGGGTACTGCTTGGCGGCCTCCACCCGGGCGTGGGTTTCATCCCAGGCCTTCTGGTCGTATTTGACGTAGTTGTCGCGGGTGGTGCCGCAGGTGATCGACCGCAGGGCGGCCAGGTCGCCGCGCTGGATGGCTGAGTCGAAGTTCTGGATCGTCGTGCGGACGTCGTCGTCCTGGGAGGCGGCCGTCGACGATGTGCGGGTCAGCAGGACGGTGCCGAGTACTGCGATGGCTACCAGGGCCGCGATCACCAATATGACTGCGACCACCCACCCCCAGCTGCGGCGGGCAGCGGGCTGTGGCTCCTGATCTGGATCTTCGCGCGGCGGAATGACTTGTGGGGCAGCACCTTTAGGCGCCTCGGCGGCGACGGTATCGCCCTCGTCGGGCGGCGCGAAGATCTCGGTCTCCGGGTCGGGAGGGGTGTCGATCTTCTGCGTGGACCCGTCGAATCCGGACGGTGCGGTGAATCGTCGCTCTTCGTTGAGGTGCACTTCCCCGGTGACTTCGTCGGCTGAGCCGAAAATCTCGGTGGCCGGTTCGGTCACCTCGGACATGTTCGGCAACTCGACCTTCTCGGTCGGTGTGTCGCTGTGGTCGGTGCGGTCCTCGTCAGGTCCCGTTGGGTTCGACATCCCTGGTGCGGTCCTCCCCGTACGTCGGTACCGGTGGAGCTTATCGGTCGGTGCACAATAGGCCCATGACACGGATGGGTGATTTGTTGGGGCCGGAACCGGTCTTCCTTCCAGGGGACCCTGAGGCCGAGGACGAATTGGCTGCGGGGGAGAAGGCGGCCGTGGTGGCCGCCGCCCACCCGTCGGCGTCGATCGCCTGGGCGGTACTGGCCGAGAAGGCGCTCGCCGATGACAAGGCCGTCACCGCATACGCGTACGCCCGCACCGGTTATCACCGCGGGCTGGATCAGTTGCGCCGCAACGGCTGGAAGGGGTTCGGCCCGGTGCCGTTCGCCCATGAGCCGAACCAGGGATTCCTGCGGTGCGTGGCCTCGCTGGCCCGGGCCGCCGACGACATCGGCGAGACCGACGAGTTCCAGCGGTGCCTGGATCTGCTCGACGACTGCGATCCGTTGGCGCGGGCCGAGCTCGGCCTGGCCTGAGCCTCAGTCCTTCGCCTCGCACGAGCAGTCGTCTGCTGATTCGGGCGGTTCCACCTGCACGGTGGCGTGAGCCAGGCCCCGGGCGTTGAGTACCGCGCGTGCGTCGTCGAGCACTCGGACGGCGTCGGCATTGCTGGTCAAGTGCGCGGTGACCATGTCCTTCCCGGGGACCAGTGTCCACACGTGCAGATCGTGCACCTCGGTCACACCGTCCACCGATTCGAGCGCAGCTCGGAGTTCCTCGACGTCGATGTGCTGCGGAGAGGATTCGCTGAGAATCCGCAGCGCGGCGCGGGCCAACGCGATGGCCCGGGGCAGCACCCACAGGGCCACCAGGACCGCGACCACCACGTCGGCGTAGGGCCAGCCGGTGGTGACGGTGACGATGCCGGCGACCAGGACGCCGATGCTGCCGACGGTGTCGGCCACGACCTCCATGTAGGCGCCCTTGACGGCCAGGCTGTCCTTGGAGTGCGACCGCAGCATCATCACGACGACGGCGTTGGCGGCCAGGCCCGCCAGGGCCACGACGATCATGGGCACGCCGGGAACGTCGGGAGCATCGCCGAGGCGTTCGAAGGCCTCGTAGAGGATGAAGCCCGCCACGCCCAGCAGGAGGGCGGCATTGGCCACGGCGGTGAAAACCTCTGCTCGGTGCCAGCCGTAGGTGCGGGCCGGCGATGAGCTACCGCGCTTCGCCAGCAGTACCGCGGTCAATCCCATGAACATGGCGACCAGGTCGGTCAGCATGTGGCCGGCGTCGGCGAGCAGTGCGATCGAGTTGATCAGCAGTGCGGTGACCAGCTCGAGGACGAAGAACGCGCTGAGGATCACCGCGGCGAGGATCATCCTGCTGACGCGGGTATCGCTGCTGTGGCTGTGATCGTGGCCGGCACCCATGCCCCGAAATATATGCGGAAATACGCATATGTGGCAAGTGGCGAGGCCACCGTCGGCGACGAAGCGTCAGAGCCAGGCGGACCAGAACCGGGTCAGCGCGCTGCCCCACGACACCAGTTGGCTCGGTACTCCCGAGAGGTCGACGAACCAGAAGACCACCGAGAAGAACCAGCGGTTGAGCGTGGGCGTGAACAGCAGGACCATCAGGATGAGGAAACCCCACTGCTTTGCGGGCGCCACCGCTCGTTGGGTGTCGGGGCTCAGGTGTGGTTCCAGTGCGCCGTAGCCGTCCAGCCCGGGGATCGGCAGCAGGTTCAGTACGAGCGCGGTGACCTGCAGAAATCCCAGGAAGGCCAGCCCGGACCAGAAGACCGCGTGGGCCGAGTCGAAGAAGATCCGGGTGACGGCCAGCAGGATCACCGCCAGTACCAGGTTCGCGGCCGGGCCGGCCAGGCTGACCAGGGTTTTCTGTCGGGCCGTCATCCACGAGGTGCGGACGTAGACGGCCCCGCCGGGCAAACCGATGCCGCCCAGCGCGATAAACAGCGCCGGCAACCCCAGCGACAGCAGCGGATGCGAGTACTTGAGCGGGTTCAGCGTCAGATACCCGCGTACCGCGACGTCGTGGTCACCGAACCGCCATGCGGTGAAGGCGTGGCCGAATTCATGCAGGCACAGGGACACCAACCAGCCCGCGATGACCAGGATGAAGACGCCGACGTAGGACAGCGTCGTGCGCTCCATCCCGGCGAGCCAGGCCAGCACTCCACCGGCCACGGTGAGCGCGACGACGGCCAGGAATACCGGGCTCGGCCGTACCGATTGATGCAGCGGGCGGATGTTCACGATTCGACGCTACCTGCAGTGTTGGTCGATCAGCCGACTCGCAGCCAACCCTCGGTGTGCCGGTAGAACGTCGAGCGCCGTACCGTCCGCGGCGCGGACACCCCGTCGCGGATCACCTGCGCACCCGGCGTGCCCAGCTGCGCGGCGCGTCCGGCAACCCAGCGCTGGGGCCGGCCACGGTCCGACAGCACGCTCGCGCGCAGGCCCGGCATGTCCAGCGTGGGCTCGACCCGGACGCCCGGTGCCTCGCCGTCGAACAGCACGACGTCGTCGACGATGGCTTCGCCCTGCAGCGGCGCACTGTCGGCCCCGTGCCATTGCGCCGCGCTTACCAGCACTGTTCCCGTCTCGTCGCGGATCAGTGGGACACGCCGGGCCGGGGCGCGAAGTGCGCGGCGCGCCGACCAACTGCCGGTGGCCGCCGCGACCTCGACGTCGAGCCGATCGGTGCGCAGCAGCGCGGTCAGAACGGCGGCCAGATCGGCTTCGCCGCCGGTCACGACCAGTCTGCGGTGCGTTCCGAGGTCGTCGACATCGACCCTCGGCAGGCCGCGGAGCGGGCGCGGAACACGCGCCGTGCCGACCACCGCAACCCCGTCGGAGGTGGTCAAAACTGCTCCTTGTGGTCAGACAAATGTGTTCCTGGCGTGAGCTGGGATAAGGTGACCTACCGGCTGCATCACATTAGTGCGGAAGATTAGGCGGGAGATTACGCCATGCCGGCAATCGTCCTCATCGGCGCCCAGTGGGGCGACGAGGGCAAAGGTAAAGCCACCGATCTGCTCGGTGGACGCGTGCAGTGGGTCGTTCGGTACCAGGGGGGTAACAACGCCGGGCATACCGTCGTCCTGCCCACAGGGGAGAACTTCGCACTGCACCTGATCCCCTCGGGCATCCTGACACCGGGGGTCACCAACGTCATCGGTAACGGCGTGGTGGTCGATCCGGGTGTGCTGCTCACCGAGCTCAAAGGGCTGGAAGATCGCGGCGTCGACACCTCGGGCCTGCTGATCTCCGCCGACGCGCATCTGCTGATGCCGTATCACGTCGCCATCGACAAGGTCGTGGAGCGATATGCGGGCAGCAAGAAGATCGGCACCACCGGACGCGGCATCGGTCCCTGCTACCAGGACAAGATCGCCCGCATCGGCATCCGCGTCGCCGACGTGCTCGATGAGCAGTTGCTGGCCGAAAAGATCGAGGGCGCACTGGAATTCAAGAACCAGGTGCTGGTCAAGATCTACAACCGCAAGGCGCTCGAACCGGCCGAGGTGGTCGAGAATCTGCTCGCCCAGGCCGAAGGCTTCAAACACCGCATCGCCGATTCCCGGCTGCTGCTGAATCAGGCGCTGGAAAGCGGCGAGACCGTGCTGCTGGAGGGGTCGCAGGGCACCCTGCTCGACGTCGACCACGGCACGTACCCGTTCGTCACCTCGTCGAATCCGACGGCCGGCGGCGCTGCGGTCGGTTCCGGGATCGGGCCGACGCGGATCACCACGGTGCTGGGAATCCTCAAGGCCTACACCACTCGTGTCGGGTCCGGTCCGTTCCCGACGGAGCTGTTCGACGAGCACGGCGCGTACCTGGCCAAGACCGGCGGCGAGGTCGGCGTGACCACCGGCCGGGCCCGGCGTTGCGGCTGGTTCGACGCGGTGATCGCGCGCTATGCGACCCGGGTCAACGGCATCACCGACTACTTCCTGACCAAGCTCGACGTGCTGTCCAGCCTGGAGACCGTGCCGGTGTGCGTCGGCTACAAGGTCGACGGCAAGCGCACCAACGAGATGCCCATGACGCAGTCCGACATTCACCGCGCCGAGCCGATCTACGAGGAGCTGCCCGGTTGGTGGGAGGACATCTCGGCCGCGCGTGAGTTCTCTGATCTGCCCGCCAAGGCGCAGGACTACGTGCTGCGGCTGGAAGAGCTTGCCGGCGCCCATGTTTCGTGCATCGGCGTGGGTCCGGGCCGCGAGCAGACGATCGTGCGACGTGACATCTTGGCCGCCAAGTGAGCGACGAACCATCGGTCTTCGAACAGCACGGCGGTTTCCCGGTTTTCGAAGCCGCCGACCCGGGTCCCGGATTCGGGCGGTTCCTGACCGCGATGCGTCGCGTCCAGGATCTCGCGGTATCGGCCGACCCTGACAGCGACACCTGGGACGACGCGGCCAACCGGGCCGAGGAACTCGTCAAACTGCTCGACCCGTACGAGGCGGCGGAGGGTGTGGGCCCGGCCAACCGGGTGCCGTCCCTGCCAGGTGCGGGCAGCTTGCTGATGGCGCCGTGGACCATGTCGAAGTTCGAGCCCGAGGGCGTCGAATTGCACGTGCAGTTCAGCCGGTTCCACGTCGGCGGCAACTACGCGGTGCACGGGGGTGTGCTGCCACTGCTCTTCGACTCGGTGTTCGGCATGGTGATCCACGCTGCGGGCCGGCCGATCAGCCGCACGGCTTTCCTGCATGTGGACTACCGCAAGGTGACGCCCATCGACACCAAGCTGACTGCGCGCGGCTGGGTGCGTGAGTCCGAGGGGCGCAAGGCATTTGTGAATGCCGAACTCCGCGACCCCGACGAGAATCTGCTCGCCGAGGCCCACGGCCTGATGATCAGATTGCTGCCCGGCCAGCCCTGAGCCGTGTCACGATGACGCGGTGGTTCAACAACACTTGCACCGCTTGTCTACGCCGCGGGCGGCTGCGTTGGCGGGGGTTTTGTTCGCCGTGCTGTTCGGGGTGGCCCTCGTGTTGATCCGCACCGCATTGCCAGAGGGGGCCGAGCCCGGCTCGCAATGGGTCGACGGCGCGACGACCCGACTGCGGGTGGCGTCGGTGTTGATGCCGTTCGCCGGTATCGCGTTTCTATGGTTCATCGGCGTGGTGCGCGACGGCTTCGGCCGCTATGAGGACCGATTCTTCTCGTCGGTGTTCCTGGGCAGCGGAATCCTGTTCTTGGCGATGATGTTCGTTTCATCAGCCGTCGGTGCCGGATTGATCGCCAGCCGGGCGGGGATTACCGACGCCACCGCCTACAGCCACGTCGCCACGTTCGGGCAGATGGTGTTGATGGCGCTGAGTAAGACCTACGGCGTCCGGATGGCGGCGGTGTTCATGATGTCGCTGGCGACGATCTGGTTGAAGACGGGTCTGATGCCACGTCCGCTGGTGTACACGACTTACCTTGTCGCACTGGGCCTTCTGATCGCCGGCGATGTCAGCATGTGGATCGTTCTGGCGTTCCCGCTCTGGGTGCTTGCCGTCAGTGTGCTGATCCTGATCCGGGCCGGGGTGATCCACCTGCACGGCGAGCGAGAGCATCCCGCACAGCCCGAGGGGTGATCGCCCACGGTTGTCGGTGTGATGTCTCAGGACATCGGTGTCGGCTGTGGGTTCCTTGGGCGGGTCCCTGGGGGTCGGCCGTTGCCGACGTAGGTGATGCCGGGTTCGGGACTGGTGTGCTCGGCGAGGACCTCGCCCCGACCGATGCCCTAGAGATAACAGCCCTCGCGTGTCGGTGGGTGGTGGCATACTCGAACGTATGTTCGATACCGATTCCGATGCGGAGCTGATCGACAGGATCAGTGCCGGTGCACGGGCGGAGTCGGTGGCGATCGCGGGCCGGTTGGCGGCGATCGGGGCGTTGGACTCCCTGCGCGAACAGGAGCTGGCCGAGTCCATTTTGTGGCGGACTGATCCGTTCGAGGAGGTCGCCGCGGAGGTGTCGGCGGCGTTGCGGATCAGTCGGGGGCGGGCCGGGACTCAGGTTCATCATGCTCGGGTGTTGCGGGACAAGCTGCCCCAGGTGGCGGCGCGGTTCGCGGTTGGGGATATCGATTATCGGGTGGTGTGCACGATCATTGCCCGCACCGGCATCGTGGACCAAGCGGTGTGGGCCGGGTTGGATGCGGAGTTGGCGGCGCGGGCGCATCGGTGGATGCGGTTCTCGCAGCGGCAGTTGCGGGATCGGGTGGATCAGTGGATCGCCAAGCTGGACCCGAATGGGGTGCGGGTGCCCCCGGATGTGGCTGAGGAACGGTTCGTGCAGATCGAGGCGGGCAGCCCCGGCAAGGCGACGGTGTGGGCCAACCTGGATGCCGTCGACGGGGCAGCGTTGGATCAACGCCTCAACGCCCTGGCGGCGACAGTGTGCGAGCACGATCCGCGTACCCATGAGCAGCGCCGCGCGGATGCGGTGGGGCCGTTGGCCCGGTTGGAAGCCCAACTGCCGTGCCGGTGTGGGTTACCGGACTGCCCGGCCGCGCAGAAGCGGGCCGCGGCCGATGCGGCGGTGGTTCATGTGCTGGCCGACCGGGCCACCGTCGATGGCACCTCGGATGATCCGGGATATCTACCGGGGCACGGGATCCTGCCCGCCGAGTCGGTGCGCGACCTCGCGGCCACGGCGAAGATCAAGCCGCTGCACGTGCCTGCCGAACCCGCCGAGCCAACCGAACCCGGCGAGGCCGCCTCCGAGCCCGAGCCACCCCAACCCACCGACTCCGATGGGTCTGAACCCGGCTATCGCCCTTCGGTGGCGCTCTCGGAGTTCATCCGCTGGCGCGATCTGACGTGTCGCTTCCCTGGCTGCGATGCCCCCGTCGAGCGCTGCGACATCGACCACACGATGCCCTATCCGCTGGGGCCCACGCATCCGTCGAACAACAAGCTCTACTGCCGCGCCCACCACTTGGTCAAGACGTTCTGCGCGGGCTGGTCGGACCGTCAATTGCCCGATGGCACCGTCGAATTCACCGCACCGACGGGGCACACCTACGTCACCGAACCCCACGGCGCCGGCATGTTCCCGACCCTGGCACAACCCACCGGGGAGCTGAACCTTCCCGAACCGCCGGCCCACCACCCGAACCGGGGCGCGAGGATGCCGACCCGCCGCCAAACCCGCGAGCAGGACCGCCGAGACCGGATCAACGCCGAACGACGGCTACGCGCCGAACTCAACAACGACCTCGAAATCGAACGCGAATACCAAGCCTGGCTCGCCGAAGAATATGGACCACCGCCACCGTTTTGACGGGTACCGCCCGATTTCACTCCCCGGTGAGCTTCAATGCCGACGCGGGGCACAGCTTGACGGCCTGGCGCGCCTGGTCGATCTGATCGTCAGGAACTTCGTCGACGAGGACTTCGACCACGCCGTCCTCGCCCTGGTCGAAGATGACATCGGAGATCATCACGCAGTTGCCCGATGCGATGCAGGCGTCTTGATCTGCTTCTACTTTCATGGCAATCACCACGTTACCGCCAACGATTTCAACCCGTAGATGAAGTGAAAAGAACGGTACTGCACCGCATCGAACGGTTCCGCGAGCGTAAGGGCAGGGAATCGCCGCAGTAGGGCCGGGAAGCCGATCCGCATCTCCATGCGGGCCAGCGGGGCCCCGAGGCAATGGTGCACGCCATGGCCGAAGGCCAGATGTCCGGGTGCGCCGCGGCGGATGTCGAGCACGTCAGGGCTGTCGATGAAGTCGGGGTCCCGGTTGCCTGCGGGCAGTGAGGCAAAGACCAACTCGCCCGCGCCAATCCGTACCCCGGCCACCTCGACGTCGGTGGTGGTGAAGCGGGGGATGGCGTTCTGCACGATGGACAGCCAGCGAAGGAGTTCCTCGACGGCGGGGCCGACGGCATCCGGGTCGTCGCGCACCGCGGCCAGCTGTTCGGGGTGGCGCAACAGTGCGAGGGCGCCCAGGCCCAGCATGTTCGACGTGGTTTCGTGTCCGGCGAGCAGCAGCAGCCCGGCGATGCCGACGAGTTCGTCGTCGGACAACTCGGCGCCGTGGTCGCGGATCAGCATGCCCAGGATGTCCTCGCCTGGGGCGTGGCGGGCCCGTTCGACGAGGCCGCGCATGTAGTCACGGCTCTGCTGTTGCAGCGCAAGGCGTTCCGCGATGGGCAGAGACAGGTCGAGCTGGAGCGTCGAGCGGTGCTGGAAGTCGTCTCGGTCCTCGTAGGGCACCCCGAGCAGTTCGCAGATCACCAGCGACGGGATGGGGAGCGCGAAGTCGGCCACCAGATCCGACGGTGGGCCGGCCGCGGCCATCGCATCGAGCCGGGCGGCGACGATCTCGACGATGCGCGGTTCGAGTCGCTTCATCCGGCGGATGGTGAACTCGGCAGTGAGCATGCGGCGCAACCGTTGGTGCTCGGGTGGGTCGAGGCCCAGCAGGTTGCCGGCCCGTGCGCTGGCCAGCTCCTCTTCGGACATCTCGGGCGCCCCGGGCAGGGTGAAGCCCGGTGGCCTGCTGTTGGAGAACCGTTCGTGGTCACTGAGCACCGCCTTGACGTCCTCGTGGCGGGTGATCAGGTGCACCGGGTTGCCGAGCGCGCTGATGACGGTGCTTACTCCGTCGTTCTCGCGGATCTCGCTCAGATCGGACGTCGGGTCGAAGGCGTTGCGCCGCATGTGCAGGGGCAGGGTGACCGGCTCAGTCATGCTTCGACGCTACGCGCGCCCGAGGAAGTCCCTGATCAGCGTATTGGCGAGGGCGGGATTCTCCAGGGCGGCCAGGTGTGCGACGCCGTCGAGAACTACGAACTCGGCGCCGGGGATGGAATCGGCCATGGCCTTGGTCTCGGAGAGGGGGAACGTCGCGTCCTCGGCGCCGGCGACCACGAGCACTGGGGTTCGTACCTGTGAGAGCAGGGCCCGCTGATCCGGGCGTCGCGGCACCACGCTTCGCACCGCCCATGCGCTCGAGTCGATGTCGACCCGGTGCGCGGCGTCGCCGACGAATGCGACGACTTCCGGGCGTACCCGCATCGATGTCGGCCCCAGGAACGCCTTGAGCACTGACCGGGTGAGGGGGCCGCGAATGCCGTTGAGCACTTTTGCCGCGCGGAGCAGCAGCCCGTACTCGAACCGTTGACGCCGGCCGGCAGCCGACGCCGTGCAGTTCATCAACACGGCCCGGCCGATGCGATTCGGGTGCGACGCCGCGAACGTACCGCCGATCATGCCGCCCCACGAGTTGCCGACGAAATGCGTGCGTTCGACCCCCACGCCGTCGAGGATTTCGGCGACGGTATCTGCGCAGTCGGCGAAACTAAATGGTGCGGTGAGCTTTTCACTGCCGCCGTGTCCGGGTGGGTCGACCAGGATGACCCGGTGGGTGGTCCCGAACTCCGCTGCCTGCGAGGCCCACATGTCGCCCGTCATCAACAGGCTCGGCCAGAACAGGATCGCCTCACCCTGACCGGTGACCTGAACCCGGAGCCGGCCGAGCTTGGTCGGCAGCGTCAACTCCTCCACGTGGGACATGGTAGGCAGCCCTAGCGCTCGGCGTTCAGGCCCGGCCACCAGATCCGCGGGCCGATCAACGTGAACAGCGCCGGGATGATCACCGTGCGCACCACGAACGTGTCGAGCAGGATGCCCAGTCCGACGATGATGCCCAGCTGCGTCAGCACGATCAGCGGCAGTACGCCCAGCACGCAGAACACCGCCGCCAGCACCACACCGGCACTGGTGATCACCGCGCCCGTGGCCGACACCGCGCGCACGATGCCTTGGCGTGTGCCGTATTCCGGGGTCTCCTCGCGGGCCCGCGTCACCAGGAAGATCGTGTAGTCCACTCCGAGCGCCACCAGGAACAGGAACGCGAACAGCGGGGTGCTGTTGTCCAGTGCCGGGAAGCCGAACAAATGCACGCTGGCCCAGCCGCCCAGGCCGAGTGCGGCCAGCGCGCTGAGCACGGTGACCCCGACCAGCACCAGTGGTGCGAACGCCGAGCGCAGCAGCACGTAGAGCACTGCCAGAACCACCGCCAGGATCGCCGGGATCACCACGAGCCGGTCGCGCTTGGCTGCCGCGGCGGCATCCCTGGCCTGGGCGTCGGACCCGCCCACGACCGCGGTCGGGTCGGCGGACCGGACCGAATCACGCAGCGCGTCAATGGTTTCGAACGCCTCATCGGAGGCGGGTTCGGCCTTGAGCACCACGGACCACTGTGTCAGCCCGGTCTGCGACTGACCGGCGGGGTTGGCGGAGACGACGCCGGGGGTGTCGGTGATCGCCCGCTGTACCTCACCTGCCTTGGCGGTGGAGGCGATGACGCGGGTGGGGTCGGTCAGGCCGCTCGGGAAATGCGCGGCCAGTGTCTGGTATCCGGTCACCGATTCGGCCTGCACCCGGAACTGCTCGGTCTGGGTCAGCCCGATCGGCGTGGCCAGCAGGGCGGTGCACAGCACGGCCAGGCCGGCCAGCGAGGCCACCGCGACGCGGGCGGGCTTGCGCGCCACGGAGTCCGCAATCCGGTGCCAGACACCGCTTTCCGTCAGCGGCGTGGCGCCGACCTTGGGGATGAAGGGCCAGAACAACCGCTTGCCGCACAGGGCGAGCAGCGGCGGCAACACGACAAGGACGAAGATCGCGGCGACCACCAGGCCCGATGCGGCCTGCACACCGAGGCTGCGGTTGCTCGGTGCGGAGGCGAACAGCAGGGTCAGCAGGGCCAGCACCACGGTGGCGTTACTCGCCACGATCGCCGGGGCGGCGGCACGTACCGCAACCACCAGGGCTTCGCGGTGCTGCTCGGTGCGCCCGAGCTCCTCCCGGTACCGCGAAATCAACAGCAACGCATAGTTGGTGCCCGCACCGAATACGAGCACGCTCGTGATGCCCGATGTCGAACCGTCCGGGCTGAGGCCGAATCCGGAGGCCACCGCGGTCCCGACGACGGCGCCGACGCGGTCGGCGAAGGCGATCACCAGCAGCGGCACCAGCCACAGCACCGGTGAGCGGTAGGTGATGATGAGTAGCAGCGCCACCACGGTCGCGGTCACCGCGAGCAATGTGATGTTCGCTCCGGCAAACGAATTGGCAATGTCGGCACCGAACGCCGGGCCACCGGTGATCTCGGCCCGCAGCCCGGGCGGCAAGCCGCTGGCAGCGGTCGCGCGCAGATCCTTCACCGCGTCGTTGAGACCGAAACCGGACAGGTCGGCCTTCAACGGCACGGTGGCCACTGCCGCCTTGCCGTCGTCGGCGACCACCACGGGCGGTCCGGGCGCATCGGTCATCCGGTGGCGCGCATCGGCGGTGGCGTCGACGTCGGCCATGGTGAGCTCACCGCCGTCGGTGCGGGTCACCACCAGGATCGCCGGAACCTGATCTCCGCCGGGGAAATCGGCCCGCAGGGCGTCGGCCCGGGCCGATTCGGCGTCGGACGGAACGGCGACCGGCGACTGGGAGGCGGCGTCGCCGCCGCTGAGCAGGCCCAGCAGCCCGCCGGAGACCACCACGACCAGCACGGCCAGCCACGTCAAACGCCTAATCACGGTTCAGTGTCGCCTCTTCCAGATCGAGACCGCGCAGCACGGTGCGCAGTACTTCATCGTCGATGTGCCCGGCATCGCGCTCGGCGATGAATGTCTGCCGTTCGGCGGCAAGCATTTCCAACCGTAGACGGCGGAAGGCTGAGGCGGGGCTCTCTCCGATGTCGTCTTCGCCGCGGCCCAGCCGTTCCCAGGCGGCATTGCGGCGCCGGGTATTCCAGGCCCGCAGGATCTCGCCGGCGCGTTCGGGTACGTCACTGCCGGGGGTTTGTTCGGAGAGCAGTTCGTCGAGCCGGTCCGCGGCGGCCCGGGCCGCCCGGTCCTGTGCGGCCGCGGTTGCGATCGCGTCGGCATGCTCCTCGTTGCCCTGCACCCCGAGCACCCTGATGAACCACGGCAGCGTCAAACCGTGCAGCAACAGCGTGCCGACCACGACGACGAAGGTCAGGAACACCAACTGCGGGCGGCCGGGGAACGGGTCACCGGACAGCGTCGTGGCCGGGACGGCGAACGCCGCGGCGAGCGAGACGACCCCGCGCATGCCCGCCCAGGCCAGGATGAACACCTGCCCCGGGGTCGGCATCGGTTCACGGGCCCGCACCTTCTTGGACAGCAGCCGCGGCAGGTAGGCGAAGCAGTACACCCAGATGATCCGCACCATGATCACCGACGTGAGCACCGCCGCCGACGAGATCGCCAGGGTGGCCGCCGAGATCCCGGTGAGTTCGCCGATCACCTTGGGCAGTTGCAGCCCGATCAGGAAGAAGGCGAACGACTCGAGCACCAGCTGCAATGCCTTCCACACCGCAGAGTCCTGTAGCCGGGTCGCGTAGCCGGCGTCGGTCTCGCGCTGTCCCAGCAGCAATGCCGCCACCACCACGGCGATCACCCCGGAGCCGTGCACTTCTTCGGCCACGAGGTAGATCGTGAAAGGTGCCACCAGGCCGATGGCGCTCTCCACCAGCGGATCGTCGAGCCTGGTCCGGATGTAGTGCACCACCATGCCCAGCGTGACGCCGACCACCACACCGCCGACTGCGGCCAGGGCAAAGGTGCCGAGACCGCGCGCCCAGGTGGCCGATGCGCCTATTGCGGCTGCCAGCGCCACCTTGTACGCGGTGAGCGCGGTGGCGTCGTTGAGCAGGCTCTCCCCGCCGAGCAGCGTCATGATGCGGCGCGGCAGCCCGAGCCGGCGGCCGACTGCGGTCGCCGACACGGCGTCGGGCGGTGCCACGATGGCGCCCAGGGTGAGTGCGGCGGCGATGGTGAGCTCGGGCACGGTGTGAAACGCGACCACGCCGACGACCACTGTCGTGGCCAACGGCAGACCGATCGCCAACAGCCCGATCGTCCTGACGTTCTTGCGCATCGCCAGGTAGCTGCTCTCCAGTCCCGCCGACCAAAGCAGCGGCGGCAGGATCACGAAGAGCACCAGGTCGGGATCCAGGTGCACGTCGTCGAAGCCTGGTATCGCGCTGCTGGCCAGCCCGGCCACCACCAGCGCCAGCGGTGCCGAGACGTCGAAGCGGCGGGCCACGGCGGCCAGCAGAATTGCGGCGACCAGTGCCGCCAGGAGTGAGGCACCCACGTTGTCGTTCCTCCTTCGTGTGCCGTGCCTATCCTTGATCAACATGTTGAGGAGATCACGCCGACGGGAGCAGAATCCGGCGCCTCGCACCTGCGAACATCTCGAGGCAGCGGTCGACGAGCCGCAACCGTTGACCCCCGGTCGCTGCCAGGAATGCGAGGAAGACGGCGAGAACAACTGGGCGCATCTTCGTATGTGCCTGGCCTGCGGCCACGTCGGTTGCTGTGACTCGAGCCCGCATCAGCATGCCACCAAGCACTTTCAGCAGAGCGGTCATCCGGTCATGCGTTCGGCGGAACCCGGCGAGAGTTGGCGTTGGTGCTATATCGACCATCGAGTCGGGTGACGATCTGGCAGGCTGGTGCGTGCGATGAGTGAATCGATTGAGGACGCGCAGACCGATGACCTGACAGACGATCAGGTCGACGGCGCCGAAGATGCTCCGGCCGAGGCCGCGAACGACGGATCAGAAGCCGGCGCCGGTGGGCCCACGGACCCTGCGGCGACAGTGCTGCTGCTGGGTTCGGGTGACCTGAGCCGTGAGCTCGCGCTGGCGTTCCAGCGGCTGGGCGGCGTCGTGGTGGCCGCCGACCGGTACTACGCGCCCGCACACAGCGTCGCGGACCGCTCGGCGGTGATCAAGATGAACGACGCCGAGGAACTCACCGCGCTGATCGAGCGGGAGAAGCCGCGTTACGTGGTGGCCGAGTCGGGCGTCATCGCCGCCGACGCATTGGTCGCCGTGGCCGAGCGGGGCGACATCGAGGTTCTGCCGGCCCCGCGCAGCATCCGGCTCAGCCAGGACCGGGAGGGGCTGCGCCGGCTGGCATCGGACGAGCTGGGCCTGCCTACGGTGCCGTTCTGGTTCGCCGGGTCGGTCGAGGAGCTGACCGCGGTGGCCGAGCATGCCGGCTTCCCGCTGGTGGTCAAGCCGGTGATGGGCGCCCAGCGCGACGGCGAGTCGGTGCTGCTCCGTCCCGACGACGTCGAGCCGGCCTGGCAGCGTGCCACCACCGCCGGACACATCGCTCAGAACCGGGTGCTGGCCGAGTCCGTCGTCGAGGTCGAATACGAGATCACGATGCTGACTGTGCGCACCACCGGTCCGACCGGTCCGGGCGTGCAGTTCTGCGAGCCGATCGGGCACCGTCAGGTGGGGACCGACGTGCTGGAGTCCTGGCAGCCTCAGCCGCTGTCGCCGGCTGCGCTGGATGCCGCGAAGTCGATCTCCGCGCGGATCGTCAACTCGCTGGGCGGTCGCGGGGTTTTCGGGGTTGAGCTGCTGGTCCAGGGCGACGACGTGTACTTCTCCGATGTACGGATCCGTCCGCACGACAGCGGGCTGGTGACGCTGCGGTCGCAGCGGTTGTCGGAGTTCGAGATGCATGCCAGGGCGATTCTGGGCCTGGCGGTGGACACCATCATGATCTCCCCGGCGGCTGCCGAGGTCACCTACGGTGGGGCCGACGCCGGCGAGCCGTCGGCCGACATCAGCACGGTGTTGGCCGAAGCGCTGGCCACCTCGGAGAGCGATGTGCGGCTCTTCGGTCGCCCGGGCGAATCCGACGCTCCGCGCCGTCTCGGCGTCGCGCTGGCCACCGCCCCTGACGTGATCATCGCCCGTGACCGTGCCCGCCGCGTCGGCACCGCGCTGCGCAAGCTGTGGTAGGTCGGGATATGGCTGAGGACACAGAAGGCACCGAGTTTTCGCAATCCGATCGGCCCACGATGGCGCCGTTCCTGGGTGCGCTGGCCGTCATTGTGCTCGTGGTGATCGTTGTCGTTCTGCTCAACGTCTTCGGCACCGACGGGCGCAGCGAGGAGCAGAAGGTGAGCCTCGCGGCGGTCGGCCAGAATGACGCGCTGCAGCGGGAGAACTTCGGCGAATTCTCGGATTACACCTGCACCGTCCAGCGTGGGGCCGAGGCAGATTTCATTGCCCGGCAGCGTGATTCGGTGACCAGGCAGGGCGCCAGGTATGTGGACGACGTGACGGAGGTCAAGGTCGAGGGGGATCGGGCCACCGCAACGGTGGTCTACCACTTCGGTAACACCCCCGACGCCAAGGTGAACACCGAGACGTCGTTCGTGCGTGAGGACGGCCAATGGCGCGTCTGTTCGAGTATGGGAGACTCACGCCCGTGAGCTATGCAGGAGACATCACGCCTGAGGAGGCCTGGAAAATTCTGAGTGAGAATTCCGAGGCCGTGCTGGTGGATTGTCGTACCGACGCCGAATGGCGCTTCGTCGGTGCCCCGGATCTGTCCAGCCTTGAGCGTGACGTGGTTTACGTCGAATGGAACCGTACCGACGGCAGCCATAACGACGCGTTCGTCGACGATCTTCAGGCGTCGGGTGTGACGCCGGGCGAACGGCCGGTGGTTTTCCTGTGTCGCTCCGGCAATCGTTCGATCGGCGCTGCCGAGGCCGCCACCGCGGCGGGCATCGGGCCGTCCTACAACATCCTCGACGGATTCGAAGGCAATCTCGACGAGAACCGCCACCGCGGGGGTACCGGCTGGAAGGCCGTCGGTCTGCCGTGGAAGCAGAGCTGAGGGCCCGATGACCGACATCCCATCTGTCCGGATCCCGGCTGCCCTGCCCGACGGCGTCAGCCAGGCCACCATCGGCGTGCGCGGCGGTCTGCTGCGGTCGGAGTTCGAGGAAACCGCCGAGGCGATGTACCTGACCTCGGGCTACGTCTACGAGACCGCCGCTGCGGCCGAGAAGGCGTTCACCGGCGAGATCGACCGCTTCGTGTATTCGCGCTACGGCAACCCGACCATCTCGATGTTCGAGGAGCGGTTGCGCCTGATCGAGGGTGCACCCGCGTGCTTCGCCACTGCCACCGGCATGGCGGCGGTGTTCACCGCGTTGGGGGCGTTGTTGGGGGCGGGCGACCGCCTGGTGGCCGCCCGCAGCCTGTTCGGGTCGTGCTTCGTGGTGTGTAGCGAGATCCTGCCGCGTTGGGGCGTGGAGACGGTGTTCGTCGACGGCGACGACCTCTCACAGTGGGAAGAGGCGCTGTCGGTCCCGACCCAGGCGGTCTTCTTCGAGACGCCGTCCAACCCGATGCAGTCCCTGGTGGATATCGCCGCGGTGTCCGAGCTGGCGCATGCTGCCGGTGCAAAGGTGGTGCTGGACAACGTCTTTGCCACTCCGCTTCTGCAGCAGGGCATGCCGCTCGGCGCGGACGTTGTGGTCTACTCCGGCACCAAGCACATCGACGGTCAGGGCCGGGTGCTCGGCGGGGCGATCCTCGGTGACAAGGAGTTCATCGACGGTCCGGTGCAGAAGCTCATGCGTCACACCGGCCCGGCGATCAGCGCGTTCAATGCCTGGACGCTGCTGAAAGGCCTTGAGACGCTTGCGGTCCGGGTGGATTACTCGAACCGCTCGGCGCACTCGGTGGCCGAGTTCCTGGAGGCCAAGGCCGGCGTGAACTGGGTGAAATACCCGTTCCTGGAGTCTCATCCGCAGTACGACCTGGCCCAGCGGCAGATGCGCGGCGGCGGCACCGTGGTCACCTTCGAACTGGACGGCGGCAAGGACCGCGCCTTCGAGGTGCTCGACAAGCTGCGCGTCATCGACATCTCCAACAACCTGGGCGATGCCAAGTCCCTGATCACCCATCCGGCCACCACCACACACCGGGCCATGGGCCCGGAGGGGCGCGCGGCCATCGGGCTCGGCGACGGCGTGGTCCGCATCTCCGTCGGTCTGGAAGGCACCGAGGACCTGATCGCCGACCTGGACCAGGCGCTGGGCTAGCCCGTGTCACGCGGATCCGACGAGAAGAAGGCCCGCCGCCGCAAGCGGCAGGCCGTCCGGAGTGTGAACCGGGTGTCGGCGGAGTCCGTCGACGAACTGGCGGACATCCCCGACGCTGTGGTCGCCGATCTGGCCGAGTTCGACGAGCGAATCACCCAGCGCGGCTGGGAGTTCGACGAGGAACAGTCGGACGACGACTACGCCGTGTGGTTTTACGAGCCATCCGGGGCTCAGGTCCAGGACGGCCTCGCGGTGACCTCACTGTGGCTCGATGCGGCCGAGGACGGCGAGATCGTGCGGGTGGTGTTCGTCGGCAGCGTCGAGCGCTACGAATTCACCCATGAGGAATTGCTCGACGGCGCCCTCGATGTGATCGAGGGCTACCGTCACGGAGCCGAGCTGCCGACCTTCGGCTAGGTCTTCCCGTCGGAGTCGATGACGCCCTGGGCTGACTGGGCCCGGTCCTCGTAGCTCTTGCGCTTGGCGGCGTCGAACTCCAGGAACACACTGTCCAGGCCCAGCTTCTTGTTCATCCAGCGCCGGCCCTTGGGCGGCAGCATCTGGGCGGCCTGCGCGGTGAAACGCAGGGGCGGCGGCACCGACACGTGGGTCTTCGGCTTGTCGAGCGTCTTGATGATGGCGGCGGCGATGTCCTCGGGCTCGACCGGCTTGATCGCCCCGCTGGACTTGGTGCCCGCGATCAGGTCGGTGTTGGTGAACGGCGGCATGACCACCGACACGTCCACTCCGTGCGGGGCCATTTCGTCGGCCAGTGCGGTGGTCAGTCCGACCACGGCGTACTTCGCGCCGACGTAGACCACCTGGCCGGGCAGGGGGATCAGTCCCGACAGCGACGCGATGTTGATCACGTGGCCGCTGCGGCGCTTCACCATCTCGGGCAATGCCAACTGGCAACCGGTGAGCACGCCGTACACGTTGACCTCGATGGATGACCGGATCGCCTGCTCGGACTGCTCCAGGAACGGGCCGATCGGCATGACGCCGGCGTTGTTGATCAGCACGTCGATGTGCCCGCCGCCGTCGGTGCGGGCCTTGTCCAGGAACGTCGCGAACGATTCGCGGTCGGTGACGTCGAGCGGGTAGCCGGACACCGGGCCGAGCTTGCCCAACTCGACGACAGCCGACTCCTGAAGCGCCACGTCACGGTCGCCGATCACGACGCGGGCGCCCCGGGCCAGCAGGGCCTTGGCAGTGGCGTAACCGATGCCGCGCGCGGCGCCGGTGATCGCGATGGTCTTGCCCCTGATGTTGTCCATGGCGGCGAACTTTACACGTGTCAAGTTTTGCGCGGAAGGGGGTGGCCGAGGCGGCGTAGTCTGGGCGGGCGTGATGGTGAATGGCACTGACCAGCAGGCAGTTACCGAGACGGTTGAAGACTTCTCCGAACGGATGACCTCGGCGATCGACAGCGCGGGCCTGGTCCTGCTGATGAGCCTCGGCCATCAGACCGGGCTGTTCGACGCGATGGCGAACCTGCCGTCGGCAACCAGCGCCGAGATCGCCGACGCAGCCGGCCTCGACGAACGCTACGTCCGTGAATGGCTCGGCGGGATGGCCGCGGCGCGGGTGGTCGACTACGACGTGGAGTCCTCGACGTATCGGTTGCCCGGCCACCGTGCCGCGGCGCTGACGCGCGACGCCGGCCTGGGCAATCTGGCGCGCCTGGCCCAGTACGTCCCGCTGATGTGCGAAGTCGAACAGGAGATCCTCGGCTGCTTCCGCGATGGGGGCGGTCTGAGCTACGACGACTACCCGCGCTTCCACACCGTGATGGCCGAACGCAGTGGAGAGGTTTTCGACGCCGCCCTGCTCAGTTCCGTGCTGCCATTGGTCGATGGCCTTCCGCGACGGCTCGAGAGCGGAATCGACGTCGCCGATTTCGGATGTGGCAGTGGGTACGCGATCGGCCTGATGGCCCGGGCCTATCCGGCCAGCCGATTCACCGGTATCGACTTCTCGGCGGAAGCGGTCGGCACCGGGGCCGCCGATGCGGCGCAACGCGGTTTGACCAATGTCTCGTTCCTGCCTGCCGACCTGGCCGACCTGGACCAGACCGGGGCGTACGACCTCGTCACCGCCTTCGACGCGATCCACGACCAGGCGCAGCCGGCCCGGGTACTGGAGAACATCCATCGCTCCCTGCGGCCGGGGGGAGTCCTGGTGATGGCCGACATCAAGGCTTCCAGTCGGCTGGAGGACAACATCGGCGCCCCGATGAGCACGTATCGCTACGCGGTTTCGCTGACGCACTGCATGTCGGTCTCGCTCGGCCTGGGAGGCGCCGGGCTGGGGACGATGTGGGGCAGGCAGTTGGCCGTGTCGATGCTGACCGACGCTGGATTCACCGATGTGGAAGTCACCGAGATCGAGCAGGACCCGGCGAACTACTACTACCTCGCCAGGAAATGAGCGGCTCGGCAGGGTTTTGTTCAGGCTGAGCCTGTGGGCATATCCCGGCCGGCACTGTGCGTTGAAGCAGGCGTGAATGTCGGAACGGTGGTTAAGTCAGCCCCCGTGAGTGGTGTGCGGTTTGCCGCGGTCGGCCTGGATGATCCACTGGCCGCCCCGCTGCTGGCCGAGTTGTCGGTGGAGTACTCGGGGCGCTACGGCGGAACACCCGAACAGATGATGGTTTGGCTGCGCGGGAAGTCCGCCGATGAGTTCGCCCCGCCCGGCGGTGGCCTGTACATCGGGGTGCTCGACGGCGTGCCGGTAACCGGCGGGGCATTCACCCGATTCGACGCCGACACCGCCGAGCTCAAACGCATCTGGACCGACAGTCGCTATCGGCAGCGGGGATACGCCAGGGTGCTGCTGGCCCACCTCGAACGCGAGATCGCCGCACGCGGGTACCGGCGGGTCTATCTGACGACGGGTCACCTCCAACCCGAGGCTGAAGCGCTCTACGACTCGGCGGGCTACAGCCGACTGATCGCCCCGATGCCGGCCGAGGGGGAGGGGGCGGTCTGTCCGATCGCCTTCGAGAAGGAGCTGTCGAGGGAGGACGGCACATGACGGTGCCGCTATCGATTCTCGACCTGGCTCCCATCAGTGCCGGCAGCGACGCCGTGACCGCCCTGCGCAACACCGTCGACCTGGCTCAGCACGCCGAACAGTGGGGCTTTCAACGGTATTGGGTCGCCGAGCATCATTTCGTATCGGTGGCCAGCTCGTCACCCGCCGTTCTGGTGGGGCAGATCGCCGCGGCCACCGAACGGATCAGGGTCGGCACCGCGGCTGTGCAACTCGGCCACACGACCGCCGTCGCCGTGGTGGAGAGCTTCGGCACACTGGCCGCGTTCCATCCCGACCGGATCGATCTGGGGGTGGGCCGCTCGGGGCAGAAACGCGCCGAAGCGGTGCGGGACAAGCCCCGCGAGCCACGGCCGCCGAGGGAGTGGCACGAGGTCGATGGCGTGGTGGTCCCGGCTCCGTACAACGTCAGCGCGCTGATGCGGGACCCGCAGGTGCGGTCCCGGATGGCGGTGTTGCAGCAACCCGAAGCTGTCACACCGGATTTCGCCGAACAGCTGGATGACATCCTGGCCATGCTCGCCGGCCGCTACGAGGTGGGCACAGCCGTGCCAGGCGCCGGCGCCGGCCTGACCCCGTGGGTGTTCGGCAGCAGCAAGGGGCAGAGCGCCCGCGTCGCCGCCGCGCGTGGGCTGCCGTTCGTGGCCAGTTATCACATCACCCCGGCCACCGCGCTGGAGGCAATCGAGGTGTACCGCAACGGATTCACCCCGTCGGAGTACCTGTCCGAGCCGTACGTGGCGGTATCGGCCGACGTGGTGGTGGCCGAGGATGAAGCCACCGCACGGTATCTGGCGTCCAGCTACGGCCACTGGGTGTACTCGATCCGGGCCGGCGGCGGCGCGATTCCCTACCCGGATCCGGCCGACTGCGGACCGCTGTCCGACGAACAGCTGGAGGTGGTCCGGGACCGTACCGCAACGCAATTCGTCGGAGACCCCGATCAGGTGGTCGCGCGGCTGGCGGCCCTCCAACGGGTGAGCGGGGCGGACGAACTCGTCATCACCTCGGTGACGCACCGGCACGAGGACCGTTTGCGCTCCCACCGGCTGATAGCGCAGCGGTGGGGCGGTTAGCGACTAGGCTGGCCTGCGATGCCGAGTCTGCAGGTAATCGTGGGATCGCTGCTGCTGGCAGCGGCTGCGGTGGTGTTCGCGACCGGGGTGGCTTTGCGGCTGTTCATCGGTCGTCGGGCGGACTCGGCGGAATCACAACGACGGATGCACGCTTTTCGCCGGACCACGTTTGCCAAGGTGCTGTTCGGGTCGGTGTACGACGACGAGGTGTTCGACCCAGACGAGCTCGATCAGTTGGTCCTGATGCCGACGATCGTGCTGGCCTGCGGCCTGTGCCTGACCGGGTTCTTCCTGCTGGGGTACCGCATCTTGCAGCACTAGGCGTGCCGGGCCGCCGCGGCGGAGGCGGCGTCGGCGATCGATCCGCGCCACAGCGGACCGTGTCCGGGCAGCATCACCTCGGCATCGACTGCCGCCAGCGTCTTCAGGCTGGTCAGGCAGCCCTCCTCGTCGTGGTTGAACAGGGCCGGCAGCAGCGTCGGGCCGGTGTGCCGCAGCAGGGGATGTCCGGTGACCAGGGCGTCGCCGCTGACCAGAACCCCGTCGACGATGAAGGAACAGTGTCCGCCGGTGTGCCCCGGGGTGGGAACCGGCACCGGATTGCCTGGGAGATCTTCGTTGTCGGTCAGCGCCCGCGCGGTCGGGATGCCGGCGTGGTTCATCCCGCCCTTGGCGGTGATGGTGGCCGCCCACTTCAGCCAGCGGGGCTGCCAGATGTTGCGGACCACATCGGCCGGCGCGGCCTGCTCGAGATACTCACGCTTGGTGTGCCCGAGCTCGGTGGAATGGCAAAAGACCGGTGTGCCATGGTTTTTCGCCAGCCAGATGGCGGTTCCGAAGTGGTCGATGTGGGCGTGGGTCAGCAGGACGGCGGCGATGTCGTCGACCGTGAACCCCAGTTGGCGGACCGAGCCGATGACGTCCTCGCGCTGCCCCGGGAACCCCGCGTCGATCAGCATGACCCGGCTTCCGTCGGTCACCAGCGTCCAGTTGACCAAGTCGGTTTGTGCGAAGTGCACATGCTCGGTGATCGCGGTCAGGGCTGCTGCCATGTCGCGAGTTTAGGCATAGGAGTAGAAACGAACCGTGGCTGAACTGAAACTGGGATACAAGGCATCGGCGGAGCAGTTTGCCCCGCGTGAACTCGTCGAGCTGGCAGTGCTGGCCGAAGCGGCGGGAATGGACAGTGCGACGGTCAGCGACCATTTCCAGCCCTGGCGCCACGAGGGCGGGCACGCACCGTTCTCACTGGCCTGGATGACGGCGGTGGGCGAGCGCACCGAGCGGCTGGTGCTGGGCACATCGGTGCTCACGCCCACGTTCCGGTACAACCCGGCGGTGATCGCGCAGGCGTTCGCGACCATGGGCTGCCTGTACCCGGGCCGGATCTTCCTCGGGGTGGGCACCGGTGAGGCGCTCAACGAGATCGCCACCGGCTACATCGGGGAGTGGCCGGAGTTCAAGGAGCGTTTCGCCCGGCTGCGCGAGTCGGTGAAGCTCATGCGCGAGCTGTGGGTGGGCGACCGCGTCGATTTCGACGGCGAGTACTACAAGCTCAAGGGCGCCTCGATCTACGACGTGCCCGAGGGCGGCATCCCGGTGTACATCGCCGCGGGCGGGCCGGTGGTGGCCAAGTACGCGGGCCGCGCGGGTGACGGCTTCATCTGCACCTCCGGCAAGGGTGCGGAGCTGTACAAGGACAAGCTCATCCCCGCCGTGAAGGAAGGCGCCGAGGCCGCCGGGCGCAATGCCGAGGACATCGACCGGATGATCGAGATCAAGATCTCCTACGATCCCGACCCCAAGCTGGCCCTGGAGAACACCCGGTTCTGGGCGCCGCTGTCGCTGACGCCCGAGCAGAAGCACTCGATCGAGGACCCGATCGAGATGGAGAAGGCCGCCGACGCCCTGCCCATCGAGCAGGTCGCCAAGCGCTGGATCGTCGCGTCGGATCCCGACGAGGCGGTCGAGAAGGTCGGCCAGTACGTCGAGTGGGGCCTGAACCACCTGGTGTTCCACGCGCCCGGGCATGATCAGCGCCGGTTCCTCGACCTGTTCAAGAAGGACCTGGAGCCCCGGCTGCGCAAGCTGGGCTGAGTTGGGCGGCTCAGGCGCTGCTCACTGAGCGCTCCACCGCGCCGACCGCGCCATGGCTCGTCGCCGTGAGCCGGACCCGGTCGGCGCGGAACAGGTCGGAGGCGTACTCGAATGGCTCGCCACTGCTGTCGCGCGTGATGCGCGTGATCGCCAATAGTGGCTTGCGTTGGGCGATGCCGAGCCATTGCGCCTCGCGAGGGCTGGCGCTGACCACTTCGATGGTCTCGGTGGTGACTGCAGGCGTCAGGCCGTACCGCACCCGCACCAACTCATAGAGCGAACCGCCGAGCGGTTGTTCCAGCAGGTCCTCCATGCGCTCGGCCACGAAGCAGGACAGGTCCACCGACAGCGGCACACCGTCGGCGTAGCGCAACCGACGGACCGTGAATATCTCTGCGCCATCGGCGATTTCGAGCGCACGCGACTCCACCTGGGTGGCCGGTCTGCGATCGGTCGCCAGGACCCGGGTGGCGCTGCTGTGACCGCTGCTGCGCAGCCGGGCAGGAAGCCCGGCCAACTCCGCTGCGTTGCGTTCCACGACGTCGGCCCGCACGAACGTGCCGCCGTTGCGCCCGGTCCGGCGCTCCAGCACACCGGCCTGGCTCAACGGCAGCAGCGCGCTGCGCAGGGTGGATCGCGACACCGCGAAGCTCTCCGCCATCTCACGCTCGGTGCCCAGTCGCGAGCCGGGGCGCAGGGTGCCCAGGGCCAACATGGACAGGATGCGTCGACGCACGTCCTCGGCGACGGGGCCGCCGGATGTCAGGGACATGCTCCGAGTGTGGACCAAATCGACGCCCGCGAGCAGACCAAAACCCACCGATTAACCTGCTCGTTGCACGACTCCCAGGTTCGAAACATAACGGCAACAAAGCGCTTGACCCGCAACAAGTTTCGAGTTGCCCGATGATCTGGGCGGGATAACAATGTGCTGCGTCGCACTACAAAGCCGTCGTCGACGCCGAACAATCAGACCAAATAGTGGTCCGAAAACCGTCCTTCAGTTAGGACCCGCAATGAGCGAGATCATCGATCCGCCGGCCCCGTCCGGCACCTCTATCCAACGTCTCAAACCCAACGCCGTGGGACTGGTCGGCGTGCTGTTCATGGCGGTCGCCACGGCCGCTCCCATCACCGCCATGGTCGGCAACGTGCCGATCGCGGTCGGCTTCGGCAACGGCGCCTACGCGCCCGCCGGGTACTTCGTCGCCACCATCGTGCTGACCCTGTTCGCCATCGGCTATGCGGCGATGAGCAAGCACATCACCGCCACCGGCGCCTTCTACGGATACATCTCGCACGGCCTGGGGCGCGTCGTCGGCCTGGGTGCGGGATTCCTCACCGCGCTGGCCTACATGGTGTTCGAGGCGTCGCTGATCGGCATCTTCTCGTTCTTCGGCAACGATCTGTTCAAGTCGTTCTTCAACATCGACGTGCCGTGGGTCATCTTCGCCGTGGTGATGCTGGCCGTGAACGCCGTGCTGACCTACTTCGACATCAATCTGGCGGCGAAAGTGCTCGGGGTGTTCCTGATCACCGAGATCATCATGCTCGCCATGATGGCGCTGTCCGTGGTGTTCACCGGTGGCGGTCCGCAGGGCTGGTCGCTGGGATCGCTCAACCCGCTCAACGGTTTCCAGAGTCTCTCCGGTGAGGTGGCCGGTGTCGACGGCAGCATGATCACCGTCGCCGGATCGGCCGGCGTCGGCCTGTTCTTCGCGTTCTGGTCGTGGGTGGGCTTCGAGTCCAGCGCCATGTACGGCGAGGAGTCCCGAAACCCCAAGAAGATCATCCCGATTGCGGTGATCTGCTCGGTCGTCGGCATCGGCGCGTTCTACATCATCGTTTCGTGGCTGGCCATCGTCGGCACCGGTCCGCAGAATGCGATTGCGCTGGCGCAGGATTCGACCACCGCGGGCGATATCTTCTTCACCCCGGTGCGGCAGCATCTCGGGGAGTGGGCCGTGGACCTGTTCAAGATCCTTTTGATGACCGGCTCATTCGCCTGCGGCATGGCCTTCCACAACTGCGCCGCCCGCTACCTGTACGCCCTCGGGCGGGAGAACGTCATCCCCGGCATGCGCAAGACCATCGGCGCCACCCATCCGGTGCACGGCTCACCGCACATCGCCGGATTCGTACAGACCGGCTTCGCCACCGTCGTGGTGCTGTTCTTCGACCTGACCGGGCGTGACCCCTACACCGGGCTCTACGGCCTGATGGCGTTGCTGGGCACCACGGCCATCATGATCGTGCAGGCCCTGGCGGCGTTCTCCGTGATCTCGTTCTTCCACGTGCAGAAGCGGCATCCGGAGACCGCGAACTGGTTCACCACGTTCCTGGCACCGCTGCTGGGCGGGGTCGGCATGCTCTACGTCATCTACCTGCTCGCCAAGAACGCGTCGTTCGCTGCGGGTTCAGCCGCTTCGGACTGGATCTTCACGTCGATCCCGTATGTTGTCGGCATCGCCGGAATCGGTGGGGTGCTGTGGGCGCTGTTCCTGAAATTCAGGGATCCGCAACGCTATTCCGATCTGGGGCGCACAGTGTTGGAGGAAGCGCACGAACGTTAGCGGCGGGCCGCGTCGGCGTTAGTGAAAGGAATGCGGGTGCCATGGGTTTCTCGAACATCATGGACTCCAACAGCTATTCGGGAGGTCTGGCGACCGATCCTGATACCGAAAGGCTGATCGAGGCCCGCTCGCACCTGCTGGGCCCGGCGTACCGGCTGTTCTACGAACGGCCGGTACACCTGGTCCGGGGCAGCGGCAGCCACCTGTTCGACGCGGACGGCGAGCGTTACCTCGACGCGTACAACAACGTCGTCAGCGTCGGGCACTGTCACCCGCGCGTGGTCGCCGCCATCACCCGCCAGGCCGAGACGCTCAACACCCACACCCGATACCTGCACGACGGCATCGTGGAGTACTCGGAACGGTTGTTGGCCACGCTCCCAGGAGAAGTCGACCGGGTGATGTATGCCTGCACCGGCTCGGAGGCCAACGATCTGGCCCTGCGGGTCGCCCAGATGTGTACCGGGGCACGCGGTGTGATCGTCACCCGCGATGCGTACCACGGCAATACCGAAGCAGTGACGGCGATTTCACCGTCGATCGGCGGCGCCACCAGCATCGGTCCGCATGTGCGCGCCGTGGCCGCGCCGGACAGCTACCGCTCGGGCGACGATGTGGCCGGCCGGTTCCTGGCCGATGTCGACGCCGCGATCACTGATCTGAAGGCGGCCGGTCACGGGCTGAGCTGCCTGATCGTCGACACCTTCTTCTCTTCCGACGGCATCTACCCCGACCCCGCGGTGCTGGCGCCGGCGGTGGCGGCGGTGCGCGCGGCCGGCGGGGTGTTCATCGCCGACGAGGTGCAACCCGGTTTCGGCCGCACCGGGGAGGCGATGTGGGGTTTCACCCGCCACGGCGTCGTGCCCGACCTGGTCACCATGGGCAAGCCGATGGCCAACGGGTTGCCGGTGGCGGCGATGGCCGCCCGCAGTGAGGTGCTGGAGGCGTTCGCCCGCGAGGTGCCGTACTTCAACACCTTCGGCGGCAATCCGGTGTCGATGGCCGCGGCGGGCGCGGTGCTCGACGTCATCGAGGACGAGCAGCTGATGGCCAACGCGGCCAAGGTCGGCACCGTCTTGCGTGACGAGCTCACCGGGGTGGCCGCCGAGAACCCGCGCGTCGGCGATGTCCGTGGCGCCGGGCTGTACATCGGGATCGAGATGGTGACCGACCCTGATCTATTGACCCCCGATCGGGCCGGCGCCCACGATCTGGTCAACGCGATGCGCGACCGGCGCGTACTCATCTCGGTTTGCGGGACACAGGGCAGTGTGCTGAAGGTGAGACCCCCCCTGGTATTCTCTTTGTCGGATGTGGACTGGTTCTGCACCGAATTCGCCGATGCGCTGCGTCAGCTGCGCTGAGCAAAAAGCAGAGCATCTGGCCGTCCAAACCCTGATGAGGGAAGCTGTATCAGTGCCGGAGGCAGTCGTCGCTACCGCGATCTACATTGCGTCACCAGAAGGTGATACCGGCAAGTCGACCATCGCACTCGGGATGCTGCATCGGCTTGCTGCGACCGTACCCAGGGTGGGCGTATTCCGGCCCATCACGCGCCTGGGTGAGGATCGCGATTACATCCTCGAATTGCTGCTGGCCGGCACCACCGCGGGGCTGAGTTACGACGACTGCGTCGGCGTCAGCTACCAGCAGGTGCACGAGGACCCCGACGTCGCGATCGCCGAAATCGTCGACCGGTTCCATCGCGTGGCCGAGAAGTGCGACGCCGTGCTGATCGTCGGCAGTGACTACACCGACGTCGCCACCCCCAGCGAGCTGAGCATGAACGCGCGCATCGCGGTCAACCTCGGCGCGCCCGTGGTGCTCGCGGTCAAGGCCGCCGACCGCACGCCCGACGAGGTCGCCCACGTGGTCGAGGTGTGCCTGGCCGAGTTGAACCACCAGCATGCGCACGCCGCGGCGGTGGTCGCCAACCGGTGCGACCCGGCCCAGTTGACCGCGGTGGCCGAGGCCCTCAAACCGCTCGGCCCGCCCGCCTACGTGCTTCCCGAGGAGCCGTTGCTGGTCGCCCCGTCGGTCGCCGAACTGAAGGTGGCGGTCGACGGCACGATGATCGCCGGGGATCCTGAGCTGCTGTCCCGTGAGGCGATGGGCGTGATGGTCGCCGGTATGACCGCCGAGCACTGCCTGGAGCGACTGACCGAGGGCGTCGCGGTGGTGACCCCGGGTGACCGGTCCGACGTGGTGCTGGCAGTCGTGAGTGCTCATGCGGCAGAAGGCTTTCCGTCACTGTCCTGCATCATCCTCAACGGCGGCCTCGATCTGCACCCGGCCGTCGCGTCGCTGGTGGATGGGCTCGGGCTGCGGCTGCCCATCGTGGCCACCAAGTACGGCACCTTCGAGACCGCAAGCCGGGTCGCAGGCGCTCGCGGCCGGGTCACGGCGAAATCGCAGCGCAAGATCGACACCGCGCTGGCGCTGATGGACAAGCACGTCGACGTCAACGATCTGATCGCACAGTTGAGCATCCCGATCCCCGCGGTCACCACGCCGCAGATGTTCACCTACCAGCTGCTCGATCGGGCCCGCTCCGACCGCAGGCGCATCGTGCTACCCGAAGGCACCGACGACCGCATCCTCAAGGCCGCGGGCCGGTTGCTGCAGCACGAGGTGGCCGAGCTGACCATCCTCGGTGAGGAAAGCCAGATCCGTTCCCGGGCAGCGGAACTCGGGGTGAACATCGATGCGGCCGTCGTCCTCGACCCGCGCACCAGCGCATTGTGCGACCAGTTCGCCGAGCAGTACGCCGAACTGCGCCGCAAGAAGGGCGTGACGGTCGAGCAGGCCCGCGAGATCATCCATGACGTCTCGTACTTCGGCACGATGCTGGTGCACAACGAGATGGTCGACGGCATGGTGTCGGGTGCCGCGCACACCACGGCGCACACCGTGCGTCCGGCCTTCGAGATCATCCGCACCGCGCCGGGAATCTCGACGGTGTCGAGCATCTTCCTGATGTGCCTGGCCGACCGGGTGTTGGCCTACGGCGACTGCGCGATCGTGCCCGACCCGACCTCCGAACAACTTGCCGACATCGCGATCTCCTCGGCACGCACCGCCGCGCAGTTCGGCATCGATCCGCGGGTGGCCATGCTGTCCTACTCGACGGGCACCTCGGGTACCGGTGCCGATGTCGACAAGGTCCGGGCCGCAACCGAACTGGTGCGCCAGCGGGAGCCGGACCTGTTGGTGGAGGGGCCGATCCAGTACGACGCCGCGGTGGAGCCGTCGGTGGCGGCGACCAAGATGCCCGATTCACCCGTGGCCGGGCGCGCTACCGTCCTGATCTTCCCGGACCTCAACACCGGCAACAACACCTACAAGGCGGTGCAACGCAGTGCCGGCGCCATCGCGATCGGCCCGGTGCTGCAGGGCTTGAACAAGCCGGTCAACGATCTGTCCCGAGGGGCGCTCGTGGAGGACATCGTCAACACCGTGGCGATCACGGCGATTCAGGCGCAAGGAAACTCATGACGGTTCTGGTGCTCAATTCCGGTTCCTCGTCGCTGAAATACGCGGTGGTCAAACCGGATTCAGGGGAGTTCCTGGCCGACGGCATCATCGAGCAGATCGGCTCGGCGCAGGTGCCCGATCATGAGGCCGCGCTGCACGCGGCGCACGAGGCGCTCGCCGCCCAGGGCCTGCACATCGCCACGCTGGGACTGTCCGCGGTCGGTCACCGGGTGGTGCACGGCGGGACCACCTTCTACCGGCCGACCGTCATCGACGACACGCTGGTCGCCAAGCTCGAAGAACTGTCTCCACTTGCCCCGCTGCACAATCCGCCGGCGATCCTGGGTATCGAAGTGGCGCGCAAGCTGCTGCCCGACCTGCCGCACGTGGCCGTGTTCGACACCGCGTTCTTCCACAACCTCCCCGAGGCCGCGGCGACCTACGCCATCGATCGCGAGGTCGCCGAGCGCTGGGGTATCCGGCGTTACGGTTTCCACGGCACCTCGCACGAGTACGTCAGCCGGCAGGCCGCCGCGTTCCTCGGTACGCCGTACGAGTCGTTGAATCAGATTGTCCTGCATCTGGGTAACGGTGCGTCGGCATCGGCGATCGCCAGCGGCAGGCCGGTGGACACGTCGATGGGCCTGACGCCGATGGAGGGCCTGGTGATGGGCACCCGCAGCGGCGACGTCGACCCGGGCATCATCATGTACCTGTGCGGCGAGGCCGGCATGAGTGTCGAGGACGTCGACACGATGCTCAACCGCCAGTCGGGGGTGCGTGGCCTCGGCGGCGAGAACGACTTCCGCAAATTGCGCGCCCGGATCGAATCCGGCGATCAGAACGCACAATTGGCTTACGACGTCTACATCCACCGGCTCCGCAAGTATGTCGGTGCGTACCTGGCGGTGCTGGGCCGCGCCGATGTCATCAGCTTCACCGCGGGAGTGGGCGAGAACGACGCAGGGGTACGCCGCGACGCGCTGGCCGGGCTGACCGGGCTGGGGATCGAGATCGACGAGGAACTCAACGCGTTGCGGTCGCCCGAAGCCCGACGGATCTCGACACCGGACTCGGCGGTGACGGTGCTGGTGGTGCCGACCAATGAGGAGCTGGCGATCGCGCGTGCCAGCGCGGCCTTGGTCTGACCGGGATCAGCCCGGCAACCGCCGATTGAGCGCGAGCCCGGCGACAGCCGCGGCGGCCAGCGTCAGGGTGGCGAGAATGATCCATCCGGCACTGGCATCGGCAGGGACCAGTTGGAACCCGATCTGCTGCTGCAACGTGCTGTACACCTCCTCCAGGGAGCCGATGGTGTCGGCGTGGAACACCCGGCCGTCTCCGGAGAGCTTGCTGATCTCCTGCAAGGTTTGGTCGTCGACGGGTACTGCGATTTTCTGGTCGTTGAGGGTGACGTAGCCGTCGGGGGTGCCGAAGGAGATTACCGAGATCGGGACTCCTTGGGCCTTGGCGGCGCGTGCGGCGGCGAACGCCCCTCGTGGCTGGTCGGGGTCCAGCGGCACGGTTTCCTTGCCGTCGGACTCCAGCACGATCCGTGCGGGCGGCGGGCCGTCACCTCCGCCGATCACCCCGCTGACCGTCGCGATCGCCTGCAGTGCGGTGTAGATGCCCTCGCCGGTCGCGGTGCGTTCGGCCGGTTCGAGCTTGTCGATCGCGGCTTTCATCGGTGCCCGCTTGGTCGTCGGTGGTACCAACAACGTGGCGGTACCGGCGAATGCGATCAACCCGAGGTTGACGCTCGGGTTGAGTCCGTCGACGAACTTCTTGCCCGCCTCCTTGGCGGCCGCCAGCCGGTTGGGGGCGACGTCGTCGGCCGCCATCGACTCTGAGACATCGATGACCAGCATGACCACCGCACGATTGCGCGGTATCAGGTGATCGCGCGTCGGGTCGGCCAGGGCGATGGTCAGCAGCAGAAGAGAGATCAGCAGCAGGGCCGCGGGCACGTGCCGCAGTCGCTGCACCCGCGAAGGGGCGACCGCAGTCAGCACATCCATGTTGGCGAACCTGAGCACGGGGATGCGTTTCGCCCGGTACCGCTGAACGTAGAGGGCGAGCATTCCGACGGCAACCAGTGCACACAGGAAGAACCAGCGGTGTTGGAACCCGGACAACGACAAAGCGCTCACGCCCAGAGGGTCTGACCGCAGGCCTCACAACGCCAGCACAATGACCTGGCGGAATGCTGCCAGGTTCGCGGCGTACGTTCACGCTGTGTCTGGGGCGGCTCTCCTGCTGATCCTCGTTATCGGGGTGGGCTACTACCTGTGCCATCGGCGCGCCCGGGGCATCGCTGGTGCGGGGCGGCTCCAGGCCTGGTGCTTCGGCGCCGGCCTGGTGTGGTGGCTGCTGGCCACCCAGGGTCCCGCTGCGGTGTACGCCCCGGTCTTGTTCTGGGTGCGGGCACTGCAGGTGCTGCTGTTGCTGTACGTGGTGCCGTTCCTGCTGGCGCTGGGCCAGCCGGTGACCGCTGTTCGCGAGGCCTCGAGCCCGAATGCCCGCGCGCGACTCGACGCGATGCTCGGGTCGCGGGTCGCCCGGGTGGTGCTGTCACCGCCGGTGACGTCGGTGCTGATGCTGGCGACGCCGTGGCTGCTCTACCTGACTCCGTGGTACGTCGCCTCGCTGGTCAACCCGGTGATCGCGGATCTGACCAACATCGCGTTGTCCGCCATAGGTTTCTGTTACTTCTACACCCGTTTGCAGTCGGATCCCGTTCCGCGGCGGTACTCGCCCCTGCTGTCCATCGGTATCAGCGTCGCCGAGGGTCTGGGCGACGGCGTCCTCGGTCTGGTGCTGTGGCTGGGGCCGCTGATCGCCTACGACTATTACTCTGCGCTGCACCGGGATTGGGGGCCCTCCCTGCGCGACGACCAGACGCTGGGCGCCGGCGTGCTGTGGATTCTGGGCGATGTGCTGGGCATCCCGTTCATCATGGTGTTGATGCGGGCGCTGGGCTCGCATGAGCGCAGGCGCGCCGCCGAGGTGGACGCCGAGATCGACGCCGGAGTCGAGGAGCAGCGCGCTACCGGCGCTTCCGCACTCTGGTGGGAATCCGACCCGCAACTGCGGGACCGCTATCACCGCTGAGGAACTCAGAACGTGCTCATCGGCCGCACACTGTTGGCCAGGTCGATCAGTGCGTAGCGGTGCGACTGCGTTGGGGCGACCCGGGCCAGCGCACGCAGTGACGCCTCAACGCCCAGCTTGAGACCGTGCTCGGTGAACGGGAATCCCAGGATGTGATTGCTGCTCGCCGAGTTGTCGGCCAGCCAGTCCATCGCGGTGCCCAGTACCAACGCCCTGATCTGCAGCACGCGCGGCTCCGAATCGGGAAGTGCCTCCACGCGTCGGGCCGCATCGCGGATGTTCTGTTCGGTGATCTCGCCGGTGGACCGGCCGGACAGGAGGGTGACCGCGCTGGTCAGCCGGGCTGTGGTGAAATGCCGCGAGGTGGGCGGAACTTCGTCGAGGGTTTCGACCGCCTTGTCCCGTGTTCCGGCAACCGACTCGGCGCGGGCCAATCCGAAACCGGCCGAGATCACGCCGTTGTCGGTGCTCCACACCGTGTTGTAGAACTTGAGCTCGTCGGCGGTGCCGGCCAGCTCGGCCGTCGCCGCCAACGCCAGTTTGGGCGCCAGCTCCCCGGGCAGCGTGTCCAGCACCTCGGTGAAATGCTTTGTCGCCGAGTCATAGTCGGCCGACAGCATCTCGGCCACCGCGCGGAACCAGACCAGTTGCCAGCGCCAGCCGGCCCAGGTGGCCAGGTCGTCGAGCTTGCGGGTGGCCTTGGCGACGTCACCCAGATCGAGCAGGGCGCGCGCCTCCATCAGCGGCAGCTCGACCGATTCGGACAGGTCCACACCTTCGGAGTCGATGGCGCCGTGCCGCGCCGCGCGCAACTGGTCCAGGGTATGAACGGGTTGGCTGAGCACGCTGGCAACCAGCATCGGGGCCCCGACATCGGTGCGATCAACCAGGGGTACGGGCAGCGCCCGCACGATCTCCTGCGCCGTCAGCTTCTCCGAATGCACCTGCCCGTCAACATAAACATCGGTGTGGGCGACCAGCAGATCGACTCCGAAAGTCGACCGGGACGGGCTGAACACGGTCGACAGACCGGGGCGGGGGATCCCGGTGTCGGCCGCCACCACCTCACGCAGCACACCGAGCAGCTGCGACGACATCTCCTCGGCGCTGCGGAACCGCCGCCGCGGATCGGGATCGATGGCGCGGCGCAGGAACCGGCCGAAGGAATCGTAGGTGTCGAGCACCGGATCCTCGGACGGCAGCCCCAGGACGTAGCGGCCCCGCCGGGTCCGCAGGTTCATGGTCAGCGCCGCCAGCGTGCGTCCCACGGTGTAGATGTCGGTGGCCACCGTCGGCCCGGTGCGCACGATCTCGGGCGCCTGGAATCCCGGTGTGCCGTACAGGTATCCGTAGGAGTTGAGCTTCGATACCGCACCGAGGTCGATCAGCTTGAGCTGTTCCTCGGTGATCATGATGTTCTCGGGCTTGAGGTCGTTGTAGGCCAGCCCGATCGAATGCAGATAGCCCAGCGCGGGCAGGATCTCGAGCATGTAGCCGATCGCCTCGGCGACCGGAAGTCGGGTGCCCCTGGCCTGTTTGAGCGATGTTCCGCCGACGTACTCCATCACGATGTAGCCGACCGGGTTGCCGTGCTTGTCATCGTGTTCGACGAAGTTGTAGATCTTCACGATTCCCGGGTGCGTCACCTCTGCCAGGAACTGCCGCTCGGCCATCGCGATCACCTGGGCCTCGGCGTCACCGGAATGCACCAGGCCTTTGAGCACGACCGGACGTTCGTTCACGTTGTGGTCGAAGGCCAGGTACACCCAGCCCAATCCACCGTGGGCGATGCAGCCCTTGATCTCGTACTGGTCGGCGACGATCTCGCCCGGGGACAGCTGCGGCAGGAACGAGTACGCGCTGCCGCAGTGCGGGCACCAGCCCTCCGACAGAGCGTGCCCGTCGGACGAGGACCTGCCGACCGGCTTGCCGCAGTTCCAGCAGAACCGCTTCTGCTCGGCCACCACCGGGTTGGTCATCAACGCCGTCAACGGATCCCGCTCGGGCACCCGCGCGATCTCGACCAGCCCGCCGCCCAGCCTGCGGATCGGCGAGAGTATCCGGGTGGCGATCGTGGCGAGGTTCTGCGGTTCGGTATCGCCGCCGCCGAACGTACCGTCGTCGGAATCGTCGAACTCCGGGCGGAAAACCGCCTGGGTCGCCATGGGCCGCATGGTCGACTGCGAATCCATGTCGAGGTCTTCCAGGCTCGCCGGCTGTGTCCCGGGACCGCCCGCGGTGTCGGGGGTTTCGGGGAGCTCAGTGTCGTCGGGCTTCTTCATCAGTCGACATACCTCGCGACCGGGGGAGAGGGCGCCGGACCCAGGACCGTCAACCACTTGCGGTACAACGTGTTCCAGGTGCCGTCGCGGCGGATGCGCTCCAGCGTCGCATTGACGACCCGGACCAGCGGCGTGTTCTCCAGGTTCAACCCGATGCCGTAGGGCTCTTCATTGAGGCTCGGGCCGACGATGTGCAGGTACGGATCCTGCGCCACCAGCCCGGCCAGGATCGAATCGTCGGTGCTGACCGCGTCGGCCTGGCGCTGCTGCAGCGCCACCAGGCAGTCGGCCCAGGTCACCACCGAGACGATGATCGGTGACGGGCTGATCTGCTGGATCCGTTTGAGCGACGTGGTGCCGTCCACCACGCACACCCGCTTGCCCGAGAGGTCGGAGGCCTGCGAGATGTTGGAGTCACGCGCGGCCAGGATGCGTTGGTGGGCCATGAAATACACCGTGGAGAAGTTCACCTCCTTGCGGCGCTCGCAGGTGATCGTCATGGTCTTGACCACGATGTCGACCTGATTGTTCTGCAGGGCGGTGATGCGGTCGGCCGAGGACAGGATGCGGTACTCGACCTGTGACGGCGTGCCGAAGATGTCGCGCGCGACCTCCCCGGCGATGTCCACGTCGAACCCGTTGATCTGACCGGTGATCGGATCCCGGAAGGAGAACAGGTTGCTGCCGATGTCCAGGCCGACGACCAGCCGTCCGCGGTCGCGGATCTTGGCCACTGCCGCGTCGGCGTCGGCCTGATTGCTGAACGGCCGCAGACTCGCGGTGCGGTTGCACTGGTCGGTCTCGGGCTCCGGCACCCGCACCGGTTGGGGGGCGAGTTCCTGCATGCCGGCGGGGCTGGGCGGCGCCAGCGTCATCGTCGGCAACGTCAGGGCCGGCGCGCTCTGACTGCACCCGGCGACCGCCAGGGCCGCGGTCAGGACGGCCAACGTCTTCTTCATCTTCCTCATCAGCGGTACTCACTCAGTCGAGGCCACAGGCCCAGCGCCACCGCCAACGCCGCGGCCACGCTGAGCAGGGCGGCACCCACGGTCGCGCCGGACAGCACCCGGCGGGCATTGGCGATGTCGTTGCGCAACTGGCTGCGGCTCTGCTCGATGCCCTTGGACAACGCGTCGTCGAGCTTGTCGAAGGCCGAGGTGGAATCGTCCTCGCCGGTGCCCAGCGCCACCTGCGTCGCGGCCTGATAATTGCCCACCGCGATGTAGGCGTTGATCCGGTCATCGGCCGCACGCCACTTGGTGAGCAGGTCTTCGGCACCCGTCAGATCGCTCTTGTCGATGCGGGTGTCACGGGCCAGATACTGCGCGAGCTGTTGCTGCATGGCCTCGATGCGCTGGTAGTAGGACTGCTTGCGCAGGTTCTCGTCGCCGCGCCGGATCAGGGCCAGCGTCTCGTCGGCCCGGGCTTGCTGGGCGGTGATGGCGAGGTTGGTCACGGTCTTGAGGGATTCGGCGGCGGTGTCCTTGGCGTTGCGGCTGTCCGACGTCGAGATCACCAGAGCTGTGGTCACCCAGATCAGCATGATCAGCACGGCCATGCCGCCCGCCACGAAACCGATGTTCACCCGTCGCCGGGTCCGGCGGGCCAGCCAGCGGTTGGCGAACGCGCCGAACATCAACGTGGCCAGCACCACCAACATCACCGCGGTCGGGATCCGGGTGGAGGCCGTCGTCTCAGCGTCCACCCGCGCCGAGGTCTCCTCGTACAGGCGTTGCGCGTCGGGCAGGATCTGCGACTGCATCAGCGCCGAGGCTTCCGACAGATACGACGAACCCACCGGGTTGCCGGCCCGGTTGTTGGTCCGTGCGGTCTCCACCAGGCCCGTGTAGACGGCGAGCCGTGCGTTGATCCGGCCGAGCAGCTGCACCAGCGCTTCGTCGGTCAACCCACTCGATGCCCGCGTCACCGCCACCGAGGCGTCGGTGATGGCCTGCTCGTACCGCTGGCGCACGTCGCGGGGTTCGGCTCCGGCGATGAAGGCCGTGGCAGCGGCGGCGTCGGCCACCGACAGCGTGGTGTAGAGCTGGCCGGCCGCGAACGCCAGCGGCTCGGTGTGGTCGAGCACCGTGGTCAACGCCTGCTGGCGGTCGTTGATCGTGGTGGACGTCGCGAACGCGCTGGCGAGCACGAGGGCCGACAACACGAGCCCGATCGTCAGGATGCGCCCGGGAGTGGTCCACAGAAACCACCAGCGCGGGTGGGCAGGAGTGGTCGGCGACCGGGACGCGAGTGGTTCGGTCGAGGGATGTGCCAACTCCACAGTCACCTGCGCACGGACCTCATTTAGTTTCGGTACAAACGGGGCGTCCCACCACTATAAAAAAATTCTAAGAGCGCCGCGCTTAGGCTCGCTGAGAAATTGGGACCCACCGAAACTCGCGACGTTCCTTATCCTGTACGGGTGCGTGGCGACGGTGACGGCTGGGTGTTCTCCGACAACGGCGCCCGGTACTGGGGGCGCCACGGTGCGGCCGGCCTGCTGCTGCGGGCACCGTGGCCGGGCGGATCGGCGGCGGTGCTGCTGCAACACCGGGCCCCGTGGAGTCATCAGGGCGGAACGTGGGCGTTGCCCGGCGGTGCCCGCGACAGTCATGAGACCGCCGAGCAGGCCGCGGTCCGCGAAGCCCACGAGGAAGCCGGGGTGACGGCCGAGCAGCTCACCGTGCGGACCACCGTGGTGACGGCCGAGGTGGCCGGTATCGGCGGCACGCACTGGTCCTATACGACGGTGATCGCCGACGTGCCCGAGCCGCTGGAGACCATCCCCAACCGGGAGAGTTCGGAGCTGCGCTGGGTGGCCGAGGACGAGGTGGCCGAGTTGCCGCTGCATCCCGGGTTCGCCGCGAGCTGGCAGCAGCTGCGGGCGGTGACGGCGTCCCTGCCGCTGGAGCACAACCGGCATCACTAGGCCCGCGCGAGCGCAGCCTTCAGTTCCGCGGCCGCCGCCCGGGGATCCTCGGCGGCGGTGATCGCCCGGACCACCACGATGCGCCGGGCGCCGGCGGCCAGCACCTCGGGCAGTCGCTGCTGATCGATCCCGCCGATCGCGAACCACGGCTTGGCCGGGTTCAACGCGGCCGTCGAGCGCACCAGGTCCAGGCCGGGTGCGGACCGGCCGGGTTTGGTCGGGGTGGGCCAGCACGGCCCGACGCAGAAGTAGTCCACCTGTTCATCGATCGCGGCCGCGGCCTGCCCGGCGTCATGGGTGGAGCGGCCGATCACCGGACGCTCGCCGATGATGCCGCGCGCGACGTCCAGCGGCAGATCGTCCTGGCCCAGGTGCAGCACGTCGGCCCCGGCAGCCAGGGCGATGTCGGCGCGGTCGTTGACCGCCAGCAGTGCGCCGTGGCGACGGGCGGCGTCGGCCAGGATCTCCAGCGCGTCGAGTTCCTGCCGGGCCTCCAGCGGGCCGAGCTGCTTCTCTCCGGCCGAACCCTTGTCGCGTAGCTGGATCAGATCCACCCCGCCGGCCAGCGCGGCATCGGCGAATTCGGCCAGGTCACCACGCTCCCGGCGGGCATCGGTGCACAGGTAGAGGGTGGCGCGCTGCAGACGGTCGGCGGGTGATTCCACACCGCGACGGTAGCCGGTACCGCCCGAGTACCCTGGACTGGCAATCAATACGGGAGTCCCGGGGACGAGGGGCTGAGAGTGGGCATCCGGACCGGCCCTGACCGTCACACCTGATCCGGGTCATGCCGGCGAAGGGAGCAGGTATGGCGCGAACACTTGCCGTCATCGGCGGCGGTGTGATCGGGCTGTCGGTGGCACGGCGGGCGGCGCTGGACGGCTGGACCGTGCGGCTGCACTGCACGCGTGAGCGCGGCGCGTCGTGGGTGGCCGGCGGAATGCTGGCCCCGCACAGCGAAGGCTGGCCGGGCGAGGAGCAGATACTGCAGATCGGCCTGGAATCACTGAAGCTGTGGCACTCGGGATTCCTCGACGGGCTGGCGCCCGAGGTGGTCACCGCGCGCGAGTCACTCGTCGTCGCCGTCGACCGGGCCGACGTGGCCGACCTGCGTACCGTCGCCGAATGGCTGTCGGCCCAGGGGCAGCCCGTCGAACTGATCACGGCTGCCCGTGACGTGGAGCCCCTGCTGGCCCAAGGCATCCGGCACGGGTTCCGGGCCACCACCGAACTCGCCGTGGACAACCGCGCCGTGGTCGACGGGCTGGCCGCGCACTGCGAGCGACTGGCCGTGCGCTGGGCCGGGCCCGTCGAGGATCTGGCCGATGTCGAAGCGGACGTGCGGGTGGTCGCCAACGGGATCGACGCCCCGAAGCTCCTGCCGGGCCTCCCGGTGCGTCCGGTGAAGGGCGAGGTGCTGCGGCTGCGGTGGCGTAAGGGCTGTATGCCGGTGCCGCAGCGGGTGATCCGGGCCCGCGTGCACGGGCGGCCGGTGTACCTGGTGCCGCGTGCCGACGGCGTGGTGGTCGGCGCCACCCAGTACGAGCACGGCCGCGACACCGCGCCGGTGGTCAGCGGGGTGCGTGATCTGCTCGAGGACGCCTGCGCCGTGATGCCGGCGCTGGGCGAGTACGAACTGGCCGAGACGGCGGCCGGGCTGCGGCCCATGACACCGGACGGCCTGCCGATCGTCGAACGTGTCGACGAGCGCACGCTGGTGGCCGTCGGACACGGCCGCAACGGATTTCTGTTGGCGCCGTGGACCGCTGAGCGGATCGCGGCTGAACTCGAGGTGGGCGTGGGAGCGAAATGATCACCATCACGGTCAACAACGAGACCCTCGAGGTGGACGAGCAGACCACCGTCGAGGGACTGCTGGAAACCCGGGGCTTCCCCGAGAAGGGCATCGCCGTCGCGCTGGACTGGACGGTGCTGCCCCGCTCGGAATGGGATCGGACCCTGTCCGACGGAGCCCGGGTGGAGGTCGTGACGGCGGTGCAGGGTGGGTGATTCAGTTCTGCGGATCGGCGGCCGGGAGTTCGGCTCCCGGCTGATCATGGGAACCGGCGGCGCGCCGAACCTGGCGGTGCTGGAAGAGGCTCTGGTGGCCTCGGGGACAGAGTTGACGACCGTGGCGATGCGGCGGGTGGACGCCGAGACCGGTACCGGGGTGCTCGACCTGCTCAACCGGCTCGGCATCGCGGCACTGCCGAACACCGCGGGCTGTCGCGGTGCCGCCGAGGCCGTGCTGACCGCGCAGCTGGCCCGCGAGGCGCTGGGCACCGACATGGTCAAACTCGAAGTCATCGCCGACGAGCGCACGTTGTTGCCCGACGCCATCGAATTGGTCAAGGCCGCAGAGCAATTGGTCGATGACGGGTTCATCGTGCTGCCCTACACCAACGACGACCCCGTGCTGGCCCGCCGGCTGGAGGACACCGGCTGTGCCGCGGTGATGCCACTGGGCTCACCGATCGGCACCGGTCTGGGCATCTCCAACCCGCACAACATCGAGATGATCGTCGAGCAGGCCGGAGTGCCGGTGGTGCTCGATGCCGGGATCGGCACGGCCTCCGATGCTGCCATGGCGATGGAATTGGGTTGTGACGCCGTGCTGTTGGCCACGGCCGTCACCCGTGCCTCCGACCCGCCGACCATGGCCGCCGCGATGTCGGCTGCCGTCACCGCCGGATACCTGGCGCGTCAGGCGGGGCGTATCCCGAAGCGGTTCTGGGCACAGGCGTCGAGCCCGGCGCTGTGATTTCGCGCCGAGGCGGCAGTGAGTGCGCCGAGTCTGCGCTGAGATCGTGAAAATGAACAAAATCGCGATCTGGGCGCAGGCTCGATGCGGGGGAGCGGTGTTATGAAGCGCTATGTCGCCCTGGGCAGTTCGATGGCTGCCGGGCCGGGCATCAAACCGTCCGCTGCGGGTGCCCCGTGGCAGGCGGGTCGCTCGGCACGCAACTACTCGCATCTGGCGGCGGCCCGACTCGGGCTCGACCTGGTGGACGTGACCTACTCGGGGGCCACCACCGCGCACATACTGCATGAGCCTCAGAACGGTGCGCCGCCGCAGATCGGCGCGCTCGACGGGTCTGAGGTTCTGGTCACGGTCACGATCGGCGGCAATGACGCCGGCTATGTGCCCCAGTTGATGGCGGCTGCGCTGCCGCGGTTCACCCGGTCCCTGCCGCTGGTGGGGTCGTTCCTTCGCGGCCTGCTGGATCCCGGCGCGCGTGAGACGGCGTTGACGCAGGTGGCCGACTCGCTGGTGACGGTGGGGCGTGAGATCCGGCAACGCGCTCCTGCGGCCCGGGTGCTGTTCGTGGACTACCTGACGCTGCTACCGCCGCAGGGCGTCGCGGCCTCGCCGCTGTCGGAGGCCGACGTGGAACTCGGCCGACACGTCGCGGCCACGCTGGAACGACTCACCGGAAAGGCTGCCGCCGAAACTGGCTGCGGTTGGGTTCGCGCCGCGCAGGCCAGCTTGCCGCACCATGCCTGGTCGGCCCAGCCATGGACCACGCGGCCCGGTTTGCCATGGCCGGGCCGGCCCGCCCCGCTGCACCCGAACGCCGCCGGTATGCGGGCGGTCGCCGATATGGTGGTGGCGCAGGCAGGCCCCGACACGTGAGGTGGCGCTGACACCATGGGAGCCATGATCGAACTGGCCGGGCTGACGAAGCTCTACGGGACCCACCGCGCCGTCGACGATCTGACGTTCACCGTCGAACCAGGTGTGGTGACCGGATTCCTCGGGCCCAACGGTGCGGGCAAGACCACCACGATGCGGCTGATCCTCGGACTGGACCATCCCAACGCCGGGTCCGCGACCATCGACGGCAAGAAGTACCGGGAATTGCGGGATCCGCTGCGCACGGTCGGCGCCCTGCTCGACGCGCGTCAGGCCCATCCGAACCGCTCAGCCCGCAACCACCTGCGCTGGATCGCGGCAGCCAACCGGATTGCGCCGGCCCGGGTGGACGAGGTGCTCGAGATGGTCGGGCTGACGTCGGTGGGGGACCGCAACGCCGGGACGCTGTCGCTGGGCATGAGCCAGCGGCTGGGGATCGCCGCCGCGCTGCTGGGTGATCCGCCGGTGCTGCTGTTCGACGAACCGGTCAACGGCCTGGACCCCGAGGGCATCCACTGGGTGCGCACCCTGATGCGCAGTCTGGCCGCCGAGGGCCGCACGGTGTTCGTGTCCAGTCACCTGCTGGCCGAAATGGCCAACACCGCCGATCGATTGGTGGTGATCGGTCAGGGCAAGTTGATCGCCTCGACCACGGTGAGCGAATTCGTCAGCGGGACATCCGCCGACATCGTGCGGGTGCGCACACCACAACTGGAGACACTGCGCGAGGTCCTCACCGACGCCGGGTTCGAGGTGGAGGCCGCCGCCGACGGCGATGCGCTGGCGGTGCACGGCGCGGCCATCGAGGTGATCGGTGACCTCGCCGCGCGCAACACCATCACCCTGCACGAGCTGAGCCAGCGGCAGGCCTCGCTGGAGGAGGCATATCTGAAACTCACCGATGACGCTGTCGATTATCGGGCGGCTCAGGCGTGAGCGCGCTGGCCGCGTTCGACGCCGAGCGCATCAAACTGTCCACCACCCGCTCCCCGCTGTGGTCGACGGTCGGGGTGGCTGTACTCAGCCTCGGCCTGGCAGCGATACAGGGCATGACGGTGAACCACTACACCGGGCTGCCCCCGTCCAAGGCCGCGCTCGGTGTCGCGGTGTTCGGGGTTCCCGTGCTGATGGTGTTGTCCTCGATGACGATGACCGGCGAATACCGCAGCGGGCTGATCCGCACCACCTTGCTGGCCACGCCCAACCGGACACAGGTGCTGACCGCCAAAGCGGTGGTGTGCGCGGCGTTCTCCTCGGTGTGTGCGGTGATCATGGTGCTGGCATCGGTGCTGGTGGCCCGGATGGCCGCCGACCCGGTGGTCGGTACCCAACTGTCGGTGGCCAATCCGGCGACCTGGCGGGTGGCCGGCGGGTTCGCGTTGTACGCCGCGCTGGCCGCGGTGCTCGGGGTGGCCGTCGGCGCGCTGGTGCGATTTTCAGCCGGTGCGGTGGCGGTCCTGCTGCTGTGGCCGCTGGTGGCCGAGCCGCTGCTGGGGAACATGCCCAACTCCGGCCCCAAGGTCGGACCGTGGCTGCCGTTCGCCAACATGTTCCGGTTCCTTGAGGTCGAGTGGTTGTTCCCGACCTATTACACGTCGTGGAGCGAGCTGGGCTCGCTGTTCTATTTCCTGGTGTGGGTGGCGGTGGCGTTCATTGCTGCCGCGGTGGTGCTGAACAGGCGTGACGCCTGACCCGGAATTACTCCGGGTCAGACGCCACATCCGTTGAGATCGCATCGTTACTGCCCAGGGCCAGTACCACCTTCGACCCGTACGGCACCCGCTGGATCAGCTGCAGCTGAGCCAGCGCCGGGTGGGCGTCCAGCAGCTTGCCGGCGTTGGCCAGCGCACGCAGCGCCGCGGTCTCGGCACGGGCTGCTTCCAGCTTCGCCGCGCCGGTGGCCTTGGCCGTCACCAGCGCCATGGCCGCGGCGCGGATCTCAGCCGGGATGATCACGTCCTTGACGAAGGCGTCGATCACCTCGACCCCGGTACGGGCACCGGCAGCACGGGCCGCCGCCGCGATCGCCCCGGCATCGATGCGATTGCCGCGCTGCATCACCTCGTCGGCGGTCACTGCCGCGACGAGATCGCGCAGTGCGATCTGCGCGGCCAGGTACACCGCAGCCATCGGATCGGCCGCCGCCTCCACGTAGGCCACGGCGTCGCTGACCTTGAACTGCAGTGCGACGGTGATACGCAGCGTCACCGCATCCGAGGTCAGCACCTCCTGCGGGGCCAGCGTCAGCACCTGCTCACGCATCTCGACACGCACCACCGAGGCCGCCACATCAATGCGGTGGCGGCCCGGGGGCAGGACACGACCCAGCGTGCCGTCCCGGTACTCCAGTGCGCACTGGCCTGCGGAAACAGTGATTCGGTTGAACGTGAAGATACTCATGTCGTGTCCTCCTTCCGGTGTATGTGTCTGTGCGGCAAAGGGATACCGCCGCCGGACGCAATCGGTGGCGGGGCGTCACACCCCCATAACGGCGGATGCGGGCCGCAAGGCCGTCGACTGCGTGATCCCGGCGACGGTATCGGGGTTGTAGGAGAGGATTCGAACCTCAGGCCCTTTACCTGTGCCATGACGCCGCGGCAACATGCAGAAACGTTGCGGTACCCCGCTCGGCCTGCCTCCCTGCCGGCGCCGGGGAACACCATGCCAGCACAGCAAATCACCAGGCAACCGATTTATCCGCCAGGCAGTTCGGGGGAGCCGCTACCGTGGGTGCAATGCGACGTACTTCGACGGGGGCGGTTCTGGGCGCGCTGGCGCTGACCGTGGGGCTGGCCGGCTGTGATGCAAAGACCGAACTGCAGACCGACGGGCGGCAGTCCCAGGAGTCGTCACCGGCGGCGGTGCAGGTCGCCGACCAGTTGCGTGGGCGGGTCTCGGCCGACGCCATGATGGGGCATCTGAGCAAGCTGCAGGACATTGCCAACGCCAACAAGGGCAATCGGGCGCTGGGCAGCTCGGGGTACGACGCGAGTGTCGACTACGTGGCCAACGCGCTGCGCGATAAGGGGTTTGATGTGGAAACCCCGGAGTTCGAGGTGAAACTCCCGTTCGCCGAGGACCCTCAGGTCACCGTCGGCGGCCAGGCCGTCAGCGCCAAGCCGCTGGAGTTCACCATCGGTACCGACCAAGCGGGGGTGTCCGCGCCGCTGGTACCGGCCAAGGTGGAGGACACCCCGGGGTGTGAGGCCGCCGACTACGACGGGCTCCCGGTTGCCGGTGCGGTGGTGCTGGTCGATCGCGGCTCATGCCCCTTCGCGGACAAGCAGGCCGCAGCCGCCGAGCGTGGCGCGGTCGCGATGATCGTCGTCAACACCAACAACGACGAGAAGATGGGCGGCACGCTGGGTCGCGACACCGACGTGAAGATCCCGGTGGTCAGCGTGACCAAGGATGAGGGCACCCGGCTGCGCAACGCGCCCGGACCTACCACGATCAAGCTCGTCGCCGGCGTGCGCACCGAGCACACGCGCAACGTCATCGCCCAGACCAAGACCGGATCGACCTCCGACGTGGTCATGGTCGGCGCCCATCTCGACAGCGTTCCCGAAGGCCCCGGCATCAACGACAACGGTTCCGGCGTGGCCGCCGTGCTGGAAACCGCTCTGCAGTTGGGCGATTCGCCAGAGGTGGCCAACGCGGTGCGGTTCGGGTTCTGGGGAGCCGAGGAAGAAGGTCTGCTCGGTTCGACCAACTATGTCGAATCCCTGGACACCGAAGCCCTCAAGGACATTGCCATGTACCTGAACTTCGACATGCTCGGCTCGCCCAACGCGGGCTACTTCACCTACGACGGCGACCAGTCCGCACCTCTGGAGGAGCAGGGCCGCCCCCGGGTCCCCGAGGGTTCGGCGGGAATCGAGCGCACCCTGGCGTCCTATCTGCAAAATGCCGGAAAGACGCCGCGCGACACCAGTTTTGACGGTCGGTCCGACTACGACGGGTTCACCATGGCGGGCATTCCCTCCGGCGGATTGTTCTCCGGTGCCGAGGACAAGATGAACGCCGAAGAGGCCAAATTGTGGACCGGCGAGGTGGATCAACCGTTCGACCCGAACTATCACAAGAACACCGATACCCTTGACCACGTGAACCGGGACGCATTGCAGATACATGGTGAGGGAGTCGCATTCGCTGTGGGGTTGTATGCCCAAGATCAGCGGGGCCGCAACGGTTTACCGGTTCGCTCGGACCGTACGCGGCACCAGATCACCGCGCAGTGACGGGACGTCGACTCGCTGTCATATTGCTCGGTGCCGCACTGGCGGGATGCTCGACGCAGTCATCGCCGAAGGCCGTCGAGCCGCAGGAACTGGCGGGCAAGATCACGGTCGACGCCATGTTCACCCACCTGCGCAAGCTCCAGGAGATCGCCGACAGTCATGACGGAAACCGGGCGGTCGGCAGCCCCGGGTACGACGCCAGTGTCGACTATGTAGCAGAAGTTCTGCGGGACAAAGGCTTTGATGTACAGACGCCGGAGTTCGAGCGGATGGGCACGATGCGTGGGGGTAACCCCGCGCTGAGCGTGTCCGGGACCGTGTACCGGGTGGACCAGGCGTCGATGCTGGTGACGACGGCACCCGGCGGGCTGAATGCTCCGACGCTGCGCCCGGGCAAGCCGTCCGGATGTGCGGCCACCGACTACGGGTCGGTCGACATCACCGGTGCCATCGCGGTCGTCGACGACACCGGGTGTTCGGTTGTGGCAAAACAGAACACCGCGCTGGCCAAGGGCGCGGTGGGCCTGCTGGTGGTCAACAGCGGGCACCAGCCCCCTCCCGGCGGGTTGTTCACCACCGGCTACTACCGACAACTCACCGTCCCGGTCGGCGTCATCGACGAGAACGCGGACGCGGCGCTGCGACGCACGAGCGCCCCGGTGCGCCTGACCCTGGACGGCAGGGCCGAGATGGTCAAATCCCGCAACGTGACCGCGCAGACCAAGACCGGGTCGGGGTCCGATGTGGTGCTGGTGGGTGCGCACCTCGACAGCGTCGGCGGCGGTCCGGGCATCAACGACAACGGCTCGGGGGTGGCGGCCGTTCTGGAAACCGCGCTGCAGCTGGGCAGTTCGCCGAAAGTGGGCAATGCGGTGCGGTTCGCGTTCTGGGGCGCCGAGGAAATGGGGTTGGACGGGTCGACGCAGTATGTGCGGAACCTCCCGCTGGACCAGCTCGACGACCTCGCGCTGTATCTGAACTTCGACATGGTCGGCTCGCCCAACGCCGGGTTCTTCACCTATGACGGCGACCAGTCCGGCCAGGCCACCGATCCCAAGCCGATCCCCGAAGGATCGGCCGGTATCGAAAGGACCATGGCCGGTTACCTCAACCTGGCCGGGGCGCGGCCCGCGGACATGCCGATCAGCGCCAACACCGACTATCACCCGTTCCTGCAGGCCGGTGTGCCCATCGGCGGCACGACCACCGGGGCGTCGCAACGCAAGACCGAGGTGCAGGCCAGGCTGTGGGGCGGACGGGCCGGGGTGGCGTTCGATCCCAACAATCACACGGCCCGCGACACGATCGACAACGTCGATGCCCGCGCGCTCGGGATCATGGGATCGGCGATCGCGTTCACCGTCGGCACGTACGCCCGGTCGATCGAGGGCCCCAATGGTGTGCCGGCACGTGACAAGCGTCACCGCGGCTGAACCCGGATTGGTCGAGGGAGCGTTGAACCGGCGACCGTAGGCCCCCGTGGTACGGGTATGGGAATTAACGTCGCGAGAATGCCCAGCCGCAGCACGATTGCCGGCGTCCATGCCGTCCTGCCTCCATATCGGTATACCCAGGACGAGGTCACCAGCGCCCTGCTGGACCTGCCGGGATACGCCGAGGTCGAGGACGTGGTGCGGGCCCTGCACAAGAGCGCGAAAGTGAACAGCAGGTATCTGGTCCTGCCGCTCGAGAAATATGCGAATCTCGATGATTTCGGTGAGAGCAACAGCCTGTTCATCGAGCATGCGACCGAGCTGGGCTGCGCCGCGCTGTCCGGGGCACTGGATGAGGCCGGCCTGCGCCCGCAGGACGTCGACCTGATCGTCACCACGACTGTCACCGGCGCCGCGGTCCCGTCCCTGGACGCGCGCATCGCCGGACGGCTGGGCCTGCGGCCCGACGTACGCCGCATCCCGATCTTCGGATTGGGGTGTGTGGCCGGTGCCGCCGGTATCGCGCGGCTCAACGACTACCTGCGGGGCGCGCCCGACAAGGTGGCGGTCCTGGTGTCGGTTGAATTGTGTTCGCTGACCCGCAAACACAATCCCTCGATGCCGACGCTGGTGGCCGGTGCACTGTTCGGCGACGGAGCCGCCGCGGTGGTCGCGGTCGGTGAACAACGCGCCCGTAGGCTCAACCCGACCGGACCCGATGTGCTGGACTCCCGCAGTCATCTGTACCCAGACTCGTTGCACGCCATGGGCTGGGACATCGGCTCCGATGGCTTCGAGATCGTACTGAGCGCCGAAGTCCCGGGCTTCGTGGGGCGCTACCTGGGTGATGACGTCACCGGGTTCCTCGGCGATCACGGTCTATCCGTCGACGATGTCTCCGCCTGGGTGAGCCATCCCGGTGGGCCGAAGGTGATCGAGGCGATCATAGAAACCCTCGGATTACCTGAGGACGCACTGGATCTCACCTGGCAGTCGCTCGCCGACGTCGGCAATCTGTCGTCATCCTCGGTGCTGCACGTGCTACGTGAAACCATCTGTAAACGGCCGGAATCGGACACACCCGGGGTGATGATGGCGATGGGGCCGGGGTTCTGCTCGGAGCTCGTCCTGCTGCGTTGGCGCTGATGACGGCCAAGAGATACACCGCGCTGATCACCCTCGTCGCCGTCGAGCGGGTCCTCGAACTGGTGGTGTCCAAACGCAACCTGAAGTGGAGCATCGCCCAGGGCGGCAAGGAATTCGGGGCCGGCCACTATCCGGTGATGGTGGCGCTGCACAGCGCGCTACTGGTGGGCGCGGTGGTGGAGGCACGTCGCCGCCGCCCGGCACCGGTGCTCGGCCGCATCATGGTGATGGTGGTACTCGTCGCCCAGGCGCTGCGGTGGTGGTGCATCACCACGTTGGGCAGGCAGTGGAACACCAGGGTCGTGGTGGTGCCGGGCGCAACGCGCGTCGTCGACGGTCCGTACCGCGTGCTGCCGCACCCGAACTACGTGGCCGTGGTCACCGAGGGGGCCGCACTGCCGTTGGCCGGCGGCGCGTGGATCACCGCCCTGGTGTTCACGGTGGCCAACGCCGCGCTACTGCGAGCCCGGATCCGCGTGGAAAACGAAGCACTGCAAGGTTTGACGTGATCGATTTGCTCGTCGCAGGTGGCGGCCCGGCCGGGCTCGCCACCGCAGTGCACGCAGCGCGTGCCGGGCTGGAGGCCGTGGTGGTGGAACGCCGCCAGGGCCCGATCGACAAGGCCTGCGGTGAGGGCCTGATGCCGCACTCGGTCCGGCAGTTGCAACGCCTGGGCGCTCAACCCGAGGGCCGAACCTTTCGGGGCATCCGCTATCTGGACGGCCACCGCATCGCTGAGGCCAGGTTCCGCGACGGCGCCGGCCGCGGAGTGCGTCGTACGGTTCTGCATGCCGCACTGTCTGAGGCCGCGGCCGAAGCCGGGGTCCGGGTGGTCCAGGGTGAGGTGGGCCCGGTGACCCAGGACTCGACGTCGGTGAGCGCGGCCGGTTTTCGGGCCCGCTACCTGGCGGCCGCCGACGGCCTGCATTCACCGATCCGCCGCGCGCTCGGATTGAGCGGCGGTGAGGGCAGGCGACGCCGCTGGGGAATTCGGCGCCACATCCTGATCGCGCCGTGGTCGGACTGTGTCGAGGTGTACTGGGGCCCTGACGCCGAGGCGTACGTGACGCCGGTCGGGGAGAACTGTGTCGGGGTGGCGATCCTGACCTCGGCGCGCGGCGGCTTCGACGAGCACCTGGCGGCATTCCCGTTGCTGGCCGAGCGGATTCACGGGCTTGAGCACGGCCACGACCGCGCCGCGGGACCGTTGCGGCAGAAGGTCCGTAACCGGAGCGCGGGCCGGGTGCTGTTGGTCGGCGACGCGGCAGGCTACGTCGACGCCCTCACCGGCGAGGGGATGGGCCTGGCCTTCGGTGCGGCCGAACTCCTCGTGGGGTGTGTACGCGCGGACCGCCCCGGTGACTACGACCGGCAGTGGCGCGCGCTGACCCGCCGCTACCGGTTGCTCACCGCAGCCCTGTTGCACGGCAGCGGTTTCGGTCCGGTGCGGGCCTGCATCACCCCGGCGTCGGCGGCGCTGCCCTCGGTGTTCAGCCGTGTGGTCAACGCTCTTGGCGAGTAGGTTGCGCCAGGTTCCCCAGGTATTCCAACAACCTCATGCCGTGAAAGACCAGTAGCGCGGCGATGGAGCCGAGCGCGATGCCGGTGAACGTCAGAGAACCGAGCTGCCAGGTGAAATCGGCGATCCCGATGATCAGCGGAATGGCGGCGGTCATCTGGTTGACCGGCTTGGAGAAGTCCACGTGGTTGGTCAGCCAGATCCGCACGCCCAGGATGCCGACCAGGCCGTAGAGCACGATGGTCGCCCCGCCGAGCACGCCAGGAGGGATCGCCGAGATCGCCGCTCCGACCTTGGGGCACAACGACAATGCGATCGCCACCGCGGCGGCTACCCAGTAGGCCGCGGTCGAGTAGACCCGGGTGGCGGCCATCACCCCGATGTTCTCGGCGTAGGTGGTGGTGGCCGAGCCGCCACCGGCACCCGCCAGTACGGTGGCCACACCGTCGGCGGCCAGTGCGCGGCCGATCATCGGATCGAGGTCGGTCCCGGTCATCTGCCCCACCGACTTGACGTGCCCGATGTTCTCGGCGACCAATGCGATCACCGCGGGTAGGAACAGCGGCAGAACCGCGAGGTTGAAACTCGGGGTGTGGAACTCGGGCAGCCCCAGCCACGGTGCCGCCGCGATCGCCGCGGTGTCCACGTCGCCCAGGGCCAGCGCCAGCAGATACCCGATCAGCACCGCGCCGAAGATCGCCAGCCTGCCGATCAAGCCCTTGAAGAAGGCCAGCGTGGCGACCAGCAACACCAACGTCACGATTCCGACCAAGGGGCCCTTCTCGAAGTTGGACTTGGCGGCCGGAGCGAGGTTGAAGCCGATCAGCGCGACGATCGCCCCGGTCACCACCGGCGGCAGTGCGACGTCGATCCAGTGGGTACCGACGAGGTGCACCACCGCGCCGATGAGGATCAACAACACCCCGACGGCGATCAAACCGCCGAGTGCACTTCCGGTTCCGTGCGATGCCACCGCCGCGGTCACCGGGGCGATCACGGAGAAACTCGACCCCAGGTAACTCGGCAACCGGTTGCCGGTGATGATCAAGAACAGGACGGTGCCGATCCCGGAGAACAACAGCGTGGTCGCGGGCGGAAAACCGGTGAGCACCGGGACCAGGAACGTGGCGCCGAACATGGCCACCACATGCTGGGCCCCGATACCGATGGTGCTCGACCAATTGAGCCGTTCCCCGGGGTTGACGACGAAGTCGTCATCGTTGCGGGTCTCGACGTACTTCCAACTCAGCGGAATCACGCATGTGACTACACACCATGATCGGCTGCCGCGCACGCGGACTGCGGCAACAATCAATCGTGATGAAACCGAACCTGGCGCGTTGGGTCCCCGGACTGGAACAGTTCACCGGCTACCGGCGGTCCTGGCTGCGCGGCGACGTGCTGGCCGGGGTGACGGTCGCGGCGTACCTGGTGCCGCAGGTGATGGCCTATGCGACCGTGGCCGGCCTGCCGCCGGTCGCGGGGTTGTGGGCCGCGCTGGTCCCGATGGCGGTCTACGCGCTACTGGGTTCTTCACGCCAACTGTCGGTCGGGCCGGAATCCACCACGGCCCTGATGACGGCCACGGCGCTGGCTCCACTGGTCATCGGCGACCCGGCGCGCTACGCCGCGATGTCGGCGGTGCTGGCACTGCTGGTGGGAGCGATCTGCTTGGTGGCCGGTCTGTGTCGGCTCGGGTTCCTGGCCGACCTGCTGTCGCGCCCGGTCCTGGTCGGCTACATGACCGGGGTGGCCGTCATCATGATCAGCGGCCAACTCGGCAAGATCAGCGGCATCGAGGTCACCGGCGACGAGTTCGTCGATCAGATCCGCTCTTTCGTCAGCGGCCTCGAATCGGTGCACGTACCAACGGTCGTGCTGTCGGCCACGGTTCTGGTGCTGCTGCTGGTGCTGTACCGGATCTCGCCGCGGTTCCCCGGCCCGCTGGTCGCGGTGCTGGCGGCGACCGCTGTGGTGTGGCTGTTCTCCTTGGATGACAAGGGTATTCGGGTGGTCGGCGGCATCCCGGCCGGGCTGCCGAAACCCGCCCTTCCACCGGTCGCGATGACGGAGCTGGTGGCTCTGGTGATCCCGGCGGTCGGCATAGCGGTTGTCGCGTTCTCCGACAACGCCCTGACTGCCCGCACCTTCGCGGCGCGCAAGGGAGAGACCATCGACGCCAACGCCGAACTGCGGGCATTGGGTGTGTGCAACCTGACGACCGGTGTCACGCAAGGCTTTCCGGTCAGTTCCAGCGGAAGTCGTACTGCACTGGGCGACACCGTGGGCAGCCGCACGCAGCTGTACTCGTTGGTGATGCTGGCGACGGTTCTGTTGGTCATGCTGGCCGGCCGTGACCTGCTGGAGCACTTCCCGATGGCCGCGCTGGGTGCACTCGTCGTCTACGCGGCCCTACGGCTGATCGACGTGGCAGAGTTCCGGCGGCTGGCACGCTTCCGGCGCAGCGAGCTGTTCCTGGCGGTGGCCACCACGGTCGCGGTGCTGGGCCTCGGTGTGCTCTACGGAGTGCTGGTGGCGATCGCCCTGTCGCTCATGGACGCGCTGCGGCGGATCGCCCGCCCGCACGACAGTGTCCTCGGCTATGTCCCCGGGGTCGCCGGGATGCATGACGTCGACGACTATCCGGACGCCCAGGTGGTTCCGGGGCTGGTCGTCTACCGCTACGACGCCCCGCTGTTCTTCGCCAACGCCGAGGATTTCCGGGAGCGTGCGTTGGCCGTGCTCGAGAACGCCCCCGGCAAGGTCGAATGGTTCATCTACAGCGCCGAGGCCAACGTCGATCCTGACCTGACCGCGGTCGACGCGCTGGAACAGTTGCGCCGGGAGCTGACCGCCCGGGGCATCGTGTTCGCAATGGCCCGGGTGAAGGCGGATCTGCGCGACGATCTGGTGGCCGCGGGCTTTCTCGACCGGATCGGCACCGACCGGATCTTTCCGACCCTGCCGACTGCCGTCGAAGCATTCCGTAACCGTTCGGCCTGAGGTCCGCTCAGAGCGGCGCGAGCAGAAGCGCGCAGGCCGTCTTGAGGCTGTCCTGCGCCTCGGTGACGGACATGCGCCCGTTCAGGCTGGACTGCAGGATCCCGTGCCAGGTTTGTTGGACGAGGCGCACCAATGAGATCTGTTGTGGGCTCGGGTCGTTCACGCCGGAGGCGTCCAAGAGCATGGTGCGCACCAGCTGGTCGATCCTACCCACCTCGGCGACCACCGCCCCATCGGCGGTGTTGAGGGAGTTGAGCATGGCGGCGCTCAGGTGGGGTTGGCGCAGCATCGTGCGGGTGGCCCGCTCCAGTACGTCGAAGACCCGGTCGGCCGCCGTTCCCGATGGGGTGGACCGGCGATGGATGCCGTCCTGCATCCCCTCGACCCGGTCGGCCATCACGGCAAGGAACAGGTGCGTCTTGGATGGGAAGTACCGGTACAGCGTGCCCAGCGCCACCCCTGCCGACTTCGCGACCTCCTGCATCTGGACCTGCTCGGCCGGTCGCAGCGCGCCCAGCACCGCGGCTGCGCGCACTATCGCCTCACGCCGCTCCTGCTGGAGCTCCGAACTGGGCTCCGCTGCGGGGCGTGGTTCCCAGATCCTCGGCAACGCTGCTTCTCCCTGTCGATGGCGAACTCACACTAGAACACAGTCCACTTGCGCTGTAACGTCACTCAAAATTGAAATTCATTCTAGTTCTAGGAGAGAGGCTCAGCATGCCGAAATTCACCCGTGATGAGCTGGCCGGCGCGCTCGATCACTACACCAGGACCGTCGAGGTCTGCTCCAAGACGGGCGACTGGGCTCCGTTCGCGGACCTGTTCACCGAGGACGTCACCTACATCGAGCACGCCTACGGCGTCTTCGAGGGCCGCGAGGCGGTCAGGGAGTGGATCACCGCCACGATGGCGCCGTTCCCGCACATGCGGTTCCCACACACCTGGGTGGCCTATGACGAGGAAAACGGCGCGATCGTGATGGAGATCCTGAATGTCCTCGATCATCCGACCGAGCCCGGGCGTGAGTTCGGCTTTCCCAACGTCACCCGCCTCGTCTACGCCGGGGACAACTTGTTCTCCAGTGAGGAAGACGTCTACAACCCCAACCGGGACGCACCGCGCACCGTCGGTGCGTGGCTGAAGGCCGGCGGGGTCATGCTCGGCGAGGTGCCCGCCGCGAAGCACGCCTGAAATTCACTCTAGTTATGCCCGGTTCGAGTCGTGTATGACCGGACGGCGTAGATCGCCACCCCGACGGCGACCACGACAAGCCCGGTGAGCACCGAGGTCGGGGGCAGTGAGAAGGCCAGCACCAGGCAGCCGATCAGGCCCACGGCCGGCGCCACGCGGGACCACCGGTTCTCGGTCCGCAGCGTCCACGCCGACACATTCGCGATGGCGTAGTACAGCAGCACCGCGAACGACGAAAACCCTATCGCCCCACGAAGATCCGCCACCGCGGCCAGCACTGCCACCATGATGCCGACCAGCACCTCGGCCCGGTGCGGGACGGCGAACCGGGGATGAACGGCGGCCAGCCAGTGGGGCAGGTGATGATCGCGGGCCATCGCCAGGGTGGTGCGCGATACGCCGAGGATCAGGGCCAGGAGTGAGCCGAGTGCCGCCACCGCGGCCCCGGCACGTACCACCGGCTGCCACTGCGGCGCGCCGGCCGCCGCGACCGCATCGGCCAGCGGTGCGGGTGCGGACGCAAGGCCGGATCCGCCGAGCACCGACAGCACGGCGACCGCCACCACGGCGTAGATGACCAGGGCGATACCCAGGGCGATCGGGATCGCACGCGGAATGGTGCGGGCCGGGTCGCGGACCTCTTCACCCAGGGTGGCGATCCGGGCGTATCCGGCGAAGGCGAAGAACAGCAGTCCCGCGGCCTGAAGTACACCGCCGGCACCGACGTCGTCACCGATCCCCAGGCGGGCGGAATCGGCGGCGCCGGACCCGGCGATGATCACCACGACCGCGGCCAGGACCGCCAGCACGCACGCGACGATGATGCGGGTCAGCAATGCCGTCTTCTGGATTCCGGTGTAGTTCACCGCGGTCAGGGCCGCCACCGCGGCCACCGCCACCGCGTGGGCCCATTGCGGCCACACGTACATCCCGACCGTCAGCGCCATGGCCGCACACGACGCGGTCTTGCCGACGATGAAACTCCACCCGGCCGTGTAACCCCAGAACTCGCCGAGGCGTTCACGCCCGTATACGTAGGTGCCGCCGGATTGCGGGTAGCGCGCGGCGAGTCGCGCCGATGATGTGGCGTTGCAGTAGGCGACGACGGCCGCGACGGCGAGGCCGATCAGCAGCGCGCTTCCGGCCGCGGCGGCCGCGGGGGCCAGCGCGGCGAAAATGCCGGCCCCCACCATCGACCCCAGGCCGATCACGACGGCGTCAGTTGTCCCGAGCCTGCGCTGCAGGCCGCCGGGGGTGGTCACCCGGCGATATTAAGGTGTGATCGCCGATGCGGCAGCGCTGGAGTCTCCCGGCCAGCGGTTCACGGGTAACCACGGCGTGACCTCGGTTGTTACGCTCGAGTAGTGGGAGAACCCGAGTCAGCAGCCGCGCCGGCGCTAGCCGCCAATAGTTGGGCGCTGCTCGGGATGTTGTCCTACCAGCGCGAACTCTCGGGCTATGACATCCGCAAATGGCTCCACTACGGCGTGCGCTACTACTACGGCAGCCCGGCCTTCAGCCAGATCTACTCCGATCTCAAGAAGCTCGAGAAGATGGGCTTCCTGACCTCTCGCGAAGATGACAGCGGCCCGCGCAACCGCCGTTTGTACAAGATCACCGAGACCGGCCTCGATGCCGTCACCCGATGGGCGCGGGATACGCCGGCAGATCCTCCGACGCTGAAGCACGCCGCGATAATGCGGGTGACCCTGGGGCACCTCAGTGACCCCACGGCACTCAAGCAGATGCTCGAGGAGCACATCGCCTACGTCGATGAGATGCATCAGGATGCCGCCAAGGGCGCACGATGGGCCGCGGCCGATCCGACATGGACCTACGCCCGGATCGCCCTGGATTGGGCGGAGCGGTATTACGCGTCCGAGCGGGAACTCACCTTGAGGATGATCAAGGATCTCGATGACGCCGATGCGAATTTCCCGAAGGTGGGTGAGGGAATTCCGTTGCCCGGACCCGAATATTGGGAAGAATTCGAGAAGCGAGTGGCCGCCGAAAGCCGCAAATCAGCGCAAGATCGGCGGGCTACGCCAGCTGCAGAGTAGCCCCGGTCCGCGGGTCCGCGGGGCTGGGTGCTGCGGGGCTACCGCGCAGCGGACGCAACGGCTGCAAGGTCGGCGCCGCACGGTCGGGACCGTCTTCCGCGCTGCGCCAGATGCCCATCGCCGTCATCCGCACCGGTGCGGTCAGCCGCTGGTCGAACGTCATCCGGTTCATCGGGCCGCAGACCGACACTGCCGCGACGGCGGCGCCGACCGGGCCGATCGGCGCCGCCACACAACCGAATCCCGGCAGCGATTCTTCGCGCTCGAAGGCCACTCCGCGGGCGCGGGTCTTGGCCAGCTCGGCTGTCAACTGCTGTTCCGTCGCGATCGAGAACCGCGTCTTGCGTGAGGTCAGGCTGATCTCGACGGACGGGTTGTCGGCCAGTATCGCCTTGCCCACCGCTGTGCAATGCGCGGGTTGGCGTCCGCCGACGCGGGTCGGGATGGCGGTCACCATCTGACCACCGATCTTCTCCAGGTACACCACGTCGGAGCCGCAGAGGACCGCGAGGTGGACGACCAGCCCGGTAGCCCGGTGCAGATCGCGCATGAGTGGAATCGCCGCCTGGTGGATGCGGTCCTGATGCAGCGCGAGCGATCCGAGCTCGACCAGTCGCATGCCCAGCTGGTAATCGCGGCCTTCGCGGCGAAGCCACCGCAGGTGGACGAGACGTTCGAGCATGCGGTGCGCCGACGAACGCGGCAGGCCGGTGCGGCGGACGATCTGAGCCAGCGTCAGACATCCGGGCCCGTCGAAGGCATCGAGGACCAGGGAAATCCGGTCGATGACGGCGCTGGGCGTCTCGCCCGTCTTCTCGACAGCCGTTGTCATCAGAAACCTCCCACCGTGAGCTACATGCCTAATCGAAGTATGACTATTAGGAATATGACTGTTTGTAACATAGCAGTGTGGGCGCTGTCACACTAATCGCTGAATGCGGTCGGTGTCTCTCAGATCATCGCGCGCAGCGGGCCCTGTGGGTCCACGCCCAGAGAGCTCAGGGCCGAGGCGTGATAGACCGTGCCGGGAACGTGGATGGCGTGCGCCTGCCCGACGTGGACATCGCGCCAGTACCGCTGCAGCGGCTTGTCCATCCGGGCGGCGTTGCCGCCGCAGCGCGCGAAGATCTCGTCGACCGCTGACACGGCCCGCCACACCGCCCGGACCTGGGTGCGCCGGCCCGCGGCACGGTCCTCGAAAGACACGTCCCCGCCCGAGTCGACGAGGTCGTAGATGCGGTCGACATTGGCCAACAGCTCCTGGCGGGCGGCGTTGATATCCGCGGCGGCCTCGCCGATCGCATACATGACGTACGGATCGTCCTTGATCGCCACTCCGCTGGCATTCGCCCGTTCACGCTGGTAATCGAGTGCGGCCGCCAGCGCGCCCTCGGCGATCCCGATCGTCGCCGCACTGATGCCGAGCGGGAACATCGTCGACCACGGCATCAGGTAGAGGGTGTCGGTCATCCCGGCCTCGCGCTGGGCCGTACCGTCCATCACCTTCGTCGCGTCCATCGTCCGGTACGAGGGAACGAAGGCGTCGGTGACGATGACGTCCTTCGAGCCGGTTCCGCGCAGGCCCACCACGTTCCACGAGTCCTCGACGATCTCGTAGTCCCGGCGCGGCAGGATCATGTGCAGCATCTGCGGCGGCATCAACGGCTTGCCGTCCGCACCGCCGAGCATGGCGCCCAGGAAGATCCAATCGCAATGGTCGGTGCCCGAGCTGAACTGCCAGCGGCCAGTAAGGAGGTAGCCGCCGGCGTTCCCTTCGATGGGCGTGGCCACACCCTGGGGCGCATACGGCGAGGCGACCCAGGTGTCCACGTCATCGGCCCAGATCTCGGCGGCGACCCGGGGATCGGCGTAGGCCAGCTGATAGGGATGGACACCCACCACACCGTTGATCCAGCCGGCGGCCGGGTCGAGCGCCGCGGTGGCCATCACGGTTTCGGCGAACTCGCGCGGATGGACCTCCAAGCCGCCGTGGGACTTCGGTTGCAGCAGCCGGATGTTGCCCACCGACTTCATCAGCTTGACCGTCTCATCGGTGAGCTTGCCGATCTTCTCCGCCTCGGGGCCCTGGCTGCGTAGTTGATCGGCGTTCTCGCGCACTCGGTCGATCACCCGGTCGGTCATCATCTCGTCCTATCCGTCGAGGGCTGTCATAGATGGTGTACCGCTTCGCGCCGGTGATGTGGCCTGAGTCTCAGTGAGTGAAATTTGTTGCCATATCTGCGCGGGGGTGTGCTTCCGGCGGGCCGGCGAAGGACGCTTCTGCTCCCCGTCGCGTCGGTCTCCCGATAGGCGGGATACGCCATGCCAAGCCCCGAAATTAACTGCGATTGTTCCTGGTCGATACGAGTGGTCCGGGTCATACGACCCCTCGCGTGATTCACACACAGAACGGAGAATCCGATGCTGCAGCGACAACTCGCCGGCCCACTCGAAGGGGTGGGTGGGTTGTTCGCCATGTCGGTGGACGCCGCGAGATTCGTGGTTCGCAGACCCTTCCAATGGCGTGAATTCCTCGACCAGTCCTGGTTCGTGGCACGGGTGTCGATGGCGCCGACCCTCCTGGTGGCGATCCCGTTCACCGTGCTGGTGTCGTTCACCTTGAACATCCTCCTTCGCGAGCTGGGTGCGGCAGACCTCTCCGGGGCGGGTGCGGCCTTCGGTGCCGTGACCCAGGTCGGACCGATGGTGACGGTGCTGATCGTGGCCGGCGCCGGGGCCACCGCGATGTGCGCCGACCTCGGGTCCCGCACCGTGCGTGAAGAGATCGACGCCATGGAGGTTCTGGGCATCAACCCGATCCAGCGCCTGGTGACCCCCAGAATGCTCGCATCAGGGCTGGTCGCCTTATTGCTCAACAGCGTCGTCGTGATCATCGGAATCCTTGGCGGATACCTGTTCTCGGTGTTCGTCCAGGACGTCAACCCCGGTGCGTTCGCTGCGGGCATCACCCTGCTCACCGGCGTTCCCGAGGTGATCATCTCCTGCGTCAAGGCCGCGTTGTTCGGCCTGATCGCCGGCCTGGTCGCCTGCTACCGCGGTCTGACCGTCTCGGGCGGAGGCGCCAAAGCGGTGGGCAACGCCGTCAACGAAACAGTGGTGTACGCCTTCATGGCACTGTTCGTCGTCAACGTGGTGGTCACCGCCATCGGCATCCAGATGACGACCCGATGACGGCATCGACGGCGGTACTCCAGTCGGCCTACCCGCGACTGTCCCGCGCTGTGCGACGGCCCGGCGCCGTGCTGAGCGGCATCGGTGACCATGTCCTGTTCTACGGTCGGGCCCTGGCGGGCGTGCCGTTCGCGGCTGCGCACTACCGCAAGGAAGTCGTCCGGCTGATCGCTGAAATCAGCATGGGCGCAGGAACATTGGCGATGATCGGCGGAACCGTCGTCATCGTCGGGTTCCTGACCCTGGCCACCGGCGGGGTCCTGGCGATCCAGGGTTACAGCTCGCTGGGCAACATCGGGATCGAAGCGCTCACCGGGTTCCTGGCGGCCTTCATCAATGTCCGGATCTCGGCGCCCATCGTCGCCGGTATCGGTCTGGCCGCCACCTTCGGTGCCGGCGTCACCGCGCAGCTCGGCGCGATGCGGATCAACGAAGAGGTCGACGCCTTGGAGTCGATGGCGATCCGGCCGGTCGAGTACCTGGTGTCCACCCGCATCGTGGCCGGGATGATCGCCATCACGCCGCTGTACTCGATCGCGGTGATCCTGTCGTTCCTGGCCAGCCAGTTCACCACCGTTGTGCTGCTCGGGCAGTCGGGCGGTCTGTACGGCCACTACTTCAGCACCTTCCTCAACCCGATCGACCTGCTGTGGTCCTTCCTGCAGGCGCTGCTGATGGCGCTGGCGATCCTGTTGGTGCACACCTACTACGGCTTCTTCGCCACCGGGGGCCCGGCCGGCGTGGGAGTGGCGGTCGGAAACGCGGTGCGGACGTCGCTGATCGTGGTCGTCTCGATCACGCTGCTGATCTCGCTGGCCGTCTACGGCTCCAACGGCAACTTCAACCTCTCCGGCTAGAGAAGGCATCTGATGTCGCGTGACGCTAAACGTCAACTGAGCGGACTGATCACGGTGGTGGTGATCGCCGCGATCATCGTCGGCGCCATCGTGGCGTTCCGCGGTGGGGTCGCGCCCACAGCGTCGGTGACCGTCATCTCTCCGCGCGCCGGTCTGGTGATGAATCCCGACGCCAAGGTCAAACTGCACGGTGCGCAGGTCGGCAAGGTCGTCGCGATCGAAGCACTGCCTGACGGGCAGGCGGCCCTCCGGTTGGCGATGAACCCTGATGACCTGCAGCTGATTCCATCCAACACCGGTGTCGAGATCGCCTCGAGCACCGTGTTCGGCGCCAAGTTCGTCCAACTCGTGCCACCGCCGAAGCCGTCGCCGACATCGATGTACGCCGGCCAGGTTCTCGATGCGACGCACACCACCGTCGAGATCAACACGGTGTTCGAGCAACTGGTGACGGTGCTGGCGCAGATCCAACCGGAGAAGCTGAACGAGACGCTCGGCGCGATGGCCCAGGCGATCGACGGTCGCGGTGACAAGCTGGGGCAGACCCTGGTCGATCTGGACGCCCTGCTGGCCAAGATCGCCCCCAGCCTTCCCACGCTGAGCCATGAGATGGCTGTCGCACCACAGGTGTTCAACGCGTACGCCGACGCCGGACCGCAGTTGATGGACACCGTCCGCAATTCGACGCAGCTCAGCAACACGATCTTCGATCAACGGAACGATCTGGATGCGTTGCTCGTCAGCGCGATCGGGCTGGCCGACGTCGGCAACGACGTGGTCGCGACCAACAGTGCTGCGGTGACCGACGCCATGCGACTGCTGGTGCCGACCACGAACCTGCTCAACCAGTACAACCCGGCGCTCAACTGTGCGCTGAAGGGCTTGGAGCCGTTGGCCCTCGGTCCGCCGACACCGTTGCCGGGCGTCATGCTGCTGGACTCGTTCCTGCTGGGCACCGAACGCTACCGCTACCCGGGCAACCTGCCGAAGGTCGCCGCCACCGGCGGCCCGCAGTGCCAGGGCCTGCCCGAGGTCGGTTTCGAGCAGCGGCCGCCGTTCATCGTGACCGATATCAACGCCAACCCCGCGCAGTACGGCAATCAGGGGATCCTGTTGAACTCCGACGCACTCAAGCAAGCGCTGTACGGCCCGCTCGACGGCCCGCCACGCAACACCGCCCAGATAGGACAACCGGGATGACGCGCAGCCGCGGGACCGCTGTGAAGTTCGGCGTGTTCGGACTGACGATGCTGCTCTTGACCGGAGCGCTGTTCGCGATCATGGGCCAGTACCGCACCGGGTCGACGAACGGTTATTCGGCCATGTTCACCGATGCGTCCAGCCTGAAGGCCGGTGACTCGGTACGTGTCGCCGGTATCCGCGTCGGTACGGTCAATGACGTTGCCCTGCAGCCTGACAACAAGGTGCTGGTGCACTTCGACGCGGACCGCGAAGTCGTCATGACGACTGCCACCAAGATCGCGGTGCGCTATCTGGACCTGGTCGGCAACCGGTATCTGGAGCTGCTCGACAGTCCTGGCTCGACCAAGCTCCAGCCGCCCGGGTCACAGATACCGGTCGAGCGCACCGAGCCGGCACTGGATCTCGACCTTCTCCTCGGCGGGCTCAAGCCCGTCATCCAGGGGCTCAACGCCCAGAACGTCAACGCCCTGACCAACTCGTTGATCCAGATCCTGCAGGGCCAGGGCGGCACGGTGGAATCGCTGATGGCCCACACGACTTCGTTCACCCAGGCACTCGCCGACAACGGACAGACCGTGCAACAACTGATCGACAACCTGAAGACCGCCGTGGCAACGGTTGCCAAGGACGGCGACAAGTTCTCGGGTGCTGTCGAGCAACTGCAACAACTCATCACGGGTCTGTCGCAGGAACGCGATCCCATCGGAGAGGCGATCAACGCCCTGGACAACGGCACCGCCTCCCTGGCGGATTTGATGACACAGGCCCGGCCTCCGCTGTCGGGCACCGTCGATCAACTCACCCGCCTGGCGCCGTTGCTCTCCAACGAGGACGACATGGCGCGGCTGGATCTGTCGTTGCAGAACGCGCCCAAGAACTACCGCAAGCTGGTCCGGTTGGGCGCTTACGGCAGCTTCATCAACCAGTACGTGTGTGGCATGAATGTCCGCGTCACCGACCTACAGGGGCGTACCGCGTACTTCCCGTGGATCATCCAGAACTCCGGACGCTGTGGGGAGCCCTGATGCTGAAATACCGTGGATCGCACCTCATCCGGAGCGGACTCATCGGCATCGTGCTGATCGCGATGATCATCGCCGTCGGTCTCCAGCCGCAGGCGCTGTGGTCATGGGCCACTTCGGTCAAATACAACGCACTGTTCGCCGAGGCAGGTGGGCTCACCACCGGTAACGACGTCAAGATCTCCGGAGTCACCAAGGGCCTCGTCACCGATGTCAGCCTGAGCCATGGGAAGGCGTTGGTGACCTTCACCCTCGACAGCAAGGTCCGCCTCGGTTCCGACACCACGGCGCACATCCGCACCGGGACGATGCTCGGTGCCCGGATGCTGACCCTGGAACCGGCCGGCGCCGGCACGATGCACGCTTCGGAAACGATCCCCATCACCAGGACGGCGTCGCCGTATTCGTTGACCAACGCCGTCGGCGACTTCACGAACAACACGGCCGGCACCGACACAGCGGCGCTCACCCAGTCCCTGGATACGTTGTCGGACACCATCGACCGGATGGCGCCGCAGCTGGGGCCCACGTTCGAAGGCCTGTCCCGGTTGTCGGAAACGCTGAACAGCCGCAACGAGTCCCTGTCCAATCTGCTCAAGAGCGCCGCCGATGTGACCGGCATCCTGTCGAAGCGAAGCGAGCAGGTCAACACGCTGTTGCTGGACGCGAACGCGTTGACCGGGGTGCTCGACCAACGCCGGTACGCGGTCGTCAACCTGCTGGCCAACACCTCGGCGCTGTCCCAGCAGCTTTCCGGACTCGTCCACGACAACGAAGAAGAGCTCGCACCCACCCTCAAACAGCTCAACTCGGTGAGCGCGATGCTCGAGAAGAACCGTGACAACATCGCGGGCGCATTGACGGGCCTGGCCAAATACCAAGTCACCCAGGGTGAATCGGTGAACAACGGCTTCTACTACAACGCCTTTGTCTCGAACCTCAATCCTGCGCAAACCATCCAGCCGTTCTTCGACTACGCCTTCGGATTCCGGCGCGGTACCAACGCCGGACAACCACCGGACAATGCCGGCCCACGCGCCGAATTCCCCTTCCCCTACAACGGCATTCCTGGAGGAAGTCGATGATCGCCCGCAACCGGAAGAGGATCAGCCGCGTCGCGCTGGTGCTGCTCGCCGTGCTGGCGCTGGCCGGCACGGTGGTGATCGTCCGGCAGACCGTCTTCAAGCCGACCACCATCACCGCGTACTTCACCTCGGCCACCGCGATCTACCCGGGTGACGAGGTTCGCGTCGCCGGGGTCAAGGTCGGCTCCATCAAGAGCATCGAACCGGTCGGTGGGCAGGCGCGGATGGTCCTCGCCGTCGATCGTGGGGTGAAGATCCCGGCCGATGCCAAGGCAATCCTCATGGCGCAGAACCTCGTTGCCGCCCGGTACGTCCAGCTGACCCCGGCCTATGAAGATGCCGGTCCGACGATGGCCGACGGTTCGCAGATCGGGGTGGAACGCACCGCGGTGCCCGTCGAGTGGGACCAGGTCAAGGACCAGCTGATGCGGTTGGCGTCCGATCTGGGGCCGATCAACGGAGCGTCGGCCACCTCGCTGAGCCGCTTTGTCGACAGTGCCGCCGCGGCCATGGACGGCAACGGCGAGAAACTGCACGAGGCCATCAGCCAGTTGTCCGGTGTCGCAAAGATTCTGGGCCAGGGGAGCGGCGATGTCGTCGGCATCATCAAGAATCTGCAGGTCTTCGTGACGGCGCTGCGGGACAGCAACGCCCAGATCGTGGAATTCCAGGGCCATCTCGCGAACGTGACCAGCGTCGTCGACGGGAGCCGCTCCGATCTGGACGGCGCCCTGACGAACCTGGCCGACGCCGTCGGCAACGTCCGGCGATTCGTCGCAGGCAGCCGTGACCAGACGGCCGAGCAGCTGGAGCGGCTGACCAACGTCACGCAGAATCTGGTGGACAACAAGACCAAGCTCGAGAACGTCCTGCACGTCGCGCCCAACGCGATCGCCAACGGCTACAACATCTACAACCCCGACAGCGGTACCGCAGTCGGCGCATTCTCGCTGGCGAACTTCTCCGATCCGTTATCTGTGGTGTGCTCGGCGATCGGCGCGGTCAAGAATGCCACCGCAGCGGAATCGGGCAAGTTGTGCGCGCAGTACCTCGGACCGGCCCTGTCGCTGCTCAACTTCAACCACATGCCGATGCCGTTCAACGCCTATCTGAAGAAGTCGCCCAGCCCGGAGAATCTGGTGTACACCGATCCCAACCTGGCACCGGGCGGGGCCGGCGGGCGTCCGCAGCCGTACGAAGATCTACCGCCTGCCGTGTCGGCCTACACCGGCGCCGATGACATGGCGCCACCGGCCGGATGGGGTGCGACCCCGGGGGCACCTGGTGCGTACGCACCCAACGGACTGCCCGCGAATACCTCGCCCGCGGCCTATCCCGGATCGCCGATCGTCTCGGACCCGCCCGTGCAAGCACCGAAGACATTGCGGGACATGCTGCTTCCTGCCGAAGCTGCACCGGTCCCCGCACCGCCCGCCCCAGGAGGCACCCCATGATCACTCGGCGGTCGCTCACGCGCCTGACCGCGGTAGCCGCCTGCTCGGTGGCCACGCTGACCGGATGTGCGTTCCACGGGCTGAACTCCCTGCCCCTGCCCGGCACCGTGGGGCGCGGGCCGGACGCGACGGTCTATCACGTCGAACTCGCCAATATCGGGACACTGGAATCCAATTCGCCCGTGATGATCGGTGACGTCATCGTGGGCAGCGTCTCCCGCATGGTGGTCAAGGGCTGGCATGCGGACGTGGAGGTCTCGGTCAAGCCCGACGTCGTCGTTCCGGCCAACGCGATCGCCACCGTCGGGCAGACCAGCCTCCTGGGCTCCATGCACATCGCCCTCGATCCGCCGCTCGGGCAGTCTCCGTCCGGGCGGCTTGCCCCGGGCGCCACCCTCGAGCTCAACCAGACTTCGACATATCCGTCGACCGAACAGACCCTGTCATCGCTGTCTGTGCTCGTCAACGGCGGAGGCCTGGGCAAGATCGGTGACCTGGTCACCGAATTCAACGCCGCGCTGAACGGCCGCGAAGACAAGATCCGCGACCTACTCACCCGGCTCGACGACGTCGTCGGCATGTTCGCCAACCAACGGGACGACATCAACGCCTCCATCACGGCACTGAACCGGCTGGCCGGCACGCTGGCCGGACAGCAGGAGGTGATCACCACGGCGTTGAACCGGATACCGCCGGCACTGGACGTCCTGGTCAAGGAACGCCCGCGCATCACCACCGCGCTGGAGAAGTTCGGGAAGTTCAGCGACACCGCGACCAATCTCGTCAACGCGACGCGGGACGACCTGCTGACCAACCTGCGCAACCTCGAACCGACGGTAAAGGCGCTGGCCGACGTCGGCCCGAATCTGGGCACCGTGCTGGCGTTCGCGCCGACATATCCCTACCCGCAGAACTTCATCGACCGGGCGATCCGCGGGGACTACCTCAACCAGTTCATCACCTTCGACTTCACGATTCCGAGGCTGAAGCGGGGATTGTTCCTGGGCACCCGGTGGGGCCAGGAGGGGCTGCCCCTCACCCCGGCGCCCGGCGACCCCTTCTTCGCCAACTACACGAAGGACCCGCTCGGCATGCCACTGACGCCGCCACCGGCCGCGGTGGCCACCGTGCCGCCGCTGATCGACCAGGCTCCGGCCAATGGTCAGGCGGCCCCGGTGGACCAGGCCGCGGCGCCCGCACCGGAACCGCAGCCCGATCCGCCTGCGGCAGTGGCGCCTTCTGACCCCGTAGCGCCGAACGGAGGCAACTGATGCTCACCCGTTTCGTCCGAATCCAGCTGGCCATCTTCGCGGTGGCGTCGGTGATCGGCATGGCCCTGATGGGCATCGTCTACCTGCAGGCCCCCACCCTCCTGGGCATCGGGCGAATGACGGTGACCCTGCAACTGCCGGGAACCGGTGGGCTCTACCAGTTCTCGAACGTGACCTATCGCGGTGTTCAGATGGGGAAGGTCACCGAGGTGCGGCCCACCCGGGACGGAGCGGAAGCGACACTGTCGCTGAACACTTCACCCAAGATTCCCGCAGACCTGCACGCAGCGGTCTTGAGCGTGTCGGCAGTGGGCGAGCAGTACGTCGATTTGCAACCCCGCAACGACTCGGGACCGTATCTGCACGACGGCTCGGTGATCCCGGCGTCGAACACATCGATCCCCCAGGCCGTCGGGCCGATGCTCGATCAGGTCAGTTCACTCATGGGCAGCATCCCCAAGGACAAGATCAGCCCGCTGCTCGATGAAACCTTCAAGGCCTTCAACGGCTCTGGAAACGATATGGGGGCGTTGCTGGACTCCTCGTCGAGACTGATCGCCGAGGCGAACGCCGCGTCCGATCAGTCCCGTGCGCTCATCGATGACGGCGCGCCACTTCTCGACGGGCAGGCCGAATCGGTCGATGCGATCCGTACCTGGGCTCGCAGCATGGCCGGAATCACCAAGCAGGTCGCCGACGACGACCAGCACGTGCGCACCCTGCTCAAGGAAGGGCCGGGAGCCGCAGACGAAGCCTCCCGCTTGTTCAATCAAGTCAAACCCACGCTGCCGCTGTTGCTGGCCAACCTCACCAGCCTGGGCCAGGTCGGGGTGACCTACCACCCGTCGCTGGAGCAGCTACTGGTGCTTCTGCCGCCGTCGATCTCGGCGACGCAGTCATACGGTGCGCCGAAGAACAATCCAATCGGAATGTCGTTGGGAGACTTCACTCTTACGATGGGCGACCCGCCGGCGTGCACCGTCGGGTTCCTGCCGCCGTCGTCGTGGCGGTCTCCGGAGGACACCACCGACATCGATACCCCCGACGGGCTGTACTGCAAGCTGCCGCAGGATTCGCCGATCGGCGTCCGGGGCGCCCGTAACTACCCGTGCATGGGGAAACCTGGAAAGCGGGCTCCCACAGTCGAAATCTGTGACAGTGACCGACCTTACGAGCCATTGTCGATGCGGCAGCACGCCCTCGGCCCCTACCCGATCGATCCCAACCTGCTCGCTCAGGGGATCGCGCCGGACTCCCGCGTCGATCATGACAAGTTCATCCACGGCCCCATAGAGGGCACGCTACGTCCGCCGGCCGCGGTGCCGCCGGGGGAGGCGCCGCCGCCTGCCGAGGCGCCTGCCGCACCGCCGGCCGAGGCACCGGCTGCTGAGGCACCGCCGAGCCCGGATGCTCCGACAGTGGCGCCAAGTGCGTTCAGCCCAGGCGAATCTGCCGGGCCATCGGTTGCGATCGCCACCTACGATCCGCAGACGGGTCGGTACGCCACCCCGGACGGCAAGGTGTACCGGCAGTCCGACCTCGTACCGCGCACCGGTGAGCAGACCTGGCAGGACCTGTTCACCACCTGATCCGAAAAGCCCCCGCAACGGGATTCATTGCGGGGGCCGGTACCGGAACTGGCCGGACAGCTGAAAAGCTGTCCGGTCAGGCCGTTTTCACGAGTTTGAACGGCATCGTGATGAACACCACCTTGCTGGTGCCGCACGACCCGCTGACGCCGGTGGTCGAATCCTCGCCCACCAAGGTGGTCGACGCCGGATCGACTGCGGTGGCGCTCTCGTTCGAGGGGAAGAAGCGGTAGACCTGCAGACCCGGGCCGGCGGTGCCGTCGCCGCACGTCTGCCAGTTGTCCACCGTCCTCTTGACGTACCAGACGCCGCTCTTCTTGTAGATCGGTGCGCTCCAACCCCAGTCGGTGTCGACCGTGCCGGTGCATTCGCTCGGGTAACTGCATGTCGTGGAGATCGTCCAGGTGCCACGAATGCTGGCCTCGTCGTGGAAGATGTCGTTCGACTTGGCCCACTCACCGTTCGACGTGGCGATGTACGTCCCGTTGAGACCCCAGTTACTCGGAGATGCCTCGGCGACAGGGCTGCACAAACCGCCCACCACAGCGGCGGTAAGCACCCCTGCCCCAATGAATGCCGTCGACACCCGCATCACCAAACTCCTCCGTACACCGGCCACCGGCGGTCGCCGTGGCAAGCCTTCACTGTCCAACTTCTGGCGCCTTTTGACGGACAACCTCCCACCTAGTGGGCAATGCGATGGCAGCCGGATTCGGCCGTGCCACAGTGTCGTGCGTGCGGATACCGTTGGCAGCCATGGCAGGTCTGCTCGTCGCGGGGGCGATGACCGCCCCCGCCCCGGCGAGCGCAGAACCTGCCGGATGCAGTGAACCCTCGTGCGTACCCGGGATCGTCGGCGGGGTCGTGCTCGGCGCGCCGTGTGGGGATACGGCGTACTACGTCTTCGGCACCACCTCGTGGGGCCGGCTGGTCTTCTGCGGGTCGCCGCGCCGGTACGAGCCGCGTTACTTCCGGTCACCGCCTCTGAAAGGCATTCGCGAGGAGAACACCCCATGTACCGGCTTCGAAAATTCCGTCGCCCAGGCGCCCGACGGGCTCTTCTTGACTTGTGTGTCCAGTGACGGCGCGAGCAGGTGGCTTCGTGGCGATCTCTGACGCGTCAGGTGGTGCGGTGTCGAGGCGCCGCGCGGGCGCGGTGCTGGCCGTCGCGCTCGGTGCGTGCCTTCCGTTGGCGACACCGGCACATGCGGACGAGGGCCCGTTGCTGCACCGCGTGACCTACACCGTCACCGCCGAGGAGCCGACGACCGTCGGCATCTACTTCCGCGAGGTCGACCCACCGACGTGGGCGGACTACAGCCACAACCCGTACGAGTTCAGCCCCAAGGACGACCTCACGCTGGAACCGGGCGAGCCATGGATCCGCGAGACCACGCTCGCCGACCCCATGAAATGGGCCATGGTCACCGTCAGCACCGCCGGGCTGGCTCCGCAATCTCCGCGCGCCCTGAGTTGCGAACTGGCCATCGACGGAGTCGTCGTCGACCGTGCTGCCGGCCCCAAAGGGGCGTTGTGTTCGCTGCGGAACTGGTGATCGGCGCGCTGGTGACCGCTGGGTGGGACAGCGGCGCCGACGCGGCCCGTCGCCGCACTACCGTGCGGCAGCAGTCACATCGGCCATGAGGCGACCGCAGTAACTGGTGCCATCCGCGACTGGCCGAGACCAACCGGAGGTGCACTATGCGGTTACTCAGCCGCTCCGACCAGGAAACTGAGACAGCCGAACTCGACGAGGCCGACGAGGTCACTTCGCAGCTGAGCGACGACGACCTGGAGTTGCCGGATCAGGTTGAAACCTCCGACCCCGCCGATGAGGACGAGGACCAGGACGAGGACGGGGACCAACCGTCGGACGCGGGCGGAAAACGTAGATGGCGTCCGCGTCTCGCGACGTTGCTCGCCGGCATCGCCATCCTGGTCAGCGGTGCGTTGCTGGCGGCCGGCGGATACATGATCTGGTCTCACCAGCAGGCCGACCGTGAGCAGCAGCGCCGCGCGGAATTCGCGGCCGCCGCGTCGCAGGCCGCCGTCACCCTGATGTCGATCGACAGCGCCACGGCACAGCAGAACGTCCAGCAGATCATCGACAACTCGACCGGTCAGTTCAAGGACGATATCCAGTCCACCGCCGAAGATCTGGTGAAAGCGGCGCAGGACTCGAAAGCCACGACGAAGGCGACTGCGAAGGCCTCGGCAGTGCAGTCGATGGACGGGGACTCCGCCGTCGTCCTCGTCGGCACGGCAACCACAGTCAGCAACTCGGCCGGTGCCAATCAGCAGCCGCGGAACTGGCGCTTGAGCCTCACCATGGTCAAAGACGGGGGACAGATCAAGATGTCGAAAGTGGAGTTCGTCCCGTGAGCGCAACAACAGCCGAAGCTGATATCGAGGAGTCAAAGGCCGACTGTGCCAGCGAGATCGAGGCCGAGCAGACGGTAGCCGATGAGGGTGCCGCCGAGGGTGCCGCTCCCCGGGAGCGGTGGATCCATCGCGTTGCCCGGCGATGGCGACCGATCGCGGTCGTCTGCGTGCTGCTGGCTTCGGCGAGCTCTGCCGCGGCACTCTATTTCGCCATGTATCGCGTGGATCATGGGATCGCCGCCGCGTCCACGACGGTGGTCGACGCGGCGTCCGACGGTTCGGTGGCGTTGTTGTCTTATGCGCCAGACAGTTTGGATCAGGACTTCGCCGACGCGCGTTCCCGCTTGACCGGCGATTTCTTGACGTACTACAGCGAGTTCGCCGACAAGTTCGTGGCGCCCGCGGCCAAACAGAAAGACATCCGCGCCACCGCCTCGGTCGTGCGCGCTGCTCCGATCACCGTGCAGTCCGATACCGCGGAGGTGTTGGTCTACCTGAACCAGGCGACAACCAGCCGCGACAACCCCGAACCGGCACAGGCGGCCAGCGCCGTGAAGGTCGGGCTCACGAAAGTCGATGGGAACTGGCTGATCTCATCGTTCACCCCGATCTAGCCCGCCGAACTGCGTTGTGGTGTGCGCAACGGGGTGGACGCCGCCGCCGGGCGTCATCACATTGCCCATGCGCACATTGCCCACGCACACCACGCTGAGGTGGTCAGGGATTCACTGGCGACTCGACGCGAAGTCGATGGCCCCCGGACATGACGCCTAGCTAGGGACCGCGGACTGCTTTGCCGCTGAGGGCGTGGTTGGTGTTGAGCAGTGTCCAGCCGGGTGGAAGTCCGGGGTCGAGCGGTTCTGGGGCGGATGGTTCGGGGTTCCAGAGGTGTTCGACATTGGGTGTGTTGGGTGTGGGTTGGTCGAAGTCGTTGTCCCAGTCCAGGTCCCATTGCGGGTCCCATTGCAGTTCCCAGTCGGGAGGCTGCTCGGGGTGCTGCTTTGGTTCCGGTTCTGGTTGGTCCTCGGGTGGGGTGAGGAGTAGTTCGGGGCGGTGGTGGTAGTTGATGCGGTGTTGGCCGTGGTCCAGTTCTGGTGGTGGGTGCCATTCGACTTCGCCGTGGTCGTTGATGGTGGTGGTGTAGCCGCCGTTGGTGTGCACGAGGCGGTTGTCGGGGCCGCAGGCCAGGGCCATGTCGTCGACGTTGGTGTTGCCGCCGT